>JAXMGO010000001.1:0-1635 GCA_046347255.1 Steroidobacteraceae bacterium
GCTGCGCCACCGGCGAGCGGCACCGTTCGACGGCAACCCCAGGGCCCAGGCGTCGCTGGGCATCACGCCACGCGAGCTCAGCGTGCTGCAGGAACTGGCCGCCGGCCGCTCGAACAAGGAGATCGCCGCGCGGCTGGCCATCGCACCGGATACCGTGAAGACACACGTCGCCCGTCTGTACGACAAGCTCGGGGCGCGACGGCGAACCGAGGCCGTCAATCGCGCCCGGGAGCTGGGAATCCTGCCCTGAGCGGGGCCGCAATCGGGTGATGCGCGCCCGATCACCCGTATGGGGGATGGGTCCGGCGGGCGCGGTGTGGTCCTCTGGCTGCCAGGCAATCCAACTGGAGACTCCAACCATGATCCGCAGGATCCTCACGAACGGACTCGCTTCGGGACTCGCCGTAGGCGTACCGCTGTTCGGCATCACCGTCGGACTCGGGGGACATACCGACGCCCCGTGGGGCGTCGTCGTCGGGTACCTGATCATGCTGGTCGCCCTCAGCGTCGTGTTCGTCGCGATCAAGCGCCGGCGCGATATGGAGCTCGGCGGCCTCATCCGCTTCTGGCCGGCGTTCGCGTACGGCCTCGCCATCAGCGTCGTCGCCGGAGTCATCTACGTGGTCGCCTGGGAGGCCGCGCTGGCGGTCACTCATCTCGATTTCGCGGCGACCTATGCCGATGGCCTGATCGCCCGGCAGAAGGCGCAAGGATTGAGCGGGGCTGCGCTCGAGCAGTTCATCGCCCGGATGGACGAATTCAAGCGCCAGTACGCGAATCCGCTGTACCGCCTGCCCATGACTTTCGCCGAGATCTTCCCGGTCGGCGTGCTGGTCTCGCTGGTCTCCGCGGGCCTGCTGCGCAACAGCCGCTTCCTGCCGATGCGCCGGGCTCCCTCCCGGGTCGCGGAACTTTAACGGCGTACTGACGGCCCGCGGGCGCAGGATTCCGGCCGGCATCCCGGCCTGGAATCCGCATGAAGCCCCAGCCCCTGAGTACCGCGGCCGTCATCGGCGCCCTTGGCACCGTTTACGGCGACATCGGCACCAGCCCCCTGTACGCCTTCAGGGAGACGCTGCACGCGACCGGCGATGCCTCGGCGGCCGCCGTGTTCGGCGTGCTCTCGCTGACCTTCTGGAGCCTGACGCTGATCGTCACGCTCAAGTACGTCGTGCTGATCCTGCGGGCCGACAACGCGGGCGAAGGCGGGATCCTCGCGATGCTGGCGCTGCTGCAGCACACCCTCGGGCGCGGCGGCCGCTGGGCCACGCGCGTCGTGCTGCTCGCCTCGCTCGGCGCGGCGCTGTTCTACTGCGACGCGCTGATCACGCCGGCGATCTCGGTGCTGAGCGCCGTCGAAGGCCTGGAACTGCTGAGCCCGCAGTTCCACGGCACCGCCGTGCCGGTCACGATCGCGATCGTCATCGTGCTGTTCGCAGTGCAGTACCAGGGCACCGGGCGCATCGGCCGCAGCTTCGGCTACGTCATGATCCTGTGGTTCCTCGTGCTCGCCGTGCTCGGCGCCGTCGCGCTGGCACGCCACCCGGCGGTGCTCGGCGCGGTGAACCCCTGGTGGGCCCTGCGGCTCATCGTCGACCATCCGCAACGCGCGCTCGCGATCCTCAGCGGGGTGTT
>JAXMGO010000010.1:0-137661 GCA_046347255.1 Steroidobacteraceae bacterium
TGGCGCCCAGGAGCGCACGCAGCTCGACGAAGGCGCGGACCACGTAGACGCTCATCTGTACGGCTCGCGGGCTATTCAGGATGGTCGCCGCCATGACTGCGCCATGCTCAGTGAAGGCCACCGGCGGATAGCGGCGCCCACCGTGGCGCGGCTGCGGGAAACTTGAGGTCACAAATTGTGACCTCAAGTGCGCAACGTCTTGATTTGTCAGCGGTATCAGGAAGTCGGCAGGGAAACGATCGAGATTTCTACGCACCGCAAGGCTAGGCATCCCCCGCCGTCGTCACCGTCGGCACCTTCCGCACCTCGCGCCCGGCCTCGAGCAGGCCGCCCTCGTGCTTGTCCTTGAGGACCTCCTGCACGATCGTGAGGTCGATGCGCGGGGCGCGTTCGGAGAAGCCGTAGACCAGCGCCGCGTCGCACAGCTGGTTGACGAGGCGCGGCACGCCGCGGCTCGCCTCGTGGATCGCATCGATCGCGGCGCTGCGGAAGATGCTGACCTCGCCGCCCGCGGTGCGCAGGCGATGCCGCACGTACCAGCGCGTCTCCTCGGCCGCCATCGGTTCCATGTGATGGTCGATGCTGATGCGCTGGGCGAGCTGGCGGAACGCGGGGCTGCGCACCGTGTCGCGCAGCTCCGGCTGGCCGACCAGGATCACCTGCAGCACGACGTGCTTGTCGGCATTGATGTTGGTGAGCACCCGCAGGTCCTCGAGAAGCGAGGGGCTCAGGTTCTGTGCCTCGTCCACGATCAGCAGCACCCTGCGGTTGGCGGCGTACTCGCGGATCAGGAACTGGCTGAACTCCTCGTGCAGCTCGGCATCGCTCATGCCCTTGAACGGCAGGCCGAAGGCCATGCACACCCACTGCAGCAGGCGGTCGAAGTTGCGGCCGACGTTGGCGATGAGGCCGCAGGTGGTGGACGCATCGAGCCGGCTCAGGAGGAAGCGGATCAGCGTGGTCTTGCCGCAGCCTACCTCGCCGGTGATCAGCATCATCGGCGCCTGCTGCGTGAGCCCGTACTCGAGCATCGTCAGCGCTTCGCGGTGGTGGCGCGTGAGGAACATGTACTCGGGGTCGGGGGTGAGCGCGAAGGGGCGCTCGCGGAACCCGTAGTAGCCCTCGTACACGGCCTGGCGCTCCCCTAGTACGCGTACTGCGCGCCGCCGGCGCGCGCGCGGTTGAGGACGGTGCCGATGACCGGGCGGTCCTTGAGCAGCTCGAAGCAGCGCTGCACGTCCTCGAAGCGCGTACGGCCCTCGGCGATCACCAGCAGCACGGCGTCGACCAGCGGCGCGAAGCTCAGCGCGTCGTCGCTCCCGAGCACCGGCGGCAGGTCGAAGAGCACGATGCGGTCCTTGTAGCGCGTCTTGAGCTCGGCCACGAGGTTGCGCGCCTTCTCGCTCGCGAGCAGCTCGGAGGACTGCGCCACCGGCGCCGCGGCCGGCGCGATCATCAGGTGCTCGTAGCCCTTGAGGCGCACGAACACCTCCGGGATGCGGTACTCGTTCATCAGGCACTGCTCGACGCCCGGCTCGCCCGGGATGCCGAGCGCGCTGGCGACGCCGGGGTGCCGCAGGTTGAAGTCCACCAGCAGCGCCGAGCGCTTCGGGTCGGCCGAGATCGCCATCGCGAGGTTGAGCGCGACGGTGGTGGCGCCATCGCCCGCGGTCGGCGCGAGCACCGCGAGCGTGTTCCAGCCGCGCTGCTGCATGCGCTGCGTCACCTGGGTGCGCAGCATGCGGAAGCCCTCGGCGGCGGGGCCGATGAGTCCGGGCGCGAGCAGCCGGCTGCGGCGGATCGCGTCCATGTTCGGGGTGAGTTCGAGCGTGTTGCGGAACGGCTCGTTGGCCGAGCTCTCCTGCGCGACCGGCGTCTCGATCAGCATCGGCACCATGTCGGGGCCGGGGCGCGCCGGGTTGCCGCCGGTGGCCCGGCGGATCGCCTCGCGCTCGGCGCGGGCCAGCTCAAGTGCGCGTCGTATGCGTTCCATCGCCCTCAGGCCCCCAGCCGCCGCATCAGCCGCAGCCACACGATGTCGAGCGGCTGGATGAACAGGTGCACGCCGATCAGCACCAGCACGAACAGCGCCGCCGTGAGCAGCGCGGTCTTGCGCCGCAGGTGCCGCCGCGCCTCGATGTCCTCGTCCAGGTCCTGCGCCGGGATCACCGCGAGCGGCGGCACGGCGAGCAGCGCGATCAGGTGCGAGCGGTCGCGGATGCGGGTGTCGAGCGTCTCGAGCACGAACATCAGCACCAGCGCCGCGGCCGCCGCGAACACCAGGCCGAGCAGCAGGATCGCCGGGCGGTTGGGCTTCACCGGCTCCTGCGGCTGCAGCGGCGGCTCGATCAGCGTGAAGCGCTCGCCCTTGCGCTCGGTCTCGAGGTTCTGCGCGAGCTGCGCCTCGAGCTGCTTCTGGCGGACCTCGTTGTACTTGGACTGCTCGTTGGCGAGGTTGCGCTGCAGCTCGGCGTAGTCCTTCTCGACCTCGGGGGCGGCCGATTGGGCGCGCTCCAGGCTGGCGATGCGCGCGCGCAGCGCCGGGACCTGGGCGGCGAGCGCGGCGCGGTCGTTGAGCGCCGCGGCGCGCTGGGCGCGCAACTGCACGTAGGCCGGGTTGTCGGCCTCGCCGGCGAAGGCGACGCTCGCGGCCGGCGCGGGCGCCGCCGCGGTGGCCGGCGCCGCTGGCGCGGACCCCGTCGCCGCCCGCCGCGGGGTCTGCTGCAGGGCGAGCTGGAGCGAGTTCTCCTGGCGCTCGAGGCGCTGCACGTCGGGGTGGTCGGCGGAGTACTTCTGGCGCGCGGCGGCGAGCTCGGCGCGGGCGGCCTCGAGCTGGCGGGTGATGTCGGCCGCGGCGTCGAGCGGCGCGGCGCCGGCGGCGGCGCCCGCGGCGCCCGTGGCGGCGCTGGCCAGAGCCGGCGCGGCCGGCGCCGCGGCGGCGAGCTGCGCCTGCAGGCCCTCGATCTCGCGCTTCAGGCGCACGACGTCGGGGTGGTCGGGGCTGTAGCGCGCCTGCGCGGCGGCGAGCTGGCCCTGCAGCATCCGCAGCCGCTCGGCCGGCGGCAGCACGCGCTCGCCGGTGTCGCTGACCGACGCGGCCGTGGGGCTGAGCTGCGCGAGCTGCGCGTCCAGGAACACGAGCTGCTGGTCGATCGCGTACATGCGCGACTCGGCGTTGCGCAGGTCGCCCTGCGCACGATCGGCCATCTGCAGGTTCATCGACTGGAATTCGGGCAGCTCGCCGGCGTGCTGGGACTTGAAGGTGGCGATGCGGCCCTCGAGGTCGGAGACGCGCGCGCCGAGCCGCTCGGACTCGTCCTTGAGGAAGCCGGCGGTGTCGGCCGCGAGCTGCTTGCGTGTCTCGACGTTCTCGGAGAGGTACAGGGTGGTGAGCTCGTTGGCGACCTGCGCGGCGGTCGCGGCCGAGCGGCTGTCGAAGCTCACCGAGAACGCGATCGTCGCCTTGGTGGTGCGGCCGGCGCGCGGGTCGACCACGTCGGCGCTGATCATGTGCAGGCCGATGTCGTCGCGCATGCGGTCGACCAGCGTCTCGCGCGCGACCTTGTCGCGGTCGGCCGGGTAGAGCTTGTACTTGTCGATGATGCCGAGCAGGTTCGCCGAGGTCATGACGCGCTGGCTGATCATCTGCACGCGCTGGTCGGCGTAGCTGGTGACGGCCGAGCGCACGAACTCGACCGGGACCTCCTGCTGCTCGATGAGGATGGTGCCGCTCGAACGGTAGGTCGGGGGCCAGAGGAGCGCCGCCAGCGCCGCGCCGCCGAACACCAGGCCGAAGGCCAGCGCCATGGGCTTGAGACGGCGCCGCACGGCGCTGAATCGCTGCCTCAGCGCGGGGGCGGCCGGCTCCGCCCCGCCCGTCATCGTGACGTCGGGAACCTGCATGGTGGTGTGAAGAGTAACCCCAAACCCTTTGTTGCGGCGACCTTGACAGGCCTGCGCCGGATGGGGTCGGGACTACTCCTCGGGGCTCGTTTCCCCGTCGTCCTCTGCGGGACTAATCTCGGTGCGGAAGAGGTATTTCTCGTAGAGGTAGCGGCGCATCGGGCTCGCGCGCCGGTCGGCGCCCTTGGCCGGGACATCGCCGCCCGCCGGCGCGCCGACCATCGAGATCATGTGCAGGTCGTCCATGGAGACCTTGTCCTCCGGACCCGCCCCTTCGTTGATGATGCGATCGAGCTGCTCGGCGTCGAGCTCCAGCCCGTTGGTGAGCTCCGAGCCGGCCTCGAGGAACAGCGGCACCAGGGCTGAGCCGGTCAGCGAGGGATCGGTGAGCGGCGAGAGACGGACCAGGAGGTTCTTGATGGCGAAGCGGATGACGTCCGAATCACGGACGTCCAGGCGCTTGGCCACCCGCCTGATCTTGGTCAGGTCGGAAGCACTCAAGCGCAGCGATACGGCCTTCTTGCGTCCTGCAGGCACTACCGGCGACCTCCTCGGTGGACGCGCTAGTCTAGCGCGGCCGAGGCGGCCCCAGGCGCCCTCAGAGCGTCGCCTCGCGGCGACGGCGGGCCAGCGCCAGCATGGCGAGGGCCCCGGAGACCAGCAGCCAGCTCGAGGCCGGCAGCGGCACCGGCGACGGCGTGCAGTCCTTGCCGTCCTTGTAGAACCGCTGATGGTGCCAGCCTTCCCACTGCTTGCCGTCCAGGTCGTACCAGGTGAAGTGCTTCCAGGCGTCGCCCGAATCCTTCCACTGGGGGTCCGGGTTCGAGGGCGCGACGTAGCAGTCATGGTCGCCGAATTCGGAGGGCAGGCCCTGGTACAGGACCGAGCTCTGGCCGGTCACGCAGCTGGTGGCGTGGGCGGTTCCGGCGCTGGCCAGGAGTGCGGCGGCGAGGAAGTACTGGGGAAGGCGGTGGGCGGAAAACCGGGTTGTCGGCCTCATTGCGTCCCTCGAGGCAGCGCGTCGTCCTGGCTGCCTATGAGGCGCATTTAAGTCGGGTCGTTATGTCCGTGACAGGCCGATTGGACAGAATTTGTGACGCAGTACCGCAAATTATGACAAAACGTCATACAAATGTAGTGCGTTTTAGAACAGCGAACGTGGGCTCCAGCCGAAGCGCAGTCCACCGATGAACTGGTTGGCATGGTCGGCCTGGTCGCTCGAATGCTGGCGCGTCGCGCCGGCCGAGAGCGAGACGGAGAAGGTCTCGGTCCACTGCCAGCGCAGCGACTCGCTGGCGCGCCAGTAGTTCGTGCTGCGCCGCGCGGCGCTGGTCGCGTACAGCGCGTCGCTGCTGCGCTGGTAGCCGACGGTGGTGCCGATCGAGACCTTCTCGGTGAGGCGGTTGCCCATGCCGAGGGCGACGCTGTCGTGCAGGGTGAGCGAGCCGAGGCCCGCGGGCGCGAGCGCGTGCTCGGCCGAGAGCGAGAAGTCGGTGCGCTGGCCGCCGTACTTGAGCGCCAGCAGGCCGGACGCGCCCCAGCGTTCCAGCGTGCGCGAGCGCGCGAAGCTCGGGCCGGCATCGGCCTCCAGGCTCAGCCGCTCGCTGAACTGGTGGTTGAAGGTGAGGCGCACCACGCCGTTCACCGACTCCGAGGCGCGCCGGTCGGGCACCGAGAGGCCGCCGGCCATGAGGCTCAGGCCGACGCTGGTGATCTCGGTGGCCTGGCGCGCGTAGGTCGCGTACACCGAGGCGTAGCCGTAGTCGACCAGGCCGGTCGAGGCCGCGCTGTCGTAGCGGTTGAGCTCGCCGCTCACGCCGAAGACGAACAGGCTCCGCGCCGAGAGCTGGATCTGCGGCGCGATCGAGGCCTGGTAGCGGTTGTGGCGCTGGTTGCCGACCGTGATGCCGGTGCTGCCGAGCTCGCTGGTGAGCGTGGTGTCGCGCGTCCAGCCGGCGCTGGCCTTCCAGCCGCTGCGCTCGCGCGTCTGGCCGACGCTGAGGTTGAGCGTCTCGTCGTCGCGGTTGGCGTTCGGGTCGTTGTCGTAGCGGCGCAGGTGGCCGCCGAGCGCGAGCGAGAAGTCGGTGCGCTCGGTCTTCGCGGCAAGCGGCAGGTTCAGGTCGAGCGTGCCGCCGCTGCGGTGGTCGACCTGCCGGTAGTCGAGGTAGGGATTGGTGTTGTACTCGCCGCCGAGCGCCAGCTGCGGCGCGAGCGACCAGTCGGCCGCACCGGCGCGTGGCGCCGCGGCGAGCGCCAGCGCGGCGAGCGCCGCGACGGCGAGCGCCCGCGCGACCAGCGGCGCGGCGAACGGCGCGCGGGGCCTGGGGCGGCGCGCGCTCACGGGACGACGACGGTGTCGCCGCTGCCGAGCAGGATGTTCTGCTCGAGCTCGCGGCCCTTCTCGACGTCGTTGTAGTGGAACGCCATCGAGCGCAGGCCGGCCGCGTCGCGCCTGAGGATGCGGATGTCGTTGACCGAGGCGTACGGCGTCGCGCCGCCGGCGAGCGCCAGCGCCTGCATCACGTCCACCGGCTTGCTGAACGGGAACTGCCCGGGGCGGTTCACCTTGCCGATGACGTAGATGAAGTTGCCGCCGATCTGCTTCACCGCGACCGACACGGCCGGGTCCGGGATGTAGCGCTTCAGCCCCTTCTCGATGAGCGCGCGCACTTCCTCGACGCTGCGGCCCGAGGCCTGGATGTCGCCGGCCAGCGGGAACGAGAGCCCCCCGTCGGGCCGCACCAGCACGTCGGCCTGCAGCTCCTTCTCCTTCCACACCGACACCGTGAGCACGTCGCCCGGCTGGATCGCGTAGGGCGCGTTCGCGGGCTCGGCCGCCGCGGGCGCGGCCGGCTTCGCGGCCCATGCGGCGGGCGGCACGAGGGCCAGTGCGAGGGCCATTGCGAGGGCGAGCGCTGCGGGATTCCACCGGCGCACGCGGCGGGCGTGGAGGGTCGCGTCCATGGGCGGCAAGCATATCACCGCCTATTGGCCCGATTGCCCCCTCGCCCGCGGGGCACCGCTGGCCCGATCCTGTCCCGGCGGCGCCTTGCCGGCCGCGGGCCAGGAGTAATAACATGGTAATACCTTTCGCACGGCCAGCTCCCGCGCGGCCGGGGATCGAGCCCATGGCGACGACGATCAAGCTTCCCGAGGACCTCAAGCGCCGCGTGCGCGCCGCCGCGCGCGCCGCCTCGATCTCGCCGCACGCATTCATGCTGCGGGCGCTCGAGGCGCAGACCCGCCTCGAAGAGCAGCGGCGCGAGTTCCTGGGCGAGGGCCTGGCGGCGCTGCAGGAGACGCTCGCCAGCGGCAAGGGCTACCCCGCCGCCGAAGCGCACCGCTACGTGCTGGAGCGCGCACGCGGCAAGCGCGCCGCGCGTCCGCAGCCCGTGTCGTGGCGCAGGTAATCTACGCCCGCCGCGCGCTCGACGATCTCGAACGGCTGCTGCAGTTCCTCGAACGCGAACGACCCGGCGCGGGCCCGGCGGCGGCGGCAGTCATCGCCGATGGCATCGGCATCCTCGAGCGCCATCCGCTCATCGGGCGCCCGGTCGAGCACGACCTGCGCGAACTGCTGATCTCGCGCGGACGCTCCGGGTACGCCGCCCTGTACTGCTTCCTGGCTGCGCACGATGTGGCGCTGGTCCTCGCCATCCGGCACCAGCGCGAGGCGGGGTACGCCGACCAGCCCTGAAGGTCCCGCGGGCGGCGTCGCTCAGCCGCCCTCGCCCGGCGGCTCGAGCTTCCAGCGCCGGTGGCCCCACATCCAGTCCGCCGGCGCGGCGCGCACCTGCCGCTCGATCGCCGCGGCGTAGCGGCGTGTGAATTCCTCGGGCTCGAGCGCCTCGCCGGCCGCCGCGACCGGAACGAAATGCGTGAGGTAGCGGCCGCGTGCCTCGCGGCGCACGTCGACGTAGTAGGCCTCGTAGCGGCCGATGCGCGCGATCTCCGCCGGCCCGGGGAAGAACGCGGTCTCGCGGCCGAGGAAGCGCACCCAGTGGCGGTTGGGGCTGGTGGTCGGCACCTGGTCGGCGACGAAGGCCGCAAGGTGCGGCACGCGCCGCAGCCGCGTGAGTTCGCGCAGCAGGCGCTTGGCCGGCACCATGCGCACGCCGAAGCGGCTGCGCAGCGCCGTCATCGCGCGCTCCAGCGCCGCGTTGCGCGGCGGCTTGTAGGCGCCGATCACCGGCACGCCGAACTCCAGCCGCACGCGCTGCAGGGCCCACTCCCAGTTGGCGTAGTGCGCCGTCAGCACCATCACCGGGCGCCCCGCGGCGAGCGCCGCGCGCACCGGCGCGTCGTCGGCGAAGCGCATGCGCGCGTTGAGCTCGGCGGCCTCGATGCGCCCCTGCTTGATGAACTCGGCCACCACCTGGGCGAGCCCGCGGTAGTGGGCGCGCACCGCCTGCCCGACGTGGCCAGGCAGCCAGTCCGGGAAGCAGCCCTCGAGGTTCTCGCGCATCACCCGCACGCGCAGCCGCAGCAGCACGCGCGCGCTCCACGCGAGCGCGCCGGCGAGCGCGTACAGCACGCCCCACGGCAGCGCCGCGGCGAGCCGCAGCCAGCCGGGGAGCGGCGGCGGCGCGGGTTCTGCGGCCGGGTCACGGGAATTCATGCGGTGGGCAGTGTAGCGAGCCGGCCGCCGGCGCGCGCGTCGGCGGCGCCGGCCACCCGCGCCCATGGCGCCGGGCGCCCGCGCCGGGGGATAATGCCGGCATGCTCTGGCTCAGAACCTTCCACCTGCTGTTCGTCATGGCCTGGCTCACCGGCATCTTCTACCTGCCGCGCATCTTCGTGCACTACGCCGAAGGCCGCGCCGCCGGCGAGGACGTGCGGCGCCTGGTGATCATGGCGCGGCGCCTGTACGGCTTCATGACGCTGATGGCGCTGATCGCCGCGGCGCTCGGCATCTGGCTGATGTACGGCCTCGGCTACTTCGGCGTCTCGCTCGGCTGGCTCAACTGGAAGCTGGTGTTCGTCGCCGGCCTCGTGGGCTACCACCTCGTCTGCCGCGCGCTCACGCAGCGCATGCAGCTCGGCGCCGAGCTCCCCGGCTCCGTCAAGCTGCGCTTCCTCAACGAGGCGACGCTGGTGCTGGTGATCCCGATCCTGGTCTTCGTGATCGTCAAGCCCTTCGTCTGAACGCGCCCGGGCCGGCTCACCGCGGCTCAGGCCGCTCGAACAGCTCGACGAAGCCGCCGACATCGGGGTCGCGCAGCAGGACGGCGCGGCGCCCATCCGCGAGCATCACGGCGCCGCCGCGCGTGACGAGCCGCGCGCCGGCCGCGCGGGCACGCGCCAGCAGCGCATCGAGGTCCTCGACCTGCAGCTCCAGGTAGCCGACGGCGATGTCGGCGATGCCGTAGCGCTCCACCGGCTTCTTGCGGTTCTGGAATTCGACCAGCTCGAAGTTCAGGCTGGCGGCGGCGGCGTTCGCCTCGGGGAAGGCCTCGTTGTAGAAGCGCAGCACGTTGCCGTGGCCGCCGACGACCGAGTCGGTGAAATCGCCGCGCATCCACGGCGCATCGCCCGCCTGCAGCCGCCCGCCGAGCAGCTCGCCGTAGAACGAGCGCGCCTTGTCCGAGTCCAGCACGATGAGGCCGATGTGGTGGATCCCCGCGGGCCGCGGCGGGCTGGCGACGTGCTGGTCGATCAGCTCGATGTCGAGGCCGTCGGGATCGGTCATGTAGGCCAGCACGCCCTGCGTCCTGCCCGGCAGCGCGATGAGCTCGCCGCCCCAGGAGCGTGGCCGCAGCAGGCCGGCGGCGCGGAGCTGCGCCCAGGTGGCGGCGGCATCGGGCACGACCATGCCGAAGTGGCTCGCCCCGGGCTCCCACGCGACGTAGCCGGCCAGGTTGCGCCGGCGGATCCCCGCGAGCTCGCGCAGCGTGAGCGCGAAGGGCTGCCCCGAGGCGCTGCTGGGCAGGAACATCCGGGCCTCGCGGCCGCGGGCGCCGCGGATGCCGAGCAGGCGGTCCAGCGCGGCGTCGCTATGCCAGGCGGGATCGACACCCGGGTCGCGCACGAAACCGATGGCTTCGTAGAAGCGCACCGAGGCATCGAGGTCCGAGACCATCCGCCCGATGCCGGCGACGCCGACGACGCGCCCGGGGGCGGCGCCAGGCGCAGCGGCCTGCGCCGTGGCGAAGGCCAGCAGGATGGCCAGGAGGCCCGCGCGCATCAGGCCTGGGCCGCGGCTGCCGGGCCCTTGGTCGCGATGATGACCTGGAAGTTGCCGAAGAACACCCGGTGGCGCTCGCACTGCAGGCCGCCGAAGGACTCGAGCTGCGCCAGCGGGTCGTGGCTGCCCCACAGCGCGAGGCCGTAGGGCTCGAAGACCTTGAAGTACATCCAGCCCAGCGCCCGCAGCACCCACGGCTCCGGCCGGTGGAATTCGGCGACGTAGAGCGTGCCGCCCGGCGCCAGCACGCGCACCGCCTCGCGCAGCACCTCGGCCTTCAGCGGATGCGGCAGCTCGTGCAGCAGGAAGAACAGCACGTTGGCGGAGACGGCGCCGTCGGCCAGCGGCAGCGTCGCGGCATTGTCGTGCAGGTAGTGCACGGACTCGTCGCGGCCCGGGAGCTTGCGCCGCACGTGCTCGAGCTCGTTCTGGACGATGTCCGCGATCTGCACCCGGCGCGCGCCGGCGGCGTGCGCGGCGTCGACCACGCGCGGTATGACGTTGCCGAACGCGCAGGAGGTGATCAGCACCTCGCGGCCGCCGAGGTCGAGCGTCGCCAGCCGGCTGGTGATCAGCGACACCAGCCGGTGGTACTGGAACAGCAGGATGGCCGAGATGATCGGCTGGAAGTCCACCAGCCGCATCAGCCGCGGGTTCGAATACAGCGGATAGACGTGCGCGGCGGCGTCGCCCGCCCCGCCTCCCACCTGGCGCACGAGCAGCGCGCCCCGCGTCACCGCGAAGAAGAACAGGGCCGTTGCCACGCACAGCGCGAGCAGGACGAAAAGGGTCGGAGCCAGCCAGCCGGTCAAGGGTCACCGTAAGCGCGGCAACGGCGCGCAAGGCCTACACCCGCGCAGCATCGCCTGTTCGCCGCTCCGGCACAACTGGGGAATGCCGCCGCGCGCCCGTAGCCAGCCGCCAGGCCGCCCGCCACCCCCAAGCCCCCTACGCCGTCCGGCTGAACAGCGCCTTCTCCGGGAGCTTGCGCGCCAGGCGCGCATCGAAGGCCATGCAGATGTTGCGCAGGAACGCCCGGCCGCGCTCGGTCACCCGGCAGCCGCGCGGCTCGACCTCGACCAGGCCGTCGGCGGCGAGCTCGGCGAGCTTGCCGGCCACCTCCTCGAGGTAGGGCGTGTAGTCGGCCGGCCCGTCCCAGCGGGTGCGCATCGTGGTCATGAGCCGCAGGATGTGCCGCCTCAAGACCACGTCCTCGGCATCGAGCACGTGGCCGCGCTGGATCGGCAGCTCCCCCTTCGCGAGGCGCTCCTGGTAGGCCTGCAGCTCCTTCTCGTTCTGCGCGAAGGCATCGCCCGCGTCGCCGATCGCCGAGGCGCCGAGACCGAGCAGCGGCATGGTGAAGAACGGCGTGTAGCCCATGAAGTTGCGGTGCAGGGTGCCGGCCTTGGCCGAGTGCCACAGGTCGTCGGTCTCGAGCGCGAAGTGGTCGAGGCCGATCTCGCGGTAGCCGTCCTTCTCGAGCCGCTCGCGGCTGCGCTCGTAGAGCGCGCGCTTGGCCTCGCCCTCGGGCAGGTCGAGCTCGGTGAAGCGCCGCTGGCCGGGTTTGATCCACGGCACGTGCGCGTAGCCGTAGAGCGCGATGCGGTCGGGCCGCAGCCGGCACACCGCGTCCATGGTCTGCTCTATGCTGTCGAGCGTCTGGAACGGCAGGCCGTAGATCAGGTCGTAGTTGACGCTCTGGTAGCCGAGCGCGCGGGCGTTGTCGGTGACCGCCCGGACCTGCGCCTCGTTCTGCACGCGGTTGACGATGTCCTGCACCTTCGGGTCGAAGTCCTGCACGCCGAGGCTGACGCGGTTGAAGCCGTGGCGCGCCATCGCCTCGAGCTGCTCGCGCGTGGTGACGCGCGGGTCGACCTCGACGCCGAGCACCGCGCCGGGGCGCAGCCTCGAGCCGCCGAGGATGCCGCCGAGCATCGCATCGAGCTCCTCGACGGTGAGGAAGGTCGGCGTGCCGCCGCCGAGGTGCAGCTCGCCGATCTCGAGCCTGTCGACGCCGATGCCGCTGCGGTACAGCTGGTACTCCGCCAGCACCGAGTGGATGTAGGGGCCGATGATCGCGTGCGTGCGCGTCACGCGCGTGTTGCAGCCGCAGAAGGTGCACAGCGCGCGGCAGAACGGCACGTGCACGTAGATCGAGGCGCCATTGGCGCGCGACTCGGCGCTGGCGAGCGAGGCGCGCACGTGCGCGATCCACTGCTCCTGCGTGGGCGTCGTCTCCCAGTACGGCACCGTCGGATAGCTGGTGTAGCGCGGCCCGGGCACGTCGTACTTGGCGACCAGGGCGGCAACGCTGGTGGTCATTGGAACATCTCCCGCTGGAGCCGGAGCACCAGCCTGACATTATCCTCGGGTGTGTGCTGCAACACGCCGTGGCCGAGCCCGCAGACCCAGGCGGCGCGCACCGTGGCGGGCAGCGCGCGCACGTGCTCGAACACGCCGCGCACCCGCGCCTCGAGTTCCGCCGGCGGCAGGTGCAGCCACTCCGGGTCGATGTTGCCCTGCACCGCCCAGTGCGGCGTCTGCTCGGTGAGCGCCAGCGCCAGGTCGTGGCGCCAGTCGATGCCGAGGCACTGGATGCCGAGCGGCCGCAGCGCCTGCCAGTGCGCCGGGCCGGTCTCGCGCGAGTAGTAGATCACCGGCAGGTCCGGGTAGCGGCGGCGGAACAGCTGCAGCACCGCGGCGAAGGGCGCGGCGGCGTGGTGCGCGAAGCCCTCCTCGTCGAGCGCGCCGGCGGCGGTGTCGAACAGCGCGATCGCGTCGGCCCCCGCCTCCGCCTGCAGCACCATGTTGGCGGCGAGCAGCTCGGTGAGCGCCTCGCAGAAGCCGGCGTACAGGCCGCTGGTGAGCCCGGGCAGGCCCTGGCGCGAGAAGCCCTCGTGCGAGCCCGCGACCGCGTAGGCGTACAGCGTGAACGGCGCGCCGACGAAGCCGATCAGCGCGCGGTCGGCGGGCAGCCGGACCTTCAGGCGCCGGATCGCCTCGCCCTGGAACTGCATCAGCGCGGCCTTGGCCGCGCCGCTCTTGAGGCGCTTGAGGTCGGCGAGCTCGCGCAGCTGCCAGCCGAGCTTCGGCCCCGGCTCGTAGGTGAGTCCCATGCCCATCGCCTCGAGCGGGAACAGCAGGTCGGAGAACAGGATCGCGGCGTCGAAGCCGAAGTCCTCGATCGGCCCCATCGTCACCTCGGTGGCGAGGTCGGGGTTCTTGCACAGCTCGATGAAATCGTGCTTCGCGCGCAGCCGCTGGTAGTGGCTGTGGTAGCGCCCCGCCTGGCGCATGAACCACACGGGCGGCCGCCCGTGGTTGCGCCGCGCGAGCGCGGCAAGCAGCAGCTTCTCAGTCACGCCTGATCTCCGTCAGCAGGTAGCCCACGCCGCGGATGCTGCGGATCAGGCGCGGTTCGGCCGCGTCCACCTCCACCAGCTTGCGCAGGCGCACGATGAAATTGTCGACCGTCCGCGAGGTCGGGAACTCGTCCGGCGACCAGGCCACGTCCAGGATCTCGTCGCGGCTCACCGCCTTGCCGACGCGGCCCGCCAGCAGGCGCAACACCGCGCACTCCTTGTGCGTGAGCGGCTGCCACTTGCCGTCGACCTCGGCGGCGAAGCGCTCGAAGTCGACGCGCGCGCGGCCGATGCCCACCGGCCCGGGCGGCAGTTCGCCGACCGGCTCGGCGAGGCTCTGCGCGCGCTTCAGGCAGTTCTGCACGCGCAGCAGCAGCTCGCGGAACACGAAGGGCTTGGGAACGTAGTCATCGGCGCCGAGCTCGAGGCCGCGCACGCGGTCCTCGGGGTTGGCCTGCGCGGTGAGGAAGATGATCGCCGCGCGCGGCGCGCGCACGCGCAGCTCGCCGCCGAGCTCGAAGCCGTTGCCGTCGGGGAGACCGACGTCGAGCAGCACCAGGTTCGGGGCCTGCTGCGCGACGCACTCGAGCGCCTGCGCGACGCTCGCGGCGCGGTCGACCACGTAGCCGGCGGCGCCGAGGCGCTCGGCTGATGCGGCCCGGCGACGTTGCGCTCGTCCTCCACCACCAGGATGCGTGCCTTCGCCTCGTTCATCTCGGGCGCCCTCACCGCGCCGCGGCGCGCAGCCACAGCTCGGCGCGGAACCCGTCGCCCGGCGAGGAGCAGAACACCGCGCAGCCGTGCATGCGCTCCATCAGCCGGCTGACGAGGTACAGCCCGACGCCCGCGCCGCTCGACTGCGGCCCGCGGTTGAACAGCTGGCCGAGCGCGGCGGCGTCCTGGTGCTGACGCTGCTGTCCGGTGCTACCCGAGCACCACGTGGCCGTCGCGCTCGCGCCCGATGATGCGCACCTGCACGCGCTCGACCGCGCCGTGGCGCACCGGAATTCTCCACCAGCGGCGCAGGATCATGCGCAGCGCCGCGGCGTCGACCAGTATCGGCGGCAGGCCCTCCGCCAGGTGCGCCTTGATCTCGACGCGCTCGCCGTGCGCCTGGGCGATCTCGCCGAAGCGTGCGCTCGAGCCAGCGCAGCGGCACGGCCTGCTCGGCGAGCGCCGCCGCTCCTCGATGCGCGAGCTCGGCTGCCCGGTCGATCTGCGAGCCCAGGCGCAGCGTGTCCGAGCAGCCGGCGCGCGAGCTCGGCTACCGCCCCTCGGCGATCGCCTCGGCCTGCAGCCGGATGCTGGTGAGCGGCGTGCGCAGCCCGTGCGTGACCGCGGCGAAGAAGGCCTGCATGGCGCGCACGCGCGCTCGTGCCAGTAGAGCCAGGCGAGCGCCACGGTGAGCGCCAGCAGCGCGAGGAACACGGCGGATCTCGCCCAGCAGCATGACCTTGGTGCGGCTCCAGGCCGCCGCCGTGGCGTCGCTCGGCCTGGAGAGCTGCGCGATGCGCTCGGCCTGGCGCAGCACGATCAGCGCCCACCAGCCCACCAGCGAGAGCGGCTGCAGCGTTGCCTACAGCGCCGCGAGCGCGGCGCGACCAGCCGCGTCCGCCGCGCGGGTCTCGTCCCGGCCCTGCGTGCCGGCGCGCGCATCGAGGTCGGCCCAGGCGCGCCATTGCGCGGCCGAGGGAAACACGGCGAGCCGCGTGACGCCGGCGGCCCTGAGGTGCTCGGTGGTCTTGCCGGGTCCAGGCGTGGTGCACGTCGGCGGTGAGGAGCCCGCGCCAGCGCTCGAACTGCGCGCCGCTGTGCCAGAAAGTGCGGCATCGCGCGGCGGCGGCGCGCCGCCGGCCTCGGCTGCGTGCGCGTAGGTGGCGAGGACCGGCTCCTCGCGCCATCGCGTCCGGCGCCGGCGTGCGTGAACACCAGCCAGCCGGTCGCCGGCGGCAGGCCGAGGAGCGCGAATCGAGGCCCGGAGCCAGCCCGGCCTGGAACCCCAGGCCCTCGGCGCAGCCCTCGACCCAGACGCCGCGCTCGGCCAGCGCGTACCAGCTCGAAGCCGGCATCTACACGTGCGGGCAGGCATTGACGGTGCCGGCGCGAGCGCGGGCAGCGCGCGGCGGTGCGTGACGAACAGCGCCGGCGCTGCGCCAAGGGCCTGCGCGGCGCGCGTGGCGGCATCGGGAGCGTGGCGGCCGGCGCGGGCACGGCGCTGCCGTCCAGGCTTCGCGCCCGGCGGCACGGCCGTAGCGCTGCGGCGGGCGTCCAGCGCAGCTCGAGGGGCTGCAGCGCGCCGGCGCCTTCTTCGCGCAGGTACAGGAGCGAGCTCCAGGCCCGCGACTTCCACCGCCGTCGCGCCGAAGCCGCTGGTAACCGCCGCCGCGCTCGGCGAGCAGCGCGCGCTCGGCGGCCACGGCGGCGCGCGTCGGCGCATCGTCGATGGCGGCGAGGACGGCGCGCAGGCGCGCGTCGTCGGCGCGGCATTCGATCGCGAGCGCGCCCTGCGCCGGGGCGCCGGGGCAGGCCGTCAGTGGCAGGATCATGCGCCGCATCCCGGTGAACAGCTCGGCGATGAGCCGCGCGGCCGCCGACCGACTCATCGAGCGCGAGGCGCGTGAGGCCGGCGAGCGCCAGCACCACGCCGTCCAGGTGCCGCCCGGCGCCGCGCGGCTCGTGCACGGCGCAGGCGCGTGTCGACGTTGCCGCGCAGCTCGCACAGCTGCACCGCCGGGTTGCCGGGCAGCGCGCGAGCCGGTGAAATCCGGCACCAGCGCGCCGCGCCGCGGCGATAGTGCCAGCGATGCGCACCGGCGTTGCACGCGAGGTGCTCGGCGATGCCGGCGGCGAAGATGACGATGTCGCGCGGGTTCTCGCGGCGCGGCACGGCGCCGAGGCACAGCTCGGCGGGCCGCTCGAGGCTCAGGTCCTTGAACGAGTGGACCGTGAGGTTCACGTCGCCGCGCTGCAGCGCGGCATCGATCTCGGCGGTGAAGAAGGCCTTGCCGTCGACCTGGCTCAGCGGCACGTCGGTGATGCGGTCACCGCGCGTGTCGATGCCGACCAGCTCGACCGTGAGGCCGGAGCGATTCGAGGCGGCGCGCCGGCGCTGCTCTGCGCGCGCGCCGTGGCGCTGCGGCGCGTACCGAGCTTGGAGTGTGCGCTGCGCCATGTACCGGATCACCTGCGAAGGGACCCCGCGACCGGAACGATCAGGAGGCGAGCGTAGCGAAGGCGGCGAGATCTTCCCAGCCGTGCGCCGAGGAGGTGCTCGGCCCGAGCGCACGCAGCAGTGCCTTCTCGGCGCAGCCGCGGCGGGCACGCTCCACCGCGCGGCGGCGCTGCTCGGTCTGCGTGCGCAGCAGGTCGAACAGCGTGCCGAGGTCGAGCAGGTCCGAGGCGCCGCCCCAGTGGGCGTGCGTGCCGGCGTCGGAGAGGCCGAGGTGGATCAGGCGGCCGCTGCGGTCGGGACGGGCGTTCCAGGCCGCGATGCGGGCCGGGTCGCGCTCGGCGTCGGCCGGGATGCACACCACCACGTCGCGGGCGCGGCCCCAGGCCTCGAGTTCGGCGTCGTGGCCGTTGAGCACGCGGATCTGGCGCGGGCCCGGGCGCTTCACCAGCTCGTTGGCGAGCTCGATCGCGCGGTCGGTCGTGCGGTTCCAGATCTGCAGTTCGCCGCCGTCGAGCCAGGGCGCGATGGACTCGGCGAGCTGGCCGGCGCCGACGAGCAGCGTGGTCGCGCCCTCGGCCGGTTCACCCAGCAGGCGGCGCACCTGGGAGCCGTAGGAGGCGCTGCCCATGCTGGAGAGGAAGCGGGCGCGGATGTCCTTGACGTCCTGGAACAGGCGCTGGATCCAGGGCGAGAGATCGTGCGCGAGCGGCGAAGGCTCGAGAGTGAAGTCGTTCCAGGCCTGCTTGATCTGGCCGAAGATCTCCGTCTCGCCCACCAGGCGGCTCTCGAGGCCGCAGGCGAAACGCAGCAGGAAGGCGTAGGCCTCGTGGCCCTCGAAGGCCTGCAGGCCGCCATCGGCCGGGAAGTGCTTGCGCAGGGCCTCGCGGGCCTCGCGGCTGTCGACGACGGCGACGCGGCGCTGGCAGGTGTCGACCACCAGGGCGCCGTGGCGGGCGGCGGCACTCGGCTCGCGGCCGATCTTGTGCTGGCCGAGCCAGTGCAGGACGTTCAGTTGGCGGATTTCCACGGAGGCCAAAGTACGCGCCCGGCACATCCGCAGTGTCACCGGCATGTCACGAGAAGGCGTGTTAAGTACCTATTGGCGCACGCATTTTCACCTTCAATTGCGAATGTGACGCAAATGACACTTGAAATCATCCGCATCCGGGCGTCTCATCCGCCTCGCCCGCATCTTTCTCTATCGGTCGATTGAAGGAGGATGTCCATGCTCAGGCAGATCACTAGAAAAACGGTCCTGGGGCTGGCACTGATCGGCGCGACGTGGGTGGCGTCCGCGGCCGATGCGCCAATGAGCGGCGACGCAGCCATGAAGCACGATGAGATGAAGCACGAGGACATGGGCGGCATGCACCACGCCGCCGCCGCGAAGCCGATGAGCGACGCCCAGCTCATCGCCAGCGCCGAGGCGGCCGCGCCCAGGGCGGTCGGGCGCGCCGCGACCATCGTCGCGGCGAACGCCGACGGCAGCATGCGCACCCTGCGCAAGGGAACCAACGCCTACACCTGCATGCCGGACAGCCCGGAGACCCCGGGGCCGGACCCGATGTGCTGGGACAAGGCCGCGGGTGCCTGGGTCGACGCCTGGCTCAAGCACGCGACACCGCCGGCCGGGCGCGTCGGATTGATGTACATGCTCGAGGGCGGCACCGACGCGAGCAACACAGACCCCTACGGGCAGAAGCCGATGGCGGGCAACCATTGGATCAAGACCGGTCCGCACGTGATGATCGTCGGCGCCGACGCGGCCTTCTACGACGGCTATCCGAAGAACGCGGACCCCGACACCTCGCAGCCCTACGTGATGTGGGCGGGGACACCGTACCAGCACCTGATGGCGCCGGTGAAATAGCGCGCCACGCGCTCGCGGCGCGTGCGGACGCCGGCGGCCTTGCGGGTCGCCGCCGGCGCCCGATCGCGCGCGGCCCGGTCGTCGCCAACGCCAGCGTCCCCGGGGCTATCGTCCCCAGAGCTCGCGCGTGGCGATGCGCGCGCCCTCGGCGAGCGCCTCGAACTTCGCCCACATCACCGAGGGGTGCGTGCGCCGGACGAAATCGACCTGCGCGAAGCCGCAGTCGGTGCCGGCGATCACGTTCTCGCGCCCGACCAGCTTCGCGAAGCGCACGATGCGGTCGGCGACCAGCCGCGGATGCTCGACGGTCACGACGTGGTGCGTGATCACTCCGGGAATGAGGATCCGGTCGTTCGGCAGCCTGCGCTGCTCCCACACGCGCCATTCGTGCTCGTGGCGCGGGTTCGCCGCCTCGATCGAATAGGCGCCGGTCTTCACCTGCAGGACGAGGTCGATGATGTCCTCGAGCGGCGCATCCGCGGTGTGCGGCAGGTGCCAGCTGCCGAAGCACACGTGGTAGCGGATGCGGTCCTCGGGGATGCCCTCGAGGGCGTGGTTGAGCGCCTCGACGCGCAGCTCGGCCCACTTGCGGTAATGCTGCGGGCTCTTCTGCACCAGCGTGTCGTACATGTTGGCGAGCACGGCGTCGTCGACCTGCACGAGGAAGCCAGCGGCGTGGATCGCCTGGTACTCGACCCGCAGCGCGTCGGCGATCGCGTATACGTACTCGCGCTCGGTGGCGTAGTACTCGTTGACCCCGTCGAAGGCGGTGCTGGCCGGCGCCACCGCCGTCATGAAGTACTCGGTCACGCCCGGGGTGCCGGCGGTCGCCTTGAGCGCATCGATCGCGAGGTCGAGCTGGCGGCGGTCCTGGTAGCGGATCGGCCCGACGCAGGCCTCGGTCGGCGCGCCGATCTTCGCGCGCGGCATCTCCGCCTCGATGAACTCGCGGAAGCGCTCCATGTCGCGCCCCAGCCATTCGATCGGGCGCAGCTGCTGCGGCCGCACCTCGAAGCCGCCCAGGCGCGCGATGATGTAGCCCGCCCAGCTGCTCTTGCCGAACTCGCCGTCGTTGACGATGTCGATGCCGGCCTGCGCCTGCTGGCGCACCACCTCGGCGATCGAGCGCCTGAGGATCTGCTCGTAGCGCGGCCAGTCCTCGGGGCCGCGGCCGGTGTTGGCGCCGCCGCCCGAGGCCTCGAGCAGGTCCGCGGGCCGCGTGATGCTGCCCACGTGGGTCGTCAGGATCCGATCGACGCTGCGCCGCATGCCTTCCCCCCTTCACTCCGGAGCGCGCAGCGTACACCATGCATGGCCATGAACCGCACGATCGCCGTCATCGGCACCGGCGCGATGGGCAGCGCGGTCGCGCGCCGCCTCGCCGACCAGGGCTGCCGCGTCCTCACGCTGCTCGAGGGCCGGAGCGAGGCGAGCCGCGCGCGCGCCCGCGCCGCCGGCATGCAGGGTGTCGATCGCGCCGAACTCGCCGGCGCTGCGCTGGTGCTCTCGATCGTGCCGCCTGGCGTCGCGCTCGAGGTGGCCGCCGGGCTCGCGCCGGTGCTGGCGGCGGCGCCGGTGCCGGGCGCCTACGTGGACTGCAACGCCGTGAGCCCGGACACGGTGCGCGCGATCGAGGCGCGCATCGCACCCAGCGGCTGGAGCTTCGCCGACGCCGGCATCATCGGGTTGCCGCCGGTGGGCGCGGAACGCACGGTGTTCTATGCCGCCGGGCCGGCCGCGGCCCGGTTCGCCGGGCTCGCGCGCCCTGCCCTGGACGTGCGCCTGCTGGAGGGTCCGGTCGGCGCCGCCTCGGCGCTGAAAATGGCCTACGCCGGCATGAGCAAGGGCGTCACGGCGATCTGCACGGCGATGATCCTCGCGGCGCAGCGCGCCGGCGCCGCCCCCGCGCTGCGCGCCGAGCTCGAGCGCAGCCGCCCGGAGCTGCTCGCCTGGGCGCGCACCCAGGTGCCGCGCGCCTTCCCGAAGGCGTACCGCTGGGTCGACGAGATGCGCGAGATCGCGGAGTTCGCGGCCGGCGACGCGGCCACCGCCGCGATCTTCGAAGGCATTGCGCAGCGCTATGCGCGCCTCGCCGCCGATGTCGCCGGGCCCGACGACGAAACGCGCGCGCTGCTCGACTTCCTCGGCGTCGCGCCGGCGGGCACCGCGCCGCCCCGGCGCGGCTAGCGACTACAGCAGCCCGCAGTAGACCTGCTTGAACCTGCCGCCCTCGAGGCGGTAGAGGATGAGCTGCTGCATCTCGATCACCTGCCCCGACGCGATCGGGTGCAGGCCGCCGAAGCCGGCCGCGACCAGCGTCTCGCGCGTGAGCTCGCGCTTGCCCTCGATGCGCACCTGCGCGCGCAGCGCGACCAGTCGCTCGTCGCCGATGAAGTCCTCGACGTGGATGCGCTCGTCGAGGTAGGAATGGAGAAAGGCATAGAACCGGCGCAGCTCCGCGCCGTTGCGCAGCACGACCCCGGCGAAGCTCGCCTCGAATTGCGGCGCCCAGAAGCCCAGCACGCCCTCGTAGTCGCGCGCGTTGAAGCACGCGAGGTACCGCTCGTAGTCCGCCCGGTTCACGATTCCCCCTCCGCCACTGCCGACTGCGCGCCTGGCCGCACGCCCGCCTAGGGTACGGCAGCCGCGCGCGGACCGCACGATCGGCCGAACCCGGATTGCGCCCCGTGGCCGCCAGCCCGCACAATCCACCCCTGCGCGCCGCGCGACGCCGCCGGCTTAAGGAAGGGGAAACATGGGCAAGATCGTCATCACCGGCGCCTCCGGGCAGTACGGCCGCATGGCCACCGACAAGCTCATCGCCATGGGCCGCGGACCCGACCTGATACTCATCACCCGCACGCCGGCCAAGCTCGCCGCGCGCGCCGCGGCCGGCTGCGAGGTGCGTTACGGCGACTTCGACAAGCCCGCGACGCTCGCGGCGGCATTGAAGGGCGCGGAGAAGATGCTGCTCATCTCCGGCACGCGCGTCGGCGCGCGCGTCGTGCAGCACAAGGCCGCGATCGACGCGGCGGCCGCCAACGGCGTGCGGCACATCCTCTACACCAGCTTCATCGGCATCGACAACCTGAAGAACCCCGCGATCGTCTCGATCGACCACCGCGAGACCGAAAACCTCATCAAGGCGAGCGGCGTCGCCTGGACGATGCTGCGCGACGCGCACTATGCCGACGCCATGATCGTCAACACCGGGCCGGGCTTCATCGCCGCCGGCAAGTGGATGACCAGCACCAAGGGCGGCCGCGAGGCCATGGTGTGGCGCGAGGACTGCGTCAACAGCGCGGTCGCGGTGCTGACACAGGCGGGCCACGAAAACCGCGTCTACAACATCACTGGACCGAACCGCGAGACCTTCGCCGAGGTCGCGGCGATGATGAGCGAGGTGTGCGGCAAGAAGATCGAGCTGGTCGAGACCACCGACGAGGGAATGTACGCGCACTTCGACGCCCTTGGCATCCCGCGCAAGCCGGTGGACGACCAGACCGTCGCCGGCATCCCGTGGAACAGCGAGGACATGGTGACCTTCGAACAATCGATCCGCGAGGGCTGCCTCGACATCTGCACCAATGACGTCGAGAAGCTCACCGGCCGCAAGGCGCGCTCGGTGCGCGAGCTGATCGAGGCGAACGCCGAACTGCTGCGCAAGGCAGCGCGCGACAGCGGCGGCTGAGACCCGCGCGGCTGCGCCGGGCTCAGGCCGCGCCGGCGCGCCGCACCAGCAGGACCGGCACGGTCGCGTGCCGCAGCACGTGCTCGGCGCAACTGCCGAGCAGCAGCCGGCCGACGCCGCCGCGGCCGTGCGTACCCATCACGATGGCATCCGCCGGCCACTCGCGCGCCTGCGCGAGGATCGCCGCGCCCGGGACGCCGCTTTCCGGCGCGAGCAGCCGCGTATCGGCCTCCAGGCCCGCGGCCCGGGCCTGCGCCGCGGCATCGCGCAGCACGGCCTCGCCCTCCGCGCGGATGCGCTGGCGCAGCTCGCCGCTGGGCCAGGCCGCCTGCGCGAGCGCCGTATCGGCCTCGTCGACCACCAGCACCAGCCGCAGCTTCACCGGCTGGCCGGCGGCGAGCCGGATCGCCTCGGCGAGCCCGCGGGCGGCGGTGTCGCTGCCGTCGAGGGGAACCAGGAGTCGCTGGTACATGGACTGCCCCCGGGCGCCTCAGTGCGCCGCAGGCGTCGCGGCCGGGCTGGCGGCCGCGGCCGGCACGTACACCGCGCCCTTGATGTGCCGGACGAGCCCGGCGGCGTCCAGCTCGTAGAGGATCAGGAACTCGAGCTCGACGCGGCTGCCCTTCGCCACCGGCGTCATGCCCGGGTAGCCCTTGTCCGCGAGGATCGCCGGCGTCAGGTCGGCGATGCCCTCGAAGGCGATGACCACGTTGGCGACGCAGCCGCCCTTGCCGGGATAGAACCCCTTGAAGCGCACGCTCTCGCGGCAATAGGCGTGGAAGAAGCGGTAGAACTCGCGGAAGGCCGCCTTGCCCTTGACGATGAAGCCGGCGTTCTCGAGCGCGAAGTCATCGGCGAAGAAGGTCTCCATCGCCGCGTAGTCGCGCGCGTTGAAGGCCTTCAGGTACCGCAGGTAGTCGGCTTCGGTCATGGGTGATCCGCCCGAGGCTCAGGGACCCGCTCAGCTGCCGCTCTTCTTGTCCCAGGAGACGTTGCGGCCGGCCTCGGTGCCGGTCACCGAGTACAGCACCTGCGTGTTGCGCGTCTTGATGAAGTCCTCGAGCTTCTCGCCGCGCATCGCCGCGTAGATGTGCAGGTTCGAGACGCCGACCACCGCGCCGAGCTTCTCCAGCACGAAGAAGATCGCGCCGTAGTGGATCAGGCCCTGCCAGTCGCGGCGGCGGATCAGGTCCTTCTCGACCTCGGTGAGCCCCGCCTTGGCGAACGACGCCTCCGGGTCCTTCTTGAAGAGCTCGCGGTGCTCGGGGATCACCAGGTCGTGCAGGAACTTGTTGATGCGGTAGCGGCGCGCGCTCTTCTCGAGCGTGAACGGATGCGTGCCCGGGAGCTTGGCGGCGTCGGCGGTCTGCTCGACGATGCGCGCGCGGTGGCGCTCGTTGACCTTGCCCGGCACCGGCAGGTCGTCGTTGTCGAGCACCAGCGTCGCGATCGCCGTCATCGACGGCAGGTAATAGGAGCTGTGCGAGACGCGCACGTTGGCCGAGAGCGCGCCGCGCATGATGAGCCACATGACGATCTCGGCGCCCTCCCAGCCGCCGAGCTCGGCGTACTCCGCCACCGTCATCTCGGTGAGGCGCGCCGGGTCGCGCGCGATCAGCTCGAGGAAGTGCTTGTCCCACTCGACGTTGTTGTGCCCGGAGCGTTCGCCGTGCACCTGGTGCGAGAGGCCGCCGGTGGCCAGCACCGCGACCTTGATGTCCTCGGGGTAGCTCTCGATCGCGCGCCGCAGCGCCTGGCCCAGCTTGTAGCAGCGCGCCGCCGAGGGGATCGGGAACTGGATGACGCCGACCTGCAGCGGCACCAGCGTCGTCGGCCACTTGTTGTCAGTACGCTCGAGCAGCACCGACATCGGCGAGAAGAAGCCGTGGTCGAGCGGCTTGTCCTGGAAGAAGGACATGTCGAACTCTTCGGCGATCAGGCTCGCGCCGATATGCGCCGCGAGCCCCGGGTTGCCCGGCACCGCCGGCAGCGCGCGCGCCCCGCCGCCCTCATCCGCCACCTTGTACTCCTCGCCGATGCCGAGCGAGAACACCGCGTAGTTGTCGAAGAAGAACGAGGTGATGTGGTCATTGAACACGTACACCAGCGCGTCCGGCTGCTTCTCCTTGAACCAGGCGCGCACCGGCTCGAAGCCCTTGAAGATCGGCGCCCAGGAAGGATCGTTCTGCTTGTGCGTGTCGTACGCGAAGCCGATCGTGGGAGTGTGGGATACGCCGACGCCGCCGATGATTCGTGCCATGGTGGAACTCGCTGGTCCTGTGATTCCGAAGCCGGCGAATTCTACCCCACGGCGCCCCGGGCGCCGCCAGCGAGCAGCCAAGTCTCCCCGGCGGTGGCCGTCGGCAGCCCGCCGGCATGCACCAGCTTGCCGTCGACGACGACGCCGGGCGTGGCCATGACGCCGAACCGCGCGATCGCGGCGACGTCGGTGATCTTCTCCAGCGAAACCTCCACGCCGAGCTTCGCGGCGGCATCCCGCACCATGGCGGCCGTCGTCTCGCAGCGCTTGCATCCCGGACCGAGCACCTTCACGTCCTTCATCTTCGCGCCCTCCTATGCGGGCCTCAGTGAAACAGCAGGTTGAACAGGTAGCCCACGGCCAGGATGCCGACACCGACCACGCCGGCGAACACCGCGATCAGGCGCACGGTCAGGACCTTGCGCAGGATGATCATCTCGGGCAGCGACAGCGCGATGACCGACATCATGAAGGCGAGCGTCGTGCCGAGCGCGGCGCCCTTGGACAGCAGCGCCTCGACGATCGGGATCATGCCGGCGGCGTTGGCGTACATCGGGATGCCGAGCAGCACCGCGGCCGGCACCGACCACCAGGCATCGGTCCCGACGATGCGCGACATCAGGCCGGCGGGCACGAAGCCGTGGATCCACGCGCCGGCGGCGATGCCGGCGAGCACCCAGGGCCAGACCTTGCCGACGATGTCCCGGACGGCCGCGAGGCCCAGGCGCAGTCGGTCGACGGCGGTCGGCGGCGCCGCATCCGGGATGGCGCCTGCCGCGCCGGTGTGGATCGGCTTTACCCAGTCCTGCAGCCAGCCCTCCAGGCCCAGCCGGCCGATCACCCAGCCGGCGACGATCGCGACGCCGAGGCCGAACAGCAGGTAGGTCAGCGCGACGTGCCAGCCGACCAGGCCGATCAGCAGGCCGAGCGCCACCTCGTTCACCATGGGCGCGGCGATGAGGAAGGAGAAGGTCACGCCCAGCGGCACGCCCGCCGAGACGAAGCCGATGAACAGCGGCACGGCCGAGCAGGAACAGAAGGGCGTCACCACGCCGAGGCCCGCGGCGAGGACGTTGCCCGCGCCCTTGCGGCGCCCGACGAGCAGCGCGCGCGTCTTCTCCGGCGAGAAGAAGCTGCGCACCACGCCCATGGCAAAGACCACCAGCGTCAGCAGCATCACGACCTTCGGCGTCTCGTAGACGAAGAACCGCAGCGCCTCCTCCAGCCGGCTGCCGCGCTCGAGCGGCAGCTGCGCCACGATCCATTCCGACAATCGCGCCAGCTGCGCGTAGATCACGACCCACAGCAGGAGCGCCCCCGCCGTGGCCGCCAGCCAGCGCAGGGTGGCGTGCGTGCGCCGCGGCTCACCCGCGGCCAGGGTTGCATCGAGGCTCATGCGGCCTGCGCCTCCGGTCGCTCGGGCAGGCTCGCCAGCACCGCGTCGACGATGGCAGCCGACCCGGCATCGATCGCGGGATTGCGCCGGTAGCGGACCCACTGGGCATCGCGCCGGTCCACCACCAGCCCCACCTGCCGCAACACCGCCATGTGGCGCGACATGCGGGACTGCGTGACGTCGAGCACCCGCATCAGCTCGCAGACGCAGTGCTCGCGACCGTCCCAGAGCAGCCGCAGGGCGCCGAGGCGCGTCGGCTCGGCCAGCGCGGACAGGACTTCGACGGTGTTCTGCATGGGCGGCTACCCAGATCATGCGCTTATGCGGTGAAGCGCATATTAGCACAACGAACACGGTATTCACACTCGTATGGAGCTACAGGAGTGACTGCACTTCCTCCAGGGCGGCAACAGTGCTCGCCAGCCCTGCCGTCAGGAAAATGGCCATCAACTCGGGATCGGACCTTGGCGGGTTGACGAGGGCAGCGCGCTGCTCTCGAACGGCTTGGCAAACCGTGGCTGGAGACAGGTCGAACTGGTCAGTCCAATGGGCACGGAAGAGGCCTGTTTGCCCAAGGCGCACCAGCAGGTCGCGCAAGGGCGCCGGATACAGCACGCACGCGTCGTAGACCGCCGCGAACGTGGCCACGGCCTAATATCCCAGGCCGAGCTCTTGTGCCTGCCTCGAAAGCTCGTCTGCCGCCTGGCGGCTTTCCGCCATGGATCGCTGCTTGTATTCCATCAGGTCCCGGAACAGGACGCGGCGATGGGTACCGACCTTGCGGAACGCGATCTTGCCCTCCTCCAGCATGCGCACCACGTGAGGGCGCGACACATTGAGGAAGTCGGCCGCCTGCTGCGTAGTCAACTCGGCATGGATGGGAACAAGGCTGACTGCATTGCCCTGGGCCATCTGCGCGAGGATGTCTACCAGCATGCGCAAGGCCGCAACCGGCACGTCGATGCGCTGCTTCCCGTCCTGCACGATCAGGCGCGCCGTATCGCCCTTGCCAATGCACGCGGCGAGCAGGCGACTGCTCTCCTGCGCGAGTTGGGCGTCACGCTCCGAAGGGACGACCGGGTCGGTATTCTGAAGCGCGCTCATGACGGCATTCCGGCTGGTAGGTCGGCATTATGTCTGTATTCGAAATAAACGAAAATAGATCGAGTCCGTATCTCCCAAAATGACTTGGGAGCCGGACGGACCGCAGGTCCGCATCGGGCCCGCATTCGGACAGACTCAGTAAATTTCTGTCTTGACAGAACTTACAGACACCCTAGGATAGCGCCATGGAACTGAAAGGCGTCAGCGAGCGGTTCGTACTGCACTGGGGCGAGATGGGTTCCAGATGGGGGGTCAACCGGACCGTTGCCCAGATCCACGCCCTGCTCTACCTGGCAGCTCGCCCGATGCATGCCGAGGAGATCACCGCAACGCTAGGGGTGGCGAGGTCCAACGTAAGCACCAGCCTCAAGGAACTGCAGGGCTGGAACCTCGTGCGAGTCGTCCATGTCCGGGGCGATCGGCGCGACCACTTCGAGACATCCACCGACGTCTGGGAACTCTTCAAGCTGATCGTGGCCGGACGTCGCCAACGCGAGATCGATCCCACCATGGCGACGCTGCGCGAATGCCTGGCGAGCCCGGCCCTCGACAGCGAGGATCCCGGCGTCCGCCGCCGCCTCGAGGAGACCCTCCAGTTCATAGAGGTCATGAGCACCCTGGCCGATGAGATGCTGCGCCTCAAGCCAGAGACATTGATGAAGACGTTGGGCGTAACCGCAAAGATCAGCCGGATCGTTCGCCGGAAGCGCTGAGCAACCATTCGGGCGGGCCCGAGCCCGCCCTTTTTTGGGCGGTGTTATTTCTGTGTTTACTGAAATTACTGTCACAAACTCAGTGGAGGCCATATGCAGGAAATCACTCTCGCACTCGAACTGATCATGCCGCTGACCATTGGCGCCATCGTGGCGCGCTACATCTCTGCAGTCGCGCACCCGCTGCTGCGGGAGATCTGTGGCACGGAGGTGCGCGCCGCCTTCTGGTCGCGCGTCACGACCGTAGCGGTACTCCTGGTGCCCGTAGCACTGACGCTCGGCTTCGCTGGCGAGGCGGGCAGCATCAGTTCCGTACTGCGGCGCACCCTCGTGCTCGCGATCGTGGGCACTCTGATCGCCACAGGCGCTGTGGCTCGAGCAATGTTCCGTACGGTGCCGACAAATGGGTCGGTTACTGGCACGAAGGTGCCGTCGTGAAAGTCCTCGTGTGCGGGGCCTCCGGCTTCATCGGCCGCAGGCTCTGCGCCAGGTTGCGCGCGGACGGACACGAAGTCGTTCGCGGCCTGCGATGCGCCAGCCAACCTGACGAGATGGAGATCGATTATTCGCGCGACACGAGTCCAGCAGTCTGGGCTCCTCGCCTTGCCGGCATCGACGCCGTCATCAACACCGTCGGGATCATCGCGGAGCGCCCGGGGTCGACGTTCGCCAACCTGCACCAACGCACACCGATCGCACTGTTCCATGCAGCAGTACAAGCCGGCGTGCGCCGAGTCGTCCAGATCTCGGCCCTCGGTGCGGACTCGGGAACAACGGAGTACTTCCGCACCAAGGCGGCGGCCGACGCAGCGCTGATGCGCCTGCCAATCGAGTGGTTGGTACTCCGTCCCTCGCTCGTCTACGGCGAGGAGGGCGCGTCATCGACTTCGTTCCGGATTCTCGCCACATTGCCCGTCATCGCCCTGCCCTCCTTGCCCGAACAGTCACGATTCCAGCCGGTGCACGTCAATGACCTCGCGGATGCGGTGTCCATCGCCCTGCAGCCGCAAACTTCGCCGCGACGCTGTATCGAATGCGTTGGATCTACGCACCACACGCTGCGCGCGATGATCGGCACTTATCGCCAGGCTTTCGCTTTGCCGACGGCCCTGTGGGTCACGATCCCGTCGGCAGTCATGGCCATGACCGCGCGCTTCACCGGGCAGATTCCCGGTGCCACCCTGAATCCCGCGACATGGCGGATGCTGCAGCAGGGCAATGCAGCAGATTCGAGTGGCTTCGCACTGCTTCTCGGGCGCGCGCCGCAAGGTCTCGCGGACTTCATCGGCGGCCCCGACGCCGAGCGACTGCGCGCACGTGCCCTGGCGTCGTGGCAACGTCCATTGCTCCGCTACTCACTCGCGGCAGTATGGACCCTTTCGGCACTTGCCAGCCTGTTCGCATTCCCGCGCGTCGACAGCATGGCCTTGCTGGCGCGAGTCGGGCTGTCGGGAGTGACTGCAGCCGCCTGCCTGTACGGCGCAAGTGCCATCGACCTCCTGCTCGGTATCGCGACGCTGGCCCGGCCGTACCGCGGCACATGGATCGCGCAATTGGCGCTGATCCTCGGCTACACCGTCGTGATCGTCGTGGCGATGCCTGAATGGCTCTGGCACCCGTTCGGACCCATCCTCAAGAACCTGCCCATGCTGGCCATTCTTGTCGTGCTCGCCTCGGAGAGTCGGTCGTGACTTACCTCCTGGTGAAGACCCTGCACGTGCTGTCATCGGTCGTGCTGGTGGGAACGGGGTTCGGAACGGCGTTCCACCTGTATTTCGCCAACAGGTCGGGCTCGAGGGAAGCCATCGCCGTGGTTTCGCGCCTCGCGGTGAAGGCCGATTGGTACTTCACGACCCCGGCCGTGATCGTGCAGCCGCTGACTGGCGCAGCGATGATGCACATGGCCGGATGGCCCATCGGGTCGCGCTGGCTGCTCCTGTCGATCGCGCTGTACTTGCTGGCCGGCGCCTGCTGGTTGCCGGTCGTCGTGTATCAAATCAGGATGGCGAAGCTGGCTGAATCGTCAGGCTCCGGCGGCGCAGAGCTCCCCTCCCGCTATTGGACATTGGCGCGGCGCTGGGAGTGGCTTGGCTACCCCGCCTTCACCGCGATGCTTGTCGTCTTCTTCCTGATGGTCGCCAAGCCTGCGTGACTTGGCGACAGGAGAGCCGGGGAAGATGGTGCCGGAGATAGGGATCGAACCTACGACCTACGCATTACGAATGCGCCGCTCTACCAACTGAGCTACTCCGGCGAGGGGCCGGCATTCTAAGCAATCCCCCGGCGTGCGCCAATGAACCCGGCCGCTGGCCACCCCCGCTCGCCCGGCCGGACCCGCGTGGACCCCGCAGCCCGTGACTGGTTTTGATCGAATTTGATTGCTGTCCGCTCACGCTGCTGGCATGCTTGCCCGCCATGCTCGAAGCCGAACGCCACCGCCTGATCCTCCGCCTCCTGCAGGAGCGCTCCATCATCAGCATCACCGAGCTGGTGGAGATCGTCGGCGCTTCCGACGCCACCATCCGCCGCGACGTGACGGCGCTTGCCGAGGGCGGGCAGCTGCGGCGTGCGCGGCGGCGCCGAGGCGGTGCGGCCGCGGCACGAGGCGCACCCGGTCGGCGTGCCCTTCGCGCTCTCGCGCGAGGTCGCCGTGCCGCAGAAACGCGCGATCGCGCGCGCCGCCGCCGCGCTCATCCGCGACGGCGAGGCCATCAGCATCAACGGCGGCACGACGACCGCGGCGCTGGTGGAGTTCCTCGCCGCGCGCGAGCTCGACATCCTCACCAACTCGATCCCGATCATCACGCAGCTGCTCGCCACCAGCCGCAACCGCGTCTGCGTGCCCGGCGGCACGATATTCCGCGAGCAGAACATCGTGCTCAGCCCTTTCGACAACGACTCGATCGCGAGCTTCTCGGCGCAGAAGCTGTTCACGGGCTGCTTTGGCCTGAACCGCCACGGCCTGATGGAGGCCGACCCGCTGGTCGCGCAGGCGCAGGCCAAGCTCCTCAAGGCCGCCGAGCAGGTCATCGTGCTGGCCGACAGCCGCAAGCTCAAGGCGCGCTCCTCGATCATCGTCATGCCGCCCGAGCGCATCGCCACGCTGGTGACCGACGACGGCGCGAGCGAAGAAGACCTCAAGCCCCTGCGCGCCGCGGGCGTGCAGGTGATCATCGCGCCGGTCGAGGACGCGGACGAGACCGGCGGCCGCGACGCCTGACCGCCGGCCCTCAGTGGAATTCCATCAGGTCCTTCGCCACCGTGACCGGGCCCGGATAGAACTTGCGCACGCCGTCGGAATAGGCCGAGTCCGGCAGTTCATCGCCGCCCGGCACGAGGTGCGACAGCACCACCTGCCCCACGCCGGCCGCGGCGGCCAGCTTGCCGATGTCCTCGGGGCTGGTGTGTTCGTCGCGCATGTGGCGCATCAGCGCCGGGATCTGCTCTTCGCTGTAGCGCACCGCCGGATCGGAGCGGATGCGCTTCTCGATGGCCGGCAGGCTGATGACCTCGTGCACGAGGATGTCGGCGCCGCGCGCGAACTCGACCAGCTGCTTGCCGCAATCGCCGGTGTCGCCGCTGAACACGACCACCTTGTCCGGCGTCTGCACGCGGAAGGCGTAGGACTTCTGCCAGCCATGGCCCGGGTCGCCCGGCAGGTAGTGGAAGTGGCAGTTCTCGAGCGCCGTGACCTTGATGTTGTCGTCCTGGTAGACGAGCCCGTCCTGCTCGATGTCGTGCGCGACGAACACCTTCTCCGGCGGCGTCGTGCCGCCCTTGACGAGCGTGCGGTTCGCGACGTTCGGCGCGAAGTACTGCAGGAAGCCGAGCAGCATCGACTCGGTGCCGCGCGGGCCGTACACGACCACCGGTTCCTTGCGTCCCAGGCTCCAGGCGAGCCCCATCAGCGTGCCCCAGTCGGCGTTGTGGTCATCGTGGTTGTGCGTGATGAAGATGCGCCCGATGTCGCCGACGGAAACGTGCGCGAGGGCCAGCTGCCGGCCGACGCCGTTGCCGGCGTCGAACAGGTAGTACGTGCCCCTGACGATCAGCAGGTTCGCCGGCTGCGACCGCGTCGGGATGATGCGCGGCCCGCCCTGCGTGCCGAGCGTCACCAGCCGCGTCACCGCCGGCGCCGGCGCGCCCGGCGCGCCCGCCGCGCCCGCCGGATCGGCCGCGCGGGCGCCATTCGCCACGATCAGCGCCAGGCCCGCGGCGGCGAGCGCCAGGGTGTTCGACAGGCGTGCGGATCTCGTCTTCATGGTTGCACCTCGATGGCAATCGGTCCCAGGTCGCCGTTGAAACGGAACGGCGGCTCGTAGTCGGCGGTCAGTGGCGTCAGGAAATCGCGGCCGATGCCGACGCCCTCGTCGTTGAAGGTGCCCGGCACGGTGGCTGGCAGGTGCAGCGACGCCGAGGCGCCGCCATCCACGACCAGCGCCACGGCCGCGCCGGCGCCGGCCGCGGCCGAATCGCGCCGTACTTCGACCCGGATGCGATGTTCGCCGGCGCCGAGGGCGGCCGGCGCATCCAGCCGCCAGCTGTGCCCCGGCAGCGCGTCCAGCCGGTAGATGAACGCCGGCCGGCCGGCAAACACGAACAACCCCCAGCCGTTGTCCCAGCCGCCCTGCACGATCAGCGTGCCCGAGGGCGGCACGGTGCCGGACTCGAACCGGGCCTCGAGCGTCCACGAGCTGTTCTTGAGATCCGGGAATCCGGCCGTCGCGAGCCGCTGCTCCGAGCGGAAATACTGGAACGACCCGCGGCCCAGCGTCGTGTACGGCTTCATCGTCGGCGAGCGCATGCGCTGTGCCGCATCGTTGTTCAGGGGCTCGACGTGGTTGCGCGCGGCCGCCGCGTCGAAATGCGCGCGCAGCCGCCGCAGGCGCGCCGGCTCGGCCGCCGCGAGATCGTCGGCCTCGGAGAAGTCGTGCTGCAGGTCGTACAGTTCCCAGCTGAACGCGTACGGATCGGCCTTCGGCACCGGCTTCCACGGCAACCGCTGCGGCGTGGTCGCGGCGATCCAGCCGTCCTCGTACCAGGCGCGGTTGCCGAGCATCTCGAAGTACTGGCTGCGGTGATGCTCCGGTGCGCGCCGATCGACCAGGCTGTCGGCGAAGGACACGCCGTCGAACGCGAGCTGCGCGACGCCGTCGACCGAGCGCGGCGGCCTGACGCCCACCAGCTCGTAGATCGTCGGCGCGATGTCGGTGACGTGCAGGAACTGGCTGCGCAGCCCGCCGTGGTCGCGGATGCGCCGCGGCCAGCTGATCACCAGCCCGTCGCGCGTGCCGCCCAGGTGCGAGGCCACCTGCTTGGTGTACTGGAACGGCGTCGCCATCGCCCAGGCCCAGCCGACCGGGTAGCCGTCGAAGCCGCGCGGCCCGCCCATCGCGTCGAGCTGCGTGTGCATGTATTCGACGCTGGCGCTGCCGCCGTTGAGGTTTTCGATCACGATGCCGTTGAGTCCGCTCTCGCCCGACGGCCCGTTGTCGCCGTCGATGTAGACGACCAGCGTGTCGTCCCACTGGCCGGAACGCTTGAGCTCATCGACGATCCGCCCGAACTGCGCGTCGAAGTACGCGAGCTGCGCCGCGTGCACTTCCATCAGCCGGGCCGCGACCTCCCGTGCCTCGCGCCCCAGGCTGTCCCAGGCGGGGATCGAGGCCGGGCGCGGCGTGAGCCTCGCGTCCGCCGGCACCACGCCCAGCCGCTTCTGCCGCTCGAAGGTCGCGACGCGCATCGCGTCCCAGCCCGCGTCGAACTGCCCGCGGAAACGCTCGATCCACTCCCGCGGCGCCTGCAGCGGCACGTGCGCCGTGCCCGGGGCCAGGTACAGGAAGAACGGCCGCTGCGGGTCGACGGCCTGGTGCTGGCGGATCCAGCCGATGGCGTGGTCGGCCAGGTCGCGGTCGAGGATGTACGTGGGATCGTCCGCCGGCGGGTCGACCGGGTTGCGGTTCTCCACCAGCACCGGCGACCACTGGTCGGTGGCTCCGCCCATGAAGCCGTAGAAGTAATCGAACCCCAGGCCATTGGGCCAGCGGTCGAAGGGCCCGCGCGGCCCCGTTTCCCACTTCGGCGTCACGTGGTCCTTGCCAAGCCACGCCGTGTCGTAGCCGTTGAGCTGCAGCACGCGCCCGATCGTCGCGGCCGACTTCGGGATGACCGAGGTGTAGCCCTCGTCGCCGAACGCGAGGTCGACGATGCCGCCCATGCCGACGCGGTGGTGGTTGCGGCCGGTCAGCAGCGCGGCGCGCGTCGGCGAGCACATCGCCGTCGTGTGGAAGCGGTTGAAGCGCAACCCGCCCGCCGCCAGTGCCGCGTAGTTCGGCGTCGGGACCGGGCCGCCGAAGGTGCTGGCGGCACCGAAGCCGACGTCGTCGAGCAGCACCAGCAGGATGTTGGGCGCACCCGCCGGCGCCACGGGCGCAGGCGAAACGATGGCCGGCAGGTCGGTGCCGTGCCGTGTCGCCGCGTGGTCGTCGGCCGCCGGCGCCACTGAAGCCGCGCCGAGGAGCAGGACGAAGGGCCAGCCCAGCTTCTTCATCGAACCACCCCGCTTGGTCGATTCCGGACCATCGGGCCGCGCCCGGCGCGGCCCGATGACAGGGCCGCCCGGACGACACTCCCCGGGCAGCCCTGCAACGACGGCAGCCGTCAGAACGAGGCCTGGAATGTTACCCCGAAGGTGGCACCCGCCCCGTAGGAAACCATGGCCGCGCCGACGACCGGGGTCTGCGCCGACAATGCGCGGCGCTTGTCCTCGAGATTGCGGCCGTAGGCGCCGAGCGACCACTTGTTGTCCGGTGCCCGCAGCGTCAGCGTCGCATCGGTCGTGGAATACGACGGGATGAGCTCGTGCGCCACGTACTCGACGGAGCTCCACTGCTCGCCGCGCCAGGTGGTGTACACCGAGGCGACGAAGTCATAGCTGCCCAGCGGGAAGGTCTGGTCGACGCCGGCGTTGACCGTGTACTTCGGCGAGTAGACGGCCGGCTTGCCCGAGCAGTCGAAGTCCTTCAGCGGCGCGCCGCCGGCGGTGCCGCCCGGCAGCGAGAACGGACAGCCGAAGTTGTCGCGCGGCGCCGCCGTCAGGAAGTGCAGGTCGTCGTACGTCGCGTTCAGGTAGTTGTAGCGCGCCGTCAGCCGCGTGTTCTGCGTCGCGGCGTAGATCACGTCGATGTCGAAGCCCTTGCTCGTGGACTTGCCGACGTTCTGCGTCGAGCTGACCAGCGTGCCCTGGGGCGAAAGCGTGAAGTAGTTGATCTGCTGGTCCTTGTACTTCCACCAGAACAGCTCGCCGTTCACCTGCAGGCGGCCGTCGAGGAAGCGGTTCTTCGAACCGATGGACGCGGCGTCGAGGTATTCGGGGTTGTAGGTCGGATAGCTCTCGGCCAGCTGGAAGCCGCCGGCGCGGTACCCGGTCTCGTAGGTGGCGTACAGCAGCGAATCCGGCGCCACGTCGTACTGCACCGAAGCCTTCCAGGTCGCCTTGCTGTTCGTGCCGCCGTCGACCAGCGGCACGTGCGTGCGCAGGACGAAGCCCACGCCGTTGAGCAGCGGGAAGCCCTGCGGGCCGCCCGACAGCACGGTGTTCGGATTGATCCAGCCATTGCCTTGCAACCAGGCGAAGGCCTGCTCCGGGGTATCGAGCGTCGGGAAGTGCGGCAGCCTGCCGGGCACCGCGCAACCCCGGCCGAACGAGGCCGGCGGCGCCAGGTTGTTCGGCGGCGGGCCGCCGCAGAAGACGATGTAGTTGTCGATCACGCCGTCCATGTTCTTCTTGTCGCTGGTGTAGCGCGCGCCGCCGACGAGGCGCAGCCTGTCGGTGGCGTGGAAAGTCAGCTGCCCGAAGCCGGCCAGCGAACGCGCGTCGTGCGTGTACAGCTGCAGCGGCAGCACGAACTCCTGGTTGTAGGTGTTGTTGGAGTCGCTCTTCTCCTTGAAGTAGTAGGCGCCGGCGCTGTAGTCGAGGCGGTGATCGCCGGTGCTGGCGAGGCGCAGCTCGGCGCTCGTCTGCTGGTGCTGGTCCTGGATCCAGCCGGTGTTGAAGGCCGGCCCGACGAAGCGGCTCGAGCCGTCCGACTTGCGCCAGGAGGGGATGAAGGTCCACCGGCCGTAGTCGGTGTCGACATTGACCTCGGCGTTCACCCCGGCGTACCAGTAATCCTGGAAGGAGTGGTCGGTGATCGCGTCGAAGAAGCCGAAGCCGGGAGCGCCCAGCAGCGTGCGCCGGTAGGCGTTGGCCGCGTCGGTCTCGGCGCCCTCGTTCTTGGGCAGTCCCGACGGGACGAAGGTGTAGCCGCCGGGGCCGTTCGCGTAGCGGCCGGCATAGGACCAGCCGTTGCCCATGCCGCCGACCTTGGTGTAGTCGGCGCCGACGCGCACCGACAGGCGATCGCTGGGTTGGGTGAGGAACTGCAGGCGCGCACCGGAGATGTCGGCATCGTTCGTGCCGTCCTTGTTGTACCCCTCGTGCTTGTAGCGGCTGAAGGCGAAGCGCAGCGCGCTGCTGCTGCCCAGCGGCATGTTCAGCGCGCCCTGGACCTGGCGTTCTTCATAGCTGCCGGCCTCGAGCATCACGTAGCCGCCGGTCGTGCCGAGCTTCGGCTTGGTCGGCAGCACGTTGATCGCGCCGCCGGTGGCGTTGCGGCCATAGAGGATGCCCTGCGGGCCCTTCAGCACTTCCACGCGCTCGATGTCGTAGAACGAGGTGCTCGATGCGGCCGCGCTGCGGCCCAGGAACACGCCGTCGTAGCTGATGGTGATCGCGGTATCGAGGTAGGCGTTGTTGGTGCGCGTGCCGACACCGCGGATGAAGATCGAGGTGTTGTTCCCGCCACCACCGGCGAAGGAGAGCGCCGGCACCAGCTTGCTGAGATCCTCGGGCTTGGTGATGCCCTCGTCGAGCAGCCGCGCACCGCTCTGGGCATCGATGGCGATCGCCGCCTTCTGGATGCTCTCCTCGCGCCGCTGCGCGGTGACGACGATTTCCTCGAGCGCTCCCTCGTCCGCGGCCATGGCCAGCATCGGCGCGACCAGCACCGATGCGCACGCGAGCGTGCACAGTGTTCTCATATCCCCTCCCTACGAACCTATCCCCAAGGGCCTGGCCGGCGATCGCCGGCCAGGTCACCCCGGGATCATGGTGCGCAGGGCGCTGCGGCCCAAGATCCTGTCTGGTTATACCCACCTATAAGTGATAGGTTATAGGTCGTCCCACCCGGGAGCGGTCCTGCCCATGTCCGGCGGCTTCACCCTGCGCCAGCTCGAGGCCCTGATGGCCGTCGCCGAGTGCAATGGCTACGCGGCGGCGGCCCGCAGCCTCGGCGTGTCGCAGCCGGCCGTTTCCAAGCACATCCGCGCGCTCGAGCGCCGCCTGGGCTATGCGCTGTTCAACATGGCGCCGGGGGCCGCGCCGCGGCTCACGACGCGCGGCAAGCGCATGGTCGACGCCCTGCCGAACCTGCTGGCCGAGATCCGCTCGGTATCGAGCCGGCCCGACGCCCTTGCCGGGCGCCGGCAGGTCGTCCGCATCGGCTGTGGCGACGCGCTGGCCGAGCGCATCGCCGATTGCATCCCTGAGATCTACGCCAAGCTCGGCGACGTCGCGATCGAGCTGCGCCTTTTCGATCCCTCGGTTTCGTCGGCGCTCAAGCTGCAGGAGGACGACATCGACCTCGCCTACCTGACGCTGCGCGCGCCGCCCTCCGATCGCATCGCCGAGCGCATCGCCACGGCCACTTCCGGCGTCTATCTTCCCACCCGGCTGACCAACGGGCGCTCCTGGTCCGAGGACGAATCGCTGCCGATCATCTCGGCGGCCGACAACTCGTTCCTCAGCCGCGACTTCGACCTCGCGCTCCGGCTGTGCGGCATCCGTGCGTTCCACGTGGTCGCCCGCGTGATCACGCAGCGCGATCGCATCAAGCTGGCGCTGGCCGGTATCGGCGCGGTGCTGTCGATGGACGCGGCCGTGCGGCATTACGTGGCGAGCGGCCAGCTGCGCCGCATCGGCAGCGGCGGCCTGACCTTGCACCGCTGCCGCTTCGTGAATCCGGCGCGCTTCGGCGACCGCAGGGTACGGCAGGTCGAGCGCATCCTGACGGACGCGCTGTCGCACGACTGACCCCCCCCTGCCGCCCGCACCCGGGCGCTACGGCCCGCGCCGCGACTCGCGCAGCGCGACCTCCACCGGCGCGGACAGCTCCTCCGCCGAGCGGCCGGTCGCGAAGGCGTAGCGGCCGGCGGCGATGCGCCAGCCCTTGCCATCCCAGTGGCCGACGAGGCGCGGATCGATGCTGAGTCGCACGCCACGCGTCTCGCCCGGCGCGAGCATCACGCGCTGGTAGCCGACCAGGCGGCGCGCGGGCTTGCCGGCCTCGCCCACCAGGTACAGCTGCACGACGTCGGCGCCGGCGCGCGTGCCGGTGTTGGTCACGCTCGTCTCGGCCGCGAGTTCCCTGCCGCTGGTGAGCTTCAGCGGCGCGGTCGCGAACGTCGTGTACGAAAGGCCGTGGCCGAACGCGAACAGCGGCCGCGCGCCGGTGCGCGCGAACCAGCGGTAGCCGACGTCGGCGCCCTCGATGTCGTAGTCCACGTCGAGCCGGTCGCCCGGGCCCGGCCGCGCGGCGAAGCTCGGCTCCACCGTGTCCGCCCCCGGCAGCGCCGGCCGCGGCAGCTGCGCGAGCGCGGCCGGGAAGGTCGCCGGCAGGCGGCCCGAGGGGTTCTCGTCGCCGAACAGCACGGCCGCGATCGCCTCGGCGCCGCGTGCACCCGGGTACCAGGCCTCGAGCACGGCCGCGGTCGCGCCGAGCCAGGGCATCAGCACCGGCCCGCCGCTCTCGAGCACGACGATGGTGCGCGGATTGGCGGCGGCCACGGCGGCGATCAGCGCGTCCTGGCCGTCCGGCAGGCTGAGGTCCGGCACGTCGATGCCTTCGGTCATCCACTGCGTGGCGAACACGATGGCGACGTCGGCCCGCTTCGCGGCGCTGACCGCGTCGGTGATATGGCGGCCGTTGCGGAACATCACCTGCGCCTTCGGGACGCGCGCGCTGATGGCCGCGAGCGGCACCGAAGCATGGTAGTTCTCGGCCATCATCTCGGCGAACGGACCGGCCGCGCCGAAGGGCCGCGACACCGCCGGCCCGCCCTCGCCCTGCACCTGGCTCGAGCCGCCTCCCGAGAGCACGCCACCGTCGGCGTAACCGCCGATCACGGCAATGCGCCGCACGTCGCCGGCGAGCGGCAATGCGCCGCGCTCGTTGCGCAACAGCACGATGCCCTCCCGCGCGACACGCTCGGCGACCTCGCCGTGCGCCTTGAAGTCGATCTTCGGATCCACCGCGGGTGCGGCATCGAGCCCCACCGCGTAGATCGAGCGCAGGATGCGGCGGTTCATGTCGGCCAGGCGTGCCGCGTAGGCCGGGTCCTTCGCCGCGGCCTGCGCCAGCGGCTCGTTGAAGTACACCGCCGTGTCGATCTGCTCACCCGACTGCTGGTCGAGTCCGCGGAGCGCATCGTCCACGCCGTGCACCGCGCCCCAGTCCGACATCACCCAGCCGCGGTAGCCCCAGTCGCGCTTGAGCACCTGGTTGAGCAGCCAGTCGCTGCTGCAGCCGTGCGTGCCGTTGACCTTGTTGTACGAGCACATGACGGCGCCCGGCTGGCCGCGCTCGATCGCAAGCTGGAACGCGAGCAGGTCGCTCTCGCGCGCCGCGGCTTCGGCGATTTTCACGTCGAGGAACATGCGCCCGGTTTCCTGGTCGTTGAGCGCGTAGTGCTTGACGGTGGAGATGACGTGCTGCGACTGGATGCCCACGACCGCCGCGCCGTCCAGCGTGCCGGCGAGCAGCGGGTCCTCGCCGAGGTACTCGAAGGTGCGGCCGTTGCGCGGCTCGCGCATCAGGTTGACGCCGCCGGCGAGCATGACGTTGAAGCCCTTGGCGCGCGCCTCGGCGCCGATCACCGCGCCACCGGCCTGCAGGAGAGCGGGGTCCCAGGTGGCGGCCATGGCCATGCCGGACGGAAAGGCGGTGGCACCGTCGTGGCGCAGGCCGTTGACGTAGGCGACGCCGAGGCTGGCGTCGGACTCGCGCAGCGAGGGCACGCCGAGGCGCTCGATGCCGTGGACGAAGCCGGCGCCGGGGACCGAGCCTTCCGGCGGCGGCTCGCCGTCGAAGGATTGCCCCATCGGGCCGTGCACCAGCAGGCTCCGCTCCGCGGCGTTCATGCGCGCCTCGGTCGCCGCGGCGCGCGCGTCCGGATCGTTGGGCGCGGCGGCGCGGCCGGCGGCTCCCAGCAGCACGGCGCCCGCAGCCACGCCCAGCGTGACGATCCTGTTCATCCCGAACCCCCTCGTGTAGAGGGCCGGGATTATTACACGGCGGCGCGCTCGCGCTGGATCTGCTCGAGCGACTTGCCCTCGTGGCGCGGCGCCCAGATGAGCCCCACCAGCGCGCTCGCCACCAGGAACCCGGTGAGGATCCAGGCGAGCGTCGTGAAGCCGGTGCTGGTCAGCACCGGCACGAAGAAGCTCCACAGGCCGAGGCCGATGCGCACCACTGCGAAAGTCATGCCCTGCGCCGTGGCCCGCAGCAGCGTCGGGAACAGCTCGGCGCTCCACAGCTGGAAGAAGGACTGCTGGCCGAAGCCGCCGCCGAACTGCGTCAGGAACAGATAGCACACGGCGACCGGGAGCGTGAGCGGGAACAGCGCCAGCAGCGCCATGCCGGCGATCTGGATCAGCGCCGCGGCCACGAACAGCAGCTTCTGGTTGACGCGGTCGGAGAGGCGCATGAACACGAAGCCGATCGACAGCATGCTGACCGTGAAGCCGCCGGCCTGCAGCGCGACGCTGGTGGCCTGCGACTGCGAGCCCACGGTGCGCAGGATGTAGGGGAAGAAGAAGCCGTTGGTGCCGGCCCACAGGTTCCACAGGCCGTACATCGCCACCAGGAACACCATCGCCTTGATGTGCCGGGGCGTGAACAGCGACTTGATGCTCGCGGTGGCCGAGCCCGTGGCGGCCGCACCGGCGCCTGCCCCGCCGCCGGCCTGGCCGGCGCGCGCCTGCTCCCACAGCGTGGACTCGAGCATGCGGGCGCGCAGCGCGGTGAGCACCAGCGCCACCACCGCCAGGTGCGCGAACACGATGCGCGCGCCGAGCACGCCGAGCGGCGCGAGCAGCAGGCTCATCATCAGCACCACGACCGGCCCCAGGTACCAGAGCACCTGGGCGACGCCGCTGTGCCTGCCGCGCGCGTCGGCCGGCGCCATCTCCGCGATCAGCGACCAGGAGGCCGGGATGTCGGCGCCGACCGCCAGGCCCACCATGACGAAGCCGGCGACGATCATCCACGGCTGCGCCGCGAACACCAGCCACAGCATGCCGAAGGCGTAGAACAGCATGTCGTACTGGTAGATCTTCTTGCGGCCCACCAGGTCGCACAGCCGCCCGCCGATCAGCGCGCCGATGCCGGCGGAGATCGCGTTGGCGCTGAAGGCGGCGATCAGGCCGACGAAGCCGTCGCTCAGCGCGAACTGCTCCTTCCACAGCGCCAGCGCCGCCGAGCCCGCCACGATCGAGCCGGCGTCGATGTAGTTGGCGAGGCCCGCGAGGATCGTGTTCTTCCAGCCGTGGCCGGTCTTGCTCATGGTGTGCGCTCGTCCGTGGTCGGGAGTGTGTCGGGGAACGGCCGGCTCATTTCGCCAGCCGGCAGGCGCACTGCCCGCTCAGCAGGCGCACCGGCCCGAGCAGCCCGGAGGGCAGCAGCGCGGCGTCCGCCTTGTAGAACTGCGGCACCGTGAAGCCGTACTTCGTGGTCGCGTCCGGCTGCGCATCGCCGATCAGGCGGTTGGGCCACAGGTTGGTGACGGCGATCTCGAGCTGGTTGGCGCCGGCGTGCGCCGCCGACGTGAGATTGACGCGGAACGGCGGCTTCCACAGCACGCCGAGCGCCTGCCCGTTGAGGCGCACCTCGGCCAGGTTGCGCACCTCGCCGAGGTCGAGCCACAGCTCGGCGCCGTCGGCGAGCCAGTCGGCCGCCACGTCGAGCGTGCGCGTGTAGGTCGCGGTGCCGGAGAAGTAGCGGATGCCGCGCTCGGCGTTGTCGCTCCACGAGGCGAGTTCCGCGAGGCTCGCGCTCGCCGGCGCGCCGCGCCCGGGCTGGAAGCTGACCGGCCAGGGTCCGGCCAGCGTCGCCACGGGCTCCAGCGTCTTCGCGGGCAGCGTCCGGCTGGCCGCGGGCGCCGGCGCGCGAAACACGACGAACACCGCGTCCCAGGGATCGAGCTGCAGCGGCACCACGGTGCGTCCGTCGACGATGCGGTAGCTGGCCGGCTCGATCAGGCCGGTGTCGGCGTGCCAGAGCTCGGGCGCCCGGCCGCTGACGCGGAAGGTCGCCTCCAGCGTCTCGGCGCGCTCGCGGCGGTTGTCCACGAAGTACAGCTCGCCATCGGCCAGCCGGCGGTGCACGAACAGCAGCTCGGTGTCGGCCGCGGGCCGCGTGTATTCGAAGTCCGGCGCCTGCCCGAGCTCGTGCAGCACCTGCCCGGGCGTCAGCCCGGCGTAGACGCGCCCCTTGCCATGGCGGTGCAGGCCCGCGGAGCCATCGCCCCAGAGCGCATCGGCGATCGCGTGGAACTCGTGCTCGTCGTCGGCGAGGCTCGGCGTGTCGGTGGGCTTCGCCCCGGCGACGACGCCGCCCGCGTCGACCAGCTCGCGGAGCTTGCGCAGCACCGGGAGCGACATGTGCACGGCGCGCGGATCGAGCGCCAGCAGCCGATAGCGCATGCCGGAGGCGGTCACCAGATCGCCATCCTTCACGCCGAGGCGATGCACCAGCGCGTCGGCGTTGAGGTAGTCGAAGTTGTAGCCGGCCGGGATCGGCGGCGGCACCTTGCCGTACAGCGCCGTGACGTTCGAGTCCTCGCCGTAGAACCAGGCGATGTCGGCGACGAAGCGGCCCTGCTGCAGCAGGAAGGAGCTGCGTGAGAGGTAGTCGACCCAGGCCTTGGCACCGGCGCCGGCCCAGGTCTCGTTGCGCGTGAACCACTGGCCGAAGGGTCCGAGCGAGAGGCCCGGTTCCCGCTCGACGAGCGGCTGGTGCACCGAGGTGTGGATGACGAAGCGGTTCAGGCCCATCGCCAGTTCCTTGTCGGCGGTGGGCTTGAGCGTCGCGGGCGACCACTGCCAGGGGCCGAAGCCCGCGGTCAGCGATTCGGCGGCCACCAGGTTCTGGCCGTAGAGATGCGCGACCGAGGCGGACTCGCGGACGTCGGCGTTGTAGCCCGGCTGGTCGGCGTTGACGCCCGGGCGCTGCGTCCACATCGCCGCCATCGGCACGTCGTTGCTGCGCTTGGCCTCCATGCCGTCGCCGATGAACACGCGCCCCGACTCGTGCGACTCGCCATAGTGTCCCATGCCGCGGGCGTGCAGGATCTTCGTGATCTGCTCGTAGTGGTTCTCGGCGATGAGGTCGGCGAGCGTGCGGCGGTAGTCCCAGAGGAACCGGTCGCTCGCGGCCGCCGACTCGACCACGCGGCCCGTGAGCGTCGGGAGCCACGGAAGCGGATCGTAGCCGCGGCGCTTGCGGAACTCGGCGAGCAGCTCCCCGGTCCAGTTCGCCGCGCCAGCCTCGTAGCTGTCGCTGACGAGCTGCGTGAGCCCGCGCTTGCCCATCAGCCCGCCCGACGCCTGGGCGTACAGGTCGAGGTAGTGCGTCATGTACTCGCGCACGTGCCGGGCACTGAGCTTGTCCACTTCGAGGCCGGTGCCCTCGGGCGAGGCCGGGTGGTTCGTGACGCCGGTGAGCGAGTAGCCGAAGCGCAGCACGCGCCAGCGGCCCGGTGGCGGCGTCCACTCGAGCGTGCCATCGGTACGCAGCTTCGAGCTGAGGTCGAGCACCGCGGCCTTGCGGATCGCGAGCGCCTCCGGGGCGGCGGGCGTCGCCACGCTGGAGAGTTCGGCGAGATTGGCAAAGCCCGCCTTCTCCTCCGCCCGCTGGATGCGCGCGCCGGCCTCGAGCCGCAGCTCCGAGACGTGGTAGTCGGTCGCCGGCCCCGGTGGCGTGATGCCGAACGCCGAGAAGTCGAAGCCGTCGAGGGGCGGCGGCGCCGGCGGCTGCGTGGCGAACAGCGCGCGGAAATGCCGCGCGGTCACGGCCGGGAAGGCGAGCGTGTGCTGCGTGGCACCGTCGCCCGGCACCTGCACGATCGTGCGCCAGTGCTCGCCGTCCTCGCTCGCCTGCAGCTCCGGCCCCGGCGGGCCGCCGTTGAAATCCTCGAACATCACGTGGTCGGTACGTGCGTAGACCAGCGCCCGTACCGTCTCGGGCGCGTCGAAATCGAAGCGGATCCAGGCGGCACCGCCCGGCGGGCCGACCGGCAGCGCGACCGCCTCGGCGATGCCGCCGTCGGCGAGCAGCGCCGGATCGATGCGGCCGCCGCTGCTGCTGAGGTGCGCGCGCGCCATCGGCGCCGCGTCCTGCACCTCCGGCTCCGGGAAGGCGAGCACCTGCGTGTCCGCGTAGAACTGCGGCACGCCCTGCTCCACCTGGCCGAAGGTGCCTACCAGCGGCGCGTCGAGCAGCGGGCCGCCCACCATCGGCGGGTGCGGCAGCGTGCCCGTGAAGGGCTTGCCGCCCTCGACCAGCGTCTCGCTCCACACGACCTTCTTCATCGCCTGTTCGGGCTGCACCCATGGGCCACCCGACTCGCTCCAGCCCGGCGAGCCGGCGATCGCCGCCTCGAGCCCGAGCTCATCGGCGAGCCGCATCGCGTAGCCGAAGGCGTCGCGCCACTCCGGCGTCATGAACACCAGGCGTTTCTCGACCACCTGCGGCGTGCCGAGCGCCGCATCGAAGTTCTGGAAGCCGCCGATGCCGGTGCGCCGCATCCACTCGAGGTCGAGCCTGATGCCCTCCTTCGTGATGTTGCCGTTCATCCAGTGCCACCACACGCGCGGCCGCGCCGCGTTGGGCGGGTTCGCGAAGCCGGCGCGCAGCGCATCGGCGGCTGGGGCCGCGGCCGGGGCGGCGGGCGTGGCGGCGACCGCCATGGCGACGAGGCCGGCGAGGCCGGTGGACAGCAGCGCGACGAGGCGCAGGGTCGGTCGCATCGTTAGGACTCCTGGAAACGTTCCGTTGGGATCAGCGGCGCCGCAGCACGTTGCGGTCGACCTGGCGCACGTCGGTCACGCCGGCGAGCGCCATCGACACCTCGAGCTCGTTGCGCAGCAGTTCGAACATGCGCGTCACGCCGGCGCGGCCGCCGGCCGCGAGGCCGTAGAGGAAGGACTTGCCGACCAGGCAGCGCGCGCCGCAGGCCAGCGCCTTGAGCACGTCCTGGCCGCACTGGATGCCGCCGTCGAACAGCACTTCGCAGCGCCCGGCCACCGCCTCGACCACCTCGGGCAGCACGTGGATCGACGCCGCGGCCCCGTCGAGCTGGCGGCCGCCGTGGTTGGAGACCACCAGCGCATCGACGCCGCTCGCCGCCGCGAGCTTCGCATCCTCCACGTCAAGGATGCCCTTGACGATGATCTTGCCGGGCCACACCGAGCGCAGCCAATCGATCTGCTTCCAGGTGATCGAGCTGTCGGACTGCGAGGCGATCCACTGCGAGAGCGTCCCGAGGCCGCCGCTCGCCTCGACGCGCCCGGCGAGGTTGCCGAAGGTGCGGCGCTTGCCGAACAGCACGCCGAACGCCCAGGCCGGCTTGGTCATGCTGTCGAGCGCGTTGGCGAGCGTGAGCCGCGGCGGGATGGTCAGGCCGTTGTGCGCGTCGCGCCGGCGCACGCCCTGCAGCACCAGGTCGGCGGTGAGGATCAGCGCGCGAGCCCGCGGCGCGCGCGCGCGCGACCATCTCCTCGTTGAAGCCGCGGTCCTTGAGCATGTAGAGCTGGAACCAGAACGGCTGGCGGGTCGCGGCGCGCACGTCCTCGATCGAGCAGATCGACATGGTGCTGAGCGCGAAGGGCACGCCGCAGGCCTCGGCCGCGAGCGCACCCTCGATCTCGCCGTTGCGGTGGAACAGGCCCGTGAGCCCGGTGGGCGCAATCGCCACCGGCATGCTCCACGGCTCGCCCAGCACGGTGGTGGCGAGGGCGACGCGAGATGTCGATCATCACGCGCTGGCGCAGCTCGATGTCGTCGAACGCGGCGCGGTTGCGACGCAGCGTCACCTCGTCGTAGGCGCCGCGGTCGGCGTACTCGAAGATCGCGCGCGGCACGCGCCGGCGGGCCTCCTCGCGCAGCTCCGCGATGCTCATGCACAGTCGCATTCCGCCTCCCCCTGTCCCCTGCCCCGGCCTGGCGCAGCCGGACCTAGACTATACCGCTGCCGCCGCCACCCGCCGCGGCCGGGCGCGCCGCCGCGCAGGCCGCGCGATAACCGCTCTGCCGGTAGAGCCGATCGGATCGATGGCGCCGCCGCGGCCGCGCGCGCGCGGGCCAGGATCGGCGCCACGTCGGTCGTGAAGGCGCGCTTGAGCGCCTGCGTGGCGCCGAGCGCGTCGTTGGCCTCCTGCAGCGCGGCCAGCGCCGTGCGGTCCACCAGCAGCGCCTGGGCGTGGGCGCGCGTGAGCTCGATGGCGCTCGCCATCAGGCTCTCGACCGGGTCGGTGACGTTGTGCGACTGGTCCAGCATGTGCGCGAGCGCAAGCGGCACCGTCCGCCAGGCCGCGTCCACCAGCTCGTTGAACACCAGGAACAGGCGGTACGGGTCGATCGAGCCGGCGTCCAGGTCGTCGTCGCCGTACTTCGAGTCGTTGAAGTGGAAGCCGCCGAGCCGCCCGGCATGCACCAGGCGTGCGACGATCATCTCGATGTTGACGTTCGGCGCGTGGTGGCCGAGGTCGACCAGGCAGAAGGCCTTGGGCCCGAGCGCCTGCGCCGCCAGCAGCGAGGAGCCCCAGTCCTGGATGACGGTGGCGTAGAACGCCGGCTCGTACATCTTGTGCTCGATCAGCAGCCGCCAGTCGGCCGGGAGCCCCGCGTAGATGCGCGCGGCCGAATCCAGGTAGCGCTCGAAGGCGCGCGCCAGGTGCTGCTGGCCGGGGAAGTTGGCGCCATCGCCGATCCACAGCGTCAGCGCCTTCGAGCCGAGTTGCCGGCCGATGCGGATGCACTCGAGGTTGTGCTCGACCGCCTGCGCGCGCACGGCGGCCGAGGTGTGCGTGAGGCTCCCGAACTTGTAGGACTCGCGCTGCCCGCGCGGGTCCTGGAAGGTGTTGGAATTCACCGCATCGAACCCGAGCCCGAGGCGCGCGGCGTGCGCCTGGAGCGCGCCATAGTCCTCGCAGGCGTCCCACGGCAGGTGCAGCGAAACCGTCGGCGTCGCGCCGGTGAGCCGGTGGACGACCGCGCAATCGTCGAGCTTCTCGAACACGTTGCGCGGCTCGCCCGGTCCCGGAAAGCGCGCGAAGCGCGTGCCGCCGGTGCCGACGCCCCAGGACGGCAACGCCACGGCGAAGCCCGCCACGGCGCGCGTAACCGCATCGATGTCGAGGCCGCGGCGCGCGAGCTGGGCACCGAGCGCGTGGTAGTCGGCATCGAGCGCGGCGGCGAGCGGTGCGTTGCCGGCGGCGATGTAGTCGGCGTCGCGCGGATCCCCCTGGCGGCCCTGGACCATGCTGTCCCCCTGCTGCGTACGCGCTGCGCTCAGCGCGTGAAGGCGCCGGCATTGCCGGCATCGACGTTGAGGATGTTACCGGTGGACTTGGCCGAGCGCTCGGTGGCGAAGAAGGCCACCGCCTCGGCGATGTCCTCCGGGTAGACGCTGCGCTTGAGCAGGCTCCGTTCGCGATACACGGCCTCGAGCTCGTCGGTCGTCGTCCGGTTCTGCCGGGCGCGCTGCTCGGCCCACTCGCCCTGCCAGATGCGCGAGCCGCGCAGCACGGCGTCCGGGTTCACGACGTTGACGCGGATGCCGGATGGCGCGCACTCGAGCGCCAGGCAGCGCGCCAGGTGCAGCTCCGCCGCCTTCGCGGTGCAATAGGCCGAAGCGCCCGGGGAGGCCGCGAGCGCGTTCTTCGAACCGATGAACACCACCGAACCGCCGAGCGCCTGCGCCTTCATCAGCCGCACCGCCTCGCGCGCCACGAGGAAGTAGCCCGTGGCGAGGATGTCGACGTTGCGCTTCCACAGCGCGAGGCTGGTGTCCTCGATCGGCGCCGCCGAGGCGATGCCGGCATTGGAGACGCAGATGTCGATGCCGCCGTAGTTCCAGGCGGCATCGCGGTACAGCGCGGCGACCGCCGCCTCGTCGGTGACGTCGACCCACAGGCCGACGGCCGCGTCGCGCCCGTACTGCCGGCGCAGCGCCTGCGTGGCCTCCTCGAGCGGCGCGCGGTCGATGTCGCACAGCACGACGCAGGCGCCCTCTTCGATCAGGCGCCGCGCGCTCGCGAGGCCGATACCGCCGGCGCCGCCGGTGACGAGCGCGACGCGCCCGGCGAGCGCCTTCGGCTTCGGCAGGCGCTGGAGCTTGGCTTCCTCGAGCAGCCAGTACTCGATGTCGAAGGCCTCCTGCTCGGCGAGGCCCCGGTACTCCGAGACGCCCTCCGACTCGCGCATCACGTTGATGGCGTTGGTGTAGAACTCGGCGGCGATGCGCGCGGTGGCCTTGTCGGCGGCGAAGGTGAGCATGCCGACGCCGGGGATCAGGTAGACGACCGCATTCGGATCGCGCAGCGCCGGGGAGTTCGGCCGCTTGCAGCGCTCGTAGTAGGCGGCGTAGTCCTTGCGATAGGCCTCGATGGCGGCCGGCAGCCGCGCCAGCAACTGCGCCTCCGTCTCGCCGCGCGCCGGTTCGAAGGCCAGCACCAGCGGGCGGATCTTGGTGCGCAGGAAATGATCCGGGCAGGAGGTGCCGATCGCCGCGAGCCGCTCGAAGGCCTGGCTGCCCACGAACTCCAGCACCGCGGGACTGTCGTCGTAGTGCCCGATCTTCGGCGATTGGCTCGATATCAAACCGCGGATGCGCGGCATCAGCGCCGCGGCGATCGCGCGACGCCGCTCGACGGCGAGCGCCGGGACACGCGCGCCCTTCAGCCCCGGCGCACCGGCGTTGCGCGCGCCGAGCCAGGCGATCGCGCCATTGATCGCCTCGATCGTGTTCTCGTAGCAGCCCTTCGACGTCGCGCCCCAGGTGAACAGGCCGTGCGCCTCGAGCACCACGCCGCGCGCTTCGGGGTTCTCGCGCACGAACTGCCGCAGGCGCAGCGCCAGCTCGAAGCCGGGGCGGATCCAGGGCAGCCAGCCGATGGCGCCGCCCCAGATCTCGCGCGTGAGGCGCTCGCTGTCCTTCGAGGCGGCGATGGCGATCACCGCGTCCGGGTGCATGTGATCGACGTGCGGCCGGTCGATGAGGCCATGCAGCGGCGTGTCGATGCTGGGCGCGCGCGTGTTGAGGTTGAAGGTGCAGTGCGGGTAGAGCCCGACGATCGCGTCCTCGTCCGCCGGGCCACTGAAGCGCGGCGGCAGCGCGAGGATCTTGTCCATGTAGAGCGTGGCGAAGCCGTCGAGCCGCATCGTGCCGAGATCGCCGCCGGAGCCCTTCACCCACAGGACGTCCACGGCTTCGCCGGTCAGCGGGTCTGGCTGGCGCAGCTTCGCCGAGGTATTGCCACCGCCGAAATTGGTGATGCGCTGGTCCGAACCCAGTAGATTCGAGCGATAGAGCAACAGGGCCTCGGGCGAGAGCCGCGCCGCGGCCGCGTCGTCCCAGCGGTTGGGGAGCAAGGATAGATTCATAACTGATCGAAAGTTATCATTTTCAGTCATAATTGGTCAATGAGCCCGTCGATCATCGCCGTCCTCGATATTGGCAAGACGCACGCCAAGCTGCTGCTCGTCGACGCCGCCAGCGGCGAACCCGTAGGCACGGCGCAGCGCACCCGCCAGCCCATCGAGTCCGGGAACCTGCAACAGCTGGACCTCGAGGCCAGCTGGGAGTGGCTCCTGGACGCGCTCGCCGCAGCGGACGGTCGCGCCCGCATCACCGACCTCGTTCCCGTGGGACACGGTGCCGCGGCGGCCCTCATCGACGCGCAGGGCGCGCTGCTCGCGGCGCCGGACTACGAGGACCCGCGCTTCGACTCCGTGGCCACCGAATACCGCGCGCTGCGCGATCCCTTCGCGCTCACCGCCTCGCCGGAGCTGCCGCTCGGCCTCAACCTCGGGCGGCAACTGTACTACCTGCAGACGCGCGTGCCCCGGCTGTTCGACCGCGCGACGCTGTTGCTGCTGCACCCGCAATACTGGGCCTGGCGACTTTGCGGCGTGCCTGCGAGCGAGCTGACCAGCCTCGGCTGCCACACCGACCTGTGGCTGCCGCGCGCGGCGACCCCCTCACCGCTCGCCCGCGCGCGCGGCTGGGACCGGCTGCTGCCACCGCTCCGCCGCGCCGATGCCGTCCTCGGCGTGGTGGACACCGCCGTACGCCGCCGCACCGGTCTGCCCGAAGGCTGCCGCGTGCGCTGTGGCATCCACGACTCCAACGCCTCCTGGCTCGCGCACCTCGCCGCCGCGCCGCCGGGCCAGCCCTTCAGCGTGATCTCGAGCGGCACCTGGGTGATCGTGATGGCACGCGGCACCGACCTCGCGCGGCTCGACGAGCGGCGCGACATGCTCGCGAACGTCGATGCCGAGGGCGCGCCGGTCGCGACGGCGCGCTTCATGGGCGGACGCGAGTACGCGGCCATCGCCGGCGAGCGACCCGTTGCGGCCACTGCTGCCGACCTCCGCGCGGTGCTCGCCGCCGGCGCCCTGGCGCTGCCGAGCTTCGCCGAGGCCGGCGGCCCCTTTGCCGGCCGACGCGGAGCGCTGATCGGCGCGGAGGCGCTGACGCCCGCGCAGCGCACGGCGCTCGCGACGCTGTATGTCGCGCTGATGTGCGACGCGCGACTCGAGGACCTCGGCGCACGCGGCCCCATCATCGTCGACGGTCCGCTCGCCGCCGATGCCTTGTTCCTTGCGACGCTCGCGGCGCTGCGCACGGCCTCGCCGGTCCGCGCCGCAGGCACGCGCGCCGGGAGCCTGATGGGTGCACTGCGCCTTGCCGGCTGCTCACTGCCGGACGGCGAGCCGGGACCGGCCGCGGTGCCGCTCGATGCGCCGGAGCTGGCGGACTGTCGCACGCGCTGGCACGCGCACTGCGCAGCGCTCGCATTCATCCCTTCTGGATACGAGCCTTGATCTCATTGAACCGAGCCTCCGACAATTCATATCTCCACATCACAACCATCGCGAGGATCCAGAGCGTGCACGGCACGAGAGCGTAGATGGCCCGGATACCGACCAGCGCACCAGGCGGCTGGACACCGGCGTCAGCTCCGCTGACGAAACCGACGAACGATAAACCGACACTTACCAGGAAGGCGCCGCCTGCCATTCCCAGCTTGCGGCAAAAGCTCCATGCACCGAAAATCGCGCCCTCGCGCCGCATGCCCGTGCGCAGCTCGTCGACCTCGACGGTATCTGGCACCATCGCGTTGGGAAATAACTGCGTAGCCGCATCTCCCACTCCCGCGACTAACAGGACGACAAACAACAGAACATACAGGTCCGCGGGGATTATCAGCGCTGGCAGGCTCATTAGCGCGCTGATAGCCATGCCAGCCAGGTAACTGTTGCGCTTCCCAAGACGTCTGGCGATGAGCACCCAAAGCGGGGTGACGAGCAATCCCACAATCGCTCCAATCGCAATCATGGGCCCAACGACCGCCGCTCCGGCCTTCATGACGAAGGTGATCAAGTAGATCAACGTCGTGGAGCTCGCGCCAATGGCAAGATTCTGGAACAGGAACGCGAGCCAGAGACTGCGGAACGGTCGATTTTCGCGCAATGAGATCAACTCAGCGCGAACGCTGAATTTCTGAATCGGCCGCTCGATTCGTGGCGCGCGCCGGGTCGCAAAGAATGTCGTGAAGGTCGTAGCGACAATAAACGCCCCGCTGACGAGCCCGAGCAACCTGAACCCCGCCACCAGACTGCCCTGCGAGCCGAAGATGAGCGGTCCGAGCGTAACGGCAAGCACGATACCAGCGCGAGCGGCTACCATCTTGTAGCCGGTGAGGTTGGTGCGCTCCTTGTAGTCGTTGGTGAATTCCGCAGCCATCGCCGAATAAGGAACGTCGAGCAGGGAGTAGGCGCTGCTTGCGAGCAAATAGAGTAGCGTGACGTAAACGATTCTTCCCGTGCCAGATAAACCTGACGGGACCGCGAACAGCAACGCGAAGAGCGGCCCGATTGTGCAAGCGGCGACCAAGACATATGGGCGACGTCGACCCATCCGAGTCCGAGTGTGATCCGAGATGGCGCCGATCACCGGGTCGATCAGTACATCCCACAACCGCGGAATTAGCAGAGCCATACCCGCCCACAGCGGCGCGATGCCGAGCGCCTGCGTAAGAAAGTAAAGCAGGTAGATCATCGTCAGGCCGACGAAGGTGGCAATGCCAAGTTCGCCTATGGCCCATCCAATTTTCGTCGTCCGCGAGAGTTCATACTCGCTTGTCGTCATGCTCCACCTTCCGATCGACGCTGAAGAGTCGTGGTCAGTCGCGTCGGCATGCAGTAAGATGATTTTGTGATCGGGCAACGCATCCTGCTTCTCGCGCAGCCGGCAGACTCTGTCCTGAATGCCGAGCTCCGCCTCACGCACGGTGCCCGACAGGTGGTTGTTCGGTCCTTATGAGCGCTGTCGCTCCAGTCCGCCTCGGAATGATTGGCTGCGGCCTGATTGCTCAGGCTCACGGCCTTGCCGCGCTGCAAATCCCGGAGCGATTGCGTTTTTCGGCCTGCGTGAGTCGCCGGCGCGCGAGCGCCGAGGCTTGGGCCCAGGTCATGGATATTGGCTCGGCGCACGTCTACGACGACCTCGACGCAATGTTGCGGCACGAACCATTGGACGGAGTCGTCATTGCCACCTGGCCCGCAGACCATCGTGTGCACGTCGAGACTTGCCTCGATCACGGCTTGCGCTACGTGTTGTGCGAAAAGGCGCTGGTCACACGGCCAGCCGACGCGCTGGCCATCTGGGAGCGAGCGCGAGCGCTCGGCGCCATCGTCGTGGAAGGATTCATGTATCGACACCATCCCGCAATGGTTCGCTTGCGTGAACGCGTGATGAGCGGAGAACTGGGACCGGTCGACAACATCCACGCCACATTTCATATGCCGGCTCAGGCGCCCGCTCGAAGCGAAAGGCGCTCCTGGCGCGAGCAGGCGGACGCTGGCGGCGGTGTACCGCACGATTTCCTTTGTTACCCGGTAGACGCGGCCGGGTGGATTGCCGGTGGGATTCCGGAGCGTGCGCTGGCCTGCGGCCAACCGAACCCGCAGACAGGGACGATCGATCGACTGTACGGTGTCATCGAATACAGCAGCGGCTGCGTCGCGTCGGTCGCGAGCAGCCGACGAGCCGTCTTCGACCAATGCCTTGAGGTAACGTGCGAACACGCTCAGGTGCGCCTGCCAGTCGCATGGACAATCGTCGGAGACACCGAGATCACCGAGGCGCGCAGCCCCCGCTTCATCGTGCGACGCGAATCACACATCGCTGTGCCTTCCTCGTCGTCTAGCGAGCGCTTGATCGATCTACCAGTATTCCGGTTGCAGCTCGAGAACTTCGCCGGTGTGATCCGGGCCGAAGCAGAACCTGCGGTGTCGCTAAGGGAATCTGTGATCAACGCCTTCGTCATTGACGCATTGGTGGAATCGATGCATGTCGGGCGCAGCATACCGATTCGTATCCCGCCGGAAGTCGGCAGCATGACCAGCAGTACGCGGAAGACGCCCGGATGACCCGATTCCAGGGACGCACGGCGCTGGTCACCGGCGCGGCCTCGGGACTCGGTCGCGAGATTGCGATCCGCTTCGCGCGCGAGGGCGCGACCGTGGTGGTGACCGATATCGACTCGGACGGTCTCGATAGCGTCCGCGAGCAAATCGGAGAGCGATCCTGGGCACGCAGGCTCGATGTCTGCAGCGAGCCCGACTGGACCGCGGCAATCCGGGAGGTCGAATCGCGTGGCGGACGGCTCGACGCGCTCGTTAATTGCGCGGGAGCCGAGGCGAGTGACGGATTGCAAGACCCCGAACATGTGCTTCTGGAGGGGTGGCGACGCGTGCACTCTGTCAATGTGGAAGGCACCGTACTCGGTTGCAAGCATGCAATCGGGCTTATGAGCCGCCACCGCGACGGTGCAATCATCAACATCGCCTCGATCGCCGGCTGCCTTGCGACGCCGACGCTCGCCGCCTACGGCGCCAGCAAGGCTGCCGTCATTCACCTCACTCGAAGCGTCGCCGCGCACTGCGCTCGAGCCGGCCATAGGATCCGCTGCAACTGCGTGCTGCCTGGCGTCGTTGCAACTCCGATGATGGAGCGCTACTGGGCTCGTCTCGAACGCGAGCAGCATCTGTCCGCCGCCGAGTCGCGCCAGCGATTCTTGTCGAGAATTCCGCTTGGAAGCTTTCAGGAGGCGAGCGACATCGCCGACGCGGTCCTTTTTCTGGCGTCGGCTGAGGCTCGGCAGATCACCGGCGTGGCGCTTCCCGTCGACGGCGGATTCCTGCTTCATGATCGCTAGACATTGACCCGCCGCGCGACTGCCATCCAAGGGCTGTGGTGCCCCTCCGCGCCTCACGGCTCCGGAGGGGCGCCACAGCTTCTCTCCGATCGTTGCCTTCAGTACTTGAACGCCGCGGTGAACATGTAGCGTCGCGGCGGGATCGGAAACTGGACGCTGGAGATGAAGCCATTGGCGATATCGAACGTGTGGTTCGGATAGGACTCATCGCTCAGATTGAACCCCGCAAGCGTGAACTTCCAGTGATCATCCGGCATTTGATAGGTGAGATACCCGTTCCACATGTAATACGGATCGACCAGTGTTCCCGCTGCGTTGTTCGTGTCGTTGAAGTACTTCCCACTGTACGCCATGTCGGCACCCACGCTCACGGATCCACCGCTGCCGCCGACCTTCATCGTATAGAGCGCACTTAACCGGTACTGCAACGACGGCGTATCCTTGATCTTGCGCGGCGAATCTTTGATGCTGCCATCCGCCGTACCGACGGAAGCAGACAAACGCAGAGAGTCGACTGGCAGTGCCGTGATCTCCGCCTCCACGCCTTTCACGTCGGCCTTGACGTTGCCTGCAACGATGCTGCCGTCCGGATTGACGATCGCCTGTTGCAGATCGGTGTATTTGGCATAGTAGTACAGCGCGTTGACGCGCAGCCGCCTGTCGAACAGATCCGTCTTGACACCGGCTTCAGTCATGAAGCTGCTCTCCGGTCCGAACTTGCCGCTCGTGATACCAGCGACGTCGCGGGCACTACCGTTGAATCCGCCGCTGCGAAAACCGGTGGCAGCATTGGCATAGACCATGGTGCGGTCGGCAACCTTGTAGTCGACGGCTGCGCGCCAATTAGTCCGGTTGGCCTTGATCGAGTCCGCGAATGAGAAGTTCGGGTTGCGCGTGATCTCCTGCGTCGGAACGGTGTTCGACGGCAGGTATTGAATCGCGTCGAGGGACTTCTTCTCGGATGTGTAACGCAGGCCTGCAGTAACGCTCAGGCGGTCGGTCACCGGCAGCGTGCCCTGCGCGTAGACCGCTGCTGAAGTGGTCTTCTGGAAGAACACCTGTGTGGTCGGCGGCGCGAATATGTGCAAGGCCCAATGAAACTCGTTGTCCTCCTTCAGGTAGAAGGCTCCGGCCGTCCACGCGAGCCGCGCCCTGCCGAGATGATCTCCGGTCAGAAAGACTTCCTGGGTGAACTGATTTTCGTTGAGGTCCTGCCGATCAACCTCGAAACTGCGCACGTCGGCCCGGCCATCGACATCTCCCGCGTTGCGGTAGATGAGCCGGCGATAGGCAGTGATGGACGTAAGATCGAAGGCCCCTGGTGACCAGTTCACGGTTGCGGAGCCGCCGCGGGGCTCGACCCGGTTGATCAATCTCGAACCCGGCGAAGTCTCGAAGGTGTATATGTCGTTGTCCGAGTTAACTAGATAGTTGGAAGCCTGCGTCGGCAGGCTGTGGTCGTTCATCAAGTCACCACGAAGCGTGATGCCGAGCGTATCCGTAGGCTGGAACAGCAGAGCCGCGCGAACGGTCGTGATGTTCTCATCCATCGCGTGATCCCCGGTGGTCAGATCGGTCATGTAGCCCGCGCGTTCCCGGCGGGTTCCCGATATGCTGAACCCCACCTTGTCGGGCACGAGCGCCGCACTGGCGGCGAACTGCACGTCAATTGCTTCGTGGCTTCCAAGGCCCATGGAAACCTCGGCGCGCGGTGCATCGAGGGTCGGCTTGCGGTGAATGATGGTGAGCGCGCCCACGCTCGAATTGCGACCATACAGCGTACCTTGAGGTCCACGCAGGAATTCGACCCGCTCGACATCGTTCAGGTCGGTAAGCGCGCCAGTAACACGCGCGATGTAGACACCGTCAACGTACAAACCAATTGGCGAGTCGAACGAAAACACCTGGTTGTCGACGCCCACTCCGCGCAAGAACATCTTCGGTGTCGTGGTGCCGGCAAGGGCCTGTTCCATGTACAGGTTCGGCACTTCGTGCTGCAGTCCCTCCATCGTCTTGATCTGCATGTTCGAAAGCGCGTCTGCGGTCAACGCGGTCACGCTCACCGGCGTCTGCTGGAGTGGCTCGGGGCGCTTCTGCGCCGTGACGACGATCTCCTCTAGCCCCTCCGATCTGGCCGTTTCCTCGGCATGACCAAGCGTGCTCGCGATGGTCAGCGCCGCCCCGATTGCCAAACGCTGAATGGACTTCTGATACTTCATCTTGCCCCCTGGCGTCGAGTTATTCCGAATACCGCGGCGGAACCCATTCGCTGACAAATCCGCCACCCTTTTCCCTATTTCCGCAACAGGCCTCCGGTGAATGTCACGCGGTGGCGCAGTACGAATCATGTGATTGTGAGTGATGCATTATGATTGACAATGACAGGAAATGATGCGAGTGTCAAACCGTTGATCGGTCGCGGTCTTGGGGGCGCAGTGATCTTGCGACGAGGAGATGCCATTGCATAGGCGCGCGCGCTGCATCTGGCATGCGGAGCAAGCGTGGGACCCCGCCAGATCGTTTCGCTCGCTGCTTGTGGACGGTGCCCGACGCTGGCCAACTGCTCCGAACGGTTGGTATCTGTTCCGGCGCCGCTTCGAACTGCCCTCCTTGCCGCTCAAGGCCACGCTATCCCTGACCGTCGACGGGCGCTATCAGCTATTCGTGAACGGCGGCTATGTTGCGCGTGGCCCGTCACGGGCTTCGCCGGCATACCAACGTTTCGACGTGCACGACGTCAGTCGCCAGTTGCGAGTCGGCCGCAACGTGCTCGGCGTGCTCGTGCACGTCTACGGCGTTGACACTGCCTGGTACGAACGCGCGCACGACTGTTGGCAGTCGATCTTCGGCGATGGCGCGCTCTACTGCGAGCTGGAGCTCTATGAAGACAGCGGCTGCAGCGTTGTCGCATCCGATGCTGCCTGGCGTTCGTGCGAATGCACCGCGTGGCGGCGCGACAGTCCCCGCAGTGGCTGGGGTCAGGATTTCATCGAAGATTTCGATGCACGTCGATTTCCTGTTGGTTGGCAGAACGTCGACTTCGACGACGCGACATGGCCTACGTGTCGCGAACTCATTGCGCCAGCGACGGTCGACGATCTTACGAAGGGATGGAATCCCGTCGAGCCATTTCCGACACTAATTCGGCGCGAAATCCCACTACTCGCAGAAGAGCCGACGGCGCCCCGGGAAGTCGTCAACGTGTTCGGGCTCGAGCCAAATCCGTCACTGCCCATCGAACGACGTCTGTACGAGGAAACCGCCGTATCGTTGGCTCCCGATCAGATCGTCGACGCCGATGCGCTGGCAACCGCTGGCGATCGGATCACGACGGTGCGCACTCTGCCCGGACGCGACGTTGCAATCGTCCTCGCGTTCGACCGCCGGCATGCCGGGTATCCGTTCATAGAGATTGACGCACTCGGCGGAGAGACGATCGAGGTTGCCGTGGCAGAGACGATACCGGGAGAATACGGCCCGGCGCCGCTTGGACCGCGCCGGTTGACCCGCGACGGCCCATTGTCCTGCGCGCACCTGTTTCGCTATGTTGCGAGGCTTGGCCGTCAGCGGTTCGAGAAGTTCGAGTGGACATGCGTCAAGTTCATGATGATCGTAGTCCGGGACGCGCCAAACGGTCTCCGCCTCAGACTCGCCGGATCGGTGACCGTAACGTACCCTGCGGAACCCATCGGGCGCTTTGCGTCCTCGGATGCGTTTCTCAACCGACTTTGGGACGTTGGCCGCTACACGCTACTGCAGTGCACACACGATGCATGGGAGGACTGCCCGAGTCGTGAGAAGCGACAGTGGATCGGCGACGGCATCGTTCATTACTTGGTCAGTGCCGCGACCTATGGGCCCGGCATGCAGGCGATCGACCGGCAATTCTTCCTGCACGGCATCGAGAGCCAGCGCCCCGATGGCCTGATGCAGATGTTCGCACCGGGTGATCATCACATCGACGGTGTCCAGATTCCGGATTTCAACCTGCACTTCATCTGCGCGGCCGAGCAATATTTGCTGCATAGCGGCGACATTGAGACCATCGAAGACATCCTTCCTGCCATCCAGCGAGCGCTCCAATGGTTCGCACGACAGATCGGGCCCAATGGGCTGCTTGCCGACCTGCCCTACTGGCATTTCATCGAATGGGCCAATGTTGGTCGTCGGGGCGAGAGCGCGATCGTAAATGCCATGTACGTCGGCGCGCTGCGTGCTGCTGCGACATTGGCCGACACTCTGGGAAGCGAGCGAGTCGCGACGCGCTATCGGGCTGCCGCGGCAAGCGTGGCGTCGTCACTGGAGCGACGTCACTGGAACGCCCGGCGCGGCGCCTACGTCGACTCGGTCAATCCTGCGACTGGCCGTCAGGACAGCGGCGTCTCGCAGCACGCAAATGCAGCCATGATCTACTGGAATATCGCGCCGCCGGATCAGTGGGCACAGATCATTTCAAAGATCACTGACGAATCCGTGCTGCGGCTCACCGCATGCCCACCGATCGTGCCATTGGGGGAGGATTACAATCCAGGGACTGACGTAGTACGCGTCAACACGTACTTCGCCCATCTTCTGTATGGCGCGCTCGCCAAGGCCGGGCGGCTGGATCTGGCGCTGGATGCCATGCGTCGACATTACGCTCCTATGCTGGCGACGGGTACGGAGACGCTCTGGGAGAGCTTCGAGCCGACCGCGAGTCTGTGTCACGCGTTTTCTGCCACCCCGGTCCATCAACTTTCCGCGCATGCGCTTGGAATCGTACCGATCGCACCGGCGTTTGCGCGCTTCCGCGTGTCGCCACAACTTGCGGATCTGCAACTCGTATCGGGCACCTATCCGACACCGCGAGGTCCGGTGTGCGTGTCGTGGCGACGAACGGATGACGGCTGCGAAGGCGAAGTACAGGTTCCGTCGGGCCTGACCGCGATACCCGTTGCACCCGTCGGTCAAACACTAGTGACGGGTCGCGCCGAGTGTTCGGCCGGAACCCACTTCTTGCGCTTTCGCGGCGACCGGGTCACCACCATCGCGAAACGACTATGACCCCCAGCGTAAGGCGATGCTTCGGTCAGCCGTCCTGGCGACTCCACTCTGATCACGTCGACGCGCTCATCACCAGGCTCGGCGGGCATATCGCTCCCGTGACCTTCCGACTGCGAGGGGGCCGTGCCGTCCAGCCGTATGCTGTTGCGCCCTGGGCGGAGCGGAACGAGACGCTCCCGCCGGAACTGCCAGCGCTGCTTCGTGTCTTGCGCGGCGACTTCTTCTGCCTGCCGTTCGGCGTCAATGCGACACCGTTCCGCGGCAAGCGATACCCGCCGCACGGTGAGACCGCTAATCGCCGCTGGTCGCTTGTCTCGCTCTCGCCGGACCGGACGCCCTACGGGAATTCGCCCAGCGTTCTGCGTGCCCAACTGACAATCGGGGAGCGCGACGCACGAGTAGACAAGGTTGTTACGCTCGTGCCAGGCCATGCGGCCGTATACCAGACCCACCTCATCAGCGGCATGAGCGGCTCAATGCCGCTCGGCCACCATGCGCTGCTCGCCCTGCCGCCCCGATCGCCGGGCGGATTCGTATCGACGAGCCGTTTCGTCCATGGCCAGGTGCTGCCAACGCCGTTCGAGGCACCGGCGTCTGGGGGCTACTCGCGGCTGCGTCCCGGCAATCGCTTCCGGTCGCTGCGGCGCGTTGCCCTGATCTACGATCCCCAGGGCACGCGGTTCGCCGATCTCTCGAAGCTGCCACCGGAACGCGGGTTCGACGACCTCGTAATGCTCACGGCCGATCCCCGGCTGTCGTTCGCCTGGAGCGCCGTGACATTTCCAGGGGAGCAGTATGTCTGGTTTGCGCTGCGCGACCCGCGGGTGCTACGCCATACGATCCTGTGGCTGTCACACCACGGTCGGCACTACGCGCCATGGTGCGGGCGACACGGCCCGGTGCTTGGCATCGAGGACGTCACGGCCTATTTCCATTACGGAATCGCCGACTCCGTTCGACCGAATGCCCTATCTCGGCAGGGACTCACCACCGCCATACGCCTGCGGCGCGACCGGCCCACGCGAATCCATTACATCATGGGGGTCGTGGCCACTCCGCTGGGATTCGGACCGGTAAAGGCGATCCGCGCGGTACCGGGAGGCATTGCGGTTTGCCCGCTACGTGGAACACCGGTGCACGCCGACATCAACATCGAGTTCCTGCGGACGGGCGTCATCGCATGAAGCTATCGCGCGGCAGCGTCCGCCTGTTGCCCCGGACCGCACCGGCGGGCACAGTCGATCGGGGCAGAACGCACATAAGAGGAGAGCGCGCATGAGAAGGGTGCTTCGAAGGGATGTACTGCGGATCGCGCTTGCGACCGCGCTGGGACTTGGCGGGTTGTCGCGGAACGCCAGCGCCGGACCGGCAACCTCGGGCACCGGCGATTGGCAGCGCGACGACGGCGCCAACCTCGACATCGCGGCGATTCGGGCCGTGTGCCGTGGTCTCGTACCGATTCCAAAGCTCGCCGGTACCGCCTACGACAGCATTCTCGCTCATTGGCAGGAAGCCGCCAGGAGCGATTCCATACTGGCCGATCACCTGAGGCGCGCGACTGCCGCCGTGCGGCAGCGCTTCGGGAGCGAGCTGCCAGTCACCGACGGGGCTGAATTCTCGGCCTTTCTGACAGCGGTTGAACACACTGCGTTCTTCGCCGCCTTGCTGTCAGCGCTCACACCGGCTGTCGTCAGCCTGTCTGAGGTGTGGGACATTGCCGGCTATGAGGGCGAGTCGTTCACGCGCGGCGGATATTTGTTGCACGGCTTCAACGATCTCGACTGGCTCCCCGAGCCGCCATCCACGGCGATGGGAGCGCTACCATGAGCCACGTGGACTTCAACGACGATCGCGTCGTCGTGATTGTCGGTTCGGGGGCAGGCGGCGCGACGATCGCCAACGAATTGTGCCAGCGCGGTATCCGCTGTGTGCTGTTGGAGGCCGGTCCGCGCTTCACGCTGGCCGACTTCAGCCACGATGAACTCGCGATGGCTGCCAAGCTGACCTGGCCGGACGCTCCCGAGGTCACATCACCGGAACCGCTATCCGCCAGCAAGCCGTACGTCTGCAAGGGGGTAGGCGGTACGACACTACACTGGTCAGGAATTGCCCTGCGGCTTAGCGCATCGGAACGCCGCGCACGGCAGATCTACGGTGCGGTCACCGGATCCACGCTCGCCGACTGGCCGGTACTGGACCGCGAGTTCGACGCGTATTACTCCCGCGCTGAGGCACGACTCGGCGTGACGGGCACACACGGCAATCCGCTGCTGCCCGGAAACAATAACTTCAAGGTCCTATATCACGGCGCCCGAAGCCTCGGATATCGAGACATTTCCACGGGGACCATGGCCATCAACAGCCGCACGCGCGATGGACGCCCCGGCTGCATCCAGATGGGATTTTGTTTACAGGGATGTAAGATCGGCGCCAAGTGGTCGACGCTGTACACCGAGATCCCCCGGGCAGAAGAGACGGGACGACTTGATCTTCGCACCGGATGCACGGTGTTGCGCATCGAACACGACGTCAAAGGCCGCGCCAGCGGCGTCGTCTACGTCGATGGGTCCGGTCAGACGCTGCGGCAAAGGGCTCACGCAGTCTGTATCGCGGCCAATGCTGTGGAATCAGCGCGCCTGCTGCTCAACTCCGCTTCACAGACGTTTCCCGACGGTCTCGGAAATTCGTCCGGATTGGTCGGCTGTAATTACATGACACACAACCACGTATTCGTGATGGGGCAGATGCCGAAACCAGTGCACGCCTACAGAGGTACCGTACAAGCCGGCCTTGTCGGCGACGAGCGCCCACACCGACCGGAACGCGGATTCGCGGGTGGTTACATGTTGGAGCAGATCTCCTTCGGTCTGCCGTTCGCGACCCTGGCGCTCCAAAATGGAAAGTGGGGCGCGCAACTCGCCCGATTTATCGAGGGGTATGCGAATCTCGCCGGGTTGGTGGTGCTCGGCGAGGAACTGCCGCAGGAGGCGAACCGAGTTACGCTCAGCCGTACTCGCCTGGATGCACATGGCATGCCGATCGCCAGCATACATCGCAGACAGCACGCCAATGACCAGCAGATGATGACCCACGCGGTGGAGCGTGCCTCCGCCCTGTATCGGGCAGTTGGCGCCGAGCAGATCTTCGTCGCTGAATCGACCGGGACGACCCATAACATGGGTACGGCCCGGATGAGCGCTCGAGCCAGCAATGGGGTCGTCAATGGCTGGGGCCAGGCGCACGATGTGCCGAACCTGTTCGTCTCGGACGGCAGCCAGTTCGTGACCAGTGGCGCCGCAAATCCCACACTGACCATCGTTGCGTTGGCGATCAGGCAGGGCGAATACATTGCACGCCAGCTAAAGGCGCGAACGCTCTGATCCGTTGGCTTGCAGTCTGGCCTGAGCACTGCACGAATGCACTCACATCTGGGCGCACTTGCTTGCATTGCGGCGGCTTTTCTGATGGGATCATACAAAGCGGTCACGGGTTGCATTTCATTCCATGCATGCGTCTGAGCGCGAATCAGCAATTCTCGACCTGATCGGAAAGCGCGGCTTCATTACCTTCCGGGAACTCGAACGCGAATTCAGCGCCTCGCCCGCTACGCTGCGACGCGATCTGGAGCGCCTCGCGCGCGAGGGACACGTCACACGAGTTCACGGGGGCGCCCGGCTCATCGTGTCGGATCGTGACAGTTCAGCTCAGCAGGCTCTTCGGGGCGTACCCTTTCAGCAGAACGTCAGTCGACATACCACCCAGAAGCGAGCCATTGGCAAGGCTGCCGCAGCGCTCTGCTCTCGTGGCGAAGCCGTGATGATCGATGGGGGTTCGACGACGCTCCAGATGTGCAAACATCTGGATGGTCTCGAATTGCAGGTTCTGACGAACTCTCTGCACATCGTGAGCGCACTGCTCGGCCAGGCGGGCACGCGCATCCTGGTGTCGGGTGGCGCGCTCTTTCGGGAGCAGAACATCATTCTGGCGGCGGACGGCGACGATCCGATGCCGCGTTTCCACGCGCCCAAGTTTTTCATGGGCGCCACGTCAGTTGGCCCGCAAGGCGTTATGCAGCCCGACGTCGTCCTGGTCGCTGCCGAGCGCCGCCTGATCGAGCGCGCGAACCAACTCATAGTGCTGGTGGACAGTTCGAAATTCGAAGGCCCCTCGGGGCACGTCGTCTGCCGGCTCGATGATGTCGACATTGTCGTTACGGACTCAGGCATTCAAGCCGCGCATCGACGTATGTTGCGGGACGCTGGGATTGAGGTGATCGAGGCCTGAGCGGCCAGCCGCACAGTGCGTAGATCGGCGGCACCTGCGCCGCCTTGCCGGCGGGGTCATCGGCTCGCACACCGCGCCACTTCGGGCACCTGCAGCGCGCGTCCCAATGCGCCTGCCACGCGAACGATTGCATTTCGCGCCACCTCGAGGTCACAGCTCATGGACATGAAACCGTGGACGACTCCCGGGTATTCGAGGTATTCGAAACTGCCGCCGACCTCAATCAGGCGAGCCGCGAGGCGACGGCTGTCGTCACGCAGCGGGTCGAGCCCACCAGCCACGATGCACGCCGGCGGCAAATCGCCCAGCGGCGCGAGCAGCGGCGCGGCGCGGGGATCATCGGCGCGTACTCCGTCCCCGAGGTACATCGACCACAGCGCTTCCATGGCCGACGTTCCGAAACCGAAGTCGCCGCCACCGAATTGACGCTGCGACCCACTGGCCGGATCGCGGAGATATACACCATAGATGAGCAACATGAAGCTCAACCAGGAATCTCCGGCGTCACGCAGTGCGATCGCAGTGGCTAGAGCAAGATTCGCTCCAGCTGAATCCCCGCCGACGGCGAGCCGCCCGACGTCGAGCCCGAGCGCGGAGCCGTGCGCCCGCAACCAACGCACAACCCCAAGGCATTCATTCAACGGCGCGGGGAATGGGTGCTCCGGAGCCAGGCAGTAGTCAACCGACAGTACGGCCGCGCCGCTCGACTTCGCGAGCAACCGCAGCGCGCGGTCGTTGCTGTCAAGATCGCCGACCACCCAGCCGCCACCGTGGAAGAAGATGAGCGTCGGCAGCGCACGCCCGTCACCGATCGGATCGTAGAGCCGCACTGGCACTGGACGTCCCACCGGAACGACCGCATCCCTGACCTTCGCCAGCGCGGGTGGGTCGCGATTCCAGATCTTGGCATCCTCGGAATAGCGCGCGCGCATTTCGGCCGGCGGCGAGGCACCAAGCTGCGGGCGCGTCGCCATGCGTGCGAGCATTCGCTCGAGCACTATGCGCATCTCGGGATCGACCCAGTATCCCATGGCAACGGCTGGCATATCGACATTCACCATATGAATCCCTCGCCTACAGCCGCCTTCAGACGGCCACCGGCTGGCCGGTGCGCATGCTCGCGGCAATCGCCGCGAGTGTCGCGGCGTTGTCGAGGCAATGCCGGTGGAAGCTATAACGTACGGCGCTATCCCCTGCCGCCACCGCACGAGCGAATGCTTCCGCCTCGAGCACAAAACCGTTGCCTGCGGGTACGCTCAAGCTCTGGAATGTCGCGTCCCATGCAACGCCGTGTTTGATCCGCAAAACCGCGGTATCCGGTACGGTGTTATTGCTGAAGCTCGTCTGCAGCGCTCCGTCACTGCCGATCAGGAACGCGTTGCGGTGCGGAGCGGTAGCTACGCTGCAGGCCAGCTGTGCGTAGGCGTCGTCGTACTCGAGCGTGGCCACGGTAGTGAGATCCACGCCACTCGGCCCGACCGCCCGCTGCGCGCGTGCGCTTCGCGGCTGGCGTTCGAATACCAGCCGCGCCAGACTCACGCAGTAGCAGCCCACGTCGAGCAGCGCGCCGCCGCCCATTTCCGGCTGAAAGCGTATGTTGTCAGCGACGACGAGTGGAAACCCCGTAGTCGCCTGCAGCACCCGAACTGTCCCGATCTCTCCGGCGGCAACGCGCCGACACGTCTCGATGGTCTGAGGCTGGAACTGGTACGGGAATGCCTCGACCAACAGCACTCCATGCCGTTCGCAGGCCTCGACCATGCGCCCGGCTTCTGCCAGGCTCTGTGCCAACGGCTTCTCACACAGCACGTGACGGCCAGCCGCCGCTGCGCGTACCGCCCACTCGGCATGCAGCGAGTTGGGCAGACCAATGTATACCGCTTCGACGCGATCGTCTGCGAGCATTGTCGCGTAGTCCGCATAGCTGCGCGGCGCCTCACAGAGCCGCGCAAGCGCTGCGGCACGTGCGCCGTCGCGACTTGCCACCGCTGCGATGTGCACCACCTGCGATCCAGAATCACGCAGCGCCAAAGCAAACTGCGTACTGATGTGGCCCGTACCGAGAATGCCGATACCGAGAGACCCTTGTACGTCATGCACACGCGACATTCGATTAGCCCCGCGCCAACACCGCCATGACGCCATGATCTCGGCGCGCACGGAGGCGAGCGGCGCGCAGGATCATTGGTAATATGCCGCGTACATGGCAAACGCGTTCAGTCCGGTCAGCGACACGCGCATCGCCCCATCCGCACTGCTGACAAACTGCATATCGCGCTCGTGCGGCAGTTCGACGAGCCGCGTAAAACGACGGCCCGCCGGTGGATGCAACCAGAAGCTGAACGACGGTATCGGCAGCCGCGGCTGTGTCGGCGAATTGTTCAGCAGGGAGACGACGCGGCGCCCCTGTTCCGGCTGCTCGAAGACGCTCATCCAGACAACCGGGTGGGCATCGCTACCGAAGGTGGCCGGGTCGCCCAGCAACGAAGTTACCAGGGCCAAGAACAAGGCGTCGTGCGCCGGCGACTTACCAGCCTCCAGGTCGGCAGCGGAGTAGATCGCCCGCCCAGCGCCCCAACAATTCTCCACCACGGTCGGCCGGTCGGTGTGTTCCCAAGGTGGAAAACTGTGGATGCTCGCCCAATCGCGCCCGTCGAGGCTCCCGCGGCTCGGATAGCCGTAGGGCAATGTCAACTGCATCAGGGTCCGACCTTCCGCGCCCAAACGAAGGCGGGCGGCGCCGGTGGCTTCACTCGGCGGCGCCCAATGGCTCACGTACCGCTCCGGTGCTATGGCCCGCGCACCCAGATCGCTGGCGGGCGCTAGGTAGAAATTGCGTCCCGGCTCAATGCTGTCAAAATGGCAGCCGAAGACGTCCGCCAGCAGGAAGTCGCCATTGCGTCCGCCATCCACGTCGGTCAGCGACGTATAGCGGCTTGCATACAGTCGGCCACCTGCACTCACGTAGTGACGCAACGCCGTAATCTCTGCCACGTCCATCCGCAGCACGTTCGGCAGAACGATCACACGATAGCGTGACAGCTCTCCGAGCTGTCGCCGCGTGATTACCCCGAATGGAAGGTGGGCCTCCTGCAGGATACGGCAAGCGCCGCTCACCGCGTGCAGGTGCGGATAGTCGACGGCGCTTCCGCTAGCCGCCTCGCGGACAGAGCGACCGTTGTCGGCGAAATTCATCTTCGATTCACTGCTGAAGTACACGCCGACGTCTTCGATCGGCGCGCCGCCCAGATACGGCTCGAAGGGGGCACTCCGCGCGAACATCGCGCGAATGCGTTCGACGGCCGGTGCGCTGATCGTGCCATCCGGGTCGAAGGCCAGAATGGCCAGGAAGGCCGCATGGAGCGAGGTAGCCGCAAGGCACTGCGCATCGAGAAGCGCCTGTGGCTTCAGACGCTCGTGCTCGGCCAGGCTGGCCGTCACGGTCGTCATGAATTCCACGGGACGTCGCTCCGACAGGTTCAGCATCAGGCGCGAGACGAGCAGCTGCTCCTCGGCACCACCGTAGAAATCACCGCCGAGGAAATCATGCGCACGCGCCGACTCGAAGTTCACGGCCCGAGTCCAGTTTGCCGCGCCGAGCGCAAAGTTGTGGTAGACGGGGATCTCGGGACGCAACTCGCGCACGGTCGCCCGCAGGGTCTGGGCGAATTCGCTCAGCCAGCGCTCCCGCGCGGCCTGAAACTCGCACCACCGTGGATCGAGCCAGTCCACCGTCTGCGGCAGCTCGCGACCGGTCTCGGCACGGTAGCGACCGCGGCAGCTAGGACAGGAGCACACGGACATCCACCACACCATGTCGAAGAAGAATGCATCGACGTGGTAGCGGCCAAGGATTTCGCGCGTCTGGGTTCGAGCGAAGTCGACGTATTCGCGGTTATTGAGACAGCAGATACCGTAGCGCTCGCGTTGCAGCGCGCCGCCGCCGATGACTTCGGCGCCGGCTGGCTCGATGCGCCACTCCCGATGCGTTTGCGCCGCCCAGTTGTTGAAGGTGACGCTGTAGTAGGCGCAGACGGGCAGTTGCGCGGCATGTGCGTCGGCGAGCAGCTCCGCCAGCAGGTCGCGGTTGACGAATGCGGGGTGCTGGCGACCACTCGCAGTGGGCCAGTGGCACAGGCCAGTATGTGACTGCATGTACATCATCAACGCCGTGCTACCGCTATCCAGCGCGGCTTGGACGCACTGCCGCGGATCAAAGCGGCGCAGAAATCGCTCGTCCCAGTCCGGTATGTGCGTATCGATGAGCAGGCGTCGATAGCAGCTCAGGTAGTCGAACGCGGCAGTGCGGGGAGCTGCGGTCATCGTGCGATCACCCCATCAACTGCTCAGGTTCGCCGCGCCTGAGGCGCTCGGGGCGCCGCGGGATCCGCATCAGGACCGAAGTAGCGCAGGATGACGAGAGGTTCCGTGCTGGAGGTGTTAGTCCACGTCACGCCACTCACGGCCGCCTCGTGCGAGACGAAGGCTTCGTCTTCGGTGACCTCGTGGAAACCGATCATGCTGGGAGAACGCAACGGCACGCGGTTCGCTCGCCCCACGCCCTGAACGACGATGATGCTCGATGCTCCCGGATCGATCAGCGTCGTCGACACACCGGGCTGCACCGTAAGTTCACGGGCCGTGAACAGTTGCTTCCCGCCCACGTGCCCGTAGACGACCCAGCGATCGACCCAACCGTCCCTCACTGAGTCTACAACCGGCACCGGCCGCAGGTGGTGATTCTCGAAGAAGTGCGGATCCACGTTCGCGTCCCAGTCGAGCAACTCGACCAGGAAGTCCAGGTCGTCGTGACGGTCGAGTGGCACGTCCTTGACCAGCAGATCGCGCGAGACGGCTCGTCCCTCCACCAGGTTCTGATACATTCCAAAGACGTCCGAGCCCCATTGCGGTTCATACGTGCAGAGCGAGCCCGGCGCGTGGAGGATCCCGGGTCCGACCAGCCACCCCGTACCGGGGCGCAACGTATAGGCCACGGACAGATCGAGGATCTGATTGTCGCCCGCGTGCCAGGCTTCCAGGGCCCGCCGAACATCCGCGCGCCGCGTACCCGGCGACAGCCCAAAGAAAGTGTACGGGAATGCATTACCCACTGCGTTGTGCTGCGGCGGGAAATAGTAGCCCTCTGGCTTGCCGTCCTGCCCCACGAGAGCGGCGTGGGCCTGATCGTGATGCAAATGCAGCGGAATCGGACCCATGTTGTCGAAGAATTTCGAATAGACCGGCCAGCGGCCGTACTGCCTCCAAAGTCGCTGGCCAATCAGGGCTGCGCCACGCTCGGCGATCGCATCCCGCAGCGTGTAGCGGCGCGCGCTTTCCACGACGTAACTGAGCCCCTCGTCGGGCGTGCGGTTCTCGTTCGCGGCCTCGGTCGTCGAACCGAACCAGCGCTCGTCTATGCCGCCGCGCTCGAGACCGTAGGCGTAGAGATCGCGGAGGTTGAGCTTCAGGCGACGACCCGGATGCAGGAACGAGCGCGGCACCCAGCACGGCGCCAGACGCAGAAGTCCGCCGTTGCGCTCAAGCTCCGCGTCGACGAACGACCCGACAGCGCCGGTCGCCGTGGAAAGCGCGCGGATATCACTGCCCAACCGATCTTCGCCCATCGTCATGGTCGATTTCCCCCTGATGCTTTAGTGCGGCGCAGGAACCACGATTGGCTCGCGGCTGCGTGCAGCCTCAACTGTTGCGTATCGCCACGCACGCGCATTCGCCACACCTTCACATCCCCGCCCGCACCCGGCTATCGCAGATTCAGCGCCGATACAGCAAGCTCGGCAAACTCAGAGGCCAATATTGACGACTTTCGATTAAGTATGACTGTTTATGATCGAAATGTATAGCCGCAATCTTTCTAGTTGTAACGGATCCTCGCGCTCCAAGACCCGACGCTGGCTGAGCCAGAATCTACCCGGGATGCCGGCGTGAGGTCGGGCTATTGCGTGCGAACCACCCACGGCAATGCGTTGTCGTGCGCGTTGGCTTTGACCCGCGCGATTAGGTCGTGCGTCGGTGCGGGATCCGACCACGGCCAGACGAAGCGGTTCACTTCCGCAATGATGGTCCATGATCGCTCGTCATCAAGGCCGAGGCGAGCCTTGTACGCAGTTAATGGTGCGCTCAGCGTGCAGCCGGTGGTCTCGTTTCAGTAGGAGAAGCCCGCGTCCGACATCAACCCCGAGCACGCCTTCTATCTCGGCCCCGTGTGCGTCGCGCTCGTCGAGCATGCCGACCTTCTCTGACTTTTCGGCACGCACGTCGGCCTCGGCAGCGACTGGCCCGTCGATCCGCTCGACCAACGCCTCGTGGCTCACGCACGCTGCCCGATCCCCCGTCCGACCAGCCCTTCAGTGTGATCTCCAGCGGCACCCGGGCGATCCTCATGGTGCGCGGCACTGATCTCGCGCGCCTCGATGAGCGGCGCGACATGCTGGCGAATGTCGACGCCGAGGGCACGCCGGTCGGCACGGCCAGCTTCATGGGCGGCCACGGCGCCGCTAGACAGCTCCGAACTCGCCGACTACCGCGCGCGCTGGCGCGTGACATTGGGCGTTGTGCCCTGATGATCTGAAAGCGGCGATATCTGGCTGACGCTGACGCCATGCATCCCGGCAGATCAGCGCGCCGGATTCCTGCGCGTGAGGTAATCGGCGACGCAGGCGATCTGCCGCTCGCTCAGATCGGTGGGCGTGTACGCGGGCATGCTGTTGAGCCCGTGGCGCACGACGAAGCGGATGTAGTGCGGGTCGAGATCGGCGCGCTCGAGGAGCACGGCGCGCTCGGCACCGAGCCGGCGCGCGAGATCGCGTGCGCCCCAGCCGCCCGGAGCATGGCAGTAGTGGCACGTCGCCTGGTAGAGCCGCTGGCCTTCGAGCTGGCGCGCCGTGAGCGCGGCGTCGCCCTCGCCCGCCGCCGCCGGCGTGCCGAACGCGAGCAGCGCGAGGACGCCGGCACGCCGGAGCGAGCGGCTCATGCGCCACCGCCGCGGCGCGGCGCGCGCAGTGACCGGGGCCAGATGCCCTGCTTGCCCGGCGCCAGGATGCCGTTCGGATCGAGGCAGTCCTTGACCCGCTCGCCGAAGCGCCGCAAGGCGTGATCGTTGTGGGCGTACATCGCGGCACCGTCGTCCATGAAGTCCAGGTGCGCGCGGTAGATGCCGACGCCGATGCGCGCGGCATCGCGCGTCAGCGTGCGGAACAGGGTCCGGGCGCGCTGCGTCATGTCCGCGTCGGTCCGGTTGTAGATCAGGTCCGCGACCATGACGATGGAGCGGCTGCCGACACCGAACATGCCGACGAAGCAGTCGATGCCGTATTCCTCGAAGCGGCGGTAGACCAGGTCGTAGACCTCGCGCACGCGCGCGCCCACCGCGGCCACGACCGGTCCGAAATCCGTGTGGCCACCGGGGCCGCCGTGCCAGTCGATGACGCCGAGCGGGGCGAGGCTCACGTCCTGGCGCATCCACGGCGCCAGCGGCTCGCCGCGCCGCCAGCGCTGCGTCGTGAGCTTCGCGCCCGGGATGCGCGCGAAGGCCGCCTCGATCGCCTGCAGCCGCACGTCGAGACCCGCGGGCCGATCGAAGAGATTGAAGATCACGCTCCACCAGCCGTCACCCTGCTTCTTCAGCTGCTCGGCGACCACCTCGTGCGGCAGGTGCCCCGGCCCCTGGTAGAGCCGGCTGCGCGCGCCGACGCGGAACACCTGGCGGACGCCGTTCATGATGGTGTAGGTGGAATTGATCGTGTCGTCGAGGCGCAGCGGCCGCAGCGTATCGACCAGGGCCTCGAGGTCCTCCTCGCGCGCGAGCGAGATCGTGACGCCGGCCATGCCTTCCGGCTCGGGCATCAGCCAGATGCCCATCTTGGTGACGATGCCGAAATTCGCCTGCGTGAACGCGCCGTCCCAGATCGGCCCGTAGCCCTGCTTGTAGGTCTGCCACTCGCGCGAGCCCGCGACCGCACCCATGCCGGTGCGCACGATCTCGCCGTTCGCGAGCACCACTTCCATCCCGCAGATCGCCTCGGCGTGCACGCCGTACACCGTGTAGCCGACGCCGTGCTCGAGTGCATTGCCGATGACGCTGCCCCAGCTGTGCGCGGGACCGGACATCCACAGCTTCGTGTCCGCGAGCCGGCGGTGGAAGTCGAAGAAGTTCACGCCCGGCTCGACCAGGGCGTAGGCGAGTTCCTCGTTCACCTCCAGCACGCGGTTGAGGCGCTTGAGGTCGAGCACCATCGTGCCCCGCATGCGCGGCGCGGCGGTGCCGTACGCGAAATTCTTCCCCATCGACACCGGCCAGAGCGGAATCCGGTAGCGGTTGGCGATCGCGAGGATGCGCTGGATCTCCTCGACCGACTGCGGCGCCAGTGCGCCCGCGGGCTCGTGCTCCCGGGGATCGCCGATCGCCATCGGGTCGAGATAGCTCTCGCGATCCTCGTCGCTGGTCAACACCCACTCGGGGCCGACCACGGCGGCGAAGTCGCGCAGCGCCCGGTCGAAGTCCCCTGCCGTTACGTTCGGCGGCAGCACGCGGCTCATGCGCTGACGTTCACATGCCGCGCTTGATGAACCCGCCGGCCTCCAGCCACCAGTAGAACTCGTCGATCCAGTGGTCGCTGCTGGCGCCGCTCTTGTTGAGCCCGAAGCCGTGGCCACCCTTCTCGTAGATGTGCAGCTCGGCGGGCCGGCCCCTGGCGCGCCAGGCTTCGAAGATCGGCGTACTGGCGGTGGCGAGCAGCGGATCGTCGGCCGACACTGCGAGGAACAGCGGCGGCGCATCGTCGGGCACCTTGAGGTTGCTCGCGCCACCGTAGATCGCGCCGACGAAATCCGGGCGGCTCGCCGCGTCGTAGGCGCTCGCGACGTGCGTCGCCACCATGCCGCCGGCGGAGAAGCCGACCAGGCCGATGCGGTCCGGCGCGATGTTCCAGCGCGAGGCATCGGCGCGCAGGCGCCTGATCGCCGCCAGCCCGTCGGCCATGCCCATCTGCGCGCCCGGCGTCTGCGTGAGATCCGGCGCCGGCGTGCCCGGCGCGCGGTTCATGATCGAGGCGAACATCTTCTTCAATTCGGCATCGTAGGCCGCCGCGTCGACCGGCGACGTGTTGAGCCGGTACTTGAGCATGAACGCGGTGATGCCGCGTGCCGCGAGCCAGCGGGCCACGTTCTCGCCCTCGCTCTGGACCGAGAGGAAGCTGAAGCCGCCGCCCGGCGCGACGATGACGGCGGTGCCGTTCGCCTTGTCGGGATCCGGCAGGTACGGCGTCAGCGTCGGCCGCGTGACGTTGCGCACCTTCCACTCGCCGATCATGAAATCGCGCGACTCGATGTTCGGCGCCTTCTCCGAGCCCGGCGCCGCGCCCGGATAGAGCGCGAACTCGCCGCCGTCGGCCGCGGGCGCTGCCGCCGGCGCTGGCGCCGGCCCCGCCGCGAACGCAACCGATGTCATGAACGCCGCCACGCCTGCGAGCCATGCGCCCGCAATCGCTGGATTCCTCATGGACTCGACCCCCTTGTGGACGAACAACGATCCTACTTCGCCGTGAGGCGCACCGCGCCGTCGAGGCGGATGACCTCGCCGTTGAGCATCAGGTTGCCGGCGATGTGCTCGACCAGCGCGGCGTATTCCTCGGGCCGGCCGAGGCGCGACGGGAACGGCGTCGCCTTGCCGAGCGAGTCCTGCACCTCGGGCGGGAGCCCGCGCATCAGCGGCGTGAGGAACAGGCCCGGCGCGATCGTGACCACGCGGATGCCCACGCGCGCCAGCTCGCGCGCGATGGGCAGCGTCATGCCGACGATGCCGCCCTTCGAGGCGCTGTAGGCCGCCTGGCCGATCTGCCCCTCGTAGGCGGCGATCGAGGCGGTGTTGACGATCACCCCGCGCTCGCCGTCCTCGCCCGGCGCGTTGGTGGCCATCGCCGCGGCCGCGAGCCGCAGCATGTTGAAGGTGCCGATGAGGTTGATGGTGATGCAGCGGACGAAGCTCTCGAGCCGGTGCGGCGCCTCGCGCCCGAGCACGCGCTCGGCCGGACCGATGCCCGCGCAGTTGACGAGCCCGTGCAGCACGCCGAAGGCACTGCGCGCCAGCTCCACCGCCGCACGACCCTCGGCCTCGCTCGAGACATCGGTGCGCACGAAGCGCGCGCGCGCGCCGAGCTCGCCGGCGAGCGCCTGCCCCGGCGCCTCGGCGACGTCCGCGATCACGACCTGCGCACCGCCGGCGTGCAGGCGCCGCACCGTGGCCGCACCCAGGCCCGAGGCGCCGCCGGTCACCAGGAACGTCGCGCCGCCGATCTTCATGGCAACCTCCTCACGGCCGCGCGCCTACAGCACGCGGTAGATGCGGATGTGCACCGCCGTCAGCTGGCCCTTGGCGTCGTTCTCCCCGGCCTCGAGCGTGCCGATGAAGGCCGACTGGTTCAGCCACTCGTACTTGCCGCGCGGCGCCTCGAACACCGGCTGCGTGCGCAGCGGCGGCCGCTCGCCGTTCGGGCCCATGCAGGCCACGCCCTGGTTGAGGATGTTGATGACCACGCCGTCGTCGGTCCTGAGGAAATAGTCGGCCTTGATGTGCAGGCAGCCATCGGCGCGCCCCAGCTGCCAGTCCCAGCCACCGGGGAGGATCGTGCCGCGGATCCGCGGGCCCTCGAAGTGCCCGCCGGTGATCGGCACGATGTTGCGCTGGCCGAGCGGCGTCGCGCCCGGGGTGATGTCGGGCGCGAGCGTCGCGACCTCCTCGAACACGAACTCGAGCTGCGGCGGGGCCGGCGTCGCGGCGGCGGGTGCCGGTGTGGCCGGCGCGGCTGCCGCAGGCGCGGGCCCCGGCGGGGCCGGGTTCGCCGCGAAAAGTGGCCCGGCGTACGCCGCTGCCAGCACCGCCAGCGCCGCGCGCACGCGGCCATCACGAATCATCGTCATGCTGATCCCCCTTCTTTCCCTGCGCCCCGGCCTCAGTCCAGCGTCGGCATCATGAACGCGGAGCCACCGCGCGGGCCGGATGGCCAGCGCACCGTCGCCGTCTTCAGGCGCGTGTAGAAGCGCACGCCCTCGCGCCCGTGCATCGCGTGGTCGGCGAGCGCCGAGCGCTTCCAGCCGCCGAAGCTGTGGAAGGCCATCGGCACCGGGATCGCGACGTTCACGCCGACCATGCCGACGTGCACGCCCTGCACGAAGCTGCGCGCGGTGTCGCCGTCGCGCGTGAAGATCGCGCCGCCGTTGCCGTACTCGTGGCCGTTGACGATCGCCAGCGCCGCGTCGAAATCCTTCGCGCGCATGACGCACAGCACCGGCCCGAAGATCTCCTCGCGCCAGATGCGCATCGCGGTGGTCACGCGGTCGAAGAGGCACCCGCCGAGGAAGAAGCCCTGCTCGTGGCCGGCGACCTTCAGGCCGCGGCCGTCGACCACCAGCTGCGCGCCTTCGGCGACGCCGCCGCCCACGTACTCGGTGACGCGCTCGAGGTGCGCGCGCGTGACCAGCGGGCCCATGTCGACGTCGGCCGCATTGCCGGGCCCAACCTTCAGCGTGCGGGCGCGCGCCGCGAGCCGCGCCACGAGCTCATCGCCGACGTCGCCGACCGCGACCGCCACCGAGATCGCCATGCAGCGCTCGCCGGCCGAGCCGTAGGCCGCGCCGACCAGCGCCTCGACCGCCTGGTCGAGGTCGGCATCGGGCATTACCACCATGTGGTTCTTGGCGCCACCGAGCGCCTGCACCCGCTTGCCGGACGCGATAGAGCGCTGCTGCACGTGTTCGGCGATCGGCGTCGAGCCGACGAAGCTCACGGCCGCAACGCCGCGGTGATCGAGCAGCGCGTCGACCGCCTCGCGATCGCCCTGCACGACGTTGAACACGCCGGCCGGCAGGCCCGCCTGCGCCAGCAGCTCGGCGAGCAGGAGCGAGGGCGAGGGATCGCGCTCCGAGGGCTTGAGGATGAAGCAGTTGCCGGTGGCGAGCGCCATCGGTGCCATCCACAGCGGCACCATCACCGGGAAATTGAACGGCGTGATGCCGGCGCACACGCCGAGCGGCTGGCGCAGCGAGTAGCTGTCGATGCCGCGCCCGGCCTGCTCGGTGAAGTCGCCCTTGAGGAGTTCGGGGATGCCACAGGCGAACTCGACCACCTCGAGCCCGCGCGTCACCTCGCCGCGCGCGTCCGCGAGCACCTTGCCGTGTTCGGCGCTGATCAGCGCGGCGAAATCCCCGGCGCGCTGCTCGATGAGCTCGCGCAGGCGGAACATCACGCGGGCGCGCGTCAGCGGCGTCGCACCCGCCCAGGCCGGGAACGCCGCCTGCGCGGCGCGCACCGCGGCATCGACGTCGGCGGCCGTGCCGAGCACCACCTCGCGCGCGACCGCACCGGTGGCCGGGTTGTAGACCGGCGCGCGGCGCGTGGCCGCGCCCGCCGTGCGTTGGCCACCGATGTAGTGTGCGAGCAGGTCCGGCATGCGTTCCTCGGGAGTGGAGGCCGCGCGCCCTCCGGGCGGCGCGGCGGCGGAGTGGCTACGGGCTGCGCTTGCGCAGGCGGATGACGAGATCGATGCCGGCGACTTCCATGCCCGGCGGGGGCTGCGGCAGGCGGCTGAACGCCACGTCCGGCAGCGGCACGTCGTGCACCGTGCCCGTGCTCTCGTCATGGAAGTGGTAGTGCGGCTCGACGTTGGAGTCGAACCAGGCGCGCGCGCCGTCGATGCTGAGCTGGCGGATCAGGCCGCGGCCCGCGAACAGGTTGAGCGTGTTGTAGACGGTCGCCTTGGCGACGCGCTCGCCGCCGTGCCGCAGCGCCTCGGCGATCTGCTCGGCGGTCAGGTGCTGCGGCGCCCCGAGCAGCAGCCGCGCGATGCGCAGCCGCTGGCCGGTCACGCGGATGCCGCACTCGGCCAGCCGCCGTGCCACCCGGGCCTCTTCCGGACCCGACGGGACGGTGACGGTCTCCATGCCATTCATTATAGGCAATACACGCTGGATTTAGGCATCACGGCGGGCGCGTGCGGCGGCCGACAATCGCCCTCCCCGATCCGATCCCGGCAACGGATACCCCGCGCGTGGCAACGCCATACCTTCGACGGCAGGACGGCCTGACCCTGTTCGAGCTCGCCCTCGCGCTGGCGCTGGTCGCCGTGATGGCCGGCGTGGCCACGCCCTCGCTCGGCCAGTGGCGCGCCGAGGCGGTCCTGCAACGCGAGGCGTGGTCGCTGCTCGGCGCGCTGCACGCGGCGCGCAGCGCGGCCATCGCGCGCGGCGAACCCGTGGTGCTGTGCCAGACGGCCGGCTCCACCGCCTGCCTCGCCGGCGGCGGGCCCGCCCGCGGCTGGGCGGTGTTCGTCGATCGGCCGGGCGGCGCCAGTGGCCGGTTCGATGCCGGCGACGAGATGCTGCAGCGTGCGGAGTTGCCCGTGGAGCTGCGGCTGCTCGGCTCGCGCCGCGTCCTCGCCTACTGGCCGACGGCACGCGCCGGCACGACGGCGACGCTGGTGCTTTGCCACGCGCGCGGCGGCGCGCTCGCCGTGATCGTGAGCCAGACGGGCCGGCCGCGCCTCGCGCACACCGACGCCGCGGGGGACCCGCTTGATTGCGGCGCGTGAACGCGGCGATCGGGTCCCGCGGCGGCGCGTGGCGCGCGGCTTTGGCCTGGTCGAGGTCCTCGTGACGCTGGCCATCGCCGGCATCGGGCTGCTGGGCCAGGCCCTGCTGCTGCAGCACGGGCTCGCCGCCGAATCCGCGGCACTGCGCCGCGCGCAGGCGACGACGCTCCTCGCCGCGCTCGCCGAGCGCATGCGCGCGAACGCGGCGGCGCGCGCGGACTACGCCCTGCCGGCCGGCGCGCCGTCCCCGGCCCTGCCGGCCTGCGCCGCCAGCGCGGGCTGCACGCCCGCCGAGTCCGCCACCGCCGACCTCGCCGAGTGGCTGGAGCAGGTGGCGGCCGCGCTGCCACCCGCGCCGGCCGGCCCTGCCGCCCTCGTCGAACTCACGCCCGGCGCCGGCGGCACCGACCACGCGTTGATCACGCTGCGCTGGGCCGAGCCCGGGACGAGCGGGCCCGCGACGCTGTCGCTGGGCCTGGTGCTGCCTGGAGCGGGTCCTTGAGCGCCGGCCGGCATCGTGCCCGGGGCACGGCCGGAGCCGGCTTCTCGCTCATCGAGCTGCTGCTGGCGCTGGTGCTCGGCGCCGGCCTCATCGGCACCGCCCTGACGCTCTACGCCCAGGGGCGTACGGCCCTGCGCAGCGCCGATGCCGTCGCGCAGCTCGCCGAGCAGGCGCGCTACGCCTTCGCGACGCTCGAGCCCGACCTGCAGATGGCCGGCTACTACGGCCTCACGGCCCGCGGCGGCGACTTCCGCTTCCTGCAGGGCGGCAACGCGGCCGCGGCCACGCCCGCCAGCGCGCTGCGCCAGGGCCTGCCCGCGCTCGCCGCGCTGAACGCGGGCGCGCAGGCCTGCGGCCTGCAGTTCGCGCTCGACCTCGCCACGCCGCTGCAGGCGGCCGACAACCACTACGCGGCGGGCGTCGCCCCGACGGCCGCCTGCGCCGCGCGCCCGGCCGCCGCGCCGACCGCCGACACGCTGGCGATCCGCCGCGCTTCGACACCGGTGGCCGCGGCCCAGCCCGGGCGGCTCCAGCTGCTCGTCGATCGCATCGACCCGACACGCCGGTTCGTGCTCGCCGACGGCATCGTGCCCGCGGGGACGACGCTCCTGCCCGGGCAGCTCGAGCTGCACGATCTCGCCACGCGCTTCTACTACGTCGCCACCGACGCCGACGGCGCGTCGGGCCTGCCGGCGCTGCGCGTCAAGACGCTCACCAGCATCGCGGGCCGTCCCGCATTCGTCGACACCGAGGTCATGGCCGGCATCGAGGACCTGCAGGTCGAGCTCGCGATCGACGGTGGCTACGTCGCGCCCGGGGCGCTGCCCGCCGGCGCCGTGGTGCGCGGCGTGCGAGTGTGGCTGCGCGTGCGCAGCACCACGCCCGAGGGCGCGGACACCGACACCCGCACCTGGCGCTACGCCGGCGTGGCCTACACGCCGGGGGGCGCCGCGCGCCGTTTCCGCCGCCAGGTGTTCCACCACGTCATCGCGCTGCGCAATGCGCCCCCGTAGCGGCGCCCTGCGGCCGCGCCACCACGCCGGCGTTGCCCGCGACGCCCGCGGCGCGACGCTCCTGGTGACGCTGCTGCTGCTCGGCATCCTCGCGCTGCTCGGCGTGAGCGCGCTGCGCTCCGCGGCGCTCGATCTCGTGGCGAGCGGCAACGAGCAGTACCGCGCCCGCGCGCTGCAGGCGGCCGAGGCCGGGCTCGCCGCCGGCATCGTCGCGCTGCGCTCGACGCCGGCCGGGGCGGTGCCCGCTCCGCTCCTCGCGCAACCGATGCCCGGCATGGGCGGCGATGCCTGGGACTGCACGCTGCTTTTCGCGGGCGACGATCCCGCCACCTTCGCCGCCAGCGGCGGCCTGCGCACCGGCCAGCACTACAGCCTGGAGTCCACCGGTCGCTCGCTGCGCGGCGCCAGCGTCGCGCTCGCCGCCGGCGTGCGCGTGGTGCGCGACGCCGCCGGCGCCACGCTCGCGATCGAACCGGTCTACTGGCGGCGGCACGACGTGGAATGAGGCGCCAGCTTGATGGCCCCGGCCCTGATCCTTACAATTTGGCATGAAGTAAGGAGATCCCGCATGACGGAATCGACCCTGACCAGCAAGGGCCAGACGACGGTGCCGCAATCGATCCGCGCCGCGCTCGGCGCCGGACCCGGCACGCGGCTGGTATGGCACGTGCTGCCGGACGGCCGCGTCAGCGTGCGCCTGAAGTCCCGCTCGGTACTCGACCTCGGCGGCACGCTGCGGCAGCCGCGCGGCCGGCGCGTCGCCGCGCGCCGCATGGATGCCTGGAGCTGATGCCCGCGCTCGACACCAGCATCCTGGTGCGTCACCTGGTCGAGGACGACGCGCGCCAGGCCGCCGCCGCACGCCGGCTGCTGCGCGCCGCGGTCGCGTCCGGCCAGGCACTGTTCGTCCCGGTCACCGTGACCCTGGAACTGGAATGGGTATTGCGCAAGCGCTACGGAATGCCGAAGGGCCGCGTGATCGCCGCGCTGTCGGCGCTGCTGTCGGCCGCCGACCTCGCGCTGGAGTCGGAGGGGGCCATCGAGGGCGCGCTCGCGCTGTACGCCGACGGTGGCGCCGGATTCTCCGACTGCCTGCACGTGGCGCTCGCTTTCGGCGCCGGACAGACGCCGTGGTGGACCTTCGACCGTCGTGCCGCCCGCCTGCCCGGTGCGCGCCGGCTCGCCGACGGCTGAACGCGGCGCCGCCCACCCGGGCGGCCGCACCTACTTGCCCGCCGCCTCGTCCCGCAGCTGCCGCGGGAGCGAGAACACCACGTGTTCCTCGACGCCGCGCAGCTCGCCCGGGGCCTCGCCGCCCCACTCGCGCAGCCGCTCGACCACCTGCAGCACCAGTGACTCGGGGGCCGAGGCGCCGGCGGTGACGCCCACGGCTCGGCGGCCCTCGAACCACGCGCGCTGCAGGTCGGCGGCGCCGTCCACCAGGTAGCCGGGCACGCCGTTGCGGTCGGCGAGCTCGCGCAGGCGGTTGGAGTTCGAGCTGCTCTTCGAACCGACGACCACCAGCACGTCGCACTCGGCCAGCAGCTTCTTTACCGCGTCCTGGCGGTTCTGCGTCGCGTAGCAGATGTCCTCCTTGCGCGGCGCCGCGAGCAGCGGGTAGCGTGCGCGCAGCGCCTGCACGATCGCGGCCGTGTCGTCCACCGACAACGTGGTCTGCGTGACGAAGGCGAGCCGCGCGGGGTCGCGCACGTCGAGCCGCGCGACGTCGGCGACGTTCTCGACCAGCAGGATGCGCCCGCCGTGGCGGGCATCGAAGCGCCCCATGGTGCCCTCGACCTCCGGGTGCCCGGCGTGCCCGATGAGGATCACCTCGCGCGCCTCGCGCGCATGGCGCGCCACCTCCATGTGCACCTTGGTCACCAGCGGGCAGGTGGCGTCGAACACCGTGAGGCCGCGGCGCGCGGCCTCGGCCTCGACCGCGGTGGACACGCCGTGCGCCGAGAACACCACGGTGGCGCCGTCCGGCACCTCGTCGAGCTCGTCGACGAACACCGCGCCGAGCGCGCGCAGGCGCTCGACCACGTTGCGGTTGTGCACCACCTCGTGGCGCACGTGGATCGGCACGCCGAACAGCGCGATGGCGCGCTCGACGATCTCGATGGCGCGATCCACGCCGGCGCAGAAGCCGCGCGGATTGGCGAGCACGATGCGCATCAGGCCTCGCCCGCCGCGCCCGGAGCGCCCGGCGCGCCCGGCGCGCCGTGGTGCGCGCCCCGCAGGCTGTCGAGCAGCAGCAGCCCGGCGCCGACCGTGATGCCGGCATCGGCGATGTTGAAGGCCCAGAAGTGCCAGCCGGCCCAGTGGAAATCGAGGAAGTCGACGACGTAGCCGTAGCGCAGCCGGTCGACGAGGTTGCCGAGCGCGCCGCCGACGATCAGCGCGAGGCCCGCGGGCAGCAGCCGCGCCGTCGCGGGCAGCCGCCGCAGCCAGGCCACCAGCACGCCGCTGACGCCGAGCGCGATCAGCGTGAACAGCCAGCGCTGCCAGCCCGAGGCGCCCTCGAGGAAGCTGAACGCCGCGCCCGGATTGTGGGCGCGCACCAGGTTGAAGAACCCGCTGACGCCGCGCACTTCGCCGAAGGCCAGCGTCGCGACGATCGCGTGCTTGCTCCACTGGTCGAGCGCGACGATGAGCGCGCTGAGCCACAGCCAGCGCAGGGCCCCGCCGCCCGCCGCGCCATCGCCCGTCGCCCCGCCTCCGGCCACGCGTGCCACGCTCAGGCCCAGCGCCGGCTCTCGCCGGGTCCGGCGACGTTGCTGGCGCAGCGGCCGCACACCGGCGGGTGCGCCGGATCGCTGCCGACGTCGTCGCGATGGTGCCAGCAGCGCACGCACTTGGGCGCGAGCGCGGGCCGCACGCGGATCCAGACGCTGTCGGGCGCGAAGCCCTCGACCGGCACCGCGCCTTCCGGCGGCGTGGCCACGCGCTGCACGCGCGCGGCCGAGGTGATCAGCAGGAAGCGCAGCTCGTCGCCCAGCACCGCGAGGCGCTCGTGCTCGCCGGCGAGCGCGTAGACGTCGACCTCGGCGTCGAGCGGCGCGCCGATCTCGCCGGCGACGCGCAGCCGCTCGAGCTCGCGCCCGACCTCGCCGCGCAGCTGGATCAGCGCCGCCCAGTCGATCGCATCGGCCGGCAGCTCCGGCAGCTCGTGCCAGGTCGTGAGGAACACCGACGCGGCGCGCGAACCCGGCAGGTGGCGCCAGATCTCCTCGGCGGTGAACGAGAGGATCGGCGCCAGCCAGCGCACCATCGCCTCGGCGATGTGCCACATCGCCGTCTGCGCCGAGCGGCGCGGCAGGCCGTCGACGCGCGTCGTGTACAGGCGGTCCTTGAGGATGTCGAGGTAGAAGCCGCCGAGGTCCACGACGCAGAAGTTGTGCACCTTCTGGTAGATGACGTGGAAGTCGTAGCTGCGGTAGGCGGCGATGATCTCCTGCTGCAGCGCCGTCGCGCGCGCGATCGCCCAGCGGTCGAGCGCCACCAGCTGGCCCGGCTCGAGCGCATCGGCCGGATCGAAGCCGTCGAGGTTGCCGAGCAGGAAGCGCGCCGTGTTGCGCATGCGCCGGTAGGAATCGGCCATGCGCCTGAGGATCTCCTCCGACACCGCGATCTCGTTGGCGAAGTCGGTGGCCGCGACCCACAGGCGGATGATGTCGGCGCCCAGCGTGCTGCTGATCTTCTGCGGCGCGAGCGTGTTGCCGAGCGACTTGGACATCTTGCGGCCCTGCTCGTCGACCGTGAAGCCGTGCGTCAGCACGCCCCGGTACGGCGCGCGGCCGTAGAGCGCCTCGCTCATCAGGAGCGAGGAGTGGAACCAGCCGCGATGCTGGTCCGAGCCCTCGAGGTACAGGTCCACCGGCGCCTGGAAATCCGGCCGCAGCGCGCCGACGCACTCGAACGACAGGCCCGAATCGGCCCACACGTCCATCACGTCGGTCACCTTCTCGTAGTGCGCGGCGTCCGCGCCCAGCAGCTCCTGCGCGTCGAGGTCGAACCAGGCGTCGATGCCGCCTTGCTCGACGCGCTGCGCCACCTGCTCGATCAGCTCGAGCGTGCGCGGGTGCAGCTCGCCGCTGTCGCGGTGCGTGAACAGCGTGATCGGCACGCCCCAGGTGCGCTGGCGCGAGAGGCACCAGTCGGGGCGGTTCTCGATCATGCCGGTGATGCGCTGCTCGCCCCAGGCCGGCGTCCAGCTCACGCGCTTGATGTCGCGCAGCGCGCCGGCGCGCAGCCCCTTCTGGTCCATGCTGATGAACCACTGCGAGGTCGCGCGGAAGATGACCGGCGACTTGTGGCGCCAGCAGTGCGGGTAGCTGTGCGGGTACGGCACCTGGTGCAGCAGCCGGCCGAGGCGCGCGAGCTCGGCGATCAGCACGCCGTTCGCCTCGTCGACCTTCTGGCCGGCGACCAGCGCGGTGCCGGCGGCGAAGCGGCCGTCGGGTCCGACGGGATTCTCGACCGGGAGGCCGTAGCGCTGGCCGACGACGTAGTCCTCCTGTCCGTGCGCCGGCGCGGTGTGCACGGCGCCGGTGCCCGCCTCGAGCGTCACGTGGTCGCCGAGGATCACCGGCACCTGCTTCGCGAGCCAGGGGTGCGCGAGCTTCAGCCCTTCGAGCGCGCGCCCCGGGAAGCGGCCGAGCTCGGCGCCGGCCGCGAGGCCGTAGCGCTGCAGGCAGCCAGCCGCGAGCTCGGCCGCCAGCACCAGCACCTCGCGCCCGCCGGCGCGCTCGACGGGCAGCGCCACGTATTCGAATGCATCGCGCAGCGCCACCGCCTCGTTGGCGGGCAGCGTCCAGGGCGTCGTGGTCCAGATGACCAGCGACACCGGCGCGCCGCCGAGCGCCGCCGCGTCGATCCCGGCGCGGCGCGCGAACTCGGCCGCGTCGGCCACGCGGAAGGCCACGTCGACCGCGGTCGAGGTGCGATCCTCGTACTCGACCTCGGCCTCGGCCAGCGCCGAGCGGCAGTCGAGGCACCAGTGCACCGGCTTGGCGCCGCGGTACAGGTGGCCGTTGCGGATGATCGCGCCGAGCGCGCGCACCTGGCGCGCCTCGTACTGCGGCGCCATCGTCAGGTAGGGGTTGTCCCAGTCGCCGAGCACGCCGAGGCGCTTGAAGTCCTCGCGCTGGCCGTCGACCTGGCCGGCGGCGAAGGCGCGGCAGGCGGCGCGGAAGGCGCGCGCGTCGAGCTTCTGCCCCGGCTTGCCGTGCTTCTTCTCGACCGCGTGCTCGATCGGCAGGCCGTGGCAGTCCCAGCCCGGCACGTAGGGCGCATCGCAGCCATCGAGCGTGCGCGACTTGACGATGATGTCCTTGAGGACCTTGTTGACCGCGTGGCCGATGTGGATCGCGCCATTGGCGTAGGGCGGGCCGTCGTGCAGCACGAACTGCGGGCGGCCGCGCGCCACTTCGCGCATGCGGCGGTAGATGTCCTGCTCGGCCCAGCGCTGCAGCTGCAGCGGCTCGCGCTGCGCGAGGTCCGCCTTCATCGGGAAGTCGGTGCGTGGCAGGTTGACGGTCTTCTTGTAGTCGGTCACTGCGGTATCCGTGTTGCTCGTTTCGCCGGGCGTCGTCATCGCGTTTCAGTTCTCCGCCAGGACGCGGCGCGCCGCCGCCGCATCCCGGTGCATCTGCTCGACCAGGTCGTCGAGCGCCTCGAAGCGCAGCTCCGCGCGCAGCTTCGCCACGAATTCCACCTCGAGCTCGTGCCCGTACAGCTCGCCCGCGTAGTCGAACAGGTGCGCCTCGAGCAGCGGCTCGACGCCATTCACCGTCGGCCGCGTGCCCAGGCTCGCGACCCCCGGCCAGCCCGCGAGCCCCGCGCCGCTGACGCGCACCGCAAGGATGCCATCGAGCGGCAGCTGGCGGCGGCGCATCGCGATGTTCGCCGTCGCGAAGCCGAGCCGCCGCCCGAGCTGCTGGCCCAGGCGCACCCGGCCGCGCATCGAATAGGGCCGGCCGAGCAGCCGCGCCGCGCGGCGGAAGTCGCCGGCCGCGACCGCGTCGCGCACCAGCCCGCTGCTCACGCGCTCGCCGTCGACCCGCACCGGCGGCACGATGTCGACGTCGAAGCCGAATTCCCCGGCGTGCGCCCGGCACCACTCCGCGTCCGCCTGGCCACCGCGCCCGAAGCGGAAATCATGACCGACGACGATGCAGCGCGCACCCGCCGCGCGCAGCATTCCCATGAAATCCCCGCCGGAGACCTGGCTCAGGCGCGCGCCGAAGGGCAGCACGCAGAAGCGGTCCACGCCAAGCGCCTCGATCAGCCGCCAGCGCTCGCGGAAGTCCGTGAGCCGCGCCGGCGGGTCGGCCGCGCGCAGGAACTCGCGCGGCAGCGGCTCGAAACTCAGCACCATCGACTCGCAGCCCCGCTCGGCCGCCAGCGCGCGCGCGCGCGCGATCAGCGCCTGGTGGCCGATGTGGATGCCGTCGAAGCTGCCGATCGTGACGACACAGCCGGCGGAGCCGAGGCGCGATTTGTCGAGCCGGCGCAGGAGTTTCATTGCAAGCCGTTGATTATAGCGGCCCGATCCGCCTTCCGGGGGCGCAGGCGGGCGCCACGGCGGATTGACAAGGCCGGAGCCGATACGGGAAACTTCGCGGCCCTTCAAGGACCTGGCCATACCGGAACAGCGGGCGGAGTACAGCGTGGCGAACACGAAATCGGCGGAAAAGGCGGCACTGCAGGCGGAAAAGCATCGCGCGCGCAACGTGATGCTGCGTTCGCGCCTGCGCGGCGCGATCCGCAAGGTCACGGCCGCCGTCGCCGCCGGGAGCGGCGAGCAGGCCCGCAGCGCCTACCAGGCGGCGGTGCCGGTCATCGACTCGCTGGTCAACAAGAAGGTCATCCACCGGAACCAGGCAAACCGCCACAAGGCGCGCCTGGCGGCCAAGCTCAAGGGCCTCAAGGGCTCGAAGTAAGGCTCCCGCGGGCGAACCCCGCGCCTCAGCCCTTCCCCTCCAGGTCCTCCACCGCCAGCAGCAGCGAGAGCCGCGCCTCGCCGCGCGCGATCTCGCGCCAGTGCGTCCCCTCCGGCCAGGGCTCCAGCGCCCCAGCCAGCGCCCACAGCATGTTGAGCGTGGCCACTTCGCCCGCGCGCCTGAGCTCCACGTAGGCCCGGGCCGCGCCCCGCCGGCGCAGCTCCGCGACGCTGTCGACGCCGATGCCGGCCAGCAGGGCTTCGGAACGCGGGCCGAGGTTGCGCAGGTCGCGGATGCGCAGCCGCAGCTTCCCGGCGGCGATGCGCTGCCTGACCTTGCTGTTACGCACGCTGCTCCAGGAAGCGCATGACCGCCTCGGCGAGCTCGCGCGTGCCGCGCCCGGTGGCCGCGGAGACCAGGAACACCGGCCCCTTGTGCCGCAGGCGCCGCACCATGTCCTTGGCGTGGTCCTCGGCCTCCTCGTCGGGCAGCAGGTCGCGCTTGTTGATCACCAGCCAGCGCGGCTTGGCGGCCAGCTCCTTGCTGTACTTCTTCAGCTCCGCAATGATCGCGCGCGCGTCCTTCACCGGGTCGGCCGCCGGGTCCGGCGGCATCATGTCCACCAGGTGCAGCAGCACGCGCGTGCGCGCCAGGTGCCGGAGGAAGCGGATGCCGAGCCCGGCGCCCTCGGCCGCGCCCTCGATGAGGCCCGGGATGTCGGCCATCACGAAGCTGCGGTGCTCGCCGCAGTACACCACGCCCAGGTTCGGGTGCAGCGTCGTGAACGGGTAGTCGGCGACCTTGGGCCGGGCCGCCGAGACGGCGCGGATCAGCGTCGACTTGCCGGCGTTCGGCAGGCCCAGGAGCCCGACGTCGGCGATCACCTTCAGCTCGAGCGCCAGCAGGCGCTTCTCGCCCGGGAGCCCGGGGCCGAACTGGCGCGGCGCGCGGTTGGTGCTGGTCTTGTAGCGCGCGTTGCCCCAGCCGCCCTTGCCGCCCTGGGCGACCTTGATCTCCTGCCCGGCGCGCGCCAGGTCGCCGAGTTCCTCGCCGGTCTCGGCATCCTGCACGGTCGTGCCCACCGGCACCGTGACCACGAGGTCCTCGCCGCCGCGCCCGGTGCAATCGTTCCCCGAGCCGCCCTCGCCGTTCTTGGCCTTGTAGGTGCGCTGGATGCGGAAGTCCGCGAGCGTGTTGATGCCCTCGGCCGCGCGCAGGAGCACGCTGCCGCCGGCGCCGCCATCGCCGCCGTCCGGGCCGCCGAAGGGAATGAACTTCTCGCGCCGGAAGCTGACGCAGCCGCGCCCGCCATTGCCGGCGTGGACTTTCAGCGTGGCCTCGTCGACGAATTTCATGGCGGCGTCACGGTCCCCGAGGGATCATCCAGCGTACTCGATCCACAGGCCATTCTCGCGTCTTTCGTTGCGGCCACCGCGTGCAGCAGCCGCATCGCCGCAGCCGCGTCGCGGCAACCGCGGTCGACCGGGCCCCACAAACGAAAACCCCGGCTCGGGCCGGGGTTTCGCGATCGAACCTGTCGTCCCGGCCTTATTCGGCCACGACGCTCACGAACATGCGCTGCTCCGGCCCCTTGCGGCCGAACTCGACGCGCCCGTTCTTCAGCGCGAACAGCGTGTGGTCGGTGCCGATGCCGACGTTCGCGCCCGCATGCACCCTGGTGCCGCGCTGCCGCACGAGGATGTTGCCGGCCAGCGCCGCCTCGCCGCCATAGACCTTCACGCCCAGCCGCTTCGAGTGCGACTCGCGGCCGTTACGCGTGCTGCCGCCTGCTTTCTTGTGTGCCATGGTCCGGTGACTCCGTTAAGCCGCGCTGATCTCGGTGATGCGCACCTGCGTGTACTGCTGGCGGTGCGTGCCGCCGCGCTTGTAGTGCTTGCGGCGGCGGAATTTGACGATGACGACCTTGTCGCCCTTCGCGTGCTTCTCGACCGTCGCGACCACCTTGCTGCCCTTGAGGAGCGGCGATCCGACCTGCACGTTGCTGCCGTCGGCGACGAGGAGCACCTGGTCGAACTCGACCGTGCTGCCCGGCTCCGCGTCGAGCTTCTCGATGCGTAGCACGCCGCCCTTCTCGACCCGATACTGTTTGCCGCCCGTGGCGATTACCGCGTACATTTACTGAAAGACTCCGTTTGGACAGCCGGCATACCCTTTAAGGGAGGGAAGGCGGCGAGAAGCGGAAAGGCCGCGCATTCTACTGACGGCATCGCGGCCGGTCAAACCCAGTTTCCGTTGGAGAATCATGAGCTTGGATAGCGAATCCGCCGACCGGGCGGCGCTCGAGTCGATTCGCGCCCGCGTGCGCGAGGACCTGGCGGCCGTCGACGCCGCTGTCCGGACGGGCCTGAAGAGCATCGTACCCCTGGTCGACCAGGTGGCGGAACACATCATTGGCGGCGGCGGCAAGCGCCTGCGGCCGCTGCTGGTCGTGCTGGCCGGGCGCTCCTGCGGCGGCGCGGCGGCCGCCTCGGTCCAGGCCGCCGCCTTCATCGAGTTCATCCATACCGCCACGCTCCTGCACGACGACGTCGTGGACAACTCCTCCCGCCGCCGTGGCCGCGACACCGCCAACGAAGTGTACGGCAACCAGGCGAGCGTGCTGGTCGGCGATTTCGTCTATTCGCGCGCCTTCCAGCTCATGGCGGCCCTGAAATCCCAGCCCGTCATCGCGATCATGGCCGACGCCACCAACGTCATCGCCGAGGGCGAGGTGCTGCAGCTCATGAACGCCGGCGACCCGGATACGACCGAGGCCCGGTACCTGGAAGTCATCTACCGCAAGACCGCGCAGCTCTTCCAGGCCGGCGCCGAGGTGGCCGCGGTCCTGGCCGGCGCCCCCGACCCGGTGCGCAGCGCCCTCGCGCGCTACGGCCGGCACCTCGGGACCGCCTACCAGCTCATCGACGACGTGCTGGACTACCAGTCGGACCCCGAAACCCGCGGCAAGAACCTGGGCGACGACCTCGCCGAGGGCAAGCCCACCCTGCCCCTGATCCATGCCCTGAAGCACTGCGATGCGTCCACGGCCCGGATGATCCGCGGCGCCATCGAGGGCGGCGGCGGCCTCGAGGACCTGGACAAGGTGCTGGCCGCGATTGAATCGACCGGGGGCCTTGAGTACACTGCGCGGCTCGCGCAAACCGAAGCCGATCAGGCGCTTGCCGCTCTCGCGGCGCTCCCGGAATCGCCTTACAAGGATGGGCTCGCGGAGCTTGCGCGCTTCGCCGTCACGCGCAGGCACTGAGGACGGGCGGAAGGTTCGACGAGTTCGGGGTGTAGCTCAGCCTGGTAGAGCACTACGTTCGGGACGTAGGTGTCGCAGGTTCAAATCCTGTCACCCCGACCAGTTGATCAATAGTCTGGCCGCATTCGCCCGCCGCTCCGGCGCAGCCTGCGACGCGCGCTCGTGAACGCAGGGACCGGCGATGGCCGCCCCGTGCTTACATGAAGCCGTGCAGCTCGATGAAGTAGCTGCGGCGATTGTCGAGATCGTTCTGCGGAATGCCTTCGTAGCGGCGCAGGCCCGCCCGCAGCTGCACGAACGGCAGCGGCGTCCATTCATAGAGCAGGCTCCAGCGCGCCTTCTGGTCCTCGGCCACCTTGCGGTCGGGATCGAAGTACTCGGCCGTGAACTTGAGGTTGTGCCCCTGGCGTATCCGCCAGTCGGCCTCGCCGAGGGCAGCCGCCAGCGTGCGCGCCCCTTCCGGGAAGCCCTCGTCGCGCACCAGGTCCACCTCGCCGAGCCAGGCGACGGGTCCGGTGCGCAATCCGGCGAACAGCCCGCCGACGCGGCGATTGCCAGCGTCCGACTGCGTGACCGACAGTGCGCCGCCCAGTCGGTAGCGACTCGTGACCCAGGCCAGCTGGGCGGTGTACTGGTGGCCCGACCCGGCGCCGGCATTGGCCACGCCGTTGGACAGGTCGAGCTGCGCCGACCAGTTGCCTCGCTCGAAGCCGAGCTCGACGCCCTTGTCGGGCGTCGTCATGCTGATCCCGCTGACCTCGCGCACGAAGGCGGTCTGGTCCTGCAGGCGCCAGCCGAATGGCAGGTAGAACTGGCCGCCCTTGATGTACCAGCCGCGCGCGGGGTCGCCGTAGCGGACGTAGGCCTCGAGCTCGCGCGCATTGCCCGGCGCGAGCCCCTCGTCGACATAGAGATCCAGGCGGTCGCCGATGACCGCGATGTCCGCATAGACGCGCAGTTGATCGAGGTCGAACTGCTGCAGCGCCTCGCTGCCGGGCACCTCGGTCCGCGTCCAGCTGGCGCGCAGGTCCCCGCCCAGCCGCACGAGCTCGCCCAGCTTCCCGGTCCAGGCCGGGACCGAGTCCGGCAGCCGGGACGCCGGCATCACGTTCCCGGCGAACACGACGCCGAAGTCGTTGCGCAGGCCACCACCGGTCGCGTTCACGTGGCAGGCGGAACACTTGTAGCCCTGCTGCACGGCGAGATACGGCTCGGCATGCAATGCACCGCCCGCCAGCAGCAGGCAGGCTGCCAGCGCCAACGGCACGATCCTTCCCATGGTGCGCCTCATGGTTGCGATGCGACCTCGAACTCGGTGATCACGATCGGCGTGCCGTCCGCGGTGGAACCACCGAGCAGCTCGCCGTCGACGCTCGCGAGATCGGCGTCGAGCGGCGCCGGAATTCTCAGACGGTAGACGCCGTCGGCCAGCGGTTGCGCCGGCTCGACCCGCAGCGCGCGCACGTTGCCGCCCGGCACGGTGAGCGTCACCGGCAGCGCGACGGCGGCACCGCCGTCCGGCGCCAGCCGCTCCAGGCGCACGACCGAGGCGTCGATGCGCGTCTGGTCGAGTTCCTGCGTGAAGGCGATGACGATGCGCGCCGGCGCCTGGGCCAGCACGTCGTGCATCGCCGGCACGACCGACGCGACGGCGAAGGTCGCGTTGCCGGTCACGGAGGCCGCGGCCACCACGGCCGCGGGCTGCAGCGCGCCGTCGGTGATCCACTGGCGGATGACGGCAATCGTGTCGGCGGGCAGCGGCGGCCCGCCGAAGGGCATCTGCGCGCCGACGGCCGCATGACCCTCGAGCTTCTGGACCAGGTAGCTGTGGTCCGGATCGCCGGGCTTCACGCGCAGGATCGAGGACACCTCCGTGCTCGGCACGCCGACGAGCAGCGCGTAGCTGTTGGCCGCATCGAGCCGCAGCCCCTGGGGTGCGCTGCCGCCGGCGTGGCACACCGTGCAGATCGGCGTGAACACGTGTTCCTGGATGGAGGCGAAGTCGGCGACCAGCGGTCCGCCGTTGCCGCCACCTGGAGGCAGGGGTCGCCCGCCCGCATCGAGTCCCTGGCCGTTGCCGGCACAGCCGGCGACCAGCGTCGCGACGATTGCGGCGATGCGCCGCAGACGCCGTCCCTCGCTCATCACGCATGGCCACCACGTCTGCATGCGGGTTGAGTACCGCGCCGCCGCGGCTGCGTTCAAAGCGGCACGGCGCATCTTTCACGGCGCCACGCGTGAACCCGGCGACGTTCCGGTGGCACTCAATTCAAGTCAGCGTGCCCGTCGGCACCGCGGCTCATCACGGGGGATCACTCATGTTGTTGCGCACCAGATCAGTGTTCCGATCCGCAGCCGCGATCGCGGCCGCCTGCGCCGCCAGCCTGCTGCTCAGCGCGTGCGGTGGTGGTGGTGGTGGCGGCGGTGGAAGTTCCTCCAATCCACCGCCCGCCATCACGATGACGGTCAGCCCCGCGAGCGTCGTGCTCGGGCAGTCGGCCACGCTGACGTGGTCGGCCGCATCGGGCTCCACCTGCACCGCGAGCGGCGGCTGGTCGGGCAGCGAGCCCGCGTCGGGCAACCAGACGGTCACGCCGTCGGCCACCGGCTCCGTCACCTACTCGCTCTCCTGCAGCAGCGGCATGTACTCGGGCAATGCACAGCAGAGCGTGACGCTCACCGTCACCGCGCCCAGCGCGTTCTCGGCCACCAGCCTCGTGGCCGACCTGGCGGGTGGCGGTTCGCTGGCCGCCGACGCGAACCTGGTCAACCCCTGGGGCATCGCCTTCGGCCCGACCACGTTTTCGTGGGTCGCCAACAACCACTCGGAGACTTCCACGCTGTATGACGGCAACGGCCATGCGCAGCCCGCGGCCGGACCGCTGGTCGTGAGCTTCGCCGCCAGCGGCGCCGGCACGAGCTTCGACCCCACCGGCGTCGTCTACAACGGCTCGACCGACTTCTCGATCACCTCAGGCGCGGCGAGCGGCGCCGCGCGCTTCGTCTTCGTCGGCGAGGGCGGCATGATCGCGGGCTGGGCGCCGGGCGTCGACCTCACCCACGCGATCACGACGTACACCGATGTGGGCGGCGCGGTCTACAAGGGACTCGCCATCGCCAACAACGGCAGCGGCAACTTCCTCTACGCCACCGACTTCCACAACGGCAAGGTCGACGTGTTCGACGCGACGTTCACCAGGCAGGTGCCTTCGTCCACGAGCTTCAGCTTCACCGACCCGACGCTGCCGTCCGGCTACGCGCCGTTCGGCATCCAGGCGCTGCCCACCGGCACCAACGGCGCCACGCAAATCTACGTGAGCTATGCGCAGCAGAATCCTCCGGGCAACGACAACGCCAATGGCGCCGGGCTCGGCCTCGTGGACGTCTACGACACCAACGGCAACTTCGTCAGCCACCTGGTCGCGGTCGGCGGATTGCTGAACGCCCCCTGGGGCATGGCGCTGGCGCCAGCCGATTTCGGCACGCTGGGCCATGCGCTGCTGGTCGGCAACTTCGGTGACGGAAGGATCAACGCCTACAATCCGGCCAGCGGCGCCTACATCGGCACGGTCGCCAACGCGGCGGGCAGTGCCTTCGCGGTGCCGGGCCTGTGGGGCATCGCCTTCGGCAACGATGCCGCCAACCAGCCGCACAACACCTTGTTCTATGCGGCCGGGACCAACAACGAGGCCAATGGCGACTACGGCCGCATCGACGTCGGTGCCAATCCGCCGGTGCTCAACCAGCCACCGGTCGTCGCGGTCACCGCGCCGGTCGGCAGCGTCAGCGGCACCGTCACGGTGACGGCGACCGCCCAGTCGAGCATCGCCATCGCCAGGGTCGAGCTCTTCGTGGGCGGAGCTTCGCTGGGCGTCGTGACGACACCGCCCTATTCCGTCCAGTGGGACACGACGACGCTGGCCAATGGCAGCGCATCGCTCAGCGCGGTGGCGACCGACGTGGACGGCAACGTCGGCACCTCGCCCGGCGTCACCGTGACGGTGAGCAACGGCGTGGCGGCCACGACGCTGTCGCAGATCCAGGCGTCGGTGTTCACGCCGAAGTGCTCGGGCTGCCACGACGGCAGCGTCGCGCCGGGCGGCACGCTGCCCGGATCGCAGGACCTGCGCGCCGGCAGCAGCTTCGCCTCGCTGGTCAACGTCGCGAGCCTCGAGCAGCCGGCGCTGATGCGCGTGAAGCCCGGCGATGCCGCCAACAGCTACCTGATCCGGAAGCTGCAGGGCGCGGCCGGAATCACCGGCGCGCGCATGCCTTTCGGCGGTCCGTACCTCGACCAGGCCACGATCGACCAGATCACGTCCTGGATCGCGAGCGGCGCGCCGAACAACTGAGGAAGCCAGGCTCCCGCGGGCAGCGACGGTGGAGTCGTTGCCCGCGGGAGCGGTCGGGTCAGGGCGTGTCCCAGATCTTCTGGAGTGTCCAGGGGCCGCCATCGACGACGAAGAACGATCCGTCGATCATGCGGTAGTTCCGGTCGAGCCCCGCGATCCGCTCGAGATCCGCCCGGCCGAGCTCGACCTGCGCGGCCGCGAGGTTCTCGCGCAGTCGCGCCGGGTTGACCGACTTCGGAATCGCGGCGATCCCGCGCTGGACGTGCCAGGCAAGCAGTACCTGGGCCGGCGTGCAACCACGGCCCTGGGCGATCGACCTGATGACCGGATCGTCGAGCACCACGGGCGCATCGGGCGCCTTGACGAGCGCGGGCCGGCCCGCCGAGCCGAGCGGCGACCAGGCCATGACGTGGATGCCTTCGGCGGCGCAGTACTTCACCAGCTCCGGCTGCTGGAGCAGCGGGTGCAGTTCCACCTGGTTGAGTTCCACCCTGATCCTGCAGCGCGGCAGGAGGTCGCGCAGCTTGCGGACGGTGAAATTGGACACGCCGATGTGGCGCGTCAGTCCCGCGGCGACGGCGGCCTCCATGCCCTCCCAGGTCGAGTGGACCGGCACGCGTTCGGGCGGCTCGAAGTCGGCGGCCGTGAGCGGGAAGCCCGCGTTCGGCTTGAGCGGGATCGGCCAGTGGACCAGGTAGAGGTCGAGGTATTCGAGGCCGAAGTTCGCCAGCGACTTCCCGAGCGCGCCCGCGACGTTGTCGCGGCCATGCGCGTTGCACCACAGCTTGGACGTGATCCACAGCTCTTCGCGCCGCACGTCGCCGGCGCCGATGGCGTCGCGGATCGCCTGGCCGATCTCCGCCTCGTTGCCATACGCCATGGCGCAATCGATGTGCCGATAGCCGAGGCGGATCGCCTCCCTGACGGCGGCCTGCACCGCGCCCGGCTCCGACTGCCAGGTCCCGAGGCCCAGGATGGGCATCCGGTCTCCGTTCGAGAAGGTCAGCGTCCTCATCGGCCTCTCCATCAAGGCGGGCAGGAGCAACGGTTCCGTCGGCGCAGGCGCGCCGCGGCTATGGCGACGACGCCTCTGCTGCCTCGGGCTCGCCCACCCGCAGGCAGTACTGCAGCCCGATCGTGCAGGGCCGGCTGCCGGCGCGGTCCCGCGCGCGCCATCCTTCGCACTGCAACTCGCCGCTGGCCGCGGCCCGTGCCGGGTGGGCGCCCGTGCGCGGGGATTCCGCCAGTGCGGCGACGGCCGCGGTGAGGTCGAAGTCACCGTCGCATTCGGCGCAGGGACAGGCGAAGCGGAAGAACGCGCGCGCGGCGGGAAAGAGCGTGTGCTGCTGCGGCGAGGGCGGGCGGCCGTTGCGCTCGTCGAAGCGCAGCTCGACGCTCAGGCGGGCGAGGTGGGGAAAGCGCTCGCGCACGGCAGGTGCGTTGGCGCGCGCCGTCTGCATCTGCATGCGCCGCTGCGCACCGACGCTGGCGGCCTTGCGCGACGCGAGCTTCACGGAGTGGGTTCGGCCGGCGGCGGCGGCGGCGGCGGCGGCGCCAGGCGCGCCCGCTGCTCCTCGCGGACCTGCTCGATGTCCAGGTTCGTGTCGGCCGCGATGACGTCCAGCAGTCGATGCGCGGGATTGCGCGGCAGCGTGACCTGGTGCAGCCGCTCCCAGACGCGGATGCGCATCGCCGGCGTGTTCTGGATCGACGTCTGTTCCAGCAGTTCTTCCTGCCGGCGCCGGGCCCGCTCGGCATGGTGCTCGTTGATGCGCGCGCGAAAGTCTGCGCCGGTCTCACCCAGGACAGGTGTCGGCTTGTCGTGGTCTTGCACGTGGTTTCCTCGGGTTTGCGACTGGCACCTTACGGCAGGTGGCTCGGCCCAACCCGGAGTGGCGCTGCAGCAACAGTGGTTGGCACTGGGACGTCGACGATCAGCGCACAAGCATACTACGCTCGCGCAACGACCGCCCGGCATTCGCGCCCTGCGGCCGGCGTCCCTAGGGGGACTTCTCGAGGGCGGCGAGCCCGTCGTGGGCGGCCTGCAGCTCCTGCGTCGCGCGGGACCAGATGTCCTTCAGCGCGGCGCGCCCCGTGGTGGCAGCGCCGGAATACACCTCCGGATGCCGCCGGCGGTAGTGGCGAAACCACTTGGCGCTGCCCTCGGCCGGCCGGCCGACGTCGACCGTGAGCGCGGTGAGCCGGTGGGCAGTGCGGTGCAGCTCGAGGGCCGCGGCCAGGTGAATGCGCACTGCCTTCGCCCGATCGTCCGCGGCGCCGGCATCGGCGGCCTCGGTGTCGGCGGCCTCCAGGTCCGCGAACGCGGCCGCGGCGTCGCGCAACGCGTTTCCGTAATCGACGAAGCTGGCACCGTTGGCGAGCGCGGCGTCGATGCCGTCCAGGGCCTGGCAGGCCGTGCGCAGGCTGGCCAGGCGACCACGCCGCCGCGCCGCGCGGCGCTCGTCGGCCTGCCGCTGCGCATCGGCCGCGCGGCGCTGCTCGAGCTCGCGGCGCTGCTCGGCCGCCCGATGGTGCGCGAAGAGCAGGACGCCGGCGCCGACTCCGGCCAGCACCAGCACGAGCGCGAGGACCATCGCCCCGATGGCCAAGGGCCTGCGCAGGTCCGGGCGCGCGAGGATCGGCAGCTCGGACGTCGATGCCAGCTCATCCGGGTGGTGGTCGGTCGTGCCGCAGCGCGCGCAGAATCCGTTCCCGTCTGCGAGCTGCGCGCCGCACTGGGCGCAGGACTTCGAATGCAACAGTCGATCTCCGGACCGCCCTCCGCGGTCCGCGCAATCTTCGCAGAATCAACTGCGGATGGCGCTACGCGGTTGCAGCACCACCGGTCCGATTATGTAACGCCGCCTACAGCGGCGTGACGACGATGCGCCCCGCGTAGGCCTGGCCGCCGGCCGGCGTCACCGGCTCGCCGTCGACTTCGACGCGGCCCGCGAGCGTCGCGCCGTCTTCCAGCCGGAGCGCGGCAAGGAGCGACGGCGCCGTGACGATCCACTTGCCGCCGTCCTTCAGCGTCAGGCGCACGCCGTGGAAGGTGTCCCACCGGTCGTTCACCACCCAGGGCATCGACTTGCGCTCGAACTTCGTCCACAGCGCGTTCCAGTCGGCGAGCGAGCCGGAGACGATGGCTCCCTTCAGCGTCGCCTGCTCGAGCGTGAGCGCCATGATGCGCTGGTAGTCCATGTGGCGGATATCGCCGGTGGCGCTGAGGTTGCGGAAATTCACCGCAATGGGCTTCACCGCCGCGCCATCGGACTCGTTCCTGAGGAAGTTGCCCCACTTGTCGCTGTTCAGCGCCGTCATCACCAGCACGTTGCTGTACGACTTGAAGGTGACGCCGTCGAAGTCGAAGTCGCCGCTGGTGCTCTTGATCAGCACATCGGCGCCGGCCGTGTAGTCGATGTAGGCGGCCACCGCGGGGCTGATGTGCCTGGCGTAGTCGCGCGTGCCCTTGAGCCGGCGGTCGGTGGCGAGCGTGCTGCGCACGACGTCCAGCTTGCCGGCATCGGCCGCGGCCAGGCCCTGCCCCATCATGTCGGGCGCGTGGATCATCACGGCGTTGCGGCCACCCGTCACCACCGAGCCGGCGGAGGTCCTGCGGCCGGTGTCGAGCTTCACGACCTCGGCTGGCGCCGAAGCGCCGTCGGCGATGGTGATGTGCCCGCTCTTGGCGATGATCGCGCCGATCTCCGCCGACTCGAGCGTGCTGCCGTACAGCCAGACGCTGCAGTTGAAGTCCGCGTAGGTGCCGTAGCCGCCGTGCCGGGCGATCGCGCGCGTGTTGTAGGCGTACAGGTTCAGTCCCGGCGCGCCCGCGTCCGTGGAAAGCGCCGCCCAGCCCTCGGTCGTGACGGTCGAGTTGAAGTAGTAGGTCTGGCTCCTGCCGACCGACATATTGGCGCGCGCGATGCCACTGATCAGCAGCGCGTCGTTCGAGAACGGCTCGGTCATCTTCGTCGTGAAGGCATTGCCGCCGGTCTGCGTCACCTTCGAGTCGTTGACGACCAGCCGCGAAGTGCCGCCGGTCTCGGTGACGTAGCGCTGCGCGCCGTCGACGACGAGATCCGAGTGGTCCAGGTACACGGTGGCGCCGTTGCTGGCGCTGAGCGCGGCGCCGCCCTGGGCCTTGGCATCGGCCTCCTGCGTCACGCCGAGATGCATCTGCACGCGTTCGAGCGTGACGACCGACTTCTCGCCGCTCGCGACCACGCCGGTGTAGGTGTAGTCGCCGCTGGAGAGGTTGGCGCCGACGATGCGGATACCGCGGGCGTCACTCTTCACGTGAGCGCGGTACTGGCCCGCCACGTACTCCTTCGAGCCGTCCTCGGCGCCATCGGCGATGTAGATGGCCGCCCTGGCAGGCGGGCCACCCGGCATCATCGGCGGTCCGCCCGGCGGCATGCCCGGCATCCCGGCGGGCATCCCTGGCATTCCCGGCGGCATTCCCGGCGGCATCCCGGCCGGCATGCCGCCCGGCGGCGGGCCGGGCGGCGGCTCCTGGGCGCACGCCACGCCGGCGCCCAGGACGAACAGGGCCGCGACCGCGGCGGTGCGGGTACCGAATGCGTGTGCCATGCGCCGCTCCCTCAAGCCTGGTCCCAGTACTGTTCCATGCGCACCCGCGTGGCCGCGTCGGGCAGCGCGCCGAACGCCGCCTTCTGGTTGTCCTCCAGGTGCTCGACCTGGGTGCTGCCCGGGATCGCGCAGGTGACCGACGGGTGCGAGACCACGTACTTGAGCATGAACTGCGGCCAGCTGGTGATGCCGAGGTCGGCCGCCCACGACGGCAACGGCCGCGTGATGCCGCGCGCGAGGTTGCCGCCGCCGCGGCCGCCGAGCGGCATGTTGGCGAGCACGGCGATGCGGCGCTCCTGCGCCAGCGGCAGGATGGTCGCCGCGGCCTCGCGGTTCGCGATCGAATAGTCGACCTGCACGAAATCGAGCGCATGGGCCTTCATGCACTCGATCATCTGCGGATGATCCGCGAGGACCGAAGTGGTCGCGCCGATGTAGCGGATGCGGCCGGCCTTCTTCCAGTCGAGGAGCAGCGGCATCAGCTTCTCGATGCCGTTCATGCCATGCACCTGCATCAGGTCGACGCGGTCGGTCTGCAGCACTTCGAGCGAATGCTCGAAGCTCTCCGCGCCGTAGCGCTGCGGACCCATGCCCATCATCGGCGGAGCACCGGCCGGCGGAGCACCGGCCGGCGGCGCGCCGCCCGGCGGCCCACCGGCGCCCGGCGGCGGGCCCATCTTCATCGGGCCGCCCATGAACTTGGTGGCGAGGAACATCTGCTTGCGCAGCTTCAGGTCCGCGAGCGCCTGGCCGATGGCCGTCTCGCTGTCGCCGTACAGGGCCGCGGTGTCGATGACGGTGGCGCCAAGCCCGGCGAAGCGCGCGAGCAGCGCCCGCAGGCTCTCCAGTTTCGCGACGCGGAAGGAGTTCGTGCCGATGCCGATGACCGGCAGGTGCTCGCCCGTCGAGGGAATTGCCTTCGTCAACGGCTTCGCAGCCGCGGCCAGGGCGGGCAGCGCGCGCGCCAGGGCGGCGGCGACGCCGGTGGCCACGCCGGCCTGCAGGAGTTCGCGCCGGTTCAGGAACCGCGGAAGGTGGGTGCTCATGGAAACGGGTCTCCTCGCGAAGCGGAATCCGGAGTGCGTACCGAGTGCGCGCTACGATAGCGCCCGCGCCGCCAGGCACGCGTGAAGAAGGGTGAATGGTTCCACCCCATAAGTGACCGCGGCGCGGGTACGGACCGGCTAGAAGCGGTCCAGGTCGTGCGCGAGGCTCACCGGGCCCGGGTAGCGCGACCCGACCCGGCGGACGAGGCCTTGCGGGTCGCGCATGGCCTCGAGCCCCGGCACGTAGTGCGTCAGGACCACGCGCTTCACCCCGGCATCCGCGGCGATCCGACCGATGGCCTCCGGCTCGAGGTGGTTGCGCGACATGTTGCGCGCCATGGCGGCAACGCGTTCGGGCGGTGCCTGGGGCATCAGCTGGCGGAGCGACGCCTCGATCGAGGGGATGTCGACCACTTCGCTGAACAGCACATCGGCGCCGCGTGCCAGCTTCGCCAGCTGCGCCGTCGGACCGGTGTCGCCGGAAAACACGAAGCTGCGCCCGCCGGCCTCGACCCGGTACGCCACGGCCGTGGGCATCGCGTCGAGGTGCCCGACCGGCGGGATCTGGAAGTGTTCCACGCTGATCGCGCTCACGCGGATCGTGCCGTCGTCGAATACCACGGCGGGCTCGGGAATCCCGGCCGGCAGTTCACGCGCGGTCACCGCACTGCCGAGCGGCGGGTTCGGCGCACCATCGACCGCGAAGCCCGCGAGCTCGGTCGGGGCGTTCGCCTCGACCAGTGCGTTGACCAGATGCAGCGTGCCCGGGGGGCCGAGCACCGGGACGGGCCGGTGCGCCGCAAAGGTCCACGCCTGCATGATCACGAGCCCGAGGTCCGCATTGTGGTCGACGTGGTGATGCGTGAGGAACACGCCGCGCAGGTTGCGCACGGAGAGGCCCGCTCCATCGAGCTGGCGCAGCACGCCGTTGCCGACGTCGAAGAGGTAGACCGCATCGCCGACCACCAGGGCGTTGGCGATCGGCGCCTGGGCGGCGTGCAGCGGCGGACCGCCCACGGTGCCCAGCGTCACCCATTGCGCACGCGGCGCCGCCGCCTGCGCGGAGGCGGGTCCTGGCGCGGCCGGTTCGGCCGCCGCGGTGATCGCCAGGGTGGCGCACCAGGCCGCCAGCACGCGGCCGATGCCGGCCGGCGAGAGGTACCGGAACGCGGGCCGTCGCAGTGCTGGCGTATTCACGGTGCGAAACCTCGTCGAGACAACGTTGTGGCCCCCACGATACGACATTGGCCAGCCGGCCGGCAGCTTGATAACCGCGGGCGCGCAAACGCAGAATGCCCCGTATCCGGGCATGGACCCGTTGGTGGGATGACGGCCTTGGCGCGAGGGGCACGATGGACGAACCCGCACACGACCCGTGGACGCGCCGCGCGTTCCTCGCCTCGGCGGCCGCCGGCTGCGCGGCCGGAGCGCTGCGCGTGAGCGCCGCCGCGGCCACCCCGCCCGACGAACTCGCGCGCCTCGGCCTCGCGGAGGTCGGCGCGCTGCTGCGCCGCAAGTCGGTCTCGCCGGTCGAACTGACGCGCGCCTGCCTCGAGCGCATCGAACGCCTGAACCCCCGGGTCAACGCCTTCATCACGGTGACGGCCGGGCAGGCCCTGCAACAGGCCCGCGTGGCCGAGGCCGAGATCCAGCGCGGCCAGTGGCGCGGCGCCCTGCACGGCGTGCCCCTGGCGCTCAAGGACCTGATCGACACGGCCGGGATCCGCACGACCGCGGCCAGCGCGGTGTTCGAGGATCGGGTGCCGGCCGAGGATGCCGAGGTCGTGCGCCGGCTCGAGGCCGCGGGCGCGGTGCTGCTGGGCAAGCTCAACCTGCACGAGTTCGCCTACGGCGGCACCTCCGTCCCGAGCCACTTCGGTCCCGTGCACAACCCCTGGAACCTCGAGCGCATCGCGGGCGGATCCTCGGGTGGCTCGGGCGCCGCGGTCGCCGCGCGCCTGTGCTACGGGGCGCTCGGGACGGACACCGCCGCCTCGGTGCGCCACCCGGCCGCGTACTGCGGCGTCGTCGGCCTCAAGCCCACCTACGGGCGGGTCAGCACGCGTGGCGTGATCCCGCTGTCCTGGTCGCTCGATCACGTCGGGCCGCTCGCCCGCTCGGCCGGGGACGCCGCGTTGCTGCTCGAGGCCATCGCCGGCCACGATCCGGGCGAACCCACCAGCGTTGATCGCCCGCCGGAGTCCTACTCGAAGTCGCTGGAGGTGCGCGCGGGATCGTTGCGCCTCGGCAACGTGCGCCGGCCGTACTTCGAGGGGATCGATCCGGACATCGCGGCCGCGGTGGGCGCCGCCATCGACGCGCTGGCGCGGCTCGGCGCCCACGTCCGCGACGTCGACCTGCCGTACAACAACGTGCTGCTGACCATCGCCAGCGCCGAGGCCTGGGCCTTCCACCGGCCCTACTTCACGCGCACGCCGGAACGCTACCAGCCGATGACGCGCGCGCGGCTCGAGCAGGCCGCGACCATCAGCGCCGCCGACTACATCGAGGCGCGGCGCGAGATGGACCGGCTGCGCGCGGGGGCCGACGGCGCCTTCGCCGACGTCGACCTGCTCATCACGCCCACCACGGCGATCGCGCCGATCGCGATCAGCGAGGGCACGCGCGACCCGCCGCTGCCCGCCGACGGCACGCCGATCGAGTTCCGCAACACGCACATGTTCGACGTGCTGGGACTGCCCGCGATCTCGGTGCCCTGCGGCTTCACGCGCGACGGCCTGCCGATCGGGCTGCAGATCGCCGGCCCGCGCTTCGCCGAGGCGCGCGTGCTGGCCCTCGCGCACGCCTACCAGCAGATCACCGATTGGCACGCGCGCGTGCCGGCGCTGGCCGCCTGATGCAGCGCGTCGGCCTCGGCCACTGCGGCCTCGCCGCCGCCCCCTGGGCCTTCGGCGGCAACGTCTTCGGCTGGACGGTCGATCGAGCCATGGCCTTCCGCCTGCTCGACGCCTTCGTCGAGCGCGGCTTCAACCTCATCGACACGGCGGACGTCTACCCGCCGCAGTGCCCCACGGGCACCTCCGAGTCGATCATCGGCGAATGGCTCGCGCAGGGCGGCGGGCGGCGCGAGCGGGTCCTCATCGCCACCAAGCTCGGCGTGCCGACGGCGGATGGCGGCGGCACCTCGCGCGCCTACATGCTCGGCGCCGTCGAGCGCTCGCTGCGCCGGCTCCGGACCGACGTGATCGACCTCTACCAGGCGCACATCGACGATGCCGCGACGCCGCTCGAGGAGACGCTCGGCGCCTTCGATGAACTCGTGCGCGCCGGCAAGGTGCGCGCGATCGGCGCCTCCAATTTCACCGCGCCGCGGCTCGGCGCAGCGCTCGCGGTATCGCGGGCGCGCGGACTCGCGCGCTACGCGACGCTCCAGCCCTGGTACAACCTCTACGACCGCGACCTCTACGAAGGCGCGCTCGAGCAGGCCGCCCGGGCCGGCGGATTGACCGTGCTGCCGTATTTCGGCCTCGCCTCCGGCTTCCTCACCGGCAAGTACCGCAGCGCCGCCGACCTCGAGGGCTCGGCACGCGCCTACCGCGTCAAGGACATGCTGGTGCCCCGGGGCCTGCGCATCCTCGCCGCGCTCGACGAGGCCGCGGGCGCGCTCGGCGCCCGGCCGGCGCAGGTCGCGCTCGCCTGGCTGCGGGCGAAGGGCTGCGTGCCGATCGCGAGCGCCACGCGGATGGACCAGCTCGAGGAACTCGCCGCCTCCGTCGACCTGCACCTCGATGCGGCACTCGTCGCCAGGCTCGATGCCGCCAGCGCGATCGGCCCTGGAGAGCAACCGGTCCGCGCCCCACCGCCCAGGCCACAGGGAAAATCATGACGACCCAGCCGATCCTGACGATGTACCACATCCCCGGTTGCCCGTTCTCCGAGCGGGTGGAGATCCTGCTCGCCCTCAAGGGTCTCGAGCACCTCATGGCCGACGTCGAGATCGACATCTCCAAGCCGCGCCCCGACTGGCTGCTGAAGAAGACGCAGGGCACGACCTCGCTCCCGGCGATGGAACTCGACAACGGCGAGACGCTCAAGGAAAGCATGGTCATCATGCGTTACCTCGACGAGCGCTTCCCCGAGCGGCGCGTCGCGCATCGTGACCCGTACCGCCACGCCGTCGAATCGATGCTGTGCGCCACCGACGGCGCGTTCACCGGTGCGGGCTACCGCATGATCCTCAACCGCGACCGCGCGCAGCGCGACGCGCTGCGAGCCGAGGTCGACGCGCAGTACGAGCGGCTCGACCGCTTCCTCGCCTACTACAGCCCCGACGGCAACTGCCTGTTCGAGGAGTTCGGCTGGGCGGAAGTGGCGTTCGCACCGATGTTCAAGCGGCTGTGGTTCCTCGAGTACTACGAGGATTACGCCATCCCGGCGAACCTGGCGCGCGTGCGCCGCTGGCGCGAGGCCTGCCTCGCCCACCCGGCCGTCGCCGGCCGCCACGGCCACGAGGAGCTGATGAAGCTCTACTACGACTACAGCCAGGGCGGCGGCAACGGCCGGATCCCCGAGGGCCGCCGGATCTCGAGCTTCACGCTCGAGCCGCACTGGCGAGCGCGGCCGATGCCGCCGCGCGACAAGTGGGGCACGCCCGCGACCGACGCGCAGCTCGGGCTCAGCTGAGCCCTACGGCGCCAGGTCGAGGCCCGCGAAGCTGTAGTGGTCGGCCGCGACGCGCCAGCCCCGTGGCGTGCGCGTCCAGACGTAGAGCGATTTCGCGGTCGAGACCGACTCCTTGCCTTCCGCGTCCTTCGCGTGCAGCTCGAAGACGACGAACTGGAAGGCGGCGTCGCGGCCCAGCTGCTTCGTGTAGACGGCCCGCGCCTTGACCAGCGGCACCTCCTTCATGAGCCCGCCCACGGCGGCGACCAGCTGTTCCCGGCCGCGCGCCGCGCCGGGGCCGTCGGCCCCCGTCATGATCGCGTCGTTGGTCATGAACTCATCGACGAAGCGGCCGGCATCGGCGCTCGCCCAGACCGGACCGTAGGCGAAATCGAGGCGTCGCTGCAGCGCCTGCGCGAGCGCGTCACCGGCGACGGCTCCGCTGGCCGCGCCAGGTCCGCCGGCCGCGTCGGTCCCGCCCGCCAGCGCCGGCATCGCGCCGGCGACCAGCGCCAGCACCGCGGTCAACTTGATCAGGTTGCGCATGACGCCACTCCCCGGGTTGGCATGGGTGTTCACTTGGAGGATTCGAGCAGGCAGATGATGGCCGCGCGGTCATCCGCGTCCTTCAGGCCGGTGAACGCCATCGCCGTGCCGGGCGCGAAGCCCTGCGGGTCGGCGAGGAAGCGCCCGAGCAGTTCCGGCGTCCAGCGCTGCTGCACTTCGCGCAGCGCCTTCGAGTACTTGAAGCCGGCCAGCGTCGCCGACGCCCGGCCGACGACGCCGTGCAGGTTCGGTCCGACCGGCGAGGCGATCGCGGCGTCACGGGCGTGGCAGATCGCGCACTTGGTGAACACGCGCTCGCCGCGCTCGCGGTCGCAGCCTTCCTGGGCCGTCGACGGCGCGCCCGCCAGCAGGCCCAGCACGGCGCCAACCAGCGACGCCGCGCGCATCCCGCTGCCGACGGCCATCAGGCCCCGAGCTCCGCGTCGATGCGCCGCGCGGACATGACGCCGGTCTCGATCGCGCCGTCGATGAACCCGCGCCAGCCCTTGGCGATGTCGCTGCCCGCGAAATGGATCCGGCCCTCGGAACGCTGCAGCTCGCGGAAGTACTTCGTGAAGAAGCCCGGCCGGTACATGCACCAGGTGCCGAGCGAATACGGATCCGCGGTCCACTGGTAGCCGACCGAGTCGAGGATCTCTGCGCCGGGCGCGTAGGCCTCGACGGCCTTGCGCACCGACGCGGCGTCGTTGATGTCCAGCAGCTCGGGATCCGGGCCGAAGCCGACGGCGAGCTGCGTCTCGGCGTCCTGGTACTCGGTCCACAGGAACGTCAGCGCCTCCTTCTCCGAACCCTGCGCCGTGAACACCGGGCGTGCGCCCTTGAGCTTCACGTACAGCTTGGTGCCGGAGCCGGTGATGCGCTCGCGGCTCGCCGCGAGCTTGTCGGCCGAGATGCCGGGCTCGAAGCGGATGCGCGCCAGCGTGTTCAGCGGCACGGCGACCAGCACGCTGCGCGCCACGTGGCCCTCGTCCTCGTCGGTGACCACGCGGTAGTTGGCGCCTTCCTGCACGATGGCCGCGACCGGCGTGGAGGTGCGGATGTCGGCGTGGGCCGCGCGCGCGTCGGCGACGATGCACTCGAGCAGCGCCTTCGTGCCGCCCGCCAGGCGGAAACGTCCGCAGTTCGCGAACAACCGCATCGGGTCGTAGGCGCCGAGCGCATACCACTTGAGCTGGTCGAGGTAGCCGACCTGCGGGGTGTAGGTGTGGCCGTTGATCGAGGCGAAGCCGTTGACGATGTCGAGCTCGGGCTGCGTGAGCTTCAGCTGCGCGATCGCGTCGGCCGAGGACAGCGCGTCGAAGCGCTTCCACGCGTCCGAGTACAGCGGATCGAAGGGGCGCGGGAAGGCCTCGGCCGCCGGCGCCATGAACTTGCGCACGCCGGAGGAGAACACCTCGGCATAGGCCTCGGGCGTGGTGTCGATGCGCTGGCCGCCGGCGCGCATGTAGACGCGCTCGCCGCTCGCGAAGGCGGCGCTCTCGACCAGGTCGATGCCGTAGCGCATGCGCTCCGACCAGACGAAGGGCTGTTCCAGGCCCACCCAGGTGCCGCCGAGGTCGACGTGGTGCCCGCTGAATTCGGCCGTATAGGTGCGCCCGCCCAGGCGCGCGCGCGCCTCGAGCAGCAGCACGCGCCGGCCGCGCCATGCGAGGTCGCGGGCCGCCGTGACGCCGGCGAAGCCGCCGCCGATGATGACCACGTCCCACGGCCCCGACGCCTTCGCGCCCGCCGCCGCGCGCCGCGCCGCGCCGGCCACCGGGCCCGCCGCGAGGCCCGCGCCCGCCGCCGCGAGCCCACCGATCACCGCGCGCCGGTCGACGCGCCGCCCGTAGTCCGCCATGTGCAACCCACCCCACTAGGTCTTATGACCTAGTATCCTAGGTCCTTTCTCCGGGAGGCGCAATACTGCCGTCCCTGCCCTAGAATGCCGCCATGCGCTTCCGTTCTCCCCGCGTCGCCCGCAGCCGCTACGAGGGCACCAAGCAGGCCGACGCCATCCTGCGCGCCGCGCGCACGGTCTTCATCCGCGAGGGCGCCACCGGCTTCAGCGCCCGGCGCGTGGCACGCGAGGCGCGCCTGAGCCTCGGCTCGGTGCAGCACGTGTTCCCGACGGCCGATTCGCTGCTGGTCGCGATGTTCGAACACGTCATCAACTCCTACGACGCACGCTACCAGGCACTGATCGGGAAGCTGCCGCTCGACGCCGGCGCGCGCTGGCAGGCGGTGGTGGACATCCTGGTCGACGACGTGTTCGACCCCGATACGCGGCGCTTCTTCTTCGGGTTCTGGTCGCTGAGCTGCCACAACCGCCTCGTCGGGACGCTGCTGAAGGAAGGCTACGCCTACCACACGACCAACATCGCCGGCTTCATCGCCGGCGCACGCCCGGGGCTCACCGAGGAGCAGTGCCGCGCGACGGCCCGGCAGGTGGCCGCGCTCATCGAAGGCTGGATGGTCTACACGCCGCCGGGGCTCGCGGCGCCGGCTCGCCGGCAGCTGCGCGCGACGCTCGTCGCGGGCATCGAGGCGCTGGTCGCCGGCGCCTCGCCCTAGCCTCGCCCTAGCGCCGCCCGCTAGCGCCGCCCGGTCACCGGGTTGGCGTAGTGGTACGGCACCAGGTAGTTCTTCGGGTACATGTCGAAGCTGAGCGAGGGCGGCCGGTCCGGCGGATTCGAGGGCGTGATGCCCGGCGGCGCACGCTGCGCGAGGTCCTTCCACCCGGTCTCGTAGGCCGTGAAATACGTGTTGATCACCTGGTCGTGGCTGAACATCCAGCGGTCGCCGACCTTGACGAACTGGTTCTCGTAGACACCGCCCATCCACATCGCGTTGCGCTGGTAGTTGCCCATCATGCTGAAGGCGCGCGAGCGCAGCCGCGCCGAGCGCCCGTCGGCGCCGACGTGGATCACCATCTGGAACTGCATGTGGTTGTGCAGGACGCCGGCGTCGAGGCCCGCCTGGCCGTAGAGGTCGAGGTTGCGGCGCACGGAGGGCCGCCCGACGTACACGCCGCGCAGCGCGATCTCGATCGTGCCGTCCTCGGCGAACAGGGCGGCGAGATCGTCCCACAGGAGCGTGGCGAGGTAGTAGCCGTAGGCCGTCTGCACGTTCTCGATCGAGGCGCGGTCCTCGACCGCGCCGAGCGTACGCTCGGCCTCGGCGAGCAGCGTGGCCAGCGCCGCGGGTCCGGGCGTCCCGCCCGCCACCGTGGTGCTCGGCCGAGCGTCCTTCTCGCCTGCGGCCGCGGCGCCCGCCGCCGTCGCGCCGCGCACCGGGTGCGCGTAATGGAACGGCGTCAGGAACGCGGTGTCGTACAGGCTCGAGGGCCCATGCGCCGGCACGTCCGGCGCAAGCGTGGGCTCGAAGCGCGAGGCCGCGAGCGACACCTTGCCCCAGCCGGCCTCGAAGGGCGTGATCATGCCCGGGTACACGTGCTGGCGACGGATCTTCCACACGCCCTGCTCGCGGCGATACTCGTTCTCGAGGATCGCACTCGCCCACTCGTGGAACTGCCCGTGCAGCGCCTGCTGCGAGAACACGCGCCAGCGGGCGCGCGCCGTGCCGCCATCGGCGGCGACGTCGGTGATCGGCTGCAGCTGCATCTGCTCGTAGAGCCGGCCGGGCACGGCGCCCTCGGGGCCGATGGCCTGCAGGTACTTCAATATGTGCGCCGGGCCGTGGAAGGCACCGCGCCCCTGGATCTCGAGCACCGCATCGTCGGTGAACAGCGCGGCCGCGTCGTGCCACTGGCCCTTGTCGACGTAGAAGCCGTAGATCCGCTGCAGGTTCTCGATCGCGTCCTGGTCGGCGAGCCGCTGCACGCGCGAGTGCAGCGCCGCGGCCCGCGCGGCGACGCGGCCTGGTGTGTCGTCCGGCACCTGCGCCGGTGCCAGCGGCAGGAGGCCGGGGTAGCGGCCGCGGAAGTGGAACGGCGGCGTGTAGGCGCCCGGCCAGGGCTGGTACTGCAGCGTGGGCGGCGCGTCGGGCGGCAGCGCGTCGCGCAGCGTCACGCCACCATCGACGTCGGCGTGGTGCGCCCAGCCGCCCTCGTAGGGCACCAGCAGCGTGCGGAAGGCGTGCAGGCTGCTGATCTTCCACACGCCGCCTTCCTTGACGTACTCGTTCTCGCTCGGACCCTCGCCCCAGTAGGCATCGCGCCCCAGCCGGCCCGTGAGCATCAGGTCGCGCCAGGTGCCGTTCGCCGTGCGGCCATCGAGCTGGACGGTGATCACCGGCATCAACTGCAGGTGCTCGTGCAGCTCGCCGGCCTGGCGCCCGCGGCGTCCCCCACCGAGCGCCTCGAGGTACGCGCGGATGCGCTCGCGCCCGCGGTACACGCCGTCGAGCCCGGGCTCGAAGCTGGCATCGGCGGCGAACAGCTCCGCCATCTCGTCCCACAGGCCCTCGTCGTAGTAGTAGCCATAGGCGCGCTGCAGGCGCTTGATCGCATTGATGTCCTCGATGCGCGTCGCGCGTGCCTCGAGCGTGGCGAGCTGCTGCAGCAGGTCGGCCGAGGGACCGTCGTCGCGCGTGCGCGCCGTCGTGGCCGGCGTCGAGCACCCGAGCAGTGTGCCGCCGAGCAGCGTGAGGCCGAGGCCGCGGACGTGGCGCGCGGCACGGCTGAGCGATTGCGGCATCATGTGCGACTCCACCGCGGACCGTGGCTTCAGCGCGCCGGCGCGGCCGGCTGCCGGTACGGCACGCCGTCCTTCATGACGAGCAGTGGATGCTCGACGGCGCCGATGTCGGCGAGCGGGTTGCCGGCGACGGCGATCAGGTCCGCACGCTTGCCCGGTTGCAGCGTGCCGAGCTGGTCGGCGAGCCCCAGCAGCTCGGCGCCGCCCGCCGTCCCCGCGAGCAGGGCCTGCGCCGGCGCCATCCCGTCCTTCACCATCAGCACGAACTCGTGCGCATTGCGCCCGTGCGGCTCCACCGCCGCATCGGTTCCCATGGCGATCGGCACGCCGATGCGCACGGCACGGCGGAACATGTCGAACATGCTCGCCGCCGCCGCGCGCGCCTTGGTCGCGATGGCCGGCGGGAACCCGTCCGCCTTCGCGCCGATCCAGTCGCCGGCCGCGAGCGTGGGAACCAGGAAGACATGCCTCTTCTTCATCTCGGCGAGCGTGTCGTCCTTGAGGAAGCTGCCGTGCTCGATGGAGTCCACGCCGGCGGCCAGCGCCATCTTCGCGGCGCGGTCGCCGTGGCAATGCGCCGCCACCTTGCGGCCCCAGGTGTGGGCCTCGCCGACGATGGCGTTCATCTCCTCCTGCGTGAGCTCGGGCGCGTCGACGCTGTCGGCGAGCGACAGCACGCCTCCCGAGGGCATGAACTTGATGACGTCCGCGCCGAACTTGATCTGCTCGCGCACGGCCGCGCGGCAAGCCTCCGGGCCGTTGCAGACGCCCTGGGCGACGCCGGGCTCGGCGGTGCGCTGCGGCGGGACGGGGTCGGCGTCGGCATGCCCGCCGGTGGACCCGATCGCATAGTTGGCGACCAGCATGCGCGGCCCGGGAATCGCCCCCGCCGCGATCGCGTTGCGCAGGCCGAGCGAGATGTAGTCGGTGGAGCCGAGGTCGCGTACGGTGGTGACGCCGGCCTCGAGCGTCAGCCGGGCGTAGCGCGCGGCGCGCAGCGCGCGCTCGGCCGGGAAGCGCGTCGTGCGTTCGTACTGGTCCTGGTACCAGTCCGCGCCGTTCTCGTCCGAGAGATGCACGTGCGCGTCGATGAAGCCCGGCATGAGCGTCGCATCGCCCAGGTCGATGATCGTGGCACCTTCGGGCGGCACCACGTCACGCCCGACCGCGGCGATGAGTCCGCCGCTGACGACGACCACGCCGGGCTCGACCAGCGTGCCGGACACCGCATCGAAGAGATGCGCCGCCCGCAGCACCACGGGCCGCGGCGCCTGGGTTTCGGCGGAGTTCGCACTCCGGCCCGCCAGGGCGAGGCCGAGCGCGATGGCACCGGCGCCGAGCAGCGCGATGGCGCGTCCCGGTGCGGCGCGGCGTCCGTTGGGCTCCGCGTTCATGCCAGCCTACTTCGCGCCCGCGGCGGCAGCCCGCGGTACCCACGGCGAACCCGAACCCACCGGAGCGAGCTTCTGCAGCATGTGGAATCCCTGGATCCTGCCATCGAAGATGCGCCACAGCTGCGCTACCACGATGGTCGCGGGCATCGTCTCGACCATCGGCTCGTGGTACTTGCCGGTCGCGAGCGCTTTCTCGAGCGTGCCCACGTGCATGCCCTGGAGAGAGGTCGGCACGAACGCCGACCAGGTCGGCCTGGTCACCGGGTACGTGTAGATCAGGCCGTCGACCATCGCGAGCGCGACGACCACGCCCTGCTCGGTGTCGGCGATGTCGACGCGCGCGTTCGGATCACCGGGGCGCGTGGCCATCAGCGGGCAGCCGCCCGCCATCGTGACCGCCCCGCCCTGCTTCGCGCCTGGCGGCGCGGCGCCGGGCGGACCACCGGGGCCGCCCGGCCCACCCGGGCCGCCCATGTACTGCATCCACTCGGCTTCCTCGTGCACCACGGCGCCGTTCTCCATCAACGCGCACTCGGGGCCTCCGGGAAGCATCGCCATGGACGGCGTGAACATCGCCTTGCCCTGGTCGAGCAGCACCTCGCGCGAGGGCAGCAGCTGCGCATCGACCTTGCGCGTCCAGACGTCGGGCATGTGGCCGAGGCCCGCGGCGTCGAACATGAAGCCCGCGTCGCCGCGCGAACGCGTGAGGTACATCTCGAGCTCGGAGAACCTGCGACCCTCGACCTTCAGGCGCGCCCACAACAGCGAGGCCGCCGGGCCCTCGTTCACCGTCACGGCGATGAGCATCTGGTGCGAGACGGGATCGATGTAGTACTGGCGGCTCGAGGCCTTCGTGAACGTCCGCCACAGGCTCATCATCGCCAGGCCCGCAGGCACGCCGTTCTCGGTGGCGCGGTAGTGCTCGACCAGCGGCACGTTCCCCGGCTGGTGCGCCACCATCGAGGCCACGAGCCCGTCCGCGAGGCCGCGCATGCAGGCGCGGTCGCAGGCCGCGTCGCCATTCGACGCCGCCGGCTGCGCCCAACCCGCCGGCACCATGCCCAGCGATACGAGGCCCAGGGTTCCTGCCAGCAACGCGTTCCTCAACATCGCCCTCTCCAGCAGCTTCACCGGGTGAACCGGCCGGCGCGTCATTCTACGCGCGAGCGTTGCCGCGCCACAGGCCGCCAGCGTAGACTCGCTGCCGACTCAAGTGATCGCGACCGTCCGGGGCAAGTCTTGCTCACCGGCGGGCTGCGGGCTCGCGCTCCCTGGCGCCAGTCCGCTCGCGAACGCAGGCGGGTGCCAACGGCTGAGGGCACACGCGTGCGGGCACGCCCGTGGCTCGGCTTGGGGCATTCCAACATGGATCATCTCGCGTCGCTGGACGCCGTCATCGCCGGCACCGTCGAGCCGCTGTCCGGCGCAATCGACGCGCAGGCGCGCTTCCCGCGCGAGGCCCTGGACGCGCTGGGGCGCGCCGGCCTGCTGGGCCTCGTCACCGCGGCCGAGGCCGGTGGACTGGGCAAGGGCCTCGCCGAGGCCAGCGCCGTGGTCTCGCGCCTCGCGCAGGATTGCCCCTCCACCGCCATGGTCGCGTGCATGCACTACTGCGCCACGGCGGTCATCGAGCGGTTCGGCACGGAAACGGTGCGCAGCGCGATCGCCCGGGGCCGGCACGTCTCGACGCTGGCCTTCTCCGAGGCCGAGTCGCGCAGCCACTTCTGGGCGCCGGTGGGCAGCGCGCGGGCCGAGGGCGATGCGATCGTGCTCGATGCGCGCAAGAGCTGGGTCACCTCCGCCTTCGAGGCCGACAGCTACGTGTGGTCGAGCAAGCCGGTCGCCGCCGCGGGCGCGAGCACGCTGTGGCTCGTGGACGCCAGGCTCCCGGGGCTTTCCCAGCCCGGCAATTTCGACGGCCTGGGCCTGCGCGGCAACGCCTCGACACCGGTCAGCGCCACCGGCGTGCGCATCGGCGCCGGCGACCGCCTCGGCGAGGACGGCAAGGGCTTCGACATCATGATGGGCGTGGTGCTGCCGTGGTTCGTCACGCTCAACGCCTCCTGCTCGCTCGGCCTCATCGAGGGCGCGCTGGCGCGCGCCATCGGCCACGTGAAGGCGACGCGCCACCAGCACCTCGGCACCTCGCTCGCCGACCTGCCGACGATCCGCGCGCAGCTGGCCCGCGCGCGCATCCGCGCCGACGCGCTGCGTGCGCTGCTCGGCGACACGCTCGCCGCCATCGGCGCCAATCGCCCCGATACGATGCTGCGGGTCCTGGAGATCAAGGCCGCGGGCGCCGAAGCGGCGCTCGAGGTCACCGACATCGCGATGCGCGTGTGCGGCGGCGCCGCCTTCCGCAAGGAGGCCGGCATCGAACGGCTGTTCCGCGACGCGCGCGCGGCCAGCGTGATGGCGCCGACCTCCGACGTGCTGCACGACTTCATCGGCAAGGCCCTCACCGGCCTGCCGCTGTTCTGAAAGGACGCCCGCCGTGAGCCAGCCGGATCTCGTCATGGGCGCCGTCGCCTACGCCCCGAAGGTGGTCACCATCTGGGAGGGCTTCAAGGCCTGGTTCGCACGGCAGGGCCTCGCCTTCGACTACGTGCTCTACTCGAACTACGAGGCGCAGGTGGAGGCGCAGTTCGACGGCACGCTGCACCTCGCCTGGAATTCCCCGCTCGCCTGGGTGCGGGCGGCGCGCATCGCCCGCACCCGCGGTCTCGCCGCCCGCGCGGTCGCGATGCGCGACACCGACCGCGACCTGCGCTCGCTCGTCGTCGTGCGCGCGGATGGCCCGCTGCGTGGCATCGCCGACCTGCGCGGCCGCACCCTCGGCGTCGGCGCCGTGGACTCGCCGCAGGCGACGCTGATCCCGCTGCGCCACCTGCGGCTCGCGGGCCTGGAGGACGGGCGCGAGCTGCGCGTGCGGCGCTTCGACGTGCTCGGCGGCAAGCACGGCGATCACATCGGCGGCGAGCGCGACGCCGCGCTCGCGCTGCTCGCCGGCGGGATCGACGCCTGCTGCATGATCGACGGCAACCACCTCGCCTTCGGGCTGGAGGGGACGCTTCCGGCCGGCAGCACGCGCGTCATCGCGACCACCGAACCCTACGACCACTGCAACATGACGGTGAGCCCGGCGGCACCGGCCGCGGCCGTGGAGCGTTTCACCGCGCTGCTGCTCGGCATGCGCTGGGACGACCCGGAAGTACGCCCGCTGCTCGAGCTCGAGGGCCTGAAGCAGTGGCTCCCCGGCCGGACCAGCGGCTACGCCCAGCTCGAGCGCGCCGTTGACGAGGAAGCCTTCTATGCCACCGACGGCCGCATCCTCCGCGCCGACTATCGATATTGAGGGGCTCGGCCTGGACGAGGGCGCCCTGCTGCTCGTCCGCCGCGCGCTCGCCGAACTCCCGGTCGGCGGACACCTGCGGGTGCGCGGCCGCGCGCCGCACTGGGACCTGCACCTCGCGACCTGGTGCCGCCAGCAGGGCCACGGCATCGAGACACGCGCGCTGCCTCAGGGTGGCGTCGAGGCCAGCGTGACGCGCAGCGCCTCGGCCGAGGGCCGCTGGCGCGGAGCGCTCGCCACCGGCCACTCGCAGCTCGCGCCCGGCGAACTCCCCGAGCCCGAGGCGGACCCGTCCTGGGGCCTCGCCGCGCGCGGTGCCCGGGTCGAGGCCGGCAGCCCCGCGCTCGCCTTCGGCCATGCGCGGCGCGACGAACTCTGGGCGGCGTCCGCCGGCGAGATCTACCAGCAGGGCGCGGCCGCCCAGTGGGATCCGGACGCCGTGGTCGACTGGCAGGCGGCCTTCGAGCTGGCGCCGGCGGTGGAGGCCGCCGTCGCCCAGGTGATGACCTACCTCATCGAGAACGAGAACGCGGCGCTGATCGTGCCGGCCAGGCACCTGGGCCAGGTGCCGCCGCAGTACCGCGAGGTGCAGCAGGCATTGGCGCTGCAGTGTGCCGACGAGGCGCGCCACGTCGAGGTCTTCACGCGCCGGCTCGGCCTGCGGGGCCTGGGCCCGCAGCTCTCCACCGCCGGAGGCCAGGCATCGCTCCACAGCCTGCTGCGCGCGCCGGACTTTTCGACCGCGACCTTCCTGCTCTCGGTGCTCGGCGAAGGCAGCTTCGTCAACCTGCTGGGGTTCCTGCGCGAGCACGCGCCCGACCCGGTGACGCGCGCGATCTGCCGGCTCGCGGCGCGTGATGAAGCGCGCCACGTCGCGTTCGGCATGTCGCACCTCGCCCACCGGCTGCGCGTGCAGCCCGGCTACCTCGCACGCCTGCAGGTCGCGGTGGAGCAGCGCCACGAGGAACTCGCCCCCACGGCCGGCCTCAACGAGGAAGTATTCGATGCGCTGGTGCTGCTCGCCGCCGGCTCGCTCGCGGCCCCGGCCATCGCGCGCGGCCACGCGGCCGTGCAGCAACTCAAGCTCGAGATGGCCGCGGGCCGCAGGGCGCGGCTCCTGCACCTGGGGTTCGACGGCGGCCAGGCGCAGCGCCTCGCCGACATGCACACCCGCAACTTCATGTAGGCACGCGCGTGCCGCCGGTTGCCGGCGCGCCGCGTCCCTCCCCTACCTGGCCGCCTCCGCCTGCAGCAGGGCCTTCGCCTCCTGGTTGAGGTAGGCGCGCACGCCCTCGGCCTCCTCCGGCTTCAGGTACGGCTTGAAGCTGATCATGCCGTTCTGGGCGAGCACGCCGTCGATGACCACCTTCTGCCAGGCCTCCTTTTCCCGGAGCAGGCGCGAGCGCCTGAGGTCCGGGTTCACCGGCCCGCCGTGGCAGATGATGCAGTAGGTGTAGTAGTAGCGCGTGCCGGTCGCCACCTGCGCGGGCGTGAAGGCCTCGTCGCTCGGCTTCGGCGTATCGAGGGGGATCGGCGTCCAGGGCGGCAGCGCCGCCTTCCCGCCGAGCTTGAAGACCACGAGGATGCCGCTCGGCATCTTCACCTTGTCGAAATTCCACGCGCCCGCGACGCCCATCGAGCCACCGTACCCACCCAGCACGGCGACGTACTGCTCGCCGTTGACGCGGTAGGTCATCGGCCCGGCGAGGACGCTGCGGTGCGTCTGGTACGACCACAGCCGCTCGCCCTTGTCGGCGCTGTACGCCTCCAGCTCACCGCGCACCGTGCCCTGGAACACCAGGTTCCCGCCCGTCGCGAGCGTGCCGCCATTCCACGGCCAGTCGCGCTTCACCTCCCAGCGCGCCTGCTGCGCGACCGGGTCCCAGGCCACGAGCTTGCCGCGGATCATCGCATTGAGTGCCGCGCGCCGCGCCTTCAGGTCCGCCGGCAGCCCCGGGAGCGGCGGCGGATCGATGAAGTCGACGCCCGTGTTCCACCGTCCCGGGTGGACCTCGAAGGGGTCCTGGCTGCCGTAGACGATCGGGTATTCCATCGCCGGGATGTAGACCAGCCCGGTCTTCGGCGAATAGCTCATCGGCATCCAGGCGTGCGCGCCGATGCCCGAAGGCAGGATCAGCGCCGGCCCGTCCGTGTAGCGCACGCCCGGCTTCTCCACCGGACGTCCGCTCAGCGGGTCGATGCGCTCGGCCCAGTTCTGCGGCGCGTAGGCGCCGGCCGAGATGAACTTCCCGTTGGTGCGGTCGATGACGTAGAAGAAGCCGTTCTTCGGCGCCTGCATCGCCACCTTGCGGACCTTGCCGTCGATCGTGAGGTCCGCGAGCGTGATCTGCTGCGTGGCGGTGAAGTCCCAGGTCTCGCCCGGGTTCTCCTGGAAGTGCCACTTGTACTGGCCGGTGTCCGCGTCGACCGCGACGATCGAGGAGAGGAACAGGTTGTCGCCCTTGCCCGCCGAGCGGTACTTCTGGTTCCAGGGCGAACCGTTGCCGACGCCGATGAGCACCTGGTTGAGCTCCGGGTCGTAGACCACCGAGTCCCACACCGTGCCGCCGCCGCCGAGCTTCCAGTACTCGCCAAACCACGTGGGCCGCGCGATCTTCTCGATCGCCTCGTCCGAGGCCGCGCCGTCCGGCCCGGCGGCCGGATCGCCCGGGACCGTGTAGAAGCGCCACACGGGCTTGCCGGTGGCCGCGTCGTAGGCCGAGAGGTAGCCGCGCACGCCGAGCTCGGCGCCGCTGTTGCCGATGAGCACCTTGTCGCGTACCACGCGCGGCGCCATCGTGATCGTGTAGGGCTTCGACTGGTCGACCGTGACGGTCTCCCACACCTTGTCGCCGGTGCGCGCATCGAGCGCGATCAGGCGGCCGTCGATGGTGCCGACGTAGACGCGGCCTTTCCACACGGCGACGCCGCGATTGACGACGTCACAGCACGCATGCGCCCCCTTGGCGCCGATGTTGCGTGGATCGAACTGCCAGAGGACCTTGCCGGTCGCCGCATCGAGGGCCAGCACGTGCGACCACGCGGTGCTCACGTACATGACGCCGTCGACCACCAGCGGCGTCGCCTCCTGGCCGCGGAAGGTATCGAACTCCACCGCCCAGGCGAGCCCGAGCTGGCCGATGGTGCGGTCGTTGACCTGCGTGAGTTCGGAGTAGCGCTGCTCGGCGTAGGTGCGGCCGTAGCTCATCCAGTTGTCGGCATCGCCGCCCGCGGCCTCGAGCCGCGCGGCGTCGACGCTGGCGGGACCGGGGGAAGCTGCGGGGCCGCCGCCCGGCGCGGCACCGCAGGCCGCCAGCAGGCCCAGGAGGGCCGCGGCGAGGCCGCCGCCGACTCGCTTCGTCATCACCACGCTGCCACCCCCGGATCCAGGCCCCATAAACGCACAGCGGGACCCCTTCCTTGCGAAAGGGGCCCCGCTGGCGTGAGGCTCAATCCTCTATCGGATCGATCAGAGCTTCACCGTCGCGCCGAGGAAGTAGCGGCGGCCGTTCACGTCATACAGGATGTCGTTGAACGTTCCGCCCGCCAGCACGCCCGGGGGCGGCGCGCTGTTCACCTCGATGATCGGCGGCGCCTTGTCGAACAGGTTCTCGACGCCGAAGCGGATGTCCACGCCCTTCATCACGGCGTACGAACCGTTCAGCGCGAACACGTCATACGACGACACGCCCGCCACCGTCGTGGCCGGATTGAACGGCTTCGTGGCCGAATCCGCCGACGGCAGGTGCTGCCACTGCAGCGAGGCATTCCACTTGCCGATGTGGTAGCCGAAGGTGTTGAACATGCGCCACTTGAAGGCACCCGGATTGATGTTGTTCTGGTTCGGGCCCAGCGTACCGGCGTACTCGATCGTCGCGTCGGAGGCCAGTTCCGAGGACTTCAGGCTGATCAGGTAGGAGATCACCGAGTTCAACGTGAAGCGGCCCGGACCCGCGTCGAAGCCCCAGTCGAACTGGGCGTCGATGCCGGAGGTCGTGAAGCGGCCGTTGTTGAAGTACGTCGTGATGATGTTGCCGAGGGCGCCATCGTTCGCGACGCGGTTGATGCCCAGGCAGTACACCGAGTTCGGATCGTAGCTCGGGTTGAACGCCGGGTCGAAGCACTGCCGCTGGGCGATGTCCACCGACTGCGCGCCGAGGGCATCGCTGACCTTGATGTGGTAGTAGTCCAGGGACAGGCGCATGGAGCGCGTCAGGGCGCCGTCGAACGGCGAGTCGAACACCAGGCCCAGGGTGTAGGTGTCCGCCTTCTCAGGCTTGACGTTCGGGTTGCCCTGCAGGGTCGGGAACGCGAAGGTACCGCCGACCGAGTTGTAGTAGGCCGGGTTGGCGTAGAACACATTCGCCGTACCGGGCCACTTGTCCATCAGCGCCCGGCACAGCCCGTACGCCTTGTTGACCGCCGGGTCGCTCGAACCGCCCCAGTTCCCCGGGTTGGCCGAGAACTTCGACGCGTTCCTGAACGAGCACAGGTCGCCCGAGGCGTTGAACACGAAGGTCTGCTGCGGCGCCAGGAAAAGCTCGGCGATGTTCGGCGAACGCTCGGCGCGGTTGAAACCGCCGCGGAAGCGCAGGAAGTTGCTGGTTTCCCAGTTCAACATCGCCTTGTACGTCGTGCTGTTGCCCGTCGTGTTGTAGTCGGACGAGCGCACGCCCAGCTCGAGCTCGAGCTTCTTGATGGCCGGCAGGTCCGCGAGCACGGGGACCAGCGCCTCGGCATAGATCTCCTTGACGGTGATATTGCCGAAGGAGTTACCGCTCGGGTAGATGCCGATCGACTGGTCCTGGAACGAGCGACCCTGCGTGGTCAGCGTGTCGTTCAGGAACAGGTAGTTCGACTCGCGGTGCGAGGCGCCGATGGCCGCGCGTACCTCGCCGGCCGGCAGCGTGAACAGCTTGCCCTGGGCGTTGATCTCCTGCACCTGCTGGCGCAGGACCGAGCGGGTCTTCAGGTCGGCCGCGATCGCTTCCTTACAGTCCTGGCTGACGACCAGGTTCTTGTTGAACGGGTCGATGCCGCTGGTGCAGGACGCCGAGTTCGCGCCGAAGCCGCCGAAGGCCGGGTTGCCCTGCGCGTGGAAGCCCGCGCCCCAGTTCGGGGCGGAGACCACCGCACGGTAGCGCTCCAGCGAAGCAACACCGGTCAGCGTCGAGGTCGTCTCCGAGGAACCCGCCGAGGCATACGCCTCCCAGGTCCAGTCGGTGTTCGGGATCTTGCCGTCGAAGCCGGCCTGCAGGTTGTACGTGAAGACGTCGACCGTCGATTCACGATTGCCCAGGATGTTGTCCAGGTACTGCACCAGCTTCCAGTTGCCTTCCGGATTCGGGCGGCTGGCGAGCATTGCGGCCAGCGAGGCCGGGAGGGCACGGCCGTCGTTCGGGATGTACGCGCCCCAGCCGTTCACCGCCGGCGAGGGCTGCTGCACCGTGTGCGTCTCGACGTTGCTGAACATGCCCTGGGCGGAGAAGTTCAGCCAGTCGTTGATCTCGTAGCTGCCGCGGGTCATGAAGTTGTCGCGATGCAGCGGCAGGACCGCGAGCGCGTCCTGGAAGCTCTGCTTGAGCTGGCCGTCCGCGGTCTTGACCCACTTGGTGCCCGTCAGGTCGCCGTTGAAGTTCTCGGTGCCAGCGCCGCCCGGAGCGAAGCTCTGGAAGAAGCCGAGGAACGGCGTCCCGTCGAAGTTGAAGTAGTAGCGGAACTGCGAATTGCTGATCGTGCCGGCCGGCTGGCCCGGGAACAGCGAGTCGATCACTGCCTGGCTTGGATTGTTGCCCAGCGGGTCATAGCCCGACTGCGCCGGGAAGAACTCGCGGTCGATGCCATTGGTGTTCGGGTTCTTGTCCAGGTCCTCGAACCACGGCCGGTCGATGTGCAGCGCCTTGCCGCGCTCGTTGACCGAGAACGTGAGCATCACGTTGCCGCGGCCGTCGGCGAGGTTCGCGCCCATGATGCCGCCGTACTCGTATTCCCTGCCGTCGCTGCGCGCGGACTCGCCCATCTGCGCATCGAACTGCAGGCCCTCGAACTTCTTCTTGAGCTTGAAGTTCACGACACCGGCCACGGCGTCGGCACCGTAGGTCGCCGAGGCGCCGCCGGTGATGGTCTCGACGCTCTCGATGGCCAGCTTCGGGATGGTGTTGATGTCCACCACCTGCGAGGCGTTGCCCGGGGTCGCGCGGCGGCCGTCGAGCAGGACCAGCGTGCGGTTCGTGCCCAGGCCACGCAGCGCCAGGGTCGCGGCGCCCGGCGTGTTGGTCGCCGTCGGCTGGATGTCGCCGCCCTGCGCCGGCGTCTGCACCGCGTGGAACTGCGGCAGCTTGGCGAGATCCGTCTCCATCGCCGCGGTGCCGGAGTTCTTCAGCAGCGACTCGTCGACGGTGAGGATCGGGCTGTTGGCTTCGTAGTCACGGCGCGCGATGCGCGAACCGGTGATCACGACGGTTTCGATCTGGTCGCCCGAATCCTTGGCGGCGGTCTCTTCGGCCGCGACGGCGAACGCGGGCCCGAACAGGCTGATGCTGCCTGAACAGACGAGCGCAGCGCGGATGAATCTGCGTTGCAACGACGACATTACTGTTTGCCCCCTACGCTGTTGGGAATTCCATCCCGCCGCGATCGTTCGGAGAGATGGACCTGTACACACCCTGCCTCGCACCGGACGGCGCACCGCCCGCGGCGAGGAATCGAAATCGCTGAAATCCTGCAGAAATCGCGAGGTCCGATGCACTCGGACCTGAAGACTTGCTGTTTACGTATTTCCCCGGGGTCGAACCATATGGCGTGTGTTGCGCAGTGTCAACAGCGCGCAACGCCTGCGTTTCTTATCTTTCTCGCTGCAGCAAAACTGCGTTGTTGATTTGCATCAACTGGCAGCGAACAAACCCGCCCCCAAATGGGAAGGGCGCTCAGCGCCACTCGTCGATGCGGCCTGCGGCGTGGGGCGTCAACGAGGCGCCGGGGCCGCGCCAGGTGTACATGCCGCCAAACATCTTGAACGCCGCCTGGGTCTCGCCGCCGGTGACGACGACCTTGACCTCGCCGGGCGTGAAAATGCTGATGAGATCGTCGGGGGCGGCCTTGAGACGGCTGGCGTAGGGCTCCACGCCGGCGACCGCCCGCGGCCGGATGACCGACTGGATGGACTGGTCGTCCCAGTACTCGCGCGCCGGGAGCTTCGCGTTCTCGGCGCACCACTCGATCAGCGCCTTCTTGTCCATGCCCAGCGCCTGGAAGCCACGCGCCACCAGCGGGTCCATCACGATCAGCGGCGGGCTGAAATGGTCCGTTGCGGTGAGGCAACGGACGAACTTCTCCTTCCAGGTCTCGCGCGGCCCGTAGCCGGACTGGGTATACCAGCCGCCGAAGAAGATGCTGACCACGCTCTCGTCGGCCTTGAACCCCTCGCCGACGTGGAACGGAGCCCAGGGGCTGCGCTCCTCGGCCTCGGCGAAGCAGGCCGAGTAGCTGAGGAAGTTGCCGAGCGTGCCGAGGTAGGACTCGCCCGGGACCGAGCCGCCCTGCAGGTTCGCGCTCAGCAGGCCATAGGCGCGGCCGATGGTGGCATTGGCGTGGTTGTAGGGCCCGAGCGCGCCGATGCCGGAGTTCATGCCGATCTCGTTGCGGATCGGGCCGTTGACCACCGAGATCGCGGCGAACGAGGTGGTGCTGCTCGAGCGCGCCGTCGTGCCGCTCGCCGCCATCGCGAGGATGATCGGCAGGTACTCGGGCCGCGCGCCGGCCATGACGGCGTTGACGGCGACCTTCTCGACGTCGAACTCCCAGTATTCGCGGAAGGCCGTCGGCCGCAGGCGCCCGACGATCTTGTCGGCCGCGTGCTTCGTGCCCTGCACCATCCGCGCGACCCGCTCCTCGGTCGGCAGGATGATCGGCAGGAAGTCGGTCCACTTGTTCTCGATGAACAACTGCCGCAGGTTGTCCTCGGTGTCGGGCTCGAGGAAGCGCGGCGTGGTGCGCTCGAAGCTCGCGCCCTTGTAGTCCTCGTCGGTGAGTGGCTTGGTGAGCCCCTCGATCAGCCCCTGCATGAAGGGCTGCTTGAGGATCGGGTCGGTCCCGTAGATGTAAGCGCGGAGTTCGGCCTCGCTACGCCCGACCACCGGCTGCGGCACGTAGACGTTGCGGGCCGTGGGCATGCCGTGCGCGAGCGCGGTGGCCTTGGCCACGCGGGCGAACACGTGCGTGTTGACCGCAACGGTCGGGACTCCCATCTGCTCGAGTCCCAGCGCCAACCCCACGACCGTGGGGCAACAGGTGCTTCAGAGTCCGACACCGGTGATCGCGGCGGCTCCGTCCGCCGCGATCGCCGCGCGCATTTCCGCATCGTCGACCCAGCTTTCCTTCGGCTTGATGATGCGGATGATGACCTTGGGCATGTGCTCCGCGAACCACAGGCGGAGCTGCTCCATGAAGCGGTCGGAGTTGTCGAACAGGCAGTCGACCAGGTAGACGACCTTGCCGTCGAGGGTCTCGAGGCGGTTCGCGAGGCGCTTGCCGACGACCTTGGGCGGGAAACCGCGCGGATCGTGGACCTTGATCTTCTCGGCCATGGCAGCTGCCTCCGGGGATCGCCGGGCATCGCGCCTGGCACCTGTATACCAGCGAGTGTCGGCCCTGCCCCGCGCGCTTGTCAACCCTCGCGGATCAGCCCTCGAGGATGAGCGCCGCAGCACGCTCGGCGATCATCAACGTGGGCGAATTGGTGTTGCCGGAGGTGATCGTCGGCATCACCGAGGCATCGGCCACGCGCAGTCCCTCGATGCCGATGACCTTGAGCTCGCTGTCGACCACCGCGAGCGGATCGTCGCGCCGGCCCATCTTCGCCGTGCCCACGGGATGGAAGATCGTCGTGCCGACGTGGCCGGCCGCCTCGGCCAGCTCGGCATCGCTCTGGTACTGCTTGCCCGGCACGACCTCCTCGGGCTGGTAGCGCGCGAAGGCCGGCGCCTGCACGACGCGCCGTGGCAGGCGCAGCGCGTGCGCCGCCACCTTGCGGTCGAAGTCGGTCGAGAGGTAGTTCGGCGCGATCACCGGCGCCACGGCCGGATCCGGCGACTGGATGTGGATGTGGCCGCGCGAGCTCGGCCGCAGCTGGCAGACCGATGCCGTGATGGCATCGTAGGTGTGCAGCGGCTCGCCGAAGCGCTCGAGCGAGAGCGGCTGCACGTGGAACTCCACGTCCGGCCGCGTGATCGCGGGGTCCGCCGGGTCGCTCTTCGTGAACGCGCCGAGCTGCGAGGGCGACATCGACAGCGGGCCGGAGCGCGTCAGCACGTACCGCAGGCCGATCGCCAGCTTGCCGAGCAGGCTGTTGGCCTGCGTGTTGAGCGTGGCCACGCCCTTGACGCGGAACGACATGCGCAGCTGCAGGTGGTCCTGCAGGTTGTTGCCGACGCCCGGGGCGTCGAGCACCGTGGCGATGCCGAGCTGCTGCAGCCGCTGGCCCTCGCCGATCCCTGAGAGCTCGAGCAGCTGCACCGAGTTGATCGAACCCGCGGCGAGCACCACCTCGCGCCGCGCCCGCGCCCGCGCGATGGCGCCGTCGCGCAGGAACTCGACGCCGGTGCAGCGACGCTGCTCGAGCAGCAGGCGCCGCGCGGACGCGCCGGTCAGGATCGCCAGGTTGCGCCGCTGGCGCACCGGCCGGAGGAAGGCCTTCGAGGCGTTCCAGCGCCAGCCGGCGCGCTGGTTGACGTCGAAATAGCCGATGCCGGTGTTGTCGCCGCGATTGAAGTCATCGGTCCGCGGGATGCCGGACTGCACCGCCGCCTCGCGGAAGGACTCCAGCACCTCCCACTTCAGCCGCTGCAGCTCCACGCGCCACTCGCCGCCGGCGCCGTGCCACTCGCTCGCGCCGCCGTAGTAGTCCTCGGTCCGGCGGAACACCGGCAGCACCGCGTCCCAGGCCCAGCGCGCATCGCCGGTGAGCCGCGCCCACTGGTCGTAGTCCTCGCGCTGGCCGCGCATGTAGATCATGCCGTTGATCGAGGAGCTGCCGCCGAGCACGCGGCCGCGCGGGTAGAGGAGCGAGCGGCCGTGCAGCCCGGGCTCGGCGACCGTCTTGTACAACCAGTCGGTGCGCGGATTGCCGATGCAGTAGAGGTAGCCGACCGGGATGTGGATCCAGTGGTAGTTGTCGCTCCCGCCCGCCTCGAGCAGCAGCACGCGCACGGCCGGATCGGCCGAGAGGCGGTTGGCCAGCAGGCAGCCCGCCGTGCCGGCGCCCACCACGATGTAGTCGTACTCGTCCGGGTGCTGCGCGTTCATGGAGGCGATGATACGCTCGATCCCGAACCGTGGCGGATCACGACCATGGACCGGGGGCAGCCTTGAGCACATCGCGCGCGCCGCGCACCATAGATGTCGCCGCACTCATCGACGGTTCGAAGCTCGGCCGCTTCAACTACCGGGTGATCGTGCTCTCCTGGCTGGTGACGGCCTTCGACGGCATGGACAACCTGATGAGCGGCTTCACCGCGCCCTACCTGCGCGACACGCTGCACCTCAGCCTCCCGCAGCTCGGCTGGCTGGCCTTCGCCGCGAGCTCCGGGATGGTGCTCGGCGGCTTCGTGTTCAGCTACATCGCCGACCGCATCGGCCGCCGGCCGGCGATCATCCTGTGCGCGACGGCCTTCGGCATCCTCACGGCGGCCACCGCTGCCGCAGGGAGCTTCCAGGCGCTGCTCGTCATGCGCTTCCTCGACGGACTGCCGCTCGGGGGCCTCATCCCGCTCGCCTGGGCGATCAACATCGAGTTCGCGCCGCGCCGCATGCGCTCCTCGATGGTCACGGTGATCATGCTCGGCTACAGCATGGGTGGCCTCGCCGTCGGGCCGCTGACCAATGCGCTGGCGCCGCAGCACGGCTGGCAGGCCGTGTACCTCATCGCCGGCCTCGCGACGCTCGGCTGCGCGGCGGCGCTGGCGCTCTGGCTGCCCGAGTCAGTGCGCTTCCTCACCGCGAAGGGGCGCGACCCGGCGCGCATCGCCGCGACGCTCCGTCGCATCGATCCGGCCTGCGACGTGCAGCCGACCGACCACTACATGCTCGGCGACGAGATCACCGCGGCGCGCGAGTTCCACCTGCGCGAGCTGTTCCGCGGCTACCTGCGCTGGGTCACGCCGCTCCTGTGGCTGAGCTATTTCATGAGCACGATCGCCATCTTCGTGCTCACCTCCTGGGCGCCGATCATCATCGAGTCGCTGCACTTCACCCGCAGCACCGCCGCGGTGGTCGCCTCGCTCAGCTCCGCCTTCGGCGCGCTCGCCGCGCTCGCGCTGATGCGCTTCACCGACAAGCATGGCCCGGCCGCCATCACCGTCTGCTCGGCCGCCGCCGTGCCGGTGCTGCTGCTGGTGGGGCTCGGCTTCGTGCCGCACGAGCAGTTCCTCTGGGTCAGCGTCGCGGGCTCCGTGCTGATGAGCGGCATGCACTACGGCATGCACTCGATCGCCGGCATCTACTACCCGAGCGCGATCCGCGCGAGCGGTGGTGGCTGGGCGAGCTCGGTCGCCAAGCTCGGCGCGGTGCTCGGGCCGCTGGTCGCGGCCTTCATCCTCGCGAGCGACCTGCCGAAGGAGCGCATCTACGCATTGCTGGCCGCCTGTCCGGCGGTGGTGACGCTCAGCGTGCTGGCGATCGCGGCGGTGGTGCGCGCCAACCAGAAGGCGGCTGGCGGAAGAGAGTGGGTGTCGAACCCACCAGGGACTGGCTGACAGCCCCTCCCGGATTTGAAGTCCGGACGTCCCACCGGGAACGATTCTCCTCCGCGGCCCGTCGCGGGCACGACGCTAGGATGCGCGTGCCGCCAAGTCAAGGCGCCGCGGATTGATCACGCGCTCATCGCCCCGTCGCAGCGTCAGCCCCTGGCCGTCGAAGTACTCGAGGACCTGGATCGCGACCTTGCGGCCGTTGTCGAGCCGGTCGCGCAGCTGCGCCGCCGAGAACAGCCCGTTCGGCTGGGCGCGCGCGATCTCGACGACCAGGCGGGCCATTTCATCGACCGTGTCCTTCAGGAAGAAGCGCTCCAGCGCCACCTCGACCACGGCGCGCTGGCGCGCGAGCGCCTTGAGCACGCGCAGCACCTCGGCCTCCGGCGCGCGCAGCTGCGCCGCGATCTCCTTGACCAGCAGCGGCCGGAAGCGCTCGGCTCCGGAGAGGAACGGCGCCACGCGGGCCCACAGCGCGGCGTCGCGCCGGTCCAGCACCAGCCGATGCTCCGGCAAGCGCACGGCGCCGTTCTCGAGCGCGAACCGTCCCGCCTTCACCAGCTCGCCGACGGCCGCGACGTACACCGCCGGCGGCAGCCGCGTCGGTACGCCGGATGCGAGGCGCGCCGGCGCGAGCCCCGGCTGTTCCGGATGCGCGCGGTGGAAGGCCTCGACCGCGGCGCGCGTCTCGGCGGCCAGGCGCTCGAGCGTCGCGGGGGCCAGCGCGATGATCGCGCCCGCGACCGCGAGGCGCACGTGCGGCACGGCGCGCAGCAGCGCCTCGACCTGCGCCTCGCCGAGCGCGCGGTCGCGCGCCAGCGCCGTGACGTCCACGAAGAACGGCCAGCGTTCGAGCAGCGCCGCGAGCGCGGCGGCGGGCTCCGCCAGCTCGAGCGCCTCGAGCTGCGCGAGGCGCGGCGGCGCGCGTCGGCGCCGTTGCGGCGCGCGCAGGTCGATGAAGCGCCCGCCGCCGAGCGTGCGCGCGCTGCTGGTGTCGCGCAGGATGAAGCGGTCCTGCGCGGCCGCGGCGATCGGCGCATCCAGCACCAGCTGCACGCGGCCGCTCCCGCCCGGTGCGATCGGCGCCGCCTCGAGCAGTGCGACGCGCGCGGCCACCTCGGACGCGCCGTGGTGCAGGCGCACTGGCGTCCAGTGCGCGAGCGCCCGCGGCTCGGTCGCGAGCAGCCGCAGGCGGGCATCGATCCGGCTGGTCGGGGCATCGAGCACGGGGTCGAGCACCATCGCGCCACGCTGGATCGCGTGCTTGTCGATGCCCTCGCCGACGAGGTTCAGCGCGCAGCGCTGGCCGGCGACGCCGCGCTGCGCCGGCGCGTTCTGCGCGTGGATCGAGCGCACGCGCGCCTTGCGTCCGCCGGGACTCACGGCCACGGTGTCGCCGGCCTGCACCGCCCCGGAGAGCACCGCGCCGGTCACGACGGTACCGACGCCGGCGAGGGTGAAGCAGCGGTCCACCGCCAGCCGGAAGCGACCGGCGGCACCCCGCGTGCCGGCACCCTGTGCGCCCGCCGCCGCGAGCAATCGCCCGCGCAACGCCTCGATCCCCGTGCCATTCACCGTCGAGACTTCGACGATGGGCGCCGCGGCGAGACCCGTCCCCTGCAGCAGCGCGCGCAGCTCCGCGGTCACCGCGGCGCGCCGCTCCGGCGTGACGAGATCGATCTTGGTGAGCACGACGAGGCCCTGCTCCAGGCCCAGCAGGTCGAGGATGGCCAGGTGCTCGCGCGTCTGCGGCATGACGCCGTCGTCCGCCGCGACCACCAGCAGCACGAAGTCGATGCTGGTCGCGCCGGCGAGCATGTTGCGCACGAAACGCTCGTGCCCGGGCACGTCGACGAAGCCGATGACGCCGGCCGCGCCGGCCGGCAGGTAGGCGAACCCCAGGTCGATCGAGATCCCGCGCGCCTTCTCTTCCTTCAACCGGTCGGTTTCGACGCCGGTGAGCGCGCGCACCAGCGCGGTCTTGCCGTGGTCGATGTGGCCGGCCGTGCCGACGATCACGCCGGCGCACCCGCCGCGCCGCCCGGGGCCGCGAGGCCGGCGAGGTTTTCGACGAAGCCGGCCTCGTCCTCGAGGCAGCGCAGGTCGAGCAGCAGGGCATCGTCGGTGATGCGGCCGATCACCGGCACCGGCAGGCCGCGCAGGCGCGCGGCGAGCGCGGCCAGCGCCCGGCCCGAGCCGCGGCCGGCGGGCGGCCGCAGGAGCAGCGCCGCACTCGCCAGCGTCTCGTTCGGTGCCGCGCCCGAGCCGACCTGGCTCGCGCAGGACGCCACCTCGACGCGCCAGCCCTCGCCGAGTGCCGCCTCGACCGACGGCGCGAGCCGCCGTGCGCTCGCCTCGATCTCGCCGACCGGCCGCGTCAGCCAGCGCAGCGTCGGCAGGCGCCGCGCCAGCGAATCGGGGTCGCGGTACAACCGCAGCGTCGCCTCGATCGCCGCGAGCCGGATCTTGTCGATGCGCACCGTGCGCTTGAGTGGATTGCGGTTGATGCGGGCGATGAGTTCGGCGCGCCCGACGATGAACCCGGCCTGCGGGCCGCCGAGCAGCTTGTCGCCCGAGAAGGTGACCAGGTCGGCGCCGTCGGCGATGACCTGCGCGACGGTCGGCTCGGACGGCAGGCCGAAGCGCGCCGGGTCGATGAGCGTGCCCGAGCCCAGGTCGACGAGCAGCGGCAGGCCGCGCTCGCGGGCCAGCGCCGCGAGCTCGCGCGTCGGCACTTCGGCGGTGAAGCCCTCGATGCGGTAGTTCGAGGTGTGGACCTTGAGCAGCACGCCGCTGCGCGCGTCGATCGCCTCGGCGTAGTCGTGCCGGTGCGTGCGGTTGGTGGTGCCGACCTCGACCAGCCGCGCGCCGGCGCGCCGCATGATCTCCGGCAGGCGGAAGGCGCCGCCGATCTCGATCAGCTCGCCGCGCGAAGTGAGCGCGCCGCGCCCGCGCGCGAGCGTGTTGAGCGCGAGCAGCACGGCGGCGGCGTTGTTGTTGACGACGGTCGCCGCCTCGGCGCCGCTGAGCGCGCACAGCGATTCGCGCACGATGTCGTCGCGCTCGCCGCGCCGCCCGCCACCGAGGTCGAACTCCAGCGCGACCGCGTGGCGCATGGCCTCGCAGGCCGCCGCGACCGCCTCCTCCGCCAGCACCGCGCGGCCGAGGTTGGTGTGCAGCACGGTGCCGGTGAGGTTGAAGACGCGCTGCAGCCGGGGCGCCTGCGCGGCGGCGAGCGCGGCCGCAGCATTCGCCGCGGCGGCCTCCGCGCCGAGCACGGCATCCGGCTGCTCGCGGGCCGCGGCGATGGCCGCGCGGATCGCCGCGGTCGTCGCGGCGCGACCGTGGCGCTCGATCAGCGAGTGCGCGAGCGGCGTGCCGAGCACCGCATCGACGGAAGGCAAGTCACGCTTGCCCGGGGGATGCACGTTCAGAGCCTGCCCATGCGTGCTGCCCTCGGGCCTTCAGCCGGCGTCGCGCCAGCGGCCGGTGGCGAGGTAGCGGTCGACCGCCGCCGCCGCCGTGGCGCCATCGCCCATCGCGCCCGCGGCGCGGTGCGGCGAGTCCGCGCGGACGTTGCCCGCAGCGCACACGCCCGGCAAGGCGCTGCGCAGCGCCGCATCGACCAGGATGCGGCCGCCCGCGTCCAGCGCCAGCGCGCCACCCAGCCACTGCGTGTTGGGCACCAGCCCGAGGCAGGAAAAGACCGCGGCGGCCGCCAGGTCCGCCTCCGCGCCCGAGGCCAGCTCGCGAATCCGCACGTGCGTGACCGCGCTCTCGCCCAGCACTTCGGTGACGATGCTGCCGAAGCGCAGCTCGATCCTGTCGCAGGCCTGCACCTGGTCGATGAAGCCCTTCTGCCCCGACAGCGCCGCGCCCTTCTCGACCAGCACGACGCGCGCGACGTGCTCGGCCAGCGTCAGCGCCTCCTGCATCCCCGAATCCCCGCCGCCGGCGACCACCGCCACCTGGTTGCGCAGCAGCGGCGCATCGCAGCTCGCGCAATGGCTCACGCCCTTGCCGGCGAGCCGCTCCTCGCCCGGCACCCCCAGGTGCGCGCGCTCGGTGCCGCTCGCGACGATGACGGCGCGCGCGCGCAACTCGCCCTCGCTGCCGACGATGCGCCACTCCGCCCCGTCGGCGGCCAGCGATCCGGCCACGGCCATCGAGAACTCGACGCCGGCCTTGTCCGCCTGCTCCTGCGTCATCGGGCACAGGTCGTAGCCGGCGACGCCATCGGGGAAGCCCGGCACGCCCTCGATCCGGTTGATGCTCACCAGCTGGCCACCCGGCACGCCGCCCGCGAGGATCGTCGTGCGCCGGCCGCGCAGCGCGCTCGCGAGCGCCGCGCTCATGCCGGCGAGCCCGCCGCCGATCACCACCACATCGCGCACATCACCCATGCTCGCCGCTCCAGGATCTTCTCGCGCAATTGATCAGGTTATCACCATGCCGGCCGCACCGCTCCGCGCCTCTCCGATCACGCGCGCCGCCGGGTAGCCGGCGTCGAGGATCGTGCGCAGCACCGCATCGGCACGCTCCGGCGCCACCGCCACCAGCAGCCCACCCGAGGTCTGCGGGTCGGTGAGCAGCGCGCGCCGCCAGTCGGGGAATCCCGCCGGCAGCTCGACCTCGTGGCCGTAGCTCCCCCAGTTGCGCTGCGAGGCGCCGGTGACGCAGCCCTGCTGCGCGAGTTCGGCGGCACGCGCGAGCAGCGGCACGTCGTCGCAACGCAGCTCGAGCCTGAGCCCTGAGCCGCGCGCCATCTCCAGGCCGTGACCCAGCAGGCCGAAGCCGGTCACGTCGGTGATCGCGTGCACGGCCGGTTCGCGCCCCAGCTCGGCGCCGACACTGTTGAGCAGCGTGGTCGTCGCCAGCATCTCGGCGTAGCCGGCGGCGCCGAGCGTGTCCTTCCTGATCGCGGCCGAGTAGACGCCCACACCGAGCGGCTTGGAGAGGATCAGCACGTCGCCGGGCCGGGCACCGCAGTTGCGGCGGATCTCGCCGCGCGCGCAGGTGCCGATCACGGCGAGGCCGTAGATCGGCTCCGGCGCATCGATCGAATGACCGCCCGCGACCGGGATGCCGGCGCGCGCGCACACTTCCGCGCCGCCGCGCAGGATGTCGCGCACCACTTCGTTCGCGATCTTGCCGAGCGGCATGCCGAGGATCGCGAGTGCCATGATCGGGCGCCCGCCCATCGCGTACACGTCGGAGAGCGCATTGGCCGCGGCGATGCGGCCGAAATCCGCCGCATCGTCGACGATCGGCATGAAGAAGTCCGTCGTCGCGATCACGCAGGTGTCGCCCTCGAGCTGGTAGACGGCGGCGTCATCGCCGGTCTCGGTGCCGACCAGCAGGCGTGGATATGCCGCGGCGGCCGGAGCGTTCGCGAGAAGTTGCTGCAGGACGGAGGGCGCGAGCTTGCACCCGCAGCCACCGCCGTGCGCCAGTGCGGTGAGCCGGACGGGCGGTGCGTTCATCGCGTCGAGTTTATACCACAGTCGCGCGGCGCGACGAACGCCCGGGCGTCGCCGCGCCGCCGATGATGCGCATCGCCGGCACCATTCGCGGAAGGCGCGCCGCAGTCAGGCGAGTCGTTCGCGCGGCCGCATCCACCGCTGGATGCGCAACCGCAGCGTGTCGGATGCCGGGCGCTGCTGCGCGAGCTGCACCAGCAGGTCGCGGCACTGCTGCGCGCTGAGCGGCTTGTGGAAGTGGTAGCCCTGCGCCGCATCGCATCCCAGCGCCGCCAGGCGATCCGCCTGATGCGCGGTCTCGACCCCCTCGGCGATCACCCGCAGCCCGAGGCTGTGGGCAATATTGACGATGGCCGAGACGATGGCGGCATCACGCTCATCGCCCTGCATGTCACGCACGAAGCTGCGGTCGATCTTGACGCAGTCGATCGGCAGGTGCTTGAGGTAGCTGAGGCTCGAGTACCCGGTGCCGAAATCGTCGATCGAGACGCGTGCCCCCATCCGGCGCAGTGCCTGCAGCGCCGCGAACTGCTCCCCGTCGTGCCCCATCAGCGTCGACTCGGTGATCTCCACCTGCAGCAGCGATGGATCGATGCCGCAGTCGGCCGTCACGCTGGCCACCAGGTCGACGAAATGCCCGTACTCCAGCTGGCGCGGCGCGACGTTGATGGCGACCGGGATGGTCGGCAGCATCTCGTCCTGCCACTGGCGCAGCTGGCGCGACACCTGGCGCAGCACCTGCTCGCCCAGCCGCTCGATCTGCCCGCATTGCTCCGCGATGGCGATGAACGTCGCCGGCGAGATGTTGCCGCGTTCCGGATGGCGCCAGCGCGCCAGGGCCTCCAGCCCGGTGATCGTGCCGGTCGGCAGGCTGACCAGCGGCTGGTACTCGACGTGCAGGGCACCGGCGTCCAGCGCCTGCAGCAAAGCGTGCTCCATGTAGAGCCGTTCGGCCACCGCGGCACTCATCCCGGCGTCGTAGAACTGGATGCCGCCGCGCCCGCGGGCCTTCGCCTGGTACAGCGCGGTGTCGGCGTGCCTCATCAGCAGCGCCGCGTCGGCGCCGTCGTCCGGATAGATGCCGATGCCGATGCTGACCCGCGTGTTGAGCAGTTCGCCGCCGAGCTGCAGCGGCACGGCGAACGCACCGCGGATGCGCATGGCGAACTGTTCGATATCCTCGCGGCAACGCGCGTTGGCCGTGGCAACGATGAATTCGTCGCCGCCCATGCGCGCCACGAGGTCGCCGGCGCGCACGCACGCGCGCAGCCGCGCCGCCACCTCGACGAGCACGTGGTCGCCACTGGCATGGCCGCGCGAGTCGTTGACGTCCTTGAAGTCGTCCAGGTCCAGGTACAGCAGCGCCGCCCGGCCGCCGGACTGCGCAGCGCCGGCCAGCAGCGCCGGCAGGTCGCCCTGCAACGCGAGCCGATTGGGCAGGCCGGTCAGCGCGTCGTGGCTGGCGAGCTGGCGATAGCGCGTTTCGCTCTCGAACAGCTGCTGCTCGCGCTGCAGGGCCTGCAGGCGCAGCTCGATGTTCGCCACCGTCTGCGAACTCAGCCGCTGCACCGACATGAACAGGAACGCGGTGTACAGCAGCACCATCGCGCTCATGCCGAAGTGGATGCCATCGAAGTCGACGGCGAGCCGCAGTGCCAGCGGCACCAGGATCGGCAACTGGAAATACAGCGCCACGCGCCGATCGGCCGCCATGCTGGTGGCGGACCCGGCGGTCACCCCGGCCAGGACGAACACGAGGAAGAGCTGGTACGCGAGGTCGCCCGGCGCGTACAGCAGCACGATGGCCAGGCCCCAGCTGACGCCCGCCAGCGCGCTGCCGACCCGCACCCGGGGCGCCAGTTCCAGCACTTGCGCTGCGGGCGCGGTCCGCAGCTGGATGTGCTGCCGGTAGATGCGCAGCCGCCCACCGCTGACGACCAGCAGCGTGCCCAGCCAGGCCAGCAGTGCCACGTGGTTCGCGTGATGCCAGAGGATGACCACGGCAATCAACGCCAGCACCAGTGAAGTGCCCAGGCTGAGCGGCAGGACATGGCACAGCTGCCCGACCTGCTCCGCCTGCAGGCGCACACGCATATCCTGGGAATCCGTCGCCACTGTGTGCCGCCCGGCTCGCGCACGCCCCTGTGTTCGAGGGCACAGGGGCTATCGGCTGGTACCGGCGGTCCCTTTAGGACACGATGCCCCGATCTGGAGCGGTACACCCCGACGCCCGGTCGGCTTGCCCATCCCCGGCCGCCGGGACCCCGGAAGCGCGAGCCGGGCCTAGCGAACGCGCTGGAATACCAGCCGTCGGTCCACGACCGAGATCGGGCTCTCGCCGTACTGCTGGATCTCGAGGTCCGCGCCGTCCGCCGAGAAGACGAAGGTGCTGGTCGTCCGGACTTCCATCCCGAACAGGCGGCTGTAGCCGGTCAGCAGCAGCGTGCAGTTCTGCCACTCGGCGGCCACCGCCACGTACTCGAAGTCCATGGGCTCGGCGACCGCCGTCGGCTGCCGGGTGCCATCGGCGCTGAAGGCATAGTCAACGGTCCGGTCGACGTGCGGGCCGGTGAAATGCCACTGCTGCTCGATGCGCTGGCCCTGCTGGCGCAGCGTGAGGCGCACGCCCGTGATGGCGTAGTACGGATTGAAGCTCAGGCCCGAGCCCAGGTCGCCGCGCCCGGGCTGCAGCACCCACGTGCCCTCGAGCGCGTGGCAGGACTGCGCGGCTGCCGTGCCCGGCAGGGCGGCCAGGCAGGCGGCGATCAATGCGGCGAGCGGCGCCGACGAACGCTTCAGTGGTTTCATGGCGCGCCGACCTCCAGCAGTGCGATCGCGTTGGCCGGCAGGTCGAACTCGACCAGGCCGGCCCGCAGCGGCAACTCCATCGGCGACGGCAGTGCCGCGCGCCGCCTGAGTTCCGCGACCTGCTCGCGCGTCGGGTACTGCGGTCGGCCGAGCGCCAGGTAGGCCGCCTCGGCGGAAGCCTGCGCGGGATCGAGCAGCGTGAGCCGCACAGTCGGCGCGGCGACGCCGCGCAGCTGCAGCGCCAGGTGCTTCACCGGCCCTGGCGGCAGCACCTCGGCCTGGAAGGCCGCCAGCGGGTCGCCCATCATGCCGCGCACGTTGCGCGGCGCGAGGTTCCAGGCCAGCACCGCACTCGAGCCGTCGGCGCGCCGCGAGGCCAGCACCGGCCCGGGCGCCGACCACGCGCGCCGCTCGCCGAGCCGATGCAGCAGCGTGAAGGCGTGCAGCGAGGCACGCGGGACGCCCGACTGGATGAAGAGGCCATAGAGGCTGGTATCGAAGCTCGCCGGCGTGCCCTGTTCCTCGAACACCGAGCTCACCTGCCAGAAGGCCAGCGTGTCGGCCATGCCGAGCGTGGCGTCGAGCGTGTGCGCGATGAACGCGGGGTTCTGCGAACTCCATTCGCTGAGCAGCAGCGGCGTGCCCTTGTAGCCGGCCGCCTCGATCTGCGCATTGGCCTGCGCGAGCGCGCGCGGGATCACTTCCTCGAAGGGATGGCGCCGCGGCTCGCCGAAGACGGTCTCCTGCGGATCGTCGGGGTAGACGTGCGAGGAGACGAAGTCCACCGGCACCGCGTGCGCGCGGCAATAGGCGAGGAAATCCGGGATCCACATCATCATCGCCGTCGCCGGCCCGCCGACCTGCAGGCGCGCATCCACGCCCTTGAGCGCCGCGGCCGTCACGCGGTAGAGCTCGAAGTACTGCGCCTGCGTGCCCGCCCAGAAGCTCAGGTTCGGTTCGTTCCAGCACTCGAAGCGCCAGGTGGCCACTTCGGCGATGCCGTAGCGCTGCACCAGGTGGCGCGCCAGCGCCGCGACCAGCTGGCCCCAGGCGGCGAAGTCCTTCGGCGGCGAGGCGTTGCCGCGGTACCAGAAGACCGAGTTGCGGCTCGAGGCGAGCGCCGCAGGCATGAACGAAAGCTCGACGAAGGGCTTCACGCCCAGCTCGAGCAGGCGGTCGTACACCTGGTCGAGGTAGACGAAGCTGGTCACCGGCCCGGCGGCGTCGAAGCCGCGGCAGATGCCCATCTCCTCGTCGAACAGGCCGTGGCAGCGCACGGCGCGGAAACCGCCGAGCGCGTGTGCCGTGCGCAGGTCCTCGATCCACGGCTCGCGGAACGCAACCGCAAGCCGGTCCGAGCCGATGGCGCTCTCCCAGGCGTGCGGCAGTGCCCCGGCATCGCGCCCGAGGTCGATCTCGATCCGCTGCGCGCCGGCCAGCGCGGGCCCCACGCGCGCTGCCCGGGCCTGCGCGGCCACGGCCGCCGCGGCGCCGGCAAGGCCCGCGGCACCTCCAAGGACGAACTCACGACGATCCATGCTTCCCCCTTTTCACCCGCCGCAGCGACGGCGCCAGCCTCATTGAGTGCCCTCGTGGTCCGTGACCGGCGTCATCCGCACCGGGGCGCCGAATTCGCGGAACAGGACGATCCTGCCACCGCGCACCACGAATTGCATGACGTAGTGGTTGGCGTAGGCCGGCTCCGCGCCGGGCGCCGTCGCACCACTCGCCTCGACCCAGAACACGGTCGGATCGTCGGTGTTCCAGATGACGACGTCCGACCACTTCCATCCCGGATAACGCCCGCGGTTCTGCTCGTTGTTCCTGAGCTGTGCATCGAGTCCCGGCCACTGGATGCCGAGGGCGGGAAGCTGCTTGACGCCGTCCGTCGCGTACAGCCGCGCACGCCCGGCGCCGATCGGCAGCGCGAAGAAGCGCACCACCGTCGCGCGATTGCCGGCGCGATCCTCGCCGCGCACCGCGGTGGGATCGCCCGCGTACGGCGCGTAGCCGCGGATGAGCGTCGAACCCGGCACGAGGTTGCCGGCGACACGCACGCCCTCGCGGGTCTGCTCCAGTGGCGGCCCCGCTTCGGCGCGCGACGCGGCGGCGGCGCGCGTCGTCTCCGCGGCACCAGGCGTGGTGACGACGCCCGCGAGCCCCATCGCCACGGTCCACAGGATCAGGCGCTTGTCCAGCATCGTCGCGATCTCCGGCTTTTCATTGACCGTGGATTTTTTGGAATATAGATTCTAATCCATCGCGGCCGGTCCACAAGCCGCGCACCCATGCGGAGCAGCGCACCATGACCACGCACGTGCATTTCGTCGGCAGCATCGGACTGGACACCGTCGATGAGGTGCTCGGCACCGTCGGGCCCGAGCTCGGGCCGCGACTGAAGCGCTGCCCGGACGGCGAAGTCGGTGGCCGGCGCCTGTGGATCACCTGGCAGTGGCCGCTGCTGCGTTCCTCGCCCTACCTGCAGGTCGACGAGCAGTCGCTGATCCCGGGCCTGGGCCTGTGCCGCCTGCGGCTCGCCCCGGGCGCGCGCGCCGCCGACCTGGCGTTCGGCGAGCTCGGCTACGCGCGCGAGGCACGTGCCTCCTACCAGGACTTCGTCGCGGCGCGCACGCGCGGCCAGATCGCACCGGGCACGCGCTTCCAGGTCTCGCTCCCCACGCCCTTCGCCGTCGTCAACGCCTTCGTCGTGCCCGATGACGTGCCGCAGGTGCTGCCGGCGTACGAGGCGGCGATGCTGCGCGAGATCGGGCGGCTGGCCGCCACCGTCCCGCCCGCGGATCTGGCGATCCAGTGGGACGTGTGCATGGAGATGCTGGTCTGGGACGGCCGCACCGCCTACCTGCCGAGGATCCCGGACATGGAGCCGCTCTTCGCCGCGACCTTCGCGCGCCTGTGCGGCGCGGTGCCGCGCGACGCGCAGCTCGGCTTCCACCTCTGCTACGGCGACCTCGACGCCGAGCACGCCGTGCAGCCCCTCGACCTCGGCAAGGCCGTCGGCATGGCGAACCTGCTGCTGCGCAGCTCGCCGCGCCCCGTCGACTGGATCCACATGCCGGTGCCGAAGGCACGCGACGATGCGGCGTACTACGCGCCGCTACGGGACTTCGCCGGCACCGGCACGACCGAACTCTATCTCGGCCTGGTGCATGCCGGCGATGGCGCGGCCGGCACGTTGCGCCGCATGCAGGCCGCGGCGCCGTTCGCGCCCGGATTCGGCATCGCCACCGAATGCGGCATCGCCCGCGCGCGCCGCGCGGAGCTGGTGCGCGAGATCATCCACGTGCACGCCGAGGCCGCCCGGCGCTTCGACGCCGGCTGAACGCGCCGGCGTCCCGCTCAGCGCGCGGCGCCGGCGTGCAGCCGCAGCCGCGCGAGGAAGTCGCCGAGCAGCAGCCGGAAATCGATGCGGCCGTACACGCGGATCGTGCGCGCGCCGGCCGCCTCGCCATAGCGCATGTCGTCGGCGATGAGCGGCGCGGGCCGCTCGGCGAGCTCGCTGGATTCGCTGCTGAGCGCCGTGGCGAGCACCAGCGGGCTGTCGCCCATCGGCCAGGTGCCGCCGAGCTTCAGCCAGTCGGGCCGCATGCCCTGGAACTGGCGCAGCAGCCAGCGGCCGGTCGCGCCGGCCGCGGCGAAGTCGGTCTCCATCTCGGCGATGGCGAGCTGGCAGCTGCGGTAGGCCGGCTGCGGCACCTGCCACAGCGGCACGTTGCAGTGGTTGAACACCACCTGCGCGGCGCGCACGTCGGAGGCGAGGTTGTACTCCCAGCCGCCTTGCGGGTAGCCGGCCCCGCCGATCCACACGACGGTCATCCGTTCGGCGATGCGCGGCTCGAGCAGCAGCGCCGAGGCGACGTTGGTGAGCGGGCCACCGCAGGTGCAGTACAGCGGCAACGGATCCTCGCGCAGCGCCTCGGCGACGATGGCGCGCGCGGCGGCCGAGTCCTGCGGCGCGGCGACGTCCGCCAGCGCGCGCTCGGCGCCGCCGGCGATGAGCGGGCGCCGCGCCGGCCGCACCTGCGCGACGACCGCCTCCGCCAGCGCACGGCCCGCCGCCGCGGTCGCGCCCTGCTTTCCATCCGGCGCCGGGAACTGCGGGTTGAGGAAGCTGCTCGTCACGACGCGCAGCTCGGCC
>JAXMGO010000011.1:0-133303 GCA_046347255.1 Steroidobacteraceae bacterium
CCGAGGAAGTCCTGCGTGCGCTGCCAGGCGAGCGCGGCGCTCGGCGCGTCGAAGCTCGCGCGCGCGTCGCAGGCGAAGCCGTGGCCGGCCGGGTACAGGTGGACTTCGGCCTGCGGGCAGGCGGCGCGGATCCGGGCGATCTCGTCGGCCGGGATGTGCTCGTCGCGCTCGCCGAAGTGCATCAGCGTCGGGCAGCGCGGCACCTGCTGCGGCAGGTGCTGGCCGATGCGCGTGCCGTAGTAGGCGACCGCCGCGGCGACCGGCTGCTCGCAGCCGGCGAGCCAGGCGAGGCGCCCGCCCCAGCAGAAGCCGACCACGCCCACCCTGCCGGCGTGGCGCACGACCGCGCTGGCCGCCGCGATGTCCAGCAGCGCCTTGGCGGTGTCGACCTGCATCATCGTGCCGCGCGCGGTGGTCATGTCGGCCGGCGTGTAGCCGAGCTCGATGCCGCGCGCCACGCGGTCGAACAGCGCCGGCGCGATCGCCAGCCAGCCGGCGGCCGCGAAGCGGTCGGCCATGGAGCGGATGTAGGGATTGACGCCGAAGATCTCCTGCAGCACGACGATCGCGCCGCGCGCGCGCCCCTCGGGGCGCGCGAGGTAGGCGCCGAACTCGTGGCCGTCGCGGGCCATCAGCGTCTCGGTTTGGCTCACGGCGTGCCCGTGTAGGCGTCGGCCTCGATCTCGACCAGCATGTCGGGGGCGATCAGCGCGCGCACCTCGACCATGGTGGTCGCCGGGCGGATGGCGCCGAAGAATTCGCCGTGCGCGCGCCCGATCTGCTCCCAGTCGGCGATGCGCGTGCAGAAGATGCGCGTGCGCACCACCTGCTCGAGCCGCGCGCCGGCCTGCACCAGCGCCGCCTCGATGTTGCGCAGCGCCTGGCGGGTCTGCGCGCCGGCGTCGTTGCCGCCGACGATCGCGCCGTCCGGCCCGGTCGCGGTGGTGCCGGAGACGTGCACGTGGCCGCCGACGCAGACCGCGCGCGAATAGCCGACCAGCGGCTCCCACTTCGATCCCGAGCTGATGTTGCGACGGGACATTCAGGCGCGCTCGAGGATGGCGGTGACGCCCATGCCGCCGGCCGTGCAGACCGACACCAGCGCGCGCCGCGAGCTCGTGTCGCCGGCCAGCAGCTTCGCGGTGGTGGCGAGGATGCGCGCGCCGGTGGCCGCGAAGGGGTGGCCGATGGCGACGCTGCCGCCCTTGACGTTGAGGCGCGCGCGGTCGAGCGTGCCGAGCGGCGCGCTGCGCCCCAGGCGCTCGCGGCAGAATTCCGCCGACTCCCAGGCCTTCATGATGCACAGCGGCACCGCGGCGAAGGCCTCGTGGATCTCGTAGTAGTCGAAGTCCTGCAGCGCGAGGCCGGTGTCCTCGAGCAGCGCCGACACCGCGTAGGCCGGCGCCATCAGCAGGCCTTCCTTGCCGCTGGCAAAATCCACCGCCCAGCTCTTGCCGGCGCGCAGCCAGGCGAGCACCGGCAGCTTGCGCTGCGCGGCCCAGTCCTCCGAGGCGAGCAGCAGCGCGGCGGCGCCGTCGGTGATCGGCGTGCTGTTGCCGGCGGTCAGCGTGCCGCCGCCGCGCGTGTCGAACACCGGGCGCAGCGTCGCCAGCTTCTCGAGCGAGCTGTCGCCGCGCACGTTGTTGTCGTTCTTCAGGTCGGCGTGCGGCACCACCAGGTCGTCGTAGAAGCCCTCGCGCCAGGCGGCGGCCGCGCGCTTGTGGCTCTCGAGCGCCAGCTGGTCCTGCTCGGCGCGCGTCACGCCCCAGGTCCGGACCATCAGCTCGCAGCTCTGGCCCATCGACAGGCCGGTGCGCGGCTCGACCACGCCCGGCAGGATCGGCTTGAGGTCGCGCCACGGGCGCAGCCGCGTCCAGGGCTTGAAGCGCTGGCCGAAGCTGCGGCCGCGATGGCTCTCGAGCAGCAGCTCGCGGAACGACTGCGGGAACACCACCGGCGGATCGCTCATCGCCTCGACGCCGCAGGCGATGCCGGCGTCGATCTGGCCGAGCGCGATCTTGTTGGCGACGAGGATCGCGGCCTCCAGGCTCGTGCCGCAGGCGCGCTGCAGGTCCAGGCCCGGCGTCTGCGGGTCGAGGCCGGTCGACAGCAGGCTCTCGCGCACCAGGTTGTAGTCCTTGGAATGCTTGACCACGGCGCCGCCGATGACGTCGCCCAGCCGCACGCCGCCGAGGGCGTGGCGGTCGACCAGCGCGCGCAGGGCCGCGGTCAGCAGCTCCTGGTTGCTGGAGCGGGAGAAGGCACCGAAGGAGCGGGCAAAGGGCGTGCGGGCGCCGCCGACGATCGCGACGCGCCGCAGGGTGGATCCGACCAGCATGACGCCTCCTTTTAGAGTCCCCTAGGATGCCACGCGCCGCGCGTCCAAGGCCACGTCCGGGCGGGCCCCGGGCACCGCCGCCGGTTGCCGGCGCGCCCGCCCGCGGGGCAAGATGGACTTGTATGCAGGCGGGCGACCGTTCCGGCCGCCGCCCGCAGGGCCCTGCAGCGGAGCAGCAACTTTCCAGGGGAGGCTGGGCGGGTCACATGAGTGGCTATGGCGTCGATCGCGCCTTCGAACGTCGGCTCGCCCGCCTGGTCAACAGCGGCGTGCGCGCGCCGCTGTCCGGCGGGCTGCGGGGCGTGGAGCGCGAGGCGCTGCGCGTCACGCCCGACGGCCGTGTGGCGCGCAGCCCGCACCCGGCCGCGCTCGGCGCCGCGCTGACGCACCCGCACATCACCACCGACTACTCCGAGGCGCTCATCGAGCTGGTGACGCCGACCTTCGACGACAGCGACGCGCTGTGCAACTACCTCGAGGACCTGCACCGCTTCGTCTACCGCCACGTCGGCGACGAGCTGCTGTGGGGCACCTCGATGCCCTGCGCGATCGCCGGCGAGGACGACATCCCGATCGCCCGCTACGGCCGCTCGCACGCCGGCTTCTTCAAGACCGTCTACCGCCGCGGCCTGCGCACGCGCTACGGCGGCGTGATGCAGGCGATCGCCGGCGTTCACTTCAACTACTCGTTCCCGGCCGCGTTCTGGCCGCTGTACGCGGACGTGCTCGAGTCGCGCGAGGGCGGCACGGACTTCGTCTCGGCGCGCTACTTCGACCTGGTGCGCAACTTCCGCCGCTACGGCTGGCTCGTGCCCTGGCTGTTCGGCGCCTCGCCGGCGCTCGACGCCTCGTTCCTCGAGGGGCGGGCCGAGGCCGGGCTCGAGCCGCTCGATGCGCATACGCTCGCCGGCCGCGCCGCCACCTCGCTGCGCATGAGCGCCATCGGCTACCGCAACCGCTCGGGCGGCGCCGCCGACGTCGAGGTGTCGGTCAACGGCCTGCAGCCCTACCTCGCCGACCTGCAGCGCGCGACGCGCACGCCGCACCCGCCGTTCGCGGCGCTGGGCGTGTGCGTCGACGGCGACTGGCGGCAGCTCAACGCCAACCTGCTGCAGATCGAGAACGAGTTCTACAGCCCGATCCGCCCGAAGCGCGCGCCGGAGGGCGGCGAGGGCACGGCGCACGCGCTGGCGCGCGCCGGCGTCCAGTACGTCGAGGTGCGCGCGCTGGACGTCGACCCGGCCTTCGCCGCCGGCGTCTCGCCGGTCACGCTGCGGCTGCTCGAGGCGCTGCTGGCGCTGTGCCTGCTGAAGGACAGCCCGCCGATCGACGCCGGCGAGCAGGCGGTGCTCGACCGCAACTTCGAGCGCGTCGCGCAGCACGGGCGCGAACGGGCGGTGGAGCTGCAGCGCGGCGGCCGCGGCACGCCGCTCGCGGCCTGGGGCAGCGAGCTGCTCGAGCTGCTGCAGGGCATGTGCGAGCTGCTCGACACCGGCAACCCCGAGCGCCCGTACGCGGCGGCACTGGCTCTGCAGCGCGAGCGGCTGCTGCAGCCCGAGCTGCTGCCGGCGGCGCGGCAGCTGGCGGAGCTCGCGGCGCGCGGCGAATCGTTCCAGCAGTTCGGCCTGCGACTGGCGCAGGAGCACCGCGCCGCGCTGGCGCGCGCGCCGCTCTCGCCCGAGCGGCGCGGCATCTTCGAGACCGAGGCATTCGCATCGCTCGAGATGCAGGCGGCGATCGAGGCCGCCGAGCGTGGTGGCTTCGCCGAGTACCTCGCCGCGCGCCTCGAGCGCCAGTCGCATTTCGCCTGAGGCGTCGTGGAACCCCGACCGATCAAGAAGATCCTGGTCGCGAACCGCGGCGAGATCGCGATCCGCGTGATGCGCGCCGCCTGGGAGCTGGGCATCGCCCACGTGGCGATCTACTCGCACGAGGACCGCTTCTCGCTGCACCGGACCAAGGCCGACGAGGCCTACCTGGTGGGCGAGGGCCGCTCGCCGCTCGAGGCGTACCTGGCGATCGACGACATCCTCAGGATCGCGCGCGAAGCCGGCTGCGATGCCGTGCACCCCGGCTACGGCTTCCTGTCCGAGAACCCCGAGTTCGCCGAGGCCTGCGCCGCGGCCGGCATCACCTTCATCGGGCCCGCGCCGGCGACCATGCGCACGCTCGGCAACAAGGTCGCGGCGCGCGCGCTGGCGCAGTCGGCCGGCGTGAGCGTGATGCCGGCGACCGGGCCGCTGCCCGCCGACCTCGCCGAGTGCGCGCGCCTGGCCGCCGCGGTCGGCTATCCGCTGATGCTCAAGGCCAGCTGGGGCGGCGGCGGCCGCGGCATGCGCGTCATCGAGGACGCCGCGCAGCTCGCCGAGCTGGTGCCGGTGGCGCGCCGCGAGGCGGGCGCCGCCTTCGGCAACGACGAGGTCTACCTCGAGAAGCTGGTGCGCAACGCGCGCCACCTCGAGGTGCAGATCCTCGGCGACGCGCACGGCAACCTGGTGCACCTCTACGAGCGCGACTGCACCGTGCAGCGGCGCAACCAGAAGGTGGTGGAGCGCGCGCCGGCGGCCTTCCTCGCCGACGCGCAGCGCGCGGCGCTGTGCGCGGCCGGCCTCGCCATCGGCCGCGCCGCGCACTACTGCAACGCCGGCACGGTCGAGTTCCTGCAGGACGCCGACAGCGGCGCGTTCTACTTCATCGAGGTCAACCCGCGCATCCAGGTCGAGCACACGGTGACCGAGTGCGCCACCGGCATCGACCTGGTGAAGGCGCAGATCCGCATCGCCGCCGGCGCGCGCATCGGCGATCCGGCCAGCGGCGTGCCGCCGCAGGAGCAGATCCGCCTCGCGGCGCACGCGCTGCAGTGCCGCGTCACGACCGAGGACCCCGAGAACAACTTCGTGCCCGACTACGGGCGCATCACCGCCTACCGCAGCCCGGCCGGCTTCGGCGTGCGGCTCGATGCCGGCACCGCCTACGCCGGCGCGGTGATCACGCGCTCCTACGACTCGCTGCTGGTCAAGGTGACCACCTGGGCGGCGAGCCCGGAGGAGGCGATCGCGCGCATGCACCGCGCGCTGTGGGAGTTCCGCATCCGCGGCGTCACCACCAACCTGCGCTTCCTCGACCAGCTGGTGCTGCACCCGCGCTTCGTGCACGCCGACTACACCACGCGCTTCATCGACACCACGCCCGAGCTGTTCCGCTCGCCGGAGCGGCGCGACCGCGCGACCCGCATCCTCAGCTTCGTCGGCGACGTCATCGTCAATGGCAACCCCGAGGTCCGGGGCCGCCTGCGGCCGCCGGCCGCGCCGCCGCCGCGCCTGCCGCGGCTCGCGCCCGAGCCGCCGCCGCCGGGCACGCGGCAGAAGCTCGCCGAGCTCGGGCCGGAGGGTTTCGCCGCCTGGATGCTGGCGCAGGAGCGCGTGCTGGTCACCGACACGACCATGCGCGACGCGCACCAGTCGCTGCTGGCGACGCGCATGCGCACGCACGACATGGTCGCCGCGGCGCGCCACTACGCCCACTGGCTGCCGCAGCTGTTCTCGGTCGAGTGCTGGGGCGGCGCCACCTTCGACGTCGCGATGCGCTTCCTCAAGGAGGATCCCTGGGAGCGGCTCGGCCTGCTGCGCGAGGCGATGCCGAACCTGCTGCTGCAGATGCTGCTGCGCTCGGCCAACGCGGTCGGCTACGCCAACTACCCGGACAACGTGGTGCGCCATTTCGTGCGCCAGGCGGCCGCCGCGGGCATCGACCTGTTCCGCGTCTTCGACTCGCTCAACTGGGTCGAGAACATGCGCGTGGCGATCGACGCGGTGCGCGAGAGCGGCGCGCTGTGCGAGGCGGCGATCTGCTACACCGGCAACCTCAGCAACCCGCACGAGCGCAAGTACACGCTCGACTACTACGTCGCCCTGGCGCGCGAGCTCAAGGCCGCGGGCACCCACATCCTCGGCATCAAGGACATGGCCGGCCTGTGCCAGCCGCGCGCCGCCTACGACCTGGTGAAGGCGTTGAAGGACGCCACCGGCCTGCCGGTGCACTTCCACACGCACGACACCAGCGGCATCGCCGCGGCCAGCGTGTTCGCCGCGATCTCGGCCGGCGCCGACGCGGTCGACGCGGCGATGGATGCCTTCTCCGGCCAGACCTCGCAGCCCAACCTCGGCTCGATCGTCGAGGCGCTGCGTCATTCGGCGCGCGACTCGGGGCTCGATGGCGGCCGGCTGCGCGCGCTGTCGCACTACTGGGAGCAGGTGCGGCAGATGTACGGCGCCTTCGAGAGCGACATCCGTTCCGGCACCTCGGACGTCTACGTGCACGGCATGCCGGGCGGGCAGTACACCAACCTGCGCGAGCAGGCGCGCGCGCTCGGCATCGAGGACGGGCGCTGGCCTGAGGTGGCGCGGGCCTACGCCGAGGTCAACGCGATGTTCGGCGACATCGTCAAGGTCACGCCGACCTCCAAGGTGGTCGGCGACATGGCGATCATGATGGTCAGCAGCGGCCTGACGCGCGAGACGGTGCTCGACCCGGCGCAGCCGGTGGCGTTCCCCGAGTCCGTGGTGCAGCTGTTCCACGGCGACCTCGGCCAGCCGCATGGCGGCTTTCCGCCAGAGCTGCAGGCCAAGGTGCTCAAGGGCGCGCAGCCGCGCAGCGCGCGGCCCGGCGCGGAGCTCGCGCCCGCGGACCTCGAGGCGCTGCGCGCCGAGGCGGCCGGCAAGGTCGGCCACGCGGTGCCGGACCAGCAGCTCGCTTCGTACCTGATGTATCCGAAGGTCTACGTCGACTACGCCGCCGACCGGCGGCGCTACAGCGACGTCGCCATCCTGCCGACGCCGGTGTTCTTCTACGGCCTGGAGCCGGGGCAGGAGATCACCGCCGACCTGGAGCGCGGCAAGACACTGATCGTGCGCTACGTGACCTGCAGCGAGCCGCACGAGGACGGCACGCGCACGGTGTTCTTCGAGCTCAACGGCCAGCCGCGCTCGGTGCGCGTCGCCGACCGGGCGCAGATCCCCACGCGTCCCCCGCAACGCAAGGTCGAACCGAACAACGCCAGGCACGTCGGCGCGCCGATGCCCGGCACGGTGTCGACGGTCGGCGTCGCGGTCGGCCAGAAGGTGGCGCGCGGCGACGTGCTGGTGACGCTCGAGGCGATGAAGATGCAGACCGCGGTGCGCGCCGAGTCCGCCGGCGAGGTCGCCGAAGTGCTGGTGCGGCCGTCGGCGCAGGTCGATGCCAAGGACCTGCTGATCGTGCTGGCCTGAGGGCGGCGCTACAGCTCGTAGCGCAGCGCGAGCTGCAGCTGCCGCTCGGCCTGCGCCGGCGCGATGCCGAGCCAGCTGCGCGCCGCCAGCGCGCCGCGGATGTGGAGCGCCTCGGCGGAGAGGCTCCAGTGCGCATCGAGGCTGTAGCCCCAGGCCAGCGTCCAGGCATGTCCGCGGTCGCTGTTGTAGAAGCCGTAGCTGCTGGCGAGCTGCTGCATCATGAAGCGGTCGTGGCGCACGCTGAAGCGCTGCGCGCCGTGCGTGTAGCTCAGCAGCGCGAACGCGGCGCCGAAGGTGAAGGCGTTGACCGGCGAATCGTCGCCGGCGTAGGTGCGGCCCTGCAGGCGCTGCACGACCAGCGTCCAGTGCTCGTCCGGCTGCCAGCGCAGGCCGTAGCTGTTGAACCAGGTCCACCAGGCGTAGTCGGGGATGCTCGGCGCCGGCACCGCCGGATTGGCGCGGTTGTCGTAGCGCAGCGCGCGCAGCTCGAGCCGCCCGCGCCAGTTGCCGGCCAGGCCGGCGTAGAAGCCCGGGCGGTGGTCGATCTCGTAGAACAGCCGCCGCTGGTCGAGCAGCCCGCCGCGCTCGCCGACCTTGCCGAACAGCGTCGTCTGGCGGTCGTGCAGGCCCCAGCCGCGCGTTGCGACCACGACGCCGGCCGGGTCGTTCCAGCCGTACACGGCGCCGGTCAGCGTCAGGTTCCAGTCGCGGCCGTTCGCCGCGCCCAGCCAGTCGAGGTCGTACTCGGCGCCGAGCGTGCGCAGTTCCTCGCCGACCCAGGTGTTGATCGCCGACGGCGAGAGCGAGTAGGGCGAGCGCCAGCCGCGCAGCCGGTTCTCCAGCGAGATCGGCGGATAGAAGGCGCCCGCCTTGACGCGCGAACGCCAGGCGCCGCGCGGCCAGGCGCGCAGCTCCGCCCAGGCCTCGGTCAGGTCGAGCGCCTGGAAGTTGCCGTCGCCATAGGCGAAGGCCTCGAGGCCGACGCGCAGGTGCTCGCCGACGTCGCCGCGGTAGCCGAGGCGCGCGCTGCCGAAGCGCAGGCCGGCGTGCGCGTCGTCGAAGCGCAGCCGGCCGCTGCCGCGGTAGACGAATGCGAGTCGGGCGCGTCGACCGCCACGGCGCGCAGGTCGACGCTGAGATCCAGGCCGGTGTCCTTGGCGGCGCCGGCCGGCGCGGCGGCCGCGACCAGCGCGACCGTGGCCAGCGCCGCCGTCGCCAGCGCGGCTGCGACCGGCAAGGCCCGCGGGCGCGATGCATGGCGCATCTCAGTAGTCCTCCCACTTGTCGCCGCCGTGGCCGCCGCTCACCGGCGCCGGCCGCAGCGGGCGGTGCACGACGAAGCCGGCGGTGGCGTTACCGTCTGCGGCGATCTCAACGTGCGTGCGCAGCTCGCGCGGCAGTTCGGCGAAGCGCGGGTGCCAGGCGCCCAGCGTGTACTCGCCGGCCGGCAGGTCGCGCAGCCGCGCGTGGCCGTCCGCCGCGGTGAGCGCGAACCACGGCGAATCGGTCACGTAGATGTAGCCGATCATCTGGTCGTGGATGTTGCAGCCGAGCGTGACGATGCCGGCGCGGTCGAACACCACCGGCGGGTGCGCGCGCCCGGCGTACAGCGGCAGCTGGAACACCTTGGCCGGAGAGAACGAGTAGACCTGGTGGCGCGTCTGGTCGGAGCCGGGGAAATCCACGGCGGTGCCGGTCTGCACGATGAGCAGCTCCGGGCTGAACTGCAGGTTGCGCTGGTCCATCACCGCACCGCCGGCCGCGCCGCCGGCCGCGCGCACCGGCGGCACGCCGCGCCGCCCGCGCGCGTGGCGATCACCGCGACGCCCGCGAGCGCGTGGCCGGCGCCGTCCACGACGCTGACGTCCAGCGTGCCGGCGCGCGGCGATGCGCACGCAGGAACGTGACGACCGTCACAGCCGCGCGACGGCTTCCTCTTAGGATGCGAATCATCCGCACCATTAAGCCACCGTCGTGCCCAGCTTCAAGAACCGGCTGCTCATTCTGATCGTCGCGCTGGTCGCGCTGGCGCAGGGCGTGACCGTCTTCAGCGTGCTGGTGTACCGCGACCGCGGCGTGCGGCAGGAGGCCGCGCGCGAGCTGGCGCGCGCGCCCTCGACGTGGTGCGCCGCCAGCTCGACACGCGCGGCGCGCAGCTGCGTTCCGCCGTCGCGGTGCTGGTCGCCGACTTCGGCTTCAAGGCGGCGGTCGCCTCCGGCGATGCGGCCACGATCCGCTCGGCGCTCGCCAACCAGGCGAACCGCATCGACGCCAGCTTCGCCGCCTTCTACGACCACGACGGCCGGGCGATCGCGGCGGCGGCGCCCGCGCTGCGCCGCGACGGCACGCCCGACCTGCCCGACCCGCAGGCGCTGGCGCGGCGAGGACTGGACGCTCGCGGTGATCGACGGCCATCCGGTGCAGCTGGTGCGCGCGGAGCTGCGCGCACCCGAGCCGATCGGCTGGGTGGTGCTCGGCTTCACGCTCGATGCCGGCACGGTGCGCGACTTCGCGCGCCTCGTGGACCTGGACCTGAGCTTCATCGCCGACGGCGCCGGTGCCAACGGCGGCGTCGCGGTATCGACGCTGCCGGCCGAGGCGCTCGCCGCGCTGCGCGCGCGCCTGGGGAGCGGCGGCGTGCCGCGCGGCGGCAGCTCGCCGGCGACGACTACCTGGCGCGCGGCACCGCGCTGCCGGCGCTCAACGGCCGCATCGAGCTCATCGCGCAGCGCTCGCAGGACGCGGCGATGGCGCCGTTCCGCGAGCTGCGCCTGGCGCTGCTGGCGATCGGCGGCGCGGCGCTGCTCGGCGCCATCGTCGTGGCGCTGCTCGCCGGCCGCGGCGCGGTGCGGCCGCTCGGGCAGCTGGTCAACGCGGCCGGCCACGTCGAGCAGGGCGTGTACTGCGAGAACATCGTCGTCACCGGCGGCGTGGAATTCCAGCGGCTCGCCGGCGCCTTCAACGCCATGCAGGCCAGCATCCGCGAGCGCGAGGCGCGCATCCGCCACCAGGCGCTGCACGATGCGCTCACCGGCCTGCCCAACCGCGAGGGCCTGCGCGCGCTGCTCGAATCGGCGCCGCCGCCCGAACCGTGCAGCGTCGCGCTGATCGACATCCACCGCTTCCGCGACGTCAATGCCTCGGTCGGCCACCAGGTGGGCGACGAGCTGCTGCGCGCGCTCGCCGGGCGCCTGCAGGAGCTGGGCGGCGGCCGCTGGCCCTGCGCGCGCGTCGGCGCCGACCAGTTCGCCATCGTCGCCAGCCTGCACGACAGCGAGCTGCTGCATCGCCTGCTGGTGCTCGCCGACGCGCTGCGCGCTGGCCTGGCGCTCGGCGCGCTGCGCCAGAGCGTCGACCTGCGCGCCGGCATCAGCGAGTGGCGCGCGCCGCGCGTCGCCGCCGTCGACCTGCTGCGCCAGGCCGACGTCGCGCTGCTGCAGGCCAAGGAACGCGGCAGCGTCGGCGAGCTGTACGTGGGCGCACACGACGCCGAGCACCAGCGGCGCGTGCTGCTGGTGGCCGAACTGCGGCGCGCGCTGGCGGGCGAAGGCCTGGCGCTGCACTTCCAGCCGCTGGTCGGCCTGCGCGACCGCGCGCCGGTCGCGTTCGAGGCGCTGCTGCGCTGGACGCACCCCACGCTCGGCAGCATCTCCCCGGGCGAGTTCGTGCCGCTGGCCGAGCGCGCCTCGGTGCTGCCGGACCTGTCGCGCTGGGTGCTGCGCACCGCGGTCGCGCAGCTCGGCGCCTGGCAGGCGGCCGGCATCGACGTCGAGATCGCCGTCAACCTCTCCGCCGCCGACTTCGCCGACGGCGAGCTCGCCGCGCGCGTGCTGGCACTGCTGCGCGAGTTCCAGGTGCCGGCCGGGCGCCTGCTGCTCGAGGTCACCGAGAGCACGATCATGCGCGAGCCGCGGCTCGCCGCGCAGGTGATGCAGCAGCTGCGCACCGCCGGCGTGCGCTTCGCGATCGACGACTTCGGCACCGGCCACTCGAGCCTGGCGCAGCTGCACGCGCTGCCCGTCGACGAGCTCAAGATCGACCGCGCCTTCGTCCTCGGGCTGGACAGCTCGGCGCACAACCAGGCGATCGTGCGCACCACGGTCGAGCTCGGGCACAGCCTCGGCCTGCAGGTGGTCGCCGAGGGCATCGAGACGCCGGAGGTGTGGAGCGCGCTGCTGCGCCTGGGGTGCGATCTCGCCCAGGGCTACTTCATCAGCCGGCCCATGCCGGCCGCCGCGGTCCCGGACTGGCTGCGGCGCCAGCGCGAGCAGCTCGAGCTCGCGCGCCAGGCCGCCGGGTCCGCCGGCACCCTGGCCACCCTGCGGCCGCGCCAGGGCTGAGCCCCGGACGCACCAGCGGCGGGCAGGGTGGCACCCCGTCCGCTCCATTTTGGTGCCGGGCCGACACGCCCGGCCGTGCCGGCAGCGCCCGCGCCGGCGAAATCCGCGCCTGGGCGAGGTGGCACGAAAGCTGCATTTCAGCTACGCCGGAAGGCCGACCCCACTGGAACGGAGGCGGGAGTGCTCGCATGAAACTGGTCACTGCAATCATCAAACCCTTCAAGCTCGACGACGTCCGCGCGGCGCTCTCCGAGATCGGCGTCTCGGGCATGACGGTCACCGAGGTCAAGGGCTTCGGCCGCCAGCGCGGCCACACCGAGCTGTACCGCGGCGCCGAGTACGTCGTCGACTTCGTGCCGAAGACGCGCGTCGAGGTCGCGGTGCGCAGCGAGCTCGTCGACCAGGTGATCGAGGCCGTGGTCAAGGCGGCGAAGACCGGCAAGGTCGGCGACGGCAAGATCTTCATCTCCGACATCGATCGCGTGGTTCGCATTCGCACCGGCGAGACGGACAACTCCGCGCTCTGATCGGCTCCCGGTGCATAATGCGCCGATGGAGCCCAGAGCGATCCTGATCCGCGAGCACGGCAGCGCCGACGTCCTGCGCTGGGAGGGCCACGACCCGGGCCGGCCGGGTCCCGGCGAGGTGCTGGTGCGGCACACGGCGGTGGGCGTCAACTACATCGACGTCTACGACCGCAGCGGCCTGTACCCGACCGCCCTGCCGGCGATCCTCGGCCGCGAAGCCGCCGGCACCGTGGCGGCGCTCGGGCGCGGCGTGCGCGGCTTCAAGCTGGGCGAGCGCGTCGCCTACGTGCATTCCGAGCCCGGCACCTACGCGCAGCTGCGCTGCGTGCCGGCCACGCGCCTGGTGCACCTGCCGCGCTCGGTCAGCGACGAGCAGGCCGCGGCGCTGATGCTCAAGGGCCTCACCGCGCAGTACCTGCTGCGCCGGACGTACCCGCTGCGCCGCGGCCAGACGGCGCTGGTGCACGCGGCGGCCGGCGGCGTCGGGCTGCTGCTTTGCCAGTGGGCGCGCGCGCTCGGCGCGCGCGTCATCGGCGTCGTCGGCCACGAGGACAAGGTCGGCTTCGCGCGCCGCCACGGCTGCAACACGGTGCTGGTCGCCGGCCGCGACGGCATCGCCGCCGGCGTCGGCAAGGCGACGCGCGGCGCCATGGCCGACGTGGTCTACGACTCGGTGGGGCATGACACCTTCATGGAGTCGCTCGACTGCCTCAAGCCGCGCGGCATGATGGTCAGCTTCGGCAACGCCTCCGGGCCGCCGCCGCCGATCTCGGCGCTGGAGCTCTCCAGGCGCGGCTCGCTGTTCCTGACGCGGCCCTCGCTGTTCCACTACATCGGCACGCGCGCCGAGCTCGACGCCGCGGCGCGCGAGCTGTTCCGCGCCATCGCGCGGCACAAGGTGCGCATCCACATCGGCCAGCGCTACGCGCTCGCCGAGGCGGCGCAGGCGCACCGCGACCTCGAGGCGCGCCGCACCGTCGGTTCCACCGTCCTGCTGCCCTAGCCCCTCCGCCCCGAGGCCCGCATGCTCGTCTTTGGCGACCTGACGACGCTCAACGCGCGTCGCTACCCCAACAAGCCGGCGCTGATCATGGAGGGCGTCGAGCTCAGCTACGCCGAGCTCGATGCGCGTTCCAACGCGCTGGCGCACGCGCTCATCGCCCGCGGCGTCGGCAGCGGCGACCGCGTCGCGCTGCTCGGCTTCAACAGCCTCGAGTACGCGGTGATCCTGCACGCGGTCGCCAAGTGCGGCGCGCTGATCGTGCCGGTGAACTTCCGCAACTCGGCCGCCGAGCTGCGCCACGTGATCGCCGACTCGGAGCCCAAGCTGCTGTTCGCCGAGGCCGAGTTCGCCGCGGTGGTGGCCGAGGCGCGCGCCGGCACCGCGACCTGGCCCGAGGTGCTGCGCGTCGGCGCCGACCACGACGGGCTGCCGGGGAGCGTGGCGCTCGCGGCCGGCCGGCCACGCACGCCGCCCGCGGTGCGGGTCGACCCGCAGTCCTCGGCGGTGATCCTCTACACCAGCGGCACCACCGGGCGCCCCAAGGGCGTGCTGTACGCGCACGCCACCTATTTCCGCATGTTCATGGCGACCGCGATCGAGGCGCACCTGGCGCACGAGGACGTCTACCTGATCGCGGTGCCGATGTTCCACGCCGCCGGCATGAACATGGCGCTGAACCAGGCGCTGTTCATGGGCTCGACCGGCGTCGTGCACCGCGGCCGCTTCGACCCGGAGGTGATCCTCGCGCTGATCGCGCGCCACCGCATCACCACCGCGATCCTGGTGCCGACCCAGGTCGGCATGCTGGCGGGCCACCCCTCGCTGCCGCGCCATGACGTCACCTGCCTGTCGCGCATCTTCTACGGCTCGATGCCGATGATGCCGGCGGTGCTGCAGCACGCGCTGCAGGTGTTCCCGAAGTCGCGCTTCCTGCAGCTCTACGGCTCGACCGAGTGCGGCATGATCACCGCGCTGCGGCACGAGGACCACGAGCGCTGGTGGCGCAGCAACGGCCGCGAGGCGCTGCTGTCGCGCTTCCGCGTGGTCGACGAGCAGGGCAACGACGTGCCGGTGGGCGGCATCGGCGAGGTGATCACCGACCACGCCCGCATGGGCATGATCGGCTACTGGCGCAACGAGGCCGCGACGCGCGAGACCATCCGCGACGGCTGGATGCGCTCGGGCGACCTGGCGCGCGTCGAGGCCGAGGGCTTCATCACGCTGGTCGACCGCATCAAGGAAGTGATCATCAGCGGCGGCGAGAACATCTACCCGAAGGAGATCGAGCTGGTGCTCGCCACGCATCCGGCGGTGCAGGAGGTGGCGGTGTTCGGCATCCCCGATCCGCACTACGGCGAGGCGCCCTGCGCCGCCGTGGCGTTCAAGCCGGGGATGTCGGCGACCGCGGAGGAGCTGCTGGCGCTGTGCGAGAAGCAGCTGGCGCGCTACAAGCGGCCGAAGAAGATCGAGTTCCACGCCGCGCTGCCGCGCAACGCCAGCGACAAGATCCAGAAGCAGGTGCTCAAGGCCCCGCACTGGGCGCAGCCGGCGGGCTGAGCCGAGGCGCGGTCGGGTACGATACGGCGGGATGAAGCGGGGGAGGCAGCCGACCGTGGAGCGATTCGCGACCTTGCCGCCCGGCGTGTCCGCCGCGCAGTTCGCGCGCGCGGTCGCCGGCTTCCGCGCGGCCGTCGGGCCGGAGCACGTCTACGTCGAGCCCGGGCAGCTCGCGCCCTGGCTGCGCGTGATGCTGCCCTTCGACGACGACGCCTTCACGCCCTCCGGCGTCGTCAGCCCCGGCTCGCTCGAGCAGCTGCAGCAGGTGCTGGCGGTCTGCAACCGCCACCGCGTGCCGGTGTGGCCGGTGTCCACCGGCCGCAACTTCGGCTACGGCTCGGCGCTGCCGGCGACGCGCGGCCAGGTGATCCTCGACCTCAAGCGCATGAACCGCATCCTCGACGTCGATCCGGTGCTCGGCACCGCGCTGGTCGAGCCGGGCGTCACCTACCAGCAGCTGCACGACCACCTGCGCGAACGCAACATCCCGCTGTGGCTCGACTTCCCGGCGCCCGGGCCGCTCGCGAGCCCGATGGGCAACACGCTCGAGCGCGGCGGCGGCCAGACGCCCTACGGCGACCACTTCGGCAACTGCTGCGGCATGGAGGTGCTGCTCGGCGACGGCACGCTGCTGCGCACCGGCATGGGCGGCGTCGCGGGCACGAAGAGCTGGCAGGCCTACAAGTACGGCTTCGGCCCGTACCTCGACGGCCTCTTCACGCAGTCGAACTTCGGCGTCGTCACCAAGCTCGGGCTGTGGCTGATGCCGGCGCCGCCGGCGCACCTGACGTTCCTGGCGATGTGGCCGGACCGCGATGCGGTGGCGCGCGCCGTCGAGGCGATCCGCCCGCTGCGCTACGACGGCACCATCGGCAACTTCGGCGTGCTGGTCAACGACGCGCTGCTGATGACCAGCTTCCACCGGCGCGCCGAGGTCTGGACCGGGCCCGGCGCCGTCACCGACGCGGCGATCCGCGCGGTCGCCGCGCCGCGCGGCATCGAGCCGTGGTGCTACCTGTTCTCGCTGTACGGGCGGCCGGAGCTCATCCAGCTGAACACGCGCATCGTCACCGAGGCGCTGGAGGCGAGCGGCGCCAAGGTGATCGCCGGCGTGCACGATCCGATGTCGGTCAACGAGCTGACGCTGCAGGCCTTCGCGCTGCTCAACTGGGCCGGCAGCGGCGGCCTCGCCTGGTTCGCGCCGGTCGCGCCCTGCACCGGCGCCGACGTCGCGAAGCAGAACCGCCTGGCGCGCGCGGTGATGGACGCGCACGGCATCGACTTCTTCTCCGGCGCCACGCTCAACGGCCGCGAGGTGCTCAACGTCATGCCGCTGGTGTTCAACCGCGACGACGCCGACGAACGTAGCCGCGCGCGCGCCTGCTTCGAGGAGCTGCTGGCGCGCTTCGCCGCCGAAGGCTACGGCTTCTACCGCACCGGCATCGGCTTCATGGACCGGGTCGCGCAGATCCACGGCGCGACGCTGCTCGACGTCAACCGGCGCATCAAGCGCGCGCTCGACCCGAACGGCATCCTCGCGCCGGGCAAGTCCGGCATCCATCCGCTGCCGGGGCGTGCATGAGGCGGCGCGACGCGCATCGCCGGGCGCGCACCGCCGCGGGCGCGGCGGCCCCGCTGGCGAGCGGCGCCCTGCTGGCCGCGGTGGCGCTGCTGTCGCCACCGGCGGCCCGGGCGCAGTCGGCCGGCGAGTGGCGCGGCCCCGGGCAGCTGTGGGGCGCGCTGTGCGGCTACTGCCACGGAGCGGGCGTGAGCCTGCAGCTGCTGGGCGCGAAGCTGCCGGCGGCGACGATCGCCGAGATCACGCGCAAGGGCCTGAAGGCGATGCCGCCGTTCGCGCCGACGCAGATCGACGATGATGAACTCGCGGCGCTCGCGGCGTGGATCAGCCGCTCCGAGGCGCCGCCGGCCGCCGGGAGCGCACGATGATCACGCGCCGCCGCTTCCTGGCCGCCGCCGGTGGTACTGGCGCCCTCGGCCTCCTGCCGCCGGGCGCGCGTGCCGCCGGCGCCGCGGGCGCGGACAGGGCGCGCCCGCCCGCGGTTGCGCCCGCGGTGCTGCGCATCGTGCAGGGGCCGCCCGGCACGCCGCAGGCAGGGCCCGATGGCGACGGCCTGCTCTGGCGCCTCGGCGCGCACGAGTGGCTCGATCCGCGCCGCCTGCACGCGCGCCTCGCGCGCTGGCCCGGCGCACGGATCGAAGCCACCGTCGATGGTGGCAACCACCTGCTGCTCGTCGACGCGCTGCGCGCGCACGGCGGCGTGGTGGCGCGCGACCGCTGGTCGCCAGCCACGCAGCGCTGGACGGTGGTCGCGCGCATCGGCGCGCCGGCGCCGCGCCCGGCGAACACAACTGGAACGATGGGAGCCCACGATGACCGAATTGCCTGAAGTGTTCACCGGCCGCTCGACGGTCGACGAGGCGCGGCTCGAGTACCTGTTCCAGATACGCCTGCACTTCACGCGCGTGCAGAACATCCCCGCCATGCCCTCGGGCGCCGGGCGCGGCGCCGTGTACCTCGACAGCGGCGTGATCGAGGGGCCGCGGCTGCGCGGCCGCGCCGTGCCCAACAGCGGCGGCGACTACGCGCTGTTCCGCCCGGACGGCGTGCTCGCCATCGACGCGCGCTACATGCTCGAGGCCGACGACGGCACGCTGATCCTGATGCGCAACCGCGGCTACCTGTGGGGCCGGCGCCCCGACGTCATGCCGCGGATCCGCGAGTGGATCTTCAACAACGGCCCGCCGGTCGACCACGACGAGTACTACCTGCGCGCCAACCCGACCTTCGAGGTGCAGGCCGGCCCCTACGACTGGCTGATGCGCCACGTCATCGTCGGAGTCGGCGAGCGCAAGGGCGACGGCAACCTGATCCGCTACTACGCGCTGCTCTAGGACCGCCGGCGCTGGGCCAACGCCCAGCGGCACAGCAGGTGCGCGCCGCCGGCACTCAGCAGGTAGCCGCAGGCAATGCCGCGGCCGTCGCCGCTCTCGAGCAGGCCGACCAGCGCGCTCATCGCCGCCGTGACCGCGAGCTGGATGGTGCCGAGGATCGCGCTGGCCGAGCCGGCGATCGCCTGGTGCGGATCGAGCGCGCTGATCGCCGCCGGCGTGAGCCACTGGCCCACGCAGCAGGCGACCGTGAAGCACAGCGCGACGAACAACATGAGCGGCGCGCCACCGCCCAGCGAAGCGACCAGCAGCACCGCGCCGGCCAGCGTCGCGATGCCGGTCGCGAGCGCGAGCTGCCGCGCCGCGCCCAGCCGCCGCAGCAGGAACGGTGCGAACTGCGTGCTGAGGATCTGGCCGGCGCCGTTGAGCCCGAGCAGCGCGCTGAAGGTGCCCGGCGCGAGGCCATAGTGGCGCGCGAACACGAACGGCGCGGCGGTGACGAACAGCAGCGCGCCGCAGCTCGCGCCGGCCGCGGCGAAGGCCAGTTTCAGGTAGCGGCCGTCGCCGAGCAGGCGGGCGAAGTCGGCGTGCCAGTGGGCGGCGCGCGCCGCTGCACGGCGCTCCGGCGGGTGCGTCTCCGGCAGCAGCAGCGCGGTCAGCGCGGCGGCCAGCGCCACCAGCACGGCGATCGTGACGAACAGGCCGCGCCAGCCGACCCAGTGCAGCAGCACGCTGCCGCCGAGCGGCGCGAAGATCGGCGAGACGCCCAGCACCAGGAACATGGTCGCCATCAGGCGCGCCGCGGCGGCGCCGCTGTGCAGGTCGCGGATGATGGAGCGCGCGATGATGGTGCCGGCGCAGCCGCCCAGGCCCTGCAGGAAGCGCAGGGCGATCAGCCAGTGGATGCTCGGCGCCAGCGCGCAGCCGATCGAGGTCAGCATGAACAGCGCCAGGCCGCCGAACAGCGGCGCACGGCGGCCGTAGCGGTCGGCGAGCGCGCCGTAGGGAAGCTGGCCGAAGGCCAGCGCCAGGAAGAAGCTCACCATGCTGAGCTGCACCTGGGTGGGCGTGGCGTGCAGCTCGGCCGCCAGCGTCGGGAAGGCAGGCAGGTACAGGTCGATCGCCAGCGGCCCGAGGCCGGCGAGGAGCCCGAGCAGCAGGCCGAGCTTCACGGGCCGCCCCGCCGGCCGGCGCGGCGCGCCGGCGGCGCCGCCGGCGCCGCGGGCGAGGCTGACGCATCCATGCCGCGGACGATGAAGTCGGTGACTTCGGCGGCGACGCGCGTCCAGTCGACCGGCCCGAGCCGCCGCCCGGAGGCGAAGGCCACGCGATCGCCGAAGGACTGCGTGAAGATGAAGGCGCCGAGCGCGCAGGTGAGCCGCCAGTAGAACTGCCGCGCGTCCAGGCCGCGGCAGCGCGCGCGCAGCAGCGCCACGAACAGCCGCGTCGAGTCGCGGAACTGCTCGCGCACGCTGCGCATCACCGCCGGCGAGGGCTCGGTGAGCGCGCGGCCGTACAGCAGGCGCACGGCGTCGCCCTCGGCGGCGGCGGCGCCGGCCACCTGCAGCGGTGGCTCGACGAGCGCGCGCACCACGGCCGCGAGGTCGCCGGCGGCGCTGCCGGGCCCGGCGGCGCGGCAGGCGCGCAGGCGCCGCAGCTGCTCCACCTGGATCGGGTCGAAGCGGCGCGCGCACACCGCGCGGAACAGCGCGTCCTTGTTGCCCCAGTAGTAGTGCAGCGTGCCGAGGTGCGAGCGGGCGCGGCGTGCGATGTCGCGGATCGCGGTGCCCTCGTAGCCGCGCTCGATGAACAGCGCCTCGGCGGCGTCCATATAGCGCGTGCGGCTGTCGCCCGCGGCCACGCCGGCATCGGCGCCGGTACCGGCGCGGGAGCGCGGGCGGGGGCGGGCGGTGCGGCTGCGGTTCACTTGTACGACTGTACATGAGCGATGTACGCTCGTACATGGGCTGGCCGGGGCCGCGGTGGTCGCGGCGCTGCGCCGGCTCACCGGGGGTTCCGCCATGCCGCAATTTCCACGCCCGGCGACGCCGACCGTCGCGGTGCCGCGCGAGCCCGTGCCCGGCAGCTGTCCCGCCTGCGGCGCCGCCGAGCTGGCCAGCTACCCGGTGCTGGGCGAGGGCGGCTGGTGGCAGGTGGTCAAGTGCCAGCGCTGCCTGCACGCCGTGCGGCGCGAACCCGGGCCGCTGCTCGGCGCCTTCGGCGAGCCGCGCGCCGCGCGCGGCGGCGGCTCCGGCGGCGGAGCCGCGCGATGATCGGCGTCGACGTCGGCGGCACCTTCACCGACGTGGTCGCGTGGCGCGAGGGGCGCCTGCACGTCACCAAGGTGCCGAGCGTGCCCTCCGATCCGCAGCAGGCCGTGCTCGAGGGCGCGCGCCGCCTGGGCGTCGCCGACGCGGTGATCTTCAACCACGCCAGCACCAAGGGCCTGAACGCGGTGCTGACGCGCAGCCTGCCGAAGATCGGCTTCCTGACCACCGACGGGCACCGCGACATGCTGGACGCCGGGCGTGCCTGGCGGCCCTTCGAGGGCCAGCTCGACGCCCGCTGGCGCCGGCCGTTCGGCGACGCGGCGCGGCCGCTGGTGCCGCGTTACCTCAGGCGCGGCGTGCGCGAGCGCGTGCTGGCGGACGGCGCGGTGCTGCGGCCGCTGGACGAGGCCGATGCGCGCGCGCAGCTCGAACTGCTGAAGCGCTGCCGGGTCGACGGCGTGGCGATCTGCCTGCTGAATGCCTACGTCGAGCCGCGCCACGAGCAGCGGCTCGCCGAGCTGGCGCGCGAGGTGCTGGGCGACATCCCGCTGTCGGTGTCCTCGGAGGCCTCGCCGCGCGCGCGCGAATTCACCCGCGCGATCACCACGGTCGTCGACGTGATGATGAAGCTGATGTACGGCGACTACGCCGAGCGGCTGCACGCGGGGCTCGCGGCCCAGGGCTTCCGCGGCGCGCTCAACTTCGCCGACGCGCCGCCTCGCTCCTGCCGTGGCGCGACGCGCTGGAGGCGCCGTACCGCATCCTGTTCGCCGGTCCGGCGGCGGGCGCGGCCTCCTGCCGCGAACTCGGCCGCGCGCTCGGCGAGCCGACCTGGTCTGCTGCGACGTCGGCGGCACCTCGACCGACGTCGCGCTCATCGTCGCCGGCGAGTCCTTCACCAACGACAGCTTCGAGATCGAGCACGACCTGCCATCAGCGCGCTCGCGACCGAGGTGGCGAGCGTCGGCGCCGGCGGCGGGAGCCTGGTGTCGATCTCGCCGGCCGGCGACGTGCGGGTCGGCCCGGCGAGCGCCGGCGCCCATCCGGGTCCGGCCTGCTACGGTCGCGGCGGCACGCAGCCGACGGTGACCGACGCCTGCCTGCTGATGGGGATCCTGGATCCGCACGGCTTCGCCGGCGGGCAGATGGAGCTGGACGCCGCAGCGGCCCGGCGGGCGTTCGCGGCGCTCGACACGCCGCTGCCGCCCGAGCAGCGCGTCGCGCAGGCCTACCGCATCGCGGTCAACAACATCGCCGAGGAGATCGCCAACGTCACGATCCGTCACGGCGCCGATCCGCGCGACTTCAGCCTGGTGGCCTACGGCGCCGCAGGTCCCATGCTGCTGCCGGCCGCGCTCGAGCAGCTGGGCCTGAAGCGCGTGATCGTGCCGCCGCACCCGGGCCTGTTCTCGGCGCTCGGCCTGCTGAGCGCCGAACTGGTGCACGCCGACAGCCGCAGTGCCTACCTGATGCTCGAGCCCTCCGCCGCGCCGCGCATCGCCGCGCTGTTCGAGGCAATGGAGCGCAAGCTCCTCGCGCGGCTCGACCCGGCGGCGCGCGCCGGCGCCACGTTGCGGCGCAGCTTCGATGCGCGCATCGCCGGCCAGAGCTGGGAGACGGCCTTCGTCGGATTCCGCCGGGACCCATCGATGCCGGCTACGTCGCGCTCATGCTCGAAGCCTTCCACGCGGAGTACGCACGCCGCAACGGCCAGGACTTCCGCGGCATGCCGGTGCAGGGCGTGAACTGGCGCGTGCAGCTGCTGCAGAGCGCCGACCGCTTCCGCTACGCGCCGCAACCGCTGCCGCGGGAGGCAGCCGCCCCGGCGCCGCGCGCACGGCGCACGCTGCACCATCTCGCCGGGAAGCCGGTCGAGGCGGCCATCCACGACCGCGAGTCGCTGGCGATCGGAGCGCGCGTCGCCGGGCCGGCGATCATCCACGAGGCGCTGTGCACGACGCTGGTGCCGCCCGGCCACGTGGCCCGCGTCGGGAGCTGCGGCGAGCTCTCGATCGCGCTCGCCGGAGCGGGCGCATGAGCCCGCCGCGCCTGCGCGAGCTGGACGCCGCGGCCTTCCGCGACCGCTACGGCTGCGAGCGGCTCGATGCCACCGTGCTCGCCAACCGCTTCCGCTACGTGCTCGAGCACGTCTGCCAGCGGCTGCTGGCCTGCGCGTTCTCGCCACCGCTGCGCGACTTCTACGACTTCGCCGCGACCCTCACCGGGCCGCCCGAACTCGGCTACCCGGTGCCCGCCGTGAGCAAGACCTTCGTCGCCTTCACCGGCACGATGACCGAGTCGGTGCGCAACACCATCGAGGAGTACGGCCCGGAGCGCCTCGCGCCCGGCGATGTCATCATCGCCAACGACCCGTACCGTACCGGTACCCACGTCAACGACGTGCTGTTCTGCCGGCCGGTGTTCCACGCCGGCCGCATCGCCGCCTTCGTCACGATCAAGGCGCACCAGCTCGACATCGGCGGCTCGGTGCCGGGCGGCTTCTCGGCCACCAAGACCAGCGTCTACGAGAACGGCCTGGTGCTCTCGCCGCGCGCGCTGTTCCGCGCCGGCGCAGAGGTGCCGGAGACCTTCGAGCTGTTCCGCGACAACGTGCGCTTCGCGGGGCTGATCGAGCGCGACATGCGCACGCTGTGCGCCTGCCTGGAGCTCGGCGAGCAGCTGCTGCAGGCCTCGATCGCGCGGCACGGCGTCGCGGCCCTGCACGGCGCGATGCGCTATGTCTGCGACGCCGACGCCGAGCGCATGGGCGAGGCGCTCGAGCGCCTGCCCGACGGCACCTGGCACGGCGCGGCGCTGGTCGACTGCGACGGCCTCGACGACAGCGAGCAGTACCCGGTGCGCGCCACGATCCGCAAGCACGGCGGGCGCATCGAAGTGGACCTGAGCGGCACGGCGCGCCAGGCGCGCACGTCGATCAACGGCACCTTCCTCGACGCCAAGACCGTCGTGGGCGTGGCGCTGAAGTTCCTGCTCGATCCGGACGGGCCGTTCACGTCCGGGTTGTACCGGCCGGTCGACATCCTCGTCCCGCAGGGTGCGATCTGCAACGCGCTGCCGCCGGAGGGCGTGGTGTTCGCCTACGGCGAGTCGACCAACGCGCTGCTGCTGGCGATGTTCAGTGCGATGGCCGATGCCGTCGGCGAGGGCGCCATCGCCGGCGACCACGGCTCGCCCAACATCCACACCGCGCACGGCCGGCGCGCCGACGGCGCGCCGTGGATCGCGGTCGGTGTCAACGGTGGCGAGCGCGGCCCCTGGGGTGCGACGCAAGCCGGCGATGCAGACAGCTTCAGCATCTTCTACCAGGCCAACAGCATCGATACCGCCATCGAGGTCACCGAGGCCGATGCGCCGGTGGTGATCCTCCGGCGCGAGTACGTCGCCGACACCGGTGGCGCCGGCATGAATCGGGGCGGCGCCGCGGTGCTCAAGGACTCGCTGTTCCTCGAGCCCGCGGAGCACGCGGTCATCGTGCTGCGCTTCCGCGAGGCCACCGGCCGCGGCGTGCGCGGCGGCGGCGACGGGCCCACCGGCGGCGTGTGGGTGTGGCGCGAGGGCGGCGCACCCGCGGCCTTCGCCCGCGGCACCGCCGTCGCCGGCTATCGCGATGCGAGGCGCGTGGCCGGCCGGCTCGATCCCTCGACCGGAGCGCCCGACGCCAACGGCGAGTACCACTGGTTCGGGCGCGAGCGCAGCTGGCCGACGCCGGCCGGCGCCGTGTTCCGCTACGTCACCAACGGCGGCGGCGGCTGGGGCGACCCCTGCGCGCGCGATCCCGCGCGCGTGTGCCGCGACGTGCGCGACGGCTACGTCTCGATCGAGGGTGCGCGCCGCGACTACGGCGTGGTCGTCACCGGCGACCCGGACAACGATCCCGAAGGCCTGCGCGTCGATGCCGCGGCCACCGCGCGCCTGCGCGCGGCGCGCGGCACGCCACGGCCCTAGCTCCGGCGCGCTGCCGCGTCGGCGCTGGCGCTGGCGCCGGCGCCTGCGCTGCCGCCAGTGCCTGCGCCGTCGAGCGCCAGCGCCTGGCCGTGCGTCTCGATGCCGAACAGCGTGAAGCCGAGGCCGGTGAGCGCCGCGCAGCCGGCGAGGAACAGGAAGCCCGGCACGATGCCCTGCTCGGTCGCCGCGGGCGTGACCAGGTTGCCGGCGCCGGCCAGGAGCCCGAGCACCACCGTGCCGAGGATCTTGCCCATGCCGCCCGCGGCCGAGGCGAGCCCCATCGCCACCGAGGCGAGGCGCACCGGGTAGAACTCGGCGGCGTAGGGCACGAGGTTCGAGTACGAGCCGTCCATGAAGAACTGCCCGACGAGCAGGCAGGCGATGAAAAGTGGCACGGTGCCGACCACGCTTGCGTGCCACAGGCCCGCCGCCGCGAGCATCACTGCCGTGAGGTACGCGGTCAGCTGGCCGACGAACACGCGGCCGCGCCGTTGCGCCATCCAGGCGAACAACAGGCGGCCGACCATGCCGACGAGCCCGAGGTAGACGAAGTAGGTCGCGGCCTGGCGCGCGGAGATGCGCAGCAGCTGCGCCAGCAGCGTCGGCCCCCAGAGCATCACGCCGGTGACGCACACCGCCATGCCGGTGTAGATCATCAGCAGCAGGGCCAGGCGCCGCGGATCGGCGAGCAGTGCGCGCATCGGCACGCCCGGCGTGCGCGGCGCGACCTGCAGCACCTGCGGCAGTTCGTCGATCGGCCGGCCGAGGAACTTCGCGAGCGTGGCGCGCGCCTCGGCGACGCGGCCGTTGGCGAGCAGCCAGCGCACCGACTCGGGCGCGACCCGGGCGAGCGCGAGCGCGACCAGGATCGGCAGGAAGCCGAGTGCCGCGATGCCGCGCCAGCCGAGCGTCGGGTAGCCGACCGCGACGATGCCCGAGGCGAGCAGCAATCCGATGCCGGTCGGCGCGGTCACCAGGCTCCCGAGCAACGTGCGGTGGCGCGTCGGCGAGTACTCGACGATCAGCGAGAACTGGCTCGGGCCGGCGCCGCCATAGCCGGCACCGACCAGGAAGCGCAGCGCCGCGAACATCACCCAGTCGCCTTCCGGGATCAGCGCGATGGCGCCGGCCGCGCTGCTGTACAGCACCGCGCCGCCGACCATCGCCGCCTTGCGGCCGTAGCGGTCGCCGAGCCAGCCGAACAGCAGCGCGCCGAAGATCGTGCCGATGCCGGCGGTCAGCAGCATGATGGTCGACTGGCCGAAGCTCAGGTGCCACTGCGGCGCCAGCACCGCGACCATGAAGCTGACGACGAAGAAGTCGAAGATCTCGCAGACGAACTGCGTCATCACCAGCGCCATGGTGACCCAGTAGCGGCGGTTGAGCGGCGCGGCGTCCAGCAGCGCGAGCAGCGTGTCGGTGGCCGCCGGCGCGGCGCCGCCGGCCGGGAACTCAGCGCGCGGCGCCATCGATGCGGATCACGCAGCCGTTGAGGTAGGCGTTGGCGACGATGCTGGCGACCAGTTCGGCGAACTCCGCCGGCTCGCCGCCGCGCCGCGGGAACGGGATGGTCTGCACCAGCTGCTCGTGCATGCCCGGCGGGAGGTTCGCGAGCAGCGGCGTCTCGAACAGCCCGGGTGCGATGCTGCACACGCGGATGCCGTGCGGCGCGAGGTCGCGCGCCATCGGCATGGTCAGCGCGACGACCCCGGCCTTGCTGGCCGAGTAGGCCGCCATGCCGGCGTGGCCCTCGAGCCCGGCGATCGAGGCCGTGTGCACGATCACGCCGCGCTCGCCGTGCGCGCCGAGCGGCGCGTGGCGGATCATGCGCGCGGCGACCAGCCGCGAGACGTTGAAGGTGCCGACCAGGTTGACGTCGATGAGCCGGCGGAAATCGGCGAGCGGCAGCGGCCCCTCCGGCGTGGCGGTGGCGCCCATGGCGCCGAAGCCGGCGGCGTTGACCAGCACGCGGACCGGACCGAGGCGCGACTCGATGGCCGCGAGCGCGCGTTCGCAGGCCGCTTCGTCGGTGACGTCGGCGTGCTCGAACAGCGCGCCGGGTGGCGGGGTGGAACGCGGCGCGGCGAGGTCGAGGATCGCGACGCGCGCGCCTGCGGCCGCGAGCCGTGCGACGGTGGCGGCGCCGAGCCCGGAGGCCCCGCCGGTCACGATCGCGGTGCAGCGGCTCACCTCCATGTGCTTCCCCCTGGCGCTCGCATGTTCACGCCGCGTGGGTGCAGTCTGCCATGGCCGGCGGGCCGCGTGCGAGCCGGGTCCCGCTCAGGGACCGGCGCCGCCCAGGCTGATGCCGAGGTAGGCGTTGCGCCCGGCGCCCGGCAGGTAGTAGCGGCCGAAGGTGTCGTTGATCGTGACCGCGCCGACGTAGCGGCGATCGAGCAGGTTGTCCACGCGCGCGAACACGCGTACCGGCCACTGCGCCCGCTGCCAGGTGTAGCCGGCGCTGGCGCCGAGCAGGCCGTAGCCCGGCGCGTATTCGCTGTTGAAGTCGTTCACCGGCACGCGCGCGAGGTAGCTCGCCTCGAGCGCGGCACCGAAGCCGCGCTCGCCGCCGTAGCGCAGGCTCGCCCAGGCGCTGCTGCGCGGCGTGCCGGGGATCCGCTTGCCGCCCGGCACCACCGGGCCGCTGCCCGGGGCACAGACGTTGCTGGTGCAGGTCCGGAACGCGTCGCGGTAGCGCGCATCGAGCAGCGTGTAGCTCGCCTGGGCCCGCCAGCGCGGCCCGAGCGCCGCGTCCAGCTCCAGCTCCACGCCCTGGCGGCGCGTGCGGCCGACATTGTGGTAGGTCGAGCGGCCGCCGGCGGAGCTCTCCACCGCGATCTCGTCGCGCGTCTCGGTGCGGAACAGGCCGAGGCGCGCGTACAGCCGCTCGCCGCGGCGCCAGCGCGCGCCGAGCTCGGCGTTGCCGGTGTGCGCGGCCTTGAGCGCCAGGTTCAGCCCGGAGATGCCGTCGGAGCGGTAGGCGAGGTTGTCGAAGGTCGGGGTGTCGAAACCGCGGCCGAAGCTCGCGTGGAAGTTCAGGTCGCGGCCGGCCTTGAACAGCAGGCTGGCCGCGGGCGTCCAGTCGGAGAAGCGCGTGCGGCCGCTGTCGTCCGGGTTGCGCGTCGCCGGGTTGCCGGTGTCGACGATGTAGAAGTCGTCGGACTCGAAGTGCACGTCGCTGTGGCGCACGCCGGCGAGCGCCGTCCAGCGCGCGGCGAAATCCCAGTCGGCCTGCACGAACTGGTCGAGGTCGTACAGCACGTTGTCCTCGTCGCGCCGCAACGCGCCCTGCACGCCGTCGGTCGCGCCGGCGAAGTTGTTGTAGCCGCGCCGATGGCTGAACAGCTTGTCCCAGGTCGCGCCCGCCACCAGCGTGAACGGCCGGCCGCCGAGCCGCGTCGCCAGCGTCCAGCGCGCATCCGCGCCGCCGTAGCCGTTGTGCAGGTCGACCACGCCGCCGGCGCTCAAGGCGTTGGCCTGCGCCGCCCGGCTGGTGGCGAGGAACTGCATGACGCGCCGCGAGCCGCCGTAGGCCGCTACGCGCAGCGTCTGGGTCGCGCCGAACTGCTGCTCGTCGACCAGGCCGGCCTGCGTCTGCGCGAGCGCCTTGTGCGCGTCGAACTGCAGCGAGGTCGGCGCGACCTGCGTCGCGTCGGCCTCGTACTGCGCGCGGTTGAGCGCACCGGCGTCGTAGGCGTACGGGCTCGAGAGCCGGTTGGCGACGAGCGTCAGGTGGTTGCCCGCGCCGGGCTCGAAGTCCAGCCGGGCGTTGGCCGTGTCGCGCTGCGCGCGGCTGTGCTCGCGCGCGCCGTCGGTCGCGAGGCGGGTGTAGTCGAGGTTGTAGCCGGCGCCGCCGCTGCTGCCGCGCAGGTTGAGGCTGGCGCGCCAGGTGTCGTAGCTCCCGCCGAGCAGCGTGGCACGCAAGCGCGCCGGGCCGCTGCCGGCGGCGGTGAACAGCTGCACCACGCCGCCGGAGGCATTGCCGTACAGCACCGAGTAGGGCCCGCGCAGCACCTCGAAGCGCTCCGCGGAATCGAGGTTCAGGTGCGACAGCTGGCCCTGGCCGTCGGGCATCGTCGCCGGGATGCCGTCGGCGAACAGCCGCAGGCCCACGATGCCGAACTGCGCGCGCGCGCCGAAGCCGCGGATCGCGAGCTGCTGCTCCTGCGCGTAGGTGGCGCGATCGCGCACCATGAGGCCGGCGACGCCCGCGAGGTACTCGGAAGGGTTGGCGCCGAGCGCGTCGGGGCGCTCGCCGAGCGCGACCACGTCGACGGTCGCCGGCACGTCGAAGGCGCGCTGCACCATGCGCGTCGACGTGACGATCACCTCGTCGAGCGATGGGGACGTGTCGTCGGCCGCCGCCTTGCCCGTGGCCGCCATGCCCCCGACCACGAGGCCCGTCGCGAGCAGCGCTGTGGCGCGTGCGGCGCGCCGGCCGGGGCGGCCCATCCGCTCAGCCCCCGACCGTGACGACGATCTTGCCGACCTGGGCGTTCGCTTCCAGGTAGCGGTGCGCCGCGACGATGTCGTCGAAGGGGAAGGTGCGGTCGATGTGCGGGCGGAAGCGGCCGGCGGCGAGGCCGTCGAGCACGAATTGCCGCGCGCGCGCGTAGCGGGCCGGGTCGTTGATGATCTCGAACACCAGGTAGGCGCGCATCGTCAGGCCCTTCAGCGCCGAAGGGCCGAACGGGAACACCATGTTGCGCGCCTGGCCGCTCAGGTTCCCGTAGACGATCAGCGCGCCGCCCTTGCCGAGCGCGTTCGCCAGCGTGTCGACGATCGGGCCGCCGATCGGGTCGAAGGCGAGGCGCGCGCCGCGGCCGCCGGTGATGCGCGCGGTCTCGGCGGCGATGTCCTGCGTGTCGCTGGTGATGACGTGCGTGGCGCCGGCCTGGCGCAGCGCCGCGACCTTGGCCGCGCCGCGCGTCACGGCGATCGGCGTGGCGCCGACGGCGTTGGCGATCTCGATCGCCGCGAGCCCGACGCTGCTCGAGGCCGCGGTGATGAGCACGGCCTCGCCGGCCTTCAGGCCGGTGATGTCGATGAGCGCGCCATAGGCGGTGAGCAGCGGCATCCAGATCGCCGCGCCGTCGGTCGCGCTCATCCCGCGGGGGCGCGGCAGCAGCGCGCTCGCCGGCACCAGCGCCTGCTCGGCGTACACGCCGTAGCGGTTCATGGAGAACCCCGGGATGATGCAGACGGCATCGCCGACGGCGTAGCCCTGCACGTCGGGGCCCAGCGCCGCGACGCGGCCGGCGCCCTCGTAGCCGATGCGCGCGGGGAGCTGCGGCGTCTCGAAGTAATGGCCCTGTCGGAAGCCGGCCTCGGCGCGATTGAGCCCGATGGCCTCCATGCGCACCAGTACCTCGCCGGGACCGGGCTGCGGCAGGTCGAGCGCCTCGATGCGCAGCACTTCGGGCCCGCCCACCTCGTGGAAGCGCACCACCCGCGTCTTCATGCGATCGTGCCTTCGATCCGCCAGCGCACCAGCGTGCGGCCCGTGCCATCGACGTCGCGCACCAGCTCGTGCGTGGCGCGGCGCAGGCCGCATTCGGCGGCGCAGCCGCGCATCACCAGGAAATCCGCCCAGGTGGTCAGGCCCGCGAAGCGCAGCGGGGCCCGCGCCACCTCCGCCCGCAGCCCGCCGTACCACTGGCGCGCGAGATCGGCCTGCGCCTCGAGCACGCGCACCGACTGCGGGGCGAGCGCCGCCGCATGCCGCCGGCTCGCGGCGTAGCGCCCATCCTGCACCACGACCAGCGGCGCGGCCGCGCGCGTCGCGGTGGCCACGGGCGTGGCGGCGGCGGCCGCACGCCGCGGGGCCAGGGCACCGATGCCACTGGCCGCGGCCAGCCCGAGCGTCGCGCCCAGCATCCGCCGCCGGCTCCACGCGCCGTTCATGGCGCGGCCGCCGGCGTCGCCGGCGTCCTCGTGCGCGTCAGGAAGGCGATGACCTGCGCGAGTTCGCCGTCGTCCAGGTCGACGCGCGTGAACGGCGGCATGCTGAGCAGGCCGTGGCGCACCACCTGGCGCACGTAGTCGGCGGCGAGGTCGGTGCGCTCGGCGAGCAGCGCGCGCTCCTTGCCGAGCCGCCGGCCGAGCATGATCGTGCCCGGCGCGAAGCCCACGTGGCACAGCGCGCAGCGCGCCGTGAACAGCTGCTGCCCCCGCCGCCACGTCGCCGGCCGCGCCATCCGCGGCGGCGACACGCCCGGCGGAGACTTCGCCGGCCGCGGCCTCGCCGGCGCAGGCGAGCGCCGGCGCGAGCAGCAGCGCCGCGAGCGGCGCGATCCATGGTGCCTTCATGCCTTGCCTTTCCTGTAGGCGCGCGGCCAGATGCCGTTCTTGCCGGGCGCCAGGATGCCGTTCGGGTCGAGCAGGTCCTTGACGCGCGCGTTCAGCCGGCCGAGCGCGTGGTCGTTGAAATCGTAGCTGTCGGCGACATCCTGCATGAAATCCAGGTGCGTGCGGTACTCGCCATAGCCGTGCGCGCGGGCGTCGGCCACCAGCGTGCGGAACAGCGCGCGCGCGTTGGCGACCATCGCGGCGTCGTCGCGATTGTAGAGGATCAGGTTGACGTTGTTGATGTGCCGCTGGCCCATCGTGAACGAAGTGTAATAGTCGAGCCCGAACTGCTCGAAGCGCGCCTTCATGCGGTGGAACTGCTCGAGCGCCAGCGGGCCGTCCGGCGGCATCACCGGCGAGAAGCCGATGTGGCCGCCGCGGCCGCCGAACCAGTTGACGATCTGCAGCGCCAGCACGTTGGGCCGCGGCGCGGCCGACTTCTCCAGCGGCTCGCCCCGGTGCCAGGCGTCGAACTTGAGTTCCTTGCCGAGGTGCGGCTCGAGCGCGCGGCGCACCACGCGCGCGTGCGCCTCGACCGCCTCGGCGTAGCCGAACAGCGCGACCTTGAAGCTCCACCAGCCGATGCCGTAGCGCTCCATGATGCGCCTGGCCACCTCGTCCGGGATGGCGCCCGGGCCCTGGTACCACTCGGAGCGCTGCGCGTACACCGAGGCGTCGTGCAGGTAGTTGCCGAAGACCATGTTGTGCTCGATGACGTTGCGGCGCCGCAGCGCCGCCAGCTCGTCGATCGCCCAGCCGATGTCGTCGGCCTCGGGCAGGTTGACGCGCACGCTCATCGTGCACTCGGGCTCCGGCATGAGCCACAGGCCCATCTTCGTCACGATGCCGAAGTTGGACTGCACGAACATCTGGTCCCAGGCGGGGCCGAAGCCGTAGGGGTAGCGCTGCCAGCCGCGCGAATCCTGCATCGCGCCCATGCCGGTGCGGATGAGCTCGCCGGTCGGCAGCAGAACCTCCATGCCGCAGATCTTCGCGGTGTGGTCGCCGTAGGGCGTGTAGCCGATGCCGCGCTCGAGCGCGTTGCCGACCACGCTCCCCCAGCCGTTGCCCGGCACCGAGAGCCACAGCCTGATGTCGTTGGCACGCAGGTGGTTGTAGAGGTCGATGAAGCCGACGCCCGGCTCGACCAGGCAGTGGCCGGACTTCTCGTCGATCTCGAGGATGCGCTTCATGCGCCCGAGGTCCACGACCACCGAGCCCGCCAGCAGCGGTGCGGCGCCGCCGTAGCCGAGGTTCTTGCCGCGCGACACCGGCCACAGCGGCAGCCGGAACTCGTTGGCGATGCGCACGATCGCCTGCAGCTCCTCCAGCGACTGTGGCGCCAGGGCGGCCGCCGGCCGGTGCCCGCGGCCGTCGCCGGGCGCGTAGGCGTCGGTGTAGGCGTCGCGGTCGGCGTCCTCCGCCAGCACCCACTGCTCGCCGACCACGCGCGCGCAGGCGCGCAGGGCGCGCCGCAGCCTCGCGGCGGATATCCGGGCGGTCTCGGGCATGCCTCCATGGTGCCGGCTCCGGCCCGGCGCCGGCAATGCCAGCAGCGAAGTCACCTATTACAATGAGGAAGCGGTGAACGGGAGTCATTGCCCTTGGCGGCAGGCCCCGATTCGCTGGGGGTGCAGCCAGGGGTCCGGCGGAGGACCTCTAATGCGCCTGCCGGAGCCCTGGGCGTCGCCGTCGACATGCACGAGGAACCGATCACCTTGCTGACCGCCGAATACCCCGAAGTCGATTTCCTGCTGGGCGGCGTGCGCCCGGGCGCCGCGCGCACGCGCGAGCCGGTGTTCAATCCCGCCACGGGCGAGCCGATCGGCAGCTATCCGGTCGCGACCACCGCCGACCTGGACGCCGCGCTGGCCGCCGCGCAACGCGGTTTCCTGCAGTGGCGCGCGGTCAACGCCCACGACCGCGGCAAGGTGCTCAAGCGCGCCGCGCAGCTGCTGCGCGAGCGCGGCGAGGCCATCGCGCGGCTCGCCTCGCTCGAGTCCGGCAAGTCGATCCACGAATCGCGCATCGAGCTGAACGCCGCCGCCGACCTGTTCGAGTGGTACGGCGAGGAGTGCCGGCGCATCTATGGCCGGCTGCTGGTCTCGCGCGGCCCGGGCATGCGCCTCACGGCGCGCAAGGAGCCGATCGGTCCGGTCGCGGCCTTCGCGCCCTGGAACTTCCCGCTCGGCAACCCGGCGCGCAAGCTCGGCGCGCCGCTCGCGACCGGCTGCGCGGTGATCATGAAACCGGCGGAGGACACGCCGGCCTGCGCGCTCGCCATCGCGCAGTCGCTCCTCGACGCCGGGCTCCCGCCCGACGCGCTGTCGATCGTGTTCGGCGTGCCCGCCGAGATCTCCAGCTACCTGATCGCCTCGCCGGTGGTCCGCAAGGTGTCCTTCACCGGCTCGACCGTGGTCGGCAAGCAGCTGATGAAGCTGGCCGCCGAGGGCGCCAAGCGCACGACGATGGAGCTCGGCGGCCACGCGCCGGTGCTGGTGTACGGCGATGTCGACGTCGACGCGGTGCTCGACCTCGCGGTCGCCGCCAAGTACCGCAACGCCGGGCAGGTGTGCGTCTCGCCGACGCGCTTCTACGTGCACGAGTCGATCTACGCGCGCTTCGCCGCAGGCTTCGCGGCGCGCGCCCGCGCGCTGCCGGTGGGCGAGGGGCTCGATGAATCGAAGCGCATGGGTCCGCTGGTGCATCCGCGGCGCTTCGCGGCGCTGCAGGCGCTGGTGGATGACGCGCGGGGCCACGGCGCGCGGCTGCTCGCGGGCGGCGCGCGCCTGGAGCGCGCCGGCTGGTTCTACCAGCCGACGGTGCTGGCCGACGTGCCGGACAGCGCCCGCATCATGAACGAGGAGCCCTTCGGGCCGATCGCGATCCTCAATCCGTTCGGCGACCACGATGCCGTGGTGCGCGCCGCCAACCGCCTGCCGTACGGGCTCGCCGCCTTCGCGTTCACCGATTCGCGCCGCACCGCGGCGCTGCTCGGCGAGCAGCTCGAGGCGGGCATGGTCGGCATCAATCACTTCCGCATCGCCTTCTCCGACGCGCCCTTCGGCGGCATCAAGGAGAGCGGCCACGGCTCGGAGGAAGGTCCCGAGGGACTCGAGGCCTGCCTCATCACCAAGTTCGTCAGCGAGGCCTGATCGACGATGACCAACCCGGTACCGTTCAGCAAGGACTACGCCCGCGTCGCCACCGAGGAGGCCTTCGCCATCCCGGAGATGCTGCGCCTCTACAAGGAGCTGCTGGCGAGCGGCACGCACGACGACCCGGGCTTCCAGAGCCTGTGGGGCTTCTACGGCGGCAGTCCCTCGCCGCGCGCCACCGCGATCTACGAGCGGCTGCAGGACCTGGACGCGCGCCGCATCGGCGACATGGACGCGACCGGCATCGACGTCGCGATCCTGGCGCTCACCGCGCCGGGCGTGCAGGTGTTCGACGCGGCGACCGCGCGCACGGTGTCGGTGCAGGCGAACGACATCCTGGCCGACGCGATCCGCCGCCACCCGACGCGTTACGTCGGGCTCGCCGCCTGCGCGCCGCAGGATCCGGCGCATGCCGCGAAGGAGATCGAGCGTGGCGTCACGAAGCTCGGACTGCGCGGCGTCATCATCAACTCGCACACCCGCCATGAATACCTGAACGACCCGAAGTTCTGGGCGATCTTCGAGGCCGCCGAGTCGCTCGGCGTGCCGGTGTACCTGCACCCGACGACGCCGTCGAAGAACATGGTGCAGCCGTTCATCGAGCGCGGCCTCGACGGCGCGATCTACGGCTTCGGCGTCGAGACCGGCATGCATGCGCTCACCATCATCACCAGCGGCGTGTTCGACCGCTTCCCGAAGCTGCGGCTGGTGCTCGGCCACCTCGGCGAGGCGCTGCCGTTCTGGATGTACCGGCTCGACTACATGCACCTCGCCGGCGTGCGCGCCGGGCGCTACGCCTGCATGCGGCCGCTGCAGCTGAAGGTCAGCGAGTACCTCAGGCGCAACGTCTGGGTCACGACCAGCGGCATGCCCTGGTCGCCGGCGATCCGCTTCTGCCAGGAGGTCCTGGGCGAGGAGCGCGTGCTGTACGCGATGGACTACCCGTACCAGTACGAGGCCGACGAGGTGCGCTTCTCCGACGCGGTGCCGATGAGCGCCGCGACGCGCCGCAGGTTCTTCCAGACCAACGCCGAGGAACTGTTCGGCTTCAAGGTGCAGGCGCGCTGAGCGGCTGGAAGGCCGGATCGCCCATCTGCCAGAGCGCGAAGCTCCACTCGTCGGCCAGCTGCTGCTCGCGCTGCGAGCGGTTCGAGCCGATGCCGTGGCCGGCGTCGTAGTCGATGCGCAGCAGGACCGGCCGGCCGCTGCTGCTCGCGGCCTGCAGCTTCGCCGCCATCTTCATCATGTGCCAGGGCGAGACGCGCGGATCGTTGGCCCCGGTGACCAGCAGCGTCGCCGGGTAGGCGGTGCCGGCGCGGATGTGCGCGTAGGCGCTCATCGCGTACAGGCCGTGGAAACCGTCCTCGGTGGAGGTCGAGCCCATCTCCACGACGTTCGGCGGGCCGTTCGGCTCGGTCTCGAAGCGCAGCGCGTCGGAGAGGCCCACCTCGTCGAGGATCGCGGCGTACAGGTCCGGCCGCCAGGTGAGCGCGCCGCCGACGGTGATGCCGCCGGCGCTGGCGCCGTTGGCGGCGAGCAGGCGCGGCGAGGTGTAGCCCTGGTCGATGAGGTACTGGCTGCAGGCGATGAAGTCCAGGATCGTGTTCGGCTTGGTGCGCATCATGCCGGCGCGATGCCAGTCCTCGCCGAGTTCGCCGCCGCCGCGCACGTGGGCGATCGCCCAGATGCCGCCGTGCTCGATCCAGGCCACGGCGGCCGGCCAGAAGCTGGCCTCGAACACGTAGCCGTAGGCGCCGTAGCCCTCGATCAGCGTCGGGTGCGAGCCATCGAGCTGCAGGCCGCGCCGGTGGACGATCGACAGCGGCACGCGCGTGCCGTCGTAGCTGGTCACCCAGGTCTCGGTCGACTCGAGCTGCGAGGTGTCGATGGCCGAGGGCGGCACGATGCCGGTATTGGTGCTGGCATCGTGCGCCGGATCGTAGGCGTAGAGCTGCGCCGGCCGGACCCAGCCCTGGACGCTGAACAGCGTGCCGGGCTGCGCCGGATCGGTCACCGGTCCGAACAAATTGCCCGCGTAGGGCACCGGCACGTCGTGCGCATTGGCGCCATCGAGGCCCACGCGCCGCAGCTGCGAGGTCGCGCCGCGGCTCTCGCGGTAGTAGAGGCCGTCGCCGGCGATGCCGAAGTCGGTGATGACGCCGGCCTGCTCGGGGACGACGACGCGCGCATGCGCGACATCCGGACGCTGCAGCGAGGTTGCCAGGATGCGGAAGCGGGCGGCGTGGTCCTGCGAGAGGAAGTACAGCGTGTCGCCGTGCAGCGCCAGCTGCGTGACGCCGTCGCCGACCGAGGCGAAGCGCCGCCAGCGCGTCGCCGCCCCGTTGACGGCCGCGAGCGGCGCCACGTACAGCGTCGAGGGATTGTTGTCGAGGTTGTGGTTGGCCGCCGCGACGGCGTAGGCCGAATCCGGCGCCGTCAGCACGTAGGTGCCCTGGCCCTCCGGCACGTCGACCGCGGCCGCGACGCCGCGGCCGAACACGACGGCGTCGCCCTCGCCGTCCGGATGCTCGCCGAGCCGGTGCAGGCAGGTGCGCGCGTTGTACATGAGCTCGGCGCGCGGCGTGTCGGGCCGCGGCGCGTTGAAGCGCATGTAGAAGAAGGAGCGGTTGTCCGGCCGCCAGGCGATGACGGTGTTGTCGGTGCGCGTGATGGCCTCGGCGAGCACCTCGCCGGTCGCGACCTCGAGCACGTGCAGCGTGCTCGCCTCGGAGCCGCCCGCGGAGATGCCGTAAGCGAGATAGCGGCCGTCCCACGAGGGCGTGAACCAGTCGAGCGCGTGGTGCGAGCCCGGCGCCGCCGGCAGCGTGGCCGGATCGATCAGCAGGCGCGCCGCGCCCTGCAGCGCGTCGCGCCAGTACAGCTTCGGCTGCTGCGCGCCCGGTTCGATCTGCAGGTAGAAGTAGCGCTGGCCGCGGCGCACGAAGCCGCTGGCGCGCGTGTCGGCGTTGGAGAGCGCGTGGATGCGCTCGAGCAGCGCGGCGCGACCGGGCAGCGCATCGAGCCGCGCGCGCGTGTAGTCGGCCTGCGCGTGCATCCAGGCCTGCACCTGCGGGTCGTCGAGGTTCTCGAGGTAGCGGTAGTCGTCGGTGACCGCCGTGCCGAAGTAGGTATCGGTCACCGGCCTGGCCGGCGTCGCCGGCGGCGCAGCGCCGCCGCCTGCCACGACCGCGCCGCTCCCCAGCAGCGCCGCCACCACGGCGCCACCGCGCCGGCACTCACGCACCCACATACGCACCCTGGTCGCTGACATCGTGAGCCCCCCGCCGTCCGTTGCCGTGGCGGGCGATTCTAGCGCGCCGGCCGGCGCGCCGATCAGTCGGCGGCGCCGGCCGCCGAGGCGCGCGTCAGGTAGGCCACGACCAGGGCCAGCTCGGGGTCGGTCAGGTCGACGCGCGTGAAGACCGGCATGCCGTTGATGCCATGCCGCACGACCTGCGCCACCAGGGCTTCGCTGAGATCCCGGCGACTGGCGAGCAGGGCACGGTCGGCACCCAGGCGCCGGCCGAGCATGAACGCTCCCGTGCCGCCGGCGGCATGGCAGATGCCGCAGCGCACATCGAACAGCGCCTGGCCGGCGGCGACGCGGCCGGAGGCCTCCGCCGCCCCGGGAGTGGCCGCGCCCGCACTGGCCGCGCCGGCATAGGCCGCGCGCGCCGCGCCCATCGCCGCGCAGGCGAGGAGCAGCATCGCGGTCGCCGCGCCGTGGCGCCTCACAGCGGCTGCCCCCGGTAGCGTCGCGGCCAGATGCCGGACTTGCCCGGCGCGAGGATGCCGTTGGGGTCGAGCGCGTCCTTGACCTTCTCGTTCAGGCGCAGCAGCGCGTGGTCGTTGAAGTCGAAGGTGCCGGCCACCCGGTCCATGTAGTCGAGGTGCGTGCGGTACTCGGCGTAGCCGGCGCGCGCCGCATCGTCGATGAGCGTGCTGAACAGCGCGTGCGCGCGGCGCGTCATGTCGGCATCGTCGCGGTTGTAGATGATCTGGTTGACGTTCGTCAGGTAGCGCTCGCCCATGGTGAAGCCGCCGAAGTGGTCGAGGCCCAACTCCTCGTAGCGGCGGTGCGTCGCCTCGAACTGCGCGAAGGCCTCGCGGCCGTCGATCGGCAGGATCGGCGAGAAGCCCATGTGGCCGCCGCGCCCGCCCCACCAGTTGATGACCTGCAGGAACATCAGCGTCGGGATGTTGGCGCCGGACTGCGCCAGCGGTTCGCCGCGCCGCCAGCGCGTCTCGCGGATCTCGCGCCGGTAGTGCGGCGCGAAGGCGTCGCGGATGATGCGCGCGTTCGCCTCGATGACGTTCTCGTAGCCGAACAGGTTGATGGTGAAGTTCCAGCGGCCGATGCCGTACTTCTCCATGATCGCCCGCTCGACGTCCGGCGGGATCGGCCCGGGGCCCTGGTACCACTCGGCGCGCTGCGAGCGCATGGTCGCGGTGCGCAGGTAGTTGCCCATCGTCACGCTGGTGTCGATCACGCGCCGCAGCCGCAGCTCGCGCAGCAGCTCGAGCGCCCAGACGATGTCGGCGGACTCCGGCAGCGCGAAGGTCAGGCCGAGCGTCGCCTCGGGCTCTGGCATCAGCCACATGCCGGCGCGCGTCACCACGCCGAAGTTCGACTGCACGAACAGCTGGTCCCAGGAGGGGCCGAAGCCGTAGCGGAACAGCTGCGCGGTGCGGCTGCCGGCCTTGGCGCCCATGCCGGTGCGCACCAGCGTGCCGTCCGGCAGCGCCACCTCCAGGCCGCACAGTTGCGCGGTGTTCTCGCCGTAGGGCGTGTAGCCGATGCCGCGCTCGAGCGCATTGCCGACCACGCTTCCCCAGGCATTGCCCGGGACCGAGAGCCACAGCGGGATGCGCTCGTCCTGCAGGTGCTGGTAGAGGTCGAAGAAGCCGACGCCCGGCTCGAGCACGCAGTAGCCGTGCCTGGCGTCCACCTCGAGGATGCGGCGCATGCGCGAGAGGTCGAGCACCACGCTGCCCGAGAGCCGCGGCGCCGAGCCGCCGTAGCCGAGGTTCTTGCCGCGCGAGATCGGCCACAGCGGCACGCGGTGCTCGTTGGCGAGCCGCAGCAGCGCCTGCACCTCCTCCGTGGACGCGGGCGCCACCGCCGCGGCCGGCAGGTGCGTGCCGTCGGCGGCCGGCTGGTAGATGTCGCGGTAGGTGTCGCGGTCGAGATCCGAATCGAGCACCCACTCGCGGCCGACGACGCCGGCGAACGCGGCGAGCGCCCGGTTCAGCGCGCGCTCCGAAAGGCCCGGGGGCAAGGGCATCGACATTGCTCATCCACTCCCCACGCGGCTCAGTGCCGCGTCGTCTGTTTCGCCTTGCGCAGATTCTCCCGGCGCCGCGCCTCGAAAGCCAGTCGCCGCGGGTCGGCAGCGCCGCCCTCGGCCGGCAGCGCGCCGAGCACCTCGCCGAAGATCTCCTGCAGTTCCTCGCGGAATTCGCCGTGCGGGAAGATGTACAGGTCGTTGTTGCGGATGCCCTGCAGCACGCGCGCCGCCACTTCCAGCGGGTCCATGCCCGAGGGCTGCAGCTCGGCGACGCGCGCCAGCACGCCGGGGTCCTGGCGGCCCGGCTGCTGCGCGAGGTGCGCCGGGCGGATCTCGGCGCTGCGGTGGATCTGCGTGTTGACCAGGCCGGGGCACAGCATCGACACGCCGATGCCCAGCGGCGCCAGCGACCAGCGGAGCGACTCGGTCAGGCCGCGCACGGCGAACTTGCTCGCCGTGTAGATCCCGGCGTTGGGCGAGGCGATGAACGCGGCCATCGAGGCCGTGTTGACCACGTGGCCGCCCTGGCCCAGCGCCTTGATGCGCGGCACGAAGGTCTGCACGCCGTTGACCACGCCGCCGAGGTTCACGCCCAGCAGCCAGTCCCAGTCCTGGTAGGTGCTCTCGTCGACCGGCGCGAAGAAGTTGACGCCGGCGTTGTTGCACACCACCTGCACCGGCCCAAGGACGCGCTCGGCCTCGTCGGCGGCGCGCGCCATCGCGGCGCGGTCGGTGACGTCGAGCTCGATGGCGTGCGCCGCGAGCGACTCGGCGCGCAGCCGCGCGAGCGCCTCGGCCAGCACGCCCCCGCGCAGGTCGGCGATCACGACGCGCATGCCGGCGCGCGCCAGCACCTGCGCCATCGCGAAGCCGATGCCGCCCGCCCCGCCGGTGATGAAGGCCACCTTGCCCGCGACGTCTTTCATGCTGCCACTCCCCGATGCCCGGCCGCGGGCTCAGCCCGGCGCCGCTGCTTCCCAGGCACGCGCCGCGACCACGCTGCGGCCGTAGGCCTTGAGCCCCATGGCGAACACCAGCACGGTGATCGGCCCCATCACCGCCTGCGTCAGCGCCAGCGCGTGGCCGAGCGCGTGCGTGCCGCCGCCGAACACGTGCGTGCTGGTGAGCGCGATGAAGCTCGGCCCGAGGCCGAAGCCGATCACGTTGAAGACGAACAGGAACAGCGCCGTGACCTGGCCGCGCATGCGGTTGGGCGTGATGATCTGCAGCGCGGCGTTCTGCGGCCCGAGCAGCCAGGCGCCGCAGAACAGCCCGCAGCCCTGCACCGTCATCGCCAGCGCGCCGGTCGGCATCAGCGGCGCGGCGGCGAGGAACGGCACCGCGCAGGCCGTGCTCCAGATGACGATGCGCATGTTGGCGTCGTCGCGCCCCTGGCGCTGCAGGCGCTCGACCATCCAGGTGCCGACCGCCGTGCCCAGCGGCCACACCGTCAGGTACATCAGGCCCGAGACCAGGCCGACGCGCGCCGGGCTCCAGCCGAACTCGCGGATGAAGAAGGTCGGCTGCCAGCTCATCGCGCCGAGGTTGGTCAGCGTCGTGATGCCGCCGCCGAGGTAGATCGGGCCGAAGGTGGCGCCGTGGGACTTCAGGTACGCGAGCACGGTGCCGAGCGGCAGCACGCCGCCACCGCCGCCGACGTCGCCGCGCCGCGGCGGCTCGCGCAGCGTGAACAGCAGCGCCGTGACGATCAGCCCCGGCACGCTCGCCAGCAGGAAGGCGAGCTGCCAGCCGTGGAGCGTGCCGACCAGCGGCAGCGTCATCGGCGGCAGCGCCAGCAGCAGCGTGACGATCGCGCCGCCGACGATCAGCGCCGCGGCGTTGCCGGCGAAGAAGCCGACCTGCATGAAGGCGATGGCGCGCGGCAGCTTCCACGGCGGGAACAGGTCGGCGAGCATCGAGTAGGTGGCCGGGCCGCTGCAGGCCTCGCCGACGCCGACGCCGACGCGGAACGCGAACAGCTGGCCGAAGCTGCCGGCCAGCCCGCACAGCGCGGTGGCCACCGACCAGCAGGCGAGTCCCACGGTGAGGATCGTGGCGCGGCGCACCGAGTCGACCAGCCGCGCGATCGGCAGCCCGAGCACCACGTAGAAGCACACGAAGGCGAGGCCCATCAGCACGCCGACCTGCTCGTCGCTGAGGCCGAGGTCGTGCTTCAGCGGCTCCACCAGCAGCGTGATGATGCCGCGGTCGAGGAAGTTGACCAGCAGCGTCAGGCCGAAGATGAAGACGGCGTACCAGGCCTGGCGCGGGCTGGGCCAGCCGGCCGCGGCGCCGGTCGTCGCGGGCGCTGGGGCCATCGTTCAGCCCCAGCGCGAGTGTTCGGGGCCGGGCGCGAAGGCCTGTTCGGGCCGGCCGCTGCGGCTCGCCGCGAGCGCGCGGCGCACCGCCGGGCGCGCGCGCATGCGTTCCAGCCAGGCGCCGAGGCGCGGCAGCGCGGCGCCGCCGGCGATGTCGGGCACCAGCGCGGGCAGCGCGTTCGCCAGGCCGAACAGGTCGATGTCGGCGATCGAGAAGCCGCCCGGCAGCAGCCAGTCGGAGCGCTCCAGCGCCGCCTCGACCTTGCCGAGCGCGAGGCCCACCTTGCGGCGCGAGTCCTCGATGAGCGCCTCCGGGTATTGGCCGGCGAGCGCCGCCTCCCAGGCCGCGCGCCGCTCGTGCACTGCGAGCTGCGCGACGCGCTGCGCCAGCGCGTCGCGGTCGCGCGTGGCGAGCGCCGCGCCGAGGTGGCGCTGGCAGCCGAGCGTCGCGACGGCGGGCGCGAGCACCTCGGCGAACAGCCGCGCCCACACCTGGATGCGCCACTGTCCGGCGGCGGTCGCGGGCTGGAGCGACGGCGCCGGGAAGGCGTCGTCGAGGTACAGCAGCGTGTTGAAGGAATCGGCGATCACGTTGCCGTCGTGCACCAGCACCGGCGCCTCGCCCTCGATGGTGATGGCGGCCTCGGGCGTGCCGAACGGGGCGAGCGCGTACTGCTCGAGCGAGAGGAAGTCGACCCAGCGGCCCTGGAATTCCAGGCCCTTCTCGTGCAGGGCGACCAGGAGCTTGAGCGAACCGCAGTTCGGTTCCCAGTGAAACAGTTCCAGCATGGTGCGATTCCCGTTACCTGGCGCGCCTGAGGTAGGCGACGCGGGCCGCCAGCGACGTGCGGCCCATGGCCCAGATGCGCTGGGTTGCCGGCCGCTCGTAGATCTTGCGCAGCCATTCGAGGATGTGCGGCGTGGCCTGGTCGTTGCAGGCCTCGGGCAGCGTCAGCGGCAGGCCGAAGGCGTTGTTGAAGCCATTCATGTCGGCGAGCGAGTAGCTGCCGCCCGCGAGCCAGGGCCGGCGCGCCAGCGCCGCCTCGAGCTGCGCCACGCCGAAGGCGACGCGGCGGCGCGACTCGGCCAGCTCTTCCGGCGAGAAGCTGCCGTAGATCGCCTTCGACCAGGCGATGCGCCGTTCCTTGAGCGGGATGCGCTCGATCGCAGCCTTGAGCTGCCCGGGGTCGCGGCTGCGCACCGAGGGCCCGACGAACAGGCTCCAGCCGATCATCGACAGCGAGGGGCCGAAGTACTGGTCGAAGTATTTCATCCACCAGCGCATGCGCCAGCGCTCGACCGGATCGCGCGGCCGCAGCGCCGGGCCGGGGAAGGCCGCGTCGGCGTACTCCATGATCGCGGTCGACTCGGTGAGCACCAGCTCGCCGTGCACCATCGCCGGGATGGTGCCGTTCGGGTTGACCTTCAGGTACTCCGGCTTGTGCTGGTCGAAGTTCAGCAGGTCGAGGTAGCGGCTCTCGAACTCCACGCCCTTCTCGGCGAGCGCCAGCATCGGCTTGCCGGAATTGGCGTTGGGTTCCCAATGGTAGAGGGCGAGCATGCGCGGGCCTCGTGGGCGGATGGATGCGGCGGCGGCGGGAAGTCGCGCCATCTTCGATGCCGGCGCGGCGCGGGCGCTGTGCCGATGACGAATGCCCACTGTGCCGAACAGGAAGGCGGCGCGGGGCCGGTCGATGCCCGTCGACGCGGCGCTGTATGCGCTGCATTAATGCCGCTGGGGGGCCGCCGCGGGCCGGCGTGTTGAACCGATGGCTGCGGCTGTGATAGTAAAAGATGATAACGATGGACCCGCGCCCTGCCGCGGGCGCTGCTGCACGAGGGGGCCATGATCCGCGCCGAGGATTCGCGATGCTGACCTACTCGACCCGGGCGCTGCCGACGCGGGCGAAGGTGTCCTACTGGAACGACATCATCGCGGATGTGTTCACGCCGTTGCAGACCTCGCCGCTCGACTCGAGCGGCTTCGAGGCCGAGGCGCGCGCGGCGCCGCTCGGCCGTCTGGTCGTGACGAACATCCAGGCCGATCCGGCCACCATCCAGCGCACGCGCGAGCAGGCGGCGCAGTCGGCCGAGCGCCGCTTCTTCCTGCACATGCTGGTCAGCGGCCGGCTGCTGGTGGCGCAGGAGGGCCGCGAGGCGCTGCTGCAGGAGGGCGACCTGGCGCTGGCCGACAGCAGCCTGCCCTATACGCTGCACCACACGCAGCCCTGCAACCTGATCGTGCTGGTGATGTCGCAGGAGGACCTGAAGCAGCACCTGCCCAACCCCGAGGACGTGATCGGCGTGCGCTTCCCGGGCGACAGCGGCCTGTCGAACACCACCTCGGTGATGCTGCGGAGCCTGTGGGAGCAGGCGCGCAACGAGATCGACCCGGAGATCGGCTCGCGCATCGCCGACAGCCTGCTCGAGGTGTTCGCCGCCTCGTGGCTGGCGCGCAATGGCGTGCAGCCGGCCGATTCGGCGGTCTCGGGCTACCGGCGCGTGCAGATCAAGCGCTACATCGAGGCGCACCTGCGCGACCCCGACCTCTCGGCGCGCTCGGTGGCGGCGGCCTTCGGCATCTCGCCGCGCTACCTGCACATGCTGTTCGTCAAGGAGGGCGAGACGGTCTCGAACTACATCCTGCGCCGCCGCCTCGAGCAGTGCGTCAAGCAGCTCTCCGACCCGCTGTGGCGCAAGCGCACGATCACCGAGATCGCCTTCAGCTGGGGCTTCAACAACGCGACGCACTTCGCCCGCGTGTTCCGCCACCGCTACGACACCACGCCGCGCGACTTCCGCAACGCCCAGGGGGGCGACGGCGAGATCCTCATCGCCGGCATCGAGTCGCCCGGCGCGCGCGGCTGAGCGCGTCGCCGTACGCCACGCCAGACTGTACCGGTATCGCTGTCCCGGGGGACAATGCCCGCATGCCCAATCGTCGTGAAGTCGTGATCGCCGCCCTGGCCGGCGGTGCCGTGGTGGCCGCGCCGGGCCTGCTGCGTGCCGCCGCCGCGTCCGCGCCGGCCGCCAGCGTGCCCGCGGACTTGAGGGTCGCGGCCGTTCCCTACCGCACCGTCATCGACGAGCGCTTCGCCGCCGCGCGTGCGCTCGGTGCCGAGGCGCGTGCGCGCGGCTGGGAGGTCAGCGCCATCCAGGGCGACGTCACGCAGCTGTGGTACGCGGACCTGGCGCTGCGCTGGCACTCGGGCCCGGCGCCGATCGCCGGCCTGACGACGGCGTCGGCGCTGTTCTGCCTGGAGCGCCTCGCCTGGGACGCCGGCATGCGGCTCAACCTGCGCATCGATCATCGCGGCCACCGCGACGGGCGCGTCGAGCACGGCCTCGCGGCGCAGCCGGGGCTGCTCGCGCGCGCGGAGCTCGCGGGCCTCGCGCGCGCCGACTTCACCGCGGCGCTGCCGCCGCTGCTGGCGCGCGCCACGCACGCGCCGCGCGGCCGGCCGGAGGAGCGGACGCTCGCCGGCGCCGCCGCCGCGCGGGCGCTGGTGCAGGACGAGTGGCTGGTCTCGTGGACGATCGGCACGCGGCCGCGGGCCGCGGCATGAAGGCGCTCGAGCAGTTCGACATCCGCGGCCGCTCGGCGCTGGTGACCGGCGCGGCCTCGGGGCTGGGCCTCGCCTATGCCGAGGCGATGGCCGAGGCCGGCGCGCGCGTCACGCTCACCGACGTCGATGGCGCCGGCGCCGAGCGCGAGGCCGCGCGGCTGCGCGCCGCGGGCGCCGAGGCGCGCGCCGCGCAGCTCGACGTCGCCGATCGCACGCGCCAGCGCGCGGTCTTCGACGCCCACGTCGCCGCGTACGGTGGCCTCGACATCTGCTTCGCCAACGCCGGCGTCGGCGTCGGTTCGGGCTTCTGGAACCCGGCCGGCCACCGCAACCCCGACGGCCAGGTCGACACGATGGACCCGGCCTTCTGGGACCGCACCATCGCGATCAACCTGACCGGCGCCTACAACACGCTGCGCGAGGCGGTGCGCGTCATGAAGGCCGGCGGCAAGCCGGGCTCGATCGTCGCGACCACCTCCAACGCCGCGATCATCAACGAGGCGATCGTCGGCATGCCCTACATGCCGGCCAAGGCCGGCCTCGCGCACATGGTGCGGCACCTCGCGATGGAGCTCGCCGAGTTCCGCATCCGCGTCAACGCCATCGCGCCCGGGCCCTTCGTCACCAACATCGGCGGCGGCTCGGTGCGCGACCCGGTGGTGCGCGCCGCCTGGGACAAGTTCGTGCCGCTGGGGCGCATGGCCGAGACCTGGCAGATCAAGCCGCTGGCCCTGTACCTCGCCTCCGACGCCTCCTCGTTCGTCACCGGCAGCCAGGTCGTCATCGACGGCGGCATGTCACTGGGCAAGTTCAAATGATGAAAGCCGTGGTCACGCAGGGCCTGCACCGGCCGCTGCGCGTCGAGAGCCTGCCGGACCCGGTGCCCGGCGCGGGCGAAGTCGTGCTGAAGGTCGCGCGCTGCGGCATCTGCGGCTCGGACCTGCACATGACCGAGGATGCCGCCTACGGCGTGCAGCCCGGAGCGGTGCTCGGGCACGAGTTCGCCGGCGAGGTGGTGGCGCTGGGTGCGGGCGTCAGCGGCCTCGCCAGCGGCGATCGCGTCGCCGCCGTCCCGCTGATGGGCTGCGGCCGCTGCCCGTCCTGCCTCGCGGGCGAGCCGGCCTGGTGCGCCGAGTTCGCGCTGCAGGGCGGCGGCTACGCCGAGTACGTGCGCACGCGCGCCGACCAGTGCGTGCGCCTGCCGCGCTCGGCGAGCCTCGCCGATGGCGCGATCATCGAGCCGCTGGCGGTGGCGTTGCACGGGGTCATGCTCTCGGCGGTCAAGCCGCACGACAAGGTGCTGGTGCTCGGCGCCGGGCCGATCGGGCTCGGCGTGGCCTTCTGGGCGCGACGCCTCGGCGCCGCGCGCGTCGTCGTGCAGGACATCGTGCCGCACCAGCAGGAGCGGGCGCTGGCGATGGGCGCGACCGACTTCATCGTCGACCGCGAGGATCCGGTCGGCGCGGCCGAGCGCGCCCTTGGCGGCAAGGCCGACATCGTCTACGAGTGCGTCGGCGTGCCGGGACTGATCGCCCAGGCCGCGCGCCAGGCGCGGGTCAAGGGCACGGTGCTGATCCTCGGCCTGTGCACCCGGCCCGACAGCTTCGTGCCCTTCGAGGTGCTGTCGAAGGAGCTGCGCCTGCAGACCTCGGCGTTCTTCAAGCGCCAGGAATACGAGGCCGCGCTCGATGCGCTGGACGCCGGCGCGGCGCAGCCGCGACTGCTGGTCTCCGACACCATCGGCCTGGAGCAGGTGCCGCAGAGCTTCGAGGCGCTGAAGTCGCGCACGCACCACTGCAAGGTGCTGATCGCGCCCTGAGCCGGCGGGCGCACGCCGGTTCCACCCGCGTTTTCCAGTCCCGGCGGGATTCCTTTCCCTCGCGGTGGAGTCGTTCTATTCTTGCCGGTGACATCGTTGCGACCATCTTCGTCCGATCCTTCCCGGGGGCTTGATCCGATGAGCAGGAATATCGTGCGCGCCGCGTTGCTCGCGGCTGCAGCGGGTGCCGTTGTGACCCTCGCGGCCTGTGCCGGCCGCGGTCCGGCCGATGTCGACGGCGCGCGCATCGCCGCCGCCGACCGCGAGCCGGGCAACTGGATGAGCTACGGCCGCACCTACGACGAGCAGCGCTTCAGCCCGCTCGACAAGATCAACGCCGACAACGTGCGCGACCTGGGCCTCGCCTGGTACGCCGACCTCGATTCGGCCCGCGGCCAGGAGGCGACGCCGATCGTCGTCGACGGCCGCATGTACGTGTCGACCGCGTGGAGCATGGTCAAGGCCTACGACGCCGCGAGCGGCAAGCTGCTGTGGGCCTACGACCCGCAGGTGCAGCGTGACGTCGGTGTCAAGGCCTGCTGCGATGCCGTCAACCGCGGCGTGGCGGTGTGGAGGGGCAAGGTGTACGTCGGCGTGCTCGACGGCCGGCTGGTGGCGCTCGACGCCGCCACCGGCAAGGAAGCCTGGAGCGTGGTCACGGTCGACCAGAGCAAGCCGTACACGGTCACCGGCGCGCCGCGCATCGTGAAGGGCATGGTGATCATCGGCAACGGCGGCGCCGAGTTCGGCGTGCGCGGCTACGTCACCGCCTACGATGCGGCGACCGGCAAGCAGGTCTGGCGCTTCTACACGGTGCCGGGCGATCCGTCCCAGGGCTTCGAGAACCCGGCCATGGAGATGGCCGCGAAGACCTGGACCGGCGAGTGGTGGAAGCAGGGCGGCGGCGGCACCGTGTGGGACTCGATCGTCTACGACCCGGAGTTCGACCGCATCTACATCGGCGTCGACAACGGCGACCCGTGGAACGGCAACTATCGCAGCCCCGGCGGCGGCGACAACCTGTTCCTCACCTCGATCGTCGCGCTGAAGGCCGACACCGGCGAGTACGTCTGGCATTTCCAGCAGAACCCGGGCGAGATCTGGGACTTCAGCGCCACGCAGCAGATGATCCTCGCGACGCTCACGATCGACGGCAAGCCGCGCAAGGTGCTGATGCAGGCGCCGAAGAACGGCTTCTTCTACATGCTCGACCGCGAGACCGGCAAGTTCATGTCGGCCAGGGCCTACGCGCCGATGAACTGGGCGACCGGCGTCGACCCGGTGACCGGCCGCCCGATCGAGGTGCCGGAGGCGCGCTACGACAAGACCGGCAAGGTGTGGATGCAGACGCCGGGCGCGGCCGGCGCGCACAGCTGGCACCCGATGGCCTTCAGCCCGAAGACCGGGCTGGTCTACATCCCGGAGCAGGAACTCACCTTCCCGTACTTCGGCGCCAAGGACTGGAAGCCGAGCGCGCGCGGCTTCAACAACGGGCTCGACGGCGTGCCGACGATCATGCCTGCCGATCCGAAGATCCGCCGCATGGCGCTCGACGGCGAGAAGGGCAACCTGATCGCATGGGACCCGGTGGCGCAGAAGGAAGCCTGGCGCGTGCCGCACTTCGGCCCGTGGAACGGCGGCGTGCTCGCCACCGCCGGCAACCTGGTGCTGCAGGGCACGGCCGACGGCAAGTTCAAGGCCTATCGCGCCGACAACGGCGCGCCGCTGTGGGCGGCCGAGGCGCAGACCGCGGTGATGGGCGGCCCCGTGAGCTACACGGTCAACGGCGAGCAGTTCATCGCCGTGATGGCCGGCTGGGGCGGCGTGTTCCCGATGCCGCCGGGCGTGCTCGCGCTCAAGACCGGCAACGAGTACAACCGCAGCCGCCTGCTGGTCTACAAGCTCGGCGGCAGGGCGCAGCTGCCGCCGCTCGCCGAACTGCCGGCCAAGGAACTCAACCCGCCGCCCGAGACGGCCAAGCCGGCCGTGGTCGACCAGGGCAAGGTGCTGTTCACGCGCTTCTGCGCCGCCTGCCACGGCGATGCCGCCGTCAGCGGCCACCTGATCGCCGACCTGCGCTACAGCGTCTATCTCGCCAGCGACGACTGGTACGAGATCGTGCTGCACGGCAAGCTGCGCCCGCTCGGCATGGCGAACTTCGACGTCGCGATCAGCCGCGAGGACGCCGAGGCGATCCGCGCCTACGTGATCCATCGCGCGCACGAGGACAAGGCGCTGCCGTACATGGTCGCGCCGGCGGAGGCGCCGGCTCCGGCGCCGGCCGCGGCCGCGGCGCCAGCCGGGTCGTAGCGGCGGCGGTCGTGGCCTGAAGCACCGGCGGCGCGGACGCCGTGCACCGCCGCCGTGGCGGTGCGCGCGCTCCGCGCCGCGTTCGTCCGGGGGGATCCGATGCATCGCAATCCATGGCTCGCCGGCCTGCTGGCCGGCGCCGCGCTGTCCGCGGCACACGTCGCCGGCGCCGCCCGCGGCGACTGGCCACAGCATGGCCTGGACGCGGCCGAGACGCGCTACAGCCCGCTCGCGGCGATCACGCCCGCGAACGTCGGCCGCCTGGCGCCGGCGTGGGTCGCGGACCTGAGCGGCATCAGCCATCGCGCCTTCGAGGCGACGCCGATCGTCGTCGGCGGGCGGCTGTACGTGTCGACGCCGTGGAGCGTCGCGATCGCCTACGACGCGCGCAGTGGCCGCGAGCTGTGGCGCTACGACCCCAGGGTGCCGAAGGTCGTCGCCGGCAAGGGCTGCTGCGGTCCGGTGAGCCGCGGTGTCGCCGTGGCCGGCGGCCGTGTATTCCTGGCCACCTTCGACGGCCGGCTGGTCGCGCTCACTGCGGATACCGGCCGGCTGCTGTGGAGCACGCCAACGGTGGATGGCCTGCTCGACTACACCGTCACCGGTGCGCCGCGCGTCATCGGTCATCACGTGCTGATCGGCAACGGCGGCGCCGAGCTCGGCGTGCGCGGCTATCTCTCCGCCTACGACACCGAGACCGGCCAGCTCGCCTGGCGCTTCTACACCGTGCCGCCGCGTCCCGGCACGCGCGACGGCGCGGTGTCCGACGCGGTGCTGGCCGCGAAGGCCGCCGCCACCTGGTCGGGACGCTGGTGGGAGTGGGGCGGCGGCGGCACCGTGTGGGACGCGATGGCCTACGATCCGCGGCTCGACCTGCTGTACGTCGGCGTCGGCAACGGCGGGCCCTGGAACCGCCAGCTGCGCAGCGACGGCCGCGGCGACAACCTGTTCGTCGCCTCGATCCTGGCGCTGCGGCCGCGCACCGGCGAGTACGTCTGGCACTTCCAGGAGACGCCGGGCGATGAGTGGGACTACACCGCCACGCAGTCGATCATCCTCGCCGACCTGGAGATCGACGGCCGCGTGCGCCACGTGCTGCTGCAGGCACCGAAGAACGGCTTCTTCTACGTCCTCGATCGCATCACCGGCGAGTTCCTCTCCGGCACGCCCTACGTCGACGTCAACTGGGCGAGCGGCCTGGACCCCAGGAGCGGCCGGCCGCTCGAGAACGCGGCCATCCGCTACAGCGAGAACCGCGCGCCCTCGGCGCAGCAGCCCGGCCCGCTCGGCGGCCACAACTGGCATCCGATGAGCTACAGCCCGGCGACCGGGCTGGTGTACATCCCGGTGATCCACGCCGGCTTCAACTACGTCGCGGCGGGCGCGGACTACGCGACGCACCCGGCGACGCCGAACATGGGGATCGATCCGCTCGCGACCGCGGTGCCGGACGACCCGGCGGTGATCGCCGCCGCGCGCGCGGCCTCGAGCGGCGGCCTGCTCGCCTGGGACCCGGTGGCGCGCAAGGCGGCGTGGTCGGTGCCGCTCCCGGTGCCGTGGAACGGCGGCACGCTCGCCACCGCCGGCGGGCTCGTGTTCCAGGGCGACGCGCAGGGCGACTTCAGCGCCTACGACGCGCGCAGCGGCGCGCGGCTGTGGTCGCTGAACCTCGGCGCCGGCATCGTCGCGCCGCCGGTCAGCTACGCCGTCGGCGGCCGGCAGTACGTCGCGGTGGCGGTGGGCTACGGCGGCGGCCTGCCGCAGGTCGCCGGCGCGCGACCACGGCGGCGCGCAGCACGCCGATCAACCGCCTGGTGGTGCTGTCGCTCGACGGCCAGGCGGCGCTGCCGCCGGTGGCCGTGGCCGCGCGGCGCTCGCGCCGCCGCCGGCGACCGCGGCGCGGAGCAGGTCGCGGCCGGCAAGGCGCTGTACGAGCGGCGCTGCTACCGCTGCCACGGCGGCGCGGTCATCAGCGGCGGCGAGGTCGCGGACCTGCGCTACAGCACGCTGCTCGGCGATGCGCGCGGCTTCGCCGCGGTGGTGCACGCGGGCGCCATGGCCGACAACGGCATGCCGGTGTTCGCGGGCCTCGACGCCGCCGACGTCGATGCGATCCGCGCCTACGTCATCGCGCGCGCCAACGCGGACGCGCGCGCCGCGGCGCACTGAGCCGGTTCACGCGAGGGGAGATTCGCACATGCGTGTCACATTGATCGGCGTCGGCAACATGGGCGAGCCGATGGCCGCCAACCTGGTGCGGCGCGGCGGCTTCGAGGTCACGCTGTTCGACGCCGACCGCGCGCGCGCCAGCGCGGTGGCCGCGCGCCTCGGCTGCCGCGCCGCCGGCACGCTCGCCGAGGCGGCGCGCTGCGAGGTGTGCGTCACGATGCTGCCGACCGGCGCGATCGTCGCCGAGGTGCTGACCGCGGCCGAGGACGGCGCCTTCCTCGCGCACGCCGCGCCCGGCACGGTGGTGGTCGACATGAGCTCGAGCGAGCCGCTCGGCACGCGCTCCACGGGGCGCGCGCTCGCGGCGCGGAGCGTCGTGCTGCTGGACGCGCCGGTGTCCGGCGGCGTGGCGCGCGCGATCGACGCCACGCTCGCGATCATGATCGGCGCCGACGACGAGGCCGCGGTCGAGCGCGCCCGCCCGGTGCTCGAGGCCCTCGGCCAGCGGCTGTTCCGCGTCGGGCCGCTCGGCGCCGGCCACGCGATGAAGGCGGCCAACAACTTCGTCGCCGCCGCGACCTACGCCGCCACGGCCGAGGCGCTCGCGATCGGCCAGCGCTGCGGCCTGGATGCGCGCATGATGATCGACATCATGAACGTGTCGACCGGGCGCAGCTTCGTCTCCGAGGTCGTGATGAAGGAGCACGTGCTCACCGGCCGGCATGCCACCGGCTTCAGCCTCGGGCTGCTCGCCAAGGACGTCGGCATCGCCGCCGCGCTCGGCGAGGAGCTGGGCGTCGATGCGCCACTCACGCGGCTCACGCGCGAGCGCTGGAACCTGGCGCGCGAGCGGCGCGGCGCGGCGCGCGACCACTCCGAGGCGCTGCTCGGCTGGTATGGCCCGCCCGGGCCGGAGGAGAAACCATGAGCGATGCGAAGCAGGCGTTCGACACGGGGCTGGCGCTGCGGCACGCCATGTTCGGGCCGGGCGGCGCCGAGCAGGCGCTGGCGCAGGCCAGCGATTTCTCGCGGCCGCTGCAGGAGATCGTCACGCGCTTCTGCTTCGGCGAGATCTGGCAGCGGCCCGGGCTGGAGAAGCGCACGCGCAGCATGCTGACGATCGCGATGCTGATCGCCGCCGGCCGCATGGCGCAGCTGCCGGGCCACGTGCGCGGCGCGCTCGCCAACGGCGTCACGCGCGAGGAACTGCGCGAGCTGATCCTGCACGCGCTGCTGTACTGCGGCATCCCGGCGGCCGTCGAGGCCACCGCGATCTGCGAGCGTGCGCTCAACGAGGCCGCGGCCCCTTAAGGGCCGCTGGAGGCCGGCGGATCGCCGGCGCCCGTGGCGCCCCGGGGCGTTCCCGCCTCAGGCGTTCTCGACCACGCGCAGCGCGCGTGCCGCGCGCGAGATGCCCAGCGCGCCGCTGCGCACCACGTCGAGCAGCTCGCCGTGCTCGGCGAAGTCGCGGATGCAGGCCGTGACCTCGGCCTCGCTCCCCAGCAGCTCGACGATGAAGGACTCGGGCGCCGGATCCAGCACGCGCCCGCCGATGCGCATCACGTGGCCGCGTGCCGCATCGCGGCGCGCCGGCTCGAGCCGGAGCTTGAGCAGCACCAGCTCGCGCTCGATGTGCTCGCCGCGCGTCATGTCGTCGACGCTGACGACGTCGATGAGCTTCTTCAGCTGGTTGACGATCTGCAGGATCACGGCATCCGAGCCGGTGGTCACCAGCGTCAGGCGCGATACCGTCGCGTCATCGGTCGGGGCGACCGACAGCGATTCGATGTTGTAGCCGCGGCTGGAGAAGAGCCCGGCCACCCGGGTGAGGGCGCCCGCCTCGTTCTGCAGCAGGATCGCAATGATGTGTCGCATCGGGGTATTTTGCTGCTAATCTGTAAGACCGTCCCCGCGAAGTCTAGCCGAAGCCCATGAAGGAAGCCGCACGATCCGCCCACGCCGCTGCGCACCCCCTGGCCGGGCAGACCCTGAGCGGCGCCCAGATGGTGGTCCAGGTACTGGCGGACGAGGGCGTGGACGTCGTCTTCGGCTACAGCGGCGGCGCGATCCTGCCCTCCTACGACGCCGTCTTCACGTATAACGAGACGCAACAACGCGATGGCGGCCGGCCGATCCCGCTGATCGTGCCGGCGAACGAGCAGGGCGCCGCCTTCATGGCGGCGGGCTATGCGCGCGCCAGCGGCCGCGTCGGCGTCTGCATGGTGACCTCGGGCCCCGGCGCGACCAACACCGTCACGCCGGTGCGCGACTGCATGGCCGATTCCATACCCATCGTCGTCATCTGCGGCCAGGTGTCCACCGCTGCCATCGGCACCGACGCGTTCCAGGAGGCGCCGGTCGCGGCGATCATGGGCTCGGTGGCCAAGCACGTGTTCCTGGTCACCGATCCGAGGCGGCTCGAGGACACGATCCGCACCGCCTTCGAGATCGCGCGCACCGGCCGGCCGGGCCCGGTGGTCATCGACCTGCCGAAGGACGTGCAGAACTGGAGCGGCATCTTCCGCGGCGCCGGCCAGCTCGCGATCCCGGGCTATCGCCAGCGCCTCGCCGAGGTGGCCGCATCGACGCTGGGCGAGGAGGCCGCCGCCGGCTTCTTCGCGCTGCTGGGCGAGTCGCAGCGGCCGCTGATCTATGCCGGCGGCGGCGTCATCAACGGCAACGCCGCCGCGGCGCTCACCGAGCTCGCCGAGCTGCTGCAGGTGCCGGTGGTGACGACGCTGATGGGCCTCGGCGCCTACGACACCACGCGTCCGCTCGCGATGCGCATGCTCGGCATGCACGGCCACGCCTTCGCCAACTACGCGGTCGAGGACTGCGACCTGCTGGTCGCCGTCGGCGCGCGCTTCGACGACCGCGTCGCCGGCGATCCGAAGAAGTTCGCGCGCCGCGCGCGCCGCATCGCGCACCTGGACATCGACCCGGCCGAGATCAACAAGGTCAAGATCGCCGACTGGCACCACGTCGGCGAGCTGGCGCCGGCGCTCGGCGCGCTCGGCGCCTGGGCGCGGCGCCATGCCTTCCAGCGCGACTTCGCGCCGTGGCTCGCGGCGCTGGCGGCCAACCGCCAGCGCTACGCGATGAACTACGATCGCGCCAGCGAGCTTGTGCAGCCGCACTACGTGATCGAGGAGATCAACCGGCACACGCGCGGCGAGGCGATCATCTGCACCGGCGTCGGCCAGCACCAGATGTGGGCCGCGCAGATGTGCGATTTCCGCGCGCCGCGCCAGTGGCTCACCTCCGGCAGCATGGGCACGATGGGCTTCGGCCTGCCGGCGGCCATCGGCGCGCAGTTCGCGCACCGCGACCGCCTGGTGATCGACATCGACGGCGACGCCAGCATCCGCATGAACCTCGGCGAGCTCGAGACGGTCACCACCTACGACCTGCCGGTCAAGATCGTCGTGCTCAACAACTACGGCGACGGCATGGTCAAGCAGTGGCAGCGGCTGTTCTTCAAGGGGCGGCTGTCGGGCAGCGACAAGTCGCTGCACAAGAAGGACTTCGTGCGCGCCGCGCAGGCCGACGGCTTCCCGTGGGCGCGGCGCCTGGACCGCAAGCAGGACGTGCCGGCGGTGATCGCCGAGTTCCTGGCGGCGCCGGGCCCGGCGTTCCTCGAGGTGATCATCGACCCGGAGGCCGGCGTCTACCCGATGGTCGGCCCGGGCCTCGGCTACGATGCGATGATCACCGGCGACCACATCCCGTCGCGCACGCGCACCGAGGTCGGCGAGATCGATCCCTCGAGCATGTTCTAGGCGCGCGGCCTAGAACGTCGCCTCGGTCCCGACCAGGAACTGCAGCCGGCTGATGCCGCTGGCGGCGCCCAGCGGCGCGGCCAGGTCGATGTGGATCACGTTGCCGAGCGAGGAGCGGCTGTTGCCGAGCCGCAGCCCCACGCCGGCGTCCTTCAGCCAGCCGAGCCGCGGCGCGCCCAGCGGGTTCGGGCCGTCGACGCGGCCGATGTCGAAGAAGGCCGCGCCGCCGATGTCCAGCAGGCGCCACAGCGACCACTCGGTGTACACGCGCTCCTCGAGCTTCAGCATCGTGCGGCGCGTGCCGATCTGGTAGCGCAGCGGGTAGCCACGCAGGCCGCTGTCGCCGCCGAGCTCGAAGTAGTGGTCGAGGTCGAGCCGCTGGCCCGCGTCGTGCGCGGCGCGCAGGTGCAGCAGCGTGTGCGTCGAGGTGGTCCAGTACCAGCTGGTCTCGGCGTGCCAGCGCGTGTCGAGCGCCTTGCCGCCCTCGAGGCGGCTGCGCGCGCCGAGCGTGACGAACAGGTCGTGGTCGCTCCCCGGCGACCAGCCGTAGCCGAGCGTGGAGTCGAGCAGCAGCGCGTCGCGGTCGGCGCCCAGGCCGCGGCTGGCCCAGCCGGCCAGCAGGGACGCGTTCAGGCCGAACTGCTGGTCCTCGGTGCGCGCGATCTGGTCGTGGTTGGAGGCCTTGCGGAAGGCGTCGGTGATCAGCTCGAAGCGCAGGTAGGGGTAGCGCAGCAGGCGGTCGGCCGGCAGCGGCCCGAGCGTCGTGCCGCCGGGGTCGGGCGCGAAGCGGCTCTCGTCGACGCGCAGGCCGACGCTGTAGCGGCGCGTGATGCGCCCCTCCAGCCCCGGCGAATAGCCGAGGTACGCATCGGCGAAGCGCATGCGGCTGTCGTACTGGTCGTAGCGCTTGCCGAGGACGTAGCGGGGATTGAGCCAGTGGCTCTCGTCGACCTGGGCACCGCCGGCCCAGCGGGTCTGCAGCGAGTAGAACGGCAGCCACACCGCGCCGCCGTGCACGAAGCCGTCGCTGCTCTCGGTCCAGCGCAGGCTGTCGCGCCAGTGGCTGCCGAGCACGTTGGCGTCGCGCCACTCCAGGTAGGTGCTGGTGCGGTCGACGTCCCGCCCGGCGCCGAGCGCGAGGGTCTTGCCGAAGCCGAACAGGTTGTTGTCCTGGATCTCGACCGAACTGTGGTCGGTGCCGCCGCTGCGCCCGTAGGAGGGGCCGAACTGCAGCGTCCACACGTCCTGGGTCACGACCTCGATGTCGACCAGGCCGTCGTGGTAGCGCACCGGGCGGATGTGCGGCTCGCGCAGGTACTGCATGCGGCGCAGGTTCCGCTCGGTCTCCTCCAGCGCCTGGCGCCGGTAGGGATCGCCCTCGCGGAACAGCAGCTGCGCGCGGATCACCCCGGGCCGCGTGCGCATGTGCAGGCGGTTGGCCAGGCGGAAGACCGCGCGGTTCTCGCGCGGATCGTCCAGGTCGAAGATCTGCCGCGAGATGATCGTGATGGTGCCGACGCGGGCGCCGGCGGCCTCCAGCTCCGCGTCCGGGGGCAGCACCCCGGCATCGGCGGCCGGGGCGGCGCCAGCCACGCCCGCGCCGAGCAGCGGGAGCAGCGGGAGCAGCAGGGCCAGGCCGAGTGCGCGATGGATGGACATCCGTGCATCGGACACCGGATGCGCCCCGGCGTCAACACATGCGTCGCCACTTTGAGGCTTGCGCGCCGCTGCGCGTCGCGGCACCTTTGCGGGACGGAGCCCGCGCTCGGCGCGGCCGCAACCGCCAGAGGAGCGATCGTGCACACCCAGCGCATCGGCAATTTCGAGCACGTCTCGCAGCCCCTGCTGCATCGGCGCCAGTTCGCGCGGCGCGTGGCGCGCAGCGGCCTGCTGGGCGCGGCGCTCATCGCGCTCGCGCTGCTGCTCGGCATGGCCGGCTACCACTGGCTGCTGCGGCTGCCGTGGGTCGATGCGTTCGAGAACGCGTCGATGATCCTCTCGGGGATGGGCCCGCTGAGCTCGCCGCCGGACACGCTCGGCAAGATCTTCGCCGGCAGCTATGCGCTGTTCAGCGGCTTCGCCGTGATCCTCTGCAGCGGCGTGGTGTTCGCGCCGGTGCTGCACCGGTTCCTGCACCGGCTGCACCTCGCCGCCGGCACCGGGCGCTGAACATGGCGCGCAGGACCACGGCACCCACGCCGCCGCCGCCGCGCGTGCGGCGTTCGTACTTCGACTGCCGCTACGGGCAGCTGCACGTGCATCACGCGATTCCCGCCAGCGGCGGCTTCGACGAGGCGCCGCCCCTGCTGTGCCTGCCCGGCCCGCCCGGCTCGGGCCGCTTCTTCCTGCCGCGGCTCGCGGCCCTCGGCGCCGACCGGTCGATCTACGCGCCCGACCTGCCGGGTTGCGGTGAATCCGATCCGCCACCGGCCGGCGCCGGCGCGCACGAGCTGGCCGCGGCGCTCGGCGATTTCCTCGACTCGATGCGCCTGCGGCGCGTCGACCTGCTGGCGCACGGCGACGGCACCGCGATCGCACTGGCGCTGCTGGCCGAACGCGGCCCGGCGGTCGGCCGCGTGGTGGTGTCGGGTGCGGAGCCGGCGGGCCTGGCCGGCCACCCGGTGATGCGCCTCGACCTGGGCGGTCCCGATGTGCCGGTGGACTCCCAAGTCGCCGAATTGAAAGGATTTCTGGGACTGACTTAACGTTCCTGCGTCACAAAACCGCTGGCCGGCGGAAGCGGTGCGCGGGGGCTGGCTTAAACTCCAGCCCACACCTATGAACAGCCGCATGCACCCCGCCCCGCCCGAAACGGTGGATCCGGACGAGACCGCGGAACTCCCGGTCCTCGAGTCCGAGGCACCGCGCGCCTCCGACAGCGGTGCCGTGCCGGTGATGGTGCCCTCCGCGGCGGAGCGCGAGGCCGCCGGGCTCGAGGCGGCGGCGCAGGAGGCGGCGGCACAGGAGGCGGCGCGGCGCGCCGCCGAACACGAGGCCGCCGCGCGCGTGGCCCAGCAGGAAGCCGCCGCGCGTGCCGCCGAGATCGGCACGCTGCGCACCAGCCTGGCGAGCGCCACCGAAACCCGCGGGCAGCTCGAGGGCAGCCTGCAGAAACTCACCTCCAACCTGCGGGACCTCGAGGAGCGGCTGCATCGCAAGAGCGACCAGCTGTCGATCTTCGAACGCGAGGTCGGGGCGCGTGACCGGCACATCGCGGAACTGGAAGCCGACATCCGCGCGCGCGCCGCCGCCGCGCAGGGGCTGCAGGAGCGCCACGACGCGCTCGCCGGCGAACTGCAACGCACCGCGCAGAACCTGGCCGCCACCGACGCGGCGCGCCGCCAGGCCGAGGAACAGCACTCGGCGCTCAAGCTGGCGCACGGGCTCAGCGAGGCGCGCATCGCGCGCTCCGAGACCGACGCGGCCGAGCACCAGCGGCGCAGCGAGCGCTACCGCGAGCTGCTGCAGGGCCTCGAGGGCCGGCGGCAGGTGTTCGACTCGATGCTGCACGAACGCGAGCAGCTGCTGGCCGAGCGGGATGCGCGCGTCGCGCTGCTCGAGAACGAGGTGGCCGAGCGTACCCAGCACGCGGGCGCCCGCGAGAGCGACCTGATCGCCGCGCTCGGCGCGGAGAAGCAGCGGGCGCAGGCCCTGGAGCACGAGCTCGACATCGCGCGCGAGGACATCGCCGCGCTGACGCGCCGCGCCGAGCAGGCGCGCAACGAGGCCGACACGCACACGGCGGCCGCCGAGCGGCGCGTCACCGAGCTGGAGCAGTCCTCCGGCCAGCGGGTGCGCGAGCTGGAACAGTCCTCCGCCCAGCGCATCGCCGAGCTGGAACGCTCCAGCGCCCAGCGCGAGCGCGAACTGGAGCGCGTTGCCGCCGAGAAACTGCAGGAGCTGGAACGCGCCTCGGCGCAACGGATCGAGGAGCTCGAACGCGTGGTCGCGGCCGCGGCGACGCGGGGATGCGCGAGGGCGAACTGAAGGCGCGGTTCGAGGCCGAATCGGTCCGCGCCCAGGAACTGGGCAGGAACCTGGAGAGCCTCGGCGGCGAGCACGCCGGCCTGGGGCGCGACCATGCCGCCGCGCGGAGCGCATCGCGGCCCGGACAACGAGCTGCGCGAGTACGCCGAGATGGTGCGCGCGCTGCACGAGCAGCTGGCCACCGCCGGCGGCAAGGCCGAGACGCTCGGCGCCGACCTGCTCGCCGCGGAGGATCGCATCCGCACGCTCGAGGGCGAGCTGCGCGCCCGCGAGTCGGCGATCGAGCGGCTGGAGCGCGCCGACCGCGAGGCGCGCGCCCGCATCGACGACATCGGGCATTCGCTCGCCGAACGCAATGCGCTGATCGGCTCGAGGCCGAGGCCGCCAGCAGCGCCGCGGTCCTCGGCAACATCCAGCTGAACCTCGAGCGGCTCGGCCCGGACGATGGCGCCCGCCGTCCGCAGCCCTCGCCGCCGCCCGCGGCGGACGCCTCGCCGGCGGCAGCGGCGACACCCGTGGCGCCGGCCCCGGTCCCGGCCGCCGCCAGCGCCGAGTCGACCGGGTCGCACGGCGCGGCGACGCCGTTCGACAACCTGGTGCGCCTGCTGGTGCGCACCGAGGGCGAGACCGGCATCGTCCACGTGCTCGGCCGGCGGACCTCGATCGGCCGCACCGCCGACAACGACATGCGCATCGAGGCCGACTACATCAGCCGGCACCATGCCGTGGTGCTGGCCACGACCACCGGCACGGTCGTCGAGGACCTGCACAGCACCAACGGCGTGTTCGTGAACGGCGTGCGGGTGACGCGCCAGAAGCTCAACGAGGGCGACCTGGTCATGGTCGGCCGGACCGAGTTCCGCTACGTGACCCGGCCGGCCAGCGAGCGCCCCGCGCCCTGATATTCCCCCCGGATCGTGCGCCGCGGGGGCCGGATGCCTTAAGCTTCCGGTCCTCATGCAAGACGATTACCTGCAGCGCATCCTGAAGGCGAAGGTCTACGACGTGGCGAGCGAAACGCCGCTCGAGGTCGCGCCGCGCCTCTCGCGCCAGCTGGGCAACACCGTGCTGTTCAAGCGCGAGGACCTGCAGCCGGTGTTCTCGTTCAAGCTGCGCGGCGCCTACAACAAGATCGCCCACCTCGGCACCGCGGTGGCCGCGCGCGGCGTCATCTGCGCCTCGGCCGGCAACCACGCCCAGGGCGTCGCGCTCGGCGCCCGGCGCCGCGGCGTGCCGGCGGTGATCGTGATGCCGCAGACCACCCCGACGATCAAGGTCGAGGCGGTGCGCGACCTCGGCGGCGAGGTGGTGCTGCACGGCGACCTGTTCGACGCCGCCTACGAGCACGCGCTGCAGCTCGGCCGCGAGCGCGGCCTGGCCTTCGTCCACCCTTTCGACGACCCGGACGTGATCGCCGGCCAGGGCACGATCGGCATGGAGATCCTGCACCAGTCGCGCGGCGAGGTCGACGCGATCTTCGTGCCGGTCGGCGGCGGCGGGCTGATCGGCGGCATCGCCGCCTACGTCAAGCAGCTCTACCCGCGGGTGCGCATCATCGGCGTCGAGCCGGAGGACGCGGCGGCGATGTACGACTCGCTGCGCGCCGGCCGGCGCGTCACGCTCGAGCGCGTCGGCATCTTCGCCGACGGCGTCGCCGTGCGGCGCGTCGGCGAGGAGACCTTCGAGCTGGCGCGCCGCTACGTCGACGAGGTGGTGCTGGTGAACACCGACCAGATCTGCGCGGCGATCCAGGACGTGTTCCAGGACACGCGCTCGATCCCCGAGCCCTCCGGCGCGCTGGCGCTCGCCGGCCTGAAGGCCTGGGTGGCGCGCGAGCAGCGGCGCGGCGAGCGGCTGGTCGCCATCAACAGCGGCGCCAACATGAACTTCGACCGCCTGCGCCACATCGCCGAGCGCGCCGACATCGGCGGCGCGCGCGAGGCGCTGATCGCGGTCGAGATCCCGGAGCGGCCGGGCAGCTTCCTGCAGTTCTGCGAGGCGATCGGCCAGCGCAGCGTCACCGAGTTCAACTACCGCTACCAGAACGGCGAGCGCGCCCGCATCTTCGTCGGCTGCGCCCTGCGGCACGGCCGTGCCGAGGCCGATGCGCTGCTGCGCGAGCTGCAGGCCGCCGGCTACCCGGTGGTCGACATGACCGACAACGAGATGGCGAAGCTGCACGTGCGCTACATGGTGGGCGGGCAGGCGACCGGCCTCAGCGACGAGCTGCTGTTCCGCTTCGAGTTCCCCGAGCGCCCGGGCGCGCTGCTGCGCTTCCTGCGGGCCATCGGCGGCGCCTGGAACATCAGCCTGTTCCACTACCGCAACCACGGCTCGGACTACGGCCGCGTGCTCGCCGGCATCCAGGTGCCGCGCGCGGCGCGCGAGCAGCTGCTGCTGCACCTGAACGAGCTGCACTATCCCTACACCGAGGAGACCGCCAATCCCGCCTACCGCATGTTCCTCGGTGCCTGAGGTGGCGATGGCGGACTCGCCAGCACCGGCCGCAATAGCCGGCTACCGGCCGCGGCGGCCGGCGCGAGTGCAGCTGCACGCCGTGCGCGGCGCGCGCATCGCGGTGACGCGCTGGGGGCCCGACGTCGCGCCGATCGTGCTGCTGCACGGCGCGATGGACTGCGGCGCGAGCTACCAGCTGCTGGCCGATGCGCTGCCGGACGACTGGCCGCTGGCGGCGGTCGACTGGCGTGGCTATGGCGACAGCGAGCCGCGCGCCGACGGCTACCTGTTCGTCAACGCCCTCGGCGACCTCGACGCGCTGCTCGAACAGCTCTCGCCGGATGCGCCCGCGCGGCTCGCCGGCCACAGCTACGGCGGTACCGTGGCTGCGACCTATGCCGGCGTGCGCCCCGAGCGCGTCGCCTGGCTCGTCAACCTGGAAGGCTTCGGCCTGCGGCCGGCGCAGGCGGAATCGGTACCGGCACGCCACGCCGCCTGGCTCGGCGCGCTGCGCGCGCACCGCGCCGCGCACGAGGTGCGCACCTACGCCTCGCTCGAGGACCTCGCGGCACGCATCGCGAAGCGCAACCCGCACCTCAGCGCGGAGCGCGCGCGTTTCCTCGCCGGCATCTGGAGCCGGCCGGCGCCGGGTGGCGGTCGCGAGCTGCGCGCCGACCCGCTGCACCGGCTGCTCTCGCCGATCCGGCCGAGCCCGGAGGAATTCGCCGCCTGCTGGCGGCTGGTACGCTGCCCGGCGCTGCTGGTCTACGGCGAGGGCTCGGAACTGGTACGGCGCATGGGCCTCGCGGGCAGCGTCGACCACTGGCGTTCGCTGGTGCCGGCGAGCGCCGTGGCCGCGATCGCCGGCGCCGGCCACATGCTGCACGTCGAGCAGCCCGAGGCCTGCGCCGCAGCGATCGTCGGATTCGTGCGGGGCCTGGCATGAGCCCGGCGCGCGCCCTGGCGCTGGCGCTCGCCATCATGGGTGGCGGGCTGCTGCTCTCCGGCATCGCGCCCTACGAGCGCGGCACCTGGCTGATGGAGGTGTTCCCGGTCGTGGTGGCGATGCCGCTGCTGTGGCTTACGCGCCGGCGCTTCCCGCTGACGCCGCTGGCGGTCCTGCTGGTGGCGCTGTTCGCGCTGGTGCTCGAGGCCGGCGGTCACTACACCTACGCGCGCGTGCCGCTCGGCTTCTGGCTGCGCGACGCGCTGGAGCTGACGCGCAACAACTTCGACCGCATCGGGCACTTCCTGCAGGGCTTCGTCCCGGCGATCGTGGCGCGCGAACTGCTGCTGCGCCGGACGCCGCTGCGGCCGGGCGGCTGGCTGTTCGTGCTGGTGAGCGCCACCTGCCTCGCGATCAGCGCCTGCTACGAGTTCGTCGAATGGTGGAGCGCGCTGCTGCTCGGCGCCGGCGCCACCGATTTCCTCGCCACCCAGGGCGATCCCTGGGATTCGCAGTGGGACATGTTCCTCGCGTTCTGCGGGGCGATGACGGCGCAGCTGCTGCTGGCGCGCGCGCACGACCGCGCGCTGGCGCGGCTGCCGGGAAGGGAGGCCAGCGGCCATGCAGGACCTTGATTCATCGGCGATGATGCGGCGGCTGGTCACGGCGCTGCTGCTCGCCGGCCTGCTGCTGCTCGGCTTCCAGGTGCTGCGGCCGTTCATCGTCCCGGCGATCTGGGCCGGCATCCTCAGCTTCGTCACCTGGCCGGGCTACCTGCGCCTGACGCGCTGGTGCGGCGGCCGGCGCACGCTTGCCGCGCTGCTCATGACGCTGGCGCTGACGGCGGCGGTGATCCTGCCGGTCGCCTGGCTCGCGGTGCTGCTGCAGTCCGAGATCGTCACCGCGTTCACCGAGCTGCTGGCCGCGCTGGCGCGCGGCGTGCGCATCCCGGACAACTGGCTGCACCTGCCGCTCGTCGGCCCCTGGCTCGCCGACCTCAACCTGCGGCTCGCCACCGATCCGGCGGCGCTGCGCCAGGCGCTGCAGCAGCTGTTCAACACCTCCTACGGCGCGCTCGGCCCGGTGCTCGGCAAGGTGGGCGGCAACCTCGCGAAGATGTTCGTCACGATGCTGAGCCTGTTCTTCTACTACCGCGACGGCGATGCCTTCGCCAGCCAGGTGCGCGGCGCGCTCGAGCAGGTGCTCGGCGAGCGCGTGCCCGCCTACCTCGCCGCCATCGGCAGCACGGTGAAGGCGGTGCTGCTGAGCCTGGTGGCGACCGCGGTCGCGCAGGGCGTGCTCGCCGGCATCGGCTACGCGATCTTCGGCGTGCGCGCCCCGGTGTTCGCCGCCGCGGTGACCACCGTCGCGGCGCTGATCCCGTTCGCGGTGCCGCTGGTGTGGGGCGGCATCGTCGTGTGGATGTTCGCGACCGGCGACGTCACGCACGCGGTCGGGCTGCTGGTTTGGTGCGCGCTGCTGGTCAGCTGGGTCGACAACGTGGTCCGGCCGCTGGTGATGAGCAGCGCCATGGGCATCAACTTCCTGCTGGTCACCTTCGGCGTGCTCGGCGGGCTCGGCGCCTTTGGCCTCGTCGGCCTGTTCGTCGGGCCCGCGATCCTCGCGATCCTGCTGGCGGTGTGGCGCGAGTGGGTCAGCGGCCGGCAGGTCCCGGGCGAGGCCGGTTGAGCCCGAGGCCGCAGGCCGGGCCGCTCGCGGTCCTGCGCCACGGCAACCTGGCGCGCTTCGCGCTGAGCCGCTTCTGCGTGACGATCGCCTGGCAGATGCTGGGCGTGGCCGTGGGCTGGCAGGTGTACCGCCTCACCGGCGACGCGCTCGCGCTCGGGCTGATCGGCCTGTGGCAGTTCCTGCCCTTCGTCAGCCTGGTGATGGTCGGCGGCCACGCCGCCGACCACATCGACCGCCGGCGCGTGCTGGTGGCGGCCTTCGCCGTCGAGAGCGTGTGCGTCGCGGCGCTGCTGTGGTTCACGCTCGGCGGGCTGCGCGCCGTGTGGCCGGTGTACCTGGCGGTCGGCACCTTCGGCGCGACGCGTGCCTTCTGGGCGCCGGCGGGCCAGGCGATCCTGCCGTCGCTGGTGCCGCGCGAGCAGTTTGCCGACGCGGTGGCGGTCAACGCCATCCTGTTCCAGGTCGCGGTGATCGCCGGCCCGGCTCTCGGCGGAGTGCTGTTCCTGCTGGGCGCGGCGGTGGTCTATGGCGTGTGCCTGGCGCTGTTCCTGCTGGCGCTGGTGGTGATGGCCGGCGCGCGCACGCCGCCGCTCGGGACGGGCGGCGAGATGGCGCTCGACGCGCAGTTCCTCGAGGGCGTGCGCTTCGTGCTGCGCGAGCGCGCGGTGCTCGGCGTGATCTCGCTCGACCTGTTCGCGGTGCTGTTCGGCGGCGCCACGGCGCTGCTGCCGATCTTCGCCAACGACCTGCTGCACGTCGGGCCGGTGGGCCTGGGGCTGCTGCGCACCGCGCCCGGCGCCGGCGCGGCACTGACCGCGGCGCTGCTGTCGCTGCGGCCGATCCGCCGCCACGCCGGCGCCTGGATGTTCGGCGGCGTCGCGGCCTTCGGCATCGCCACCCTCGTCTTCGGCCTCTCGCAGCTGTTCGCGCTGTCGCTGCTGGCGCTGTTCACCGCCGGCGCCGGCGACATGCTCAGCGTCTACATCCGCGGCATCCTGGTGCAGATGCGCACGCCCGATGCCATCCGCGGCCGCGTCAGCGCCGTCAACTCGATGTTCATCGGCGCCTCGAACGAGCTGGGCGAGTTCGAGTCCGGCGTCACGGCGCGCTGGTTCGGCGCCGTGCCGGCCGTGCTGGTGGGCGGGGTGTGCACGCTCGCCGTGGTCGCGGCCTGGATGTGGCGCTTCCCGCAGCTGCGGCGGCTCGACCGGCTGGACTAGGCCCGGGGGGCCGGCCGCCGCCGCTGCTGCGGCGCAGGCATTTACCCCGGGACTGTATTTCCATACAGTATCGGCATGAACGCCGGGATGCGCGGCCGCGCCGCACGTGGCAATCCGCCGGGACGCTTCGCCCGCACGCAGGTGGAGGCGGTCGACGACGGCTGGTACCGCGAGGCCACGCCCGGTTCGATCGCGACGCGAGTGGAGCCCGACGCGGCGCGCAGCGTCATCAGCCGCAACGATTCGCCGGACGTGCCCTTCGCGCAGTCCATCAATCCGTATCGCGGCTGCGAGCACGGCTGCATCTACTGCTACGCGCGCCCGAGCCACGCCTACCTCGATCTCTCGCCCGGCCTCGACTTCGAGACGCGGCTGTTCTACAAGCGCGACGCCGCCGCGCGCCTGCGCGAGGAGCTGGCGCGCCCCGGCTACGTGTGCACGCCGCTCGCGCTCGGGGCCAACACCGACCCGTACCAGCCGGTCGAGGCGCGCCTCGGCGTCACGCGCTCGATCCTCGAGCTGCTGCTCGAGCTGCGCCATCCCTGCACCATCGTCACCAAGGGCGTGCTGGTGCTGCGCGACCTGGAGCTGCTGGCGGCACTGGCGGCGCAGCGCCTGGTGCGCGTGTACCTCAGCATCACCACGCTCGACGCCGACCTGAAGCGCAGCCTCGAGCCGCGCGCGGCCGCTCCCGCCGCGCGCCTGCGCGCGCTCGGCGAGCTGCACGCCGCCGGCGTGCCGGTCGGCGTGCTGGTGGCGCCGGTGATCCCGGCGGTCAACGATGCCGAGCTCGAGCGCATCGTCGAGCTCGCGGCCGCGGCCGGCGCCAGCAACGCCGCCTGCATGCCGCTGCGGCTGCCGCACGAGGTCGCCGGCCTGTTCCGCGACTGGCTGCAGGCCCACCTGCCGGAGCGGGCGGCGCACGTGATGGCGCTGGTGCGCGCGATGCGTGGCGGGCGCGACAACGACCCGCGCTTCGGTACCCGCATGCGCGGCACCGGACCGTACGCCGAGCTGCTGGCGCGGCGCTTCGAGCTCGCCTGCCGGCGCCACGGCCTGGCGGGGCGCGACCCGGGCGAGCTCGATACCACGGCCTTCCGCGCGCCGCGCCCGGACGGGCAGCTGGACCTCGGCCTCTAGGGCGGCGTGCGCGCGGCACGCGTGCGCCGCGCCCTTGTGGCGCCCGACGCGGGCGGCATAGGATCGCGCGATGCCGGAAACGGGAGGCAGGATCGCGCTGGTGGCGGGCGGCGGCGGGCTGGTGGGCTCGCGGCTGCTGCGCGTGCTCGGCGATGCGCCAGAGTATGGCCGCGTGCTGGCGCTGTCGCGCCGGCCGCTCAGCTTCGAGCACCCGCGCGTCGCCAACCGCGTGACGCGCTTCGACGCACTCGAGCAGGAGCTGCGCGGGCTCAAGTGCGACGACGCCTACTGCTGCCTCGGCACGACGTTGCGCGCCGCCGGGAGCGAAGCCGCGTTCCGCGCCGTCGACCACGACCTGGTGATGGCCTTCGCGCGCCTGGCGCTGCAGGCCGGGGCGCAGCGCCTGGTGCTGGTCTCCTCCGCGGGCGCCGATCCGGCCTCGCGCTTCCTGTACCTGCGGGTCAAGGGCGACACCGAGCGCGATCTCGAGGCGCTGCGCTTTCCCGCGCTCGACCTGATGCAGCCCTCGCTCCTGCGCGGCGCGCGGCGCGAGTTCCGCCTGGCCGAGGCGCTGGCGGGGCTGGCGGCACCGCTGGTCAATCCGCTGCTGGTCGGCCGGCTGGCCAGGTGGCGCGCGGTCGACGCCGGCGAGCTCGCGCAGGCCATGCTGGCGGCCATGCGCCGCGGGCTGCGCGGCGTGCGCCGCTACGGTCCGGTGGAGATCGGCCGGCTGGCGCGGGCGCCGGCCGTGGCGCGCACAACTGTGACGTAGTGCGCACAAAGGACGCGCCGCACGCGCGGAATTAAGTGAAGCGGATACTCCCGCGAGCCGCGGGCGTCCTGTTGAATGCGCGCTCCAGTCCCGGTCGGACCGACGCGCTGCATGCCGCTACAGATCCACGCCACCTTCCGCCCGATGAGCCGCCGCCTGGCGCTGGTCCTGGTGGCACTCGCCGCGGCGCTGGTGGTGGCAACGCTGTGGAACGCCGCGCTCGCGCTCGACCTGCAGTTGCGGCGCGATGCCGCGGCCAGCCTCGTCGCGCGCTCGCGCGAGCAGTCGCGGCAGCTGCAGGCGCGGCTGCTGGCGGCCGAGGCGGTGGTCGAGTCGGCGAGCGGCGGTGATGCCGGCGCCGGCGGCGCGCAGCTGCGCCAGCGCGCGCTGCGTGGTGGCGCCTTCCGCGGCGCCGTGGTGCTGCCGTTCGCGCAGCTGGGCAGCGGCGCGCGCGCGCCGCTGCAGCTCGGCGCGCCGGAGCGCCTCGCGCTGGCCGGCGGGCAGACCCTGATGCGCTCGGCCAGCGCCGGCAGCGGTCCGCGCGCGCTCTCTGGTGCGTGCCACGACGCTCGGCGGCGTGCCGGCGGTGGCGTTCTTCGAGCTGGCGCCCGACTGGATGTGGGCTGGCTTCGGCGCTCCCGGGACGGACGGCGTGCTGGCCGTGGTCGATGGGAGCGGTGCGTTGCTCGCCAGCTCCGGCAGGATCCCCGCGGACCTGGCCGCCGCGTTCCTGCGCGAACGCGACGTGCCGGCCGAGCCCGACTCCGAACCGGTGATGCGCGCCTGGCAGGTCGATGGCGACGAGTGGCGCGGCGCCGTGGCGCCGCTGCACCCGAGCCAGTTGTTCCTCGAGGCGCCGCGCTGGTCGATCATCGCCGGCATGACCGCCACCGGCGGCGGCGCGTTCGCGCTGCTCGCGCCACGCCTGCCCTGGCTGCTGCTGCTGGGCGTGCTGCTGGTGGCCGCCGCCACCTGGTACCTGCGGCAGCGCTGGGAACCGGTGCTCGATGACCTGCGCCGCGCACTCGAGGCGCTGCGCGTCGGCGGCATCGAGCGGGTACCGCTGGTCGCGGCCGCCGACACGCCGCGGGCGGTCGCCGAGTCCTTCAATCGCGCCGTCGATGCAATGGAGGAGCGCCTCGCCGCGCTCGCCGCGCTCGGCGAGATCGATCGCCTGCTGCTCGAGAGCGGCGAGCTGGAAGGCGCGCTCGAGGCGGTGCTGGCGCGCGTCTGCCAGGTGACCAGCTGCCACGGCGCGACCGTCGCGCTGCTCGATCCCGACGCGCCCGGCTACGCGCGCGCCTACCTGGTGGCCGCCGACGGCGCCGCGCAGCCAGTCAGCCGCATCGCCGCCGATCCGGAGATGCTCGAGTTCCTCGCCGAGCACCCCGAGGGCGTGACCGTGGCGCGCTGCGAGCCCGAGCGCCACAGCGTGCTCGAGCCGCTGCGAGCGCTCGGCGCCGAGTTCTTCTGGGTGTGGCCGGTGATGTCCCAGCAACGCGTCGCCGCCGTGCTGGCCGCCGGCTACCGCAGCACGCCGCTGGTGGCGCCCGAGGTGGCCGGCTTCGGCACGCAGTGCGCACAGCGCCTCGGCGTGCGCCTCTCCAACAGCGTGCGCGACGAGCAGCTCTACCGCCAGGCGCACTTCGACGCGCTGACGACGCTGCCCAACCGCCTGCTGTTCCGCGACCGGCTGTCGCAGGAACTGGCGACCGCGGCCGAGGGCATGCAGCGCGGCGCGCTGATGTACGTCGACCTCGACCACTTCAAGAAGATCAACGACACGCTCGGCCACGGCGCCGGCGACCAGCTGCTGGTGATCGTCGCGCAGCGGCTGCGCTCCTGCGTCAAGGACGGCGACACGGTCGCGCGCCTCGGCGGCGACGAGTTCACGGTGATCCTGCGCAACGTCGGCAGTGCCGACGCCACGCAGCAGGTGGCGACGCGCATCATCGACGCGCTGCAGCAGCCGGTGCACATGTCCGGGCGCGACCACTACGTGCGCGCCAGCATCGGCATCACGCTGTTCCCGGACGACGGCACCGCGATCGACGAGCTGATGCGCAACGCCGACCTGGCGATGTACCAGGCCAAGGAGACCGGCCGTTCGCGCGCCGTGTTCTACGACCGCAAGATGGAGCGCAATACGCGCCAGTCGGCCGACAGCGGACTGTTCCGCGCGCTGCGCCGCCGCGAGTTCTCGCTGTACTACCAGCCGCAGTACTCGCTGCGCGACGGCCGGCTCACCGGCCTGGAGGCGCTGCTGCGCTGGCAGCCGCCGCGCGAGAGCATGCGCTACCCGGGCGAATTCATCCCGGCGGCGGAGCAGAGCGGGCTGATCATCGACATCGGCGCCTGGGTGCTGGAGACCGCCTGCAACCAGCTGGCGATCTGGCGCGAGCAGGGCATCGCGCCGCCGGTGCTGGCGCTCAACGTCTCGGTGCAGCAGCTGCGCCAGCCGGAGTTCCCGGTGCTGGTGCGCCGCGCGCTCGACCGCGTGGCGCTGCCGCCGGAGCTGCTGGAGATCGAGCTGACCGAGAGCGTGTTCGCCGACGAGGATGCGCGCCAGTCGCTGCGCCGCCTCGCCTCGCTCGGCGTGCGCCTGGCGCTCGACGACTTCGGCACCGGCTACTCATCGCTCGGCTACCTGCGCCAGCATCCGGTGCAGGTCATCAAGATCGACCGCAGCTTCATCGAGGAGCTGCCGCACAGCTTCACCGCGGCGACGCTCGCCGAGACGATCATCGCGATGGCGCACGCGCTCGGCAAGCAGGTGGTCGCCGAGGGCGTCGAGACGCCCGAGCAGCTCGAGTTCCTGCGCGAGCGCGGCTGCGACGTCGGCCAGGGCTTCTACCTCGCGCATCCGCGTCCGGTGGCCGAGATCAGCGAGCTGCTTGGTGCGCGGCGCCAGGCGCCGGCGCTGGCGGAGCTCGCGGCCGCCGGCTGAGCATTTGACATGTGCACTTGACAATGCGCTAGGCGTTTACCGCAACGCCCGCGGGGTTGTGACCTGTCTCTCTTTGCATACGCTTGACGCAAAACGTCGGCCTGTCACACTGCGTCACGTCAGCAGGGCAAACCCGTCGCAAGGCGGGGACGCAAAGCCACCGATCCTTTGCAGGAATGGGCCTCAAGGGACAGCGGGGTTGCCCCGAACGCAACGGGTGACAGCGCATGCAGCAAGCCGGCCAGGCCACGAGCAGCAGTTTTTCGCCAACCGGCGGCAACATCGTGCCGCCGGCAAATCCTGAACCGGGATTCGTCGTCAACCTGTGCGCGTCGACGACGCCGATGGCGCTGCCGCGGCACGAGCACCCGGAACTGCGGCGTTTCACCTTCTTCATCTCGCGCCGTCGCGAGGACGGGCGCGAGCGCTTCCGCCTGCACATGGGCTACTTCCACTCGCAGGAAGAAGCCGAGCAGCTGCTCGAGCTGGTGCGCGAGATCTACCCGGCGCCTGGGCCGGTGTCGCGCCGGGCCAGCGGCTGCGTGGCGCGGGCGCGCGGCCGCGCCGCCGCGCGACCGGCGCGCCGGCTGCCGCGGTGACGGCGCCGACGCCCGTGCCGCCTGCCGCTCCGCCTGCCGCGCCGCTCGCGCCCGCCAGCGTGGCCGCACCGTCGCCGCCGCCGCCGCCCGCGCCGCCCGAACCCGCGCTCAATGCCGCCGCGCAGTCCCTGTACAGCGTGCGCGCCGCGATCAACGCGCTCGAGCCCGCCCGGCCCGAGCTGGCCCGGTCCGAGCCGGCGAGGCAGGAGGCCGCGAGCGCAGCACCGACCGCAAGCGCCGCACCGACGCTTGCGCCCCCGACGATTGCTGCGCCGGCGCATGCCGTGCCCGCGAAGGTCGCGCCCGCGAAGATCGGGCCTGCCGGGGCCGAGCCCGCGCGCGCTGGCGCCGCCGCCGTGCCGGTGCCGCCGACGGTCGTCATGCCGGAGCTGCGCGCCGTGCCGGTGGCGCGTCCGGCCGTCGTTCCGCCGCCGGCGGCACCCGCGGTGCCGCCGGCCGTGCGTGGTGTGGATACGCTCAGCGACAGCCAGGTGCTGCGCGTGCTCGAGCCAGCCGCCGCCACCGCGGCGCCGCGCAACGAGACCGCGGCCTACGCCGTGCAGCTGCTGTGGTCGGTGCAGCCGATCGACATGGCCGGCGTGCCGCAGCTCGCGATCTTCAGCGCGTACACGCTGTATGGCGCGGCCGGCAACCGTGATGGCCGCCGCTGGTACGGACTGCGGCTCGGCTTCTTCACCGACGCGGTGTCCGCCAAGCAGGTGGCCAACTACGTGCGCTCGGAATTCACCGCAGTCTCGATCGTGCCGGTGTCGGCGCGCGAGCGCGATCGGGCGCTGGCCGCGGCGCCGCGTGCGGCGGTGCCCGACGCGGGCGCGGCGCCGAAGAAGACCGCGGTCAACATCGCCAGCAGCGGCGAGTTCCGGCTGCTCGACGAGCAGCCCGCGGCGAAACTGTCCGGGCCGGCCAATGCGCCGGCCACGCGCGGCGCGCCCGGCAAGCGCGCCAAGCTGCGTCCGGCCGCTCCGGGCCAGGACGCCGCCGCGGCGGCGCCCAAGCGCCGCGCGCCGCTCAGCCTGGAGGAAACGCTGGAAATCCTCGGCGCCAGCGAGCTCAAGCTCCAGGACGGGCGTGACGATCCGCTCAACGACTCGGGCATCCGCCACCTGCGGGCCGAGGCCATCAAGGGCCGGCGCGCCTCGCGCTTCTCCAAGCTGATGGACCGGCTCTCCGAGCGCTTCGGCGGCGGCTGAGCCGGCGACTCCCGGTCGCGCGCCGCGCGGCGCGCTACTTGCGGCCGAACAGCTGCTCGAGCTCGGCGCGGGCGCGCTCGGCCGCGGCCGTGTCCTTCGGTACGTAGGCGCCGGCGCGCGGCTGGAAGAAGTCGCAGAAGTTGGCGTGCTCCTTGTCGCTCACTTCCTCGGCGGTCGGCTCGCGGCAGTGCTTGGCCACGCGCAGGTCGTAGTCGGCGCACATGCGGCAGACGTGCAGCTCGGCGCGGCAGCGCGGGCATTCGTCGCGCCGCGACAGCGGCAGGCTGAGCGCCGCGAGCGCGGCACCGCACTTCCAGCAGACCAGGTCGTGGCTCATCGGCGCTCTCCGGCGCGCTCGCGCAGGAACGCGCCGAGCGCGGCGCCAGTATGCGAGCGCGCCGCGCGCGCGGCAACGGCGGCGGGCGTGCCGGCGGCGACCACGCGGCCACCGTCCGCGCCGGCCTCGGGCCCGAGGTCGATGATCCAGTCGGCCTCGGCCATGACGTCGAGGTTGTGCTCGACGATCACCACCGAGTGGCCCGCGTCCACCAGCCGGTGCAGCACCGCGGTGAGCCGCTCGACATCGGCCATGTGCAGGCCGACCGTCGGCTCGTCGAGCACGTAGAGCGTCGGGCCGCCGCTGCCGGCGCGCCCGCGCGCCGCCGGCGCGAGCCGCGCGAGCTCGGTGACCAGCTTGATGCGCTGCGCTTCGCCACCCGAGAGCGTAGGGCTCGGCTGGCCGAGCGTCAGGTAGCCCAGGCCCACCTCGTGCAGCAGCGCGAGCGAACGCTGGATGCGCGGGTGCGCGGCGAAGCGCGTGAGCGCCTCGTCGACGTCCAGCGCCAGCACGTCGGCCACCGACAGCCCGCCCCAGGTGATCTCCAGCGTCTCGCGCTCGAAGCGCCGCCCGCCGCAGCGATCGCAACGCACCTTGACGTCGGGCAGGAAGCTCATCTCCACGGTGCGCTCGCCCTGGCCTTCGCAGTCGGGGCAACGGCCGGCGCCGGAATTGAACGAGAAGCGGCTGGCGCCATAGGCGCGCACGCGCGCCTCGTTGCTGGCGGCGTAGATGCGCCGGATGTCGTCCCAGAAGCCGACGTAGGTCGCCGGGCAGGAGCGCGGCGTGCGGCCGATCGGCGCCTGGTCCACCTCCAGCACGCGCGCGAGCGTCTCCGCGCCACGCAGCGCGCGCAGCGCCGTGAGCCCGGGCGACGTGCCGGCGCGCCGGCCGCAGAGCGCGCGCAGGTTGGTGTGCAGCACGTCGCGCGCCAGCGTGGACTTGCCCGAGCCCGACACGCCGGTGATCACCACCAGCCGGCCGAGCGGGATGCGCACGTCCAGGTCGCGCAGGTTGTGCAGCCGGACGCCGAGCAGTTCGAGCTGCGGCGTGCGCGCATCCACCGCGCGGCGTGGCTTCGCGGGATGACGGAGCGGTGCGGCCAGGTAGCGCCCGGTCACCGAGCCCGGCGCGCGCTCGAGCTCGCGGGCGCTGCCGGCGGCGACCACCTGGCCGCCGCGTACGCCGGCGCCGGGCCCGAGGTCGATGACGTGGTCGGCGCGGCGGATGGTCTCCTCGTCGTGCTCCACGACCAGCAGCGTGTTGCTGCGCCGGGCGAGCGCGTCGAGCGCGTCGAGCAGGCGGCCGTTGTCGCGCGGGTGCAGGCCGATGGTCGGCTCGTCGAGCACGTAGCACACGCCCTGCAGGTTCGAGCCGAGCTGCGCGGCGAGCCTGAGGCGCTGCGCCTCGCCGCCGGAGAGCGTCGGCGCGCCGCGGTCGAGCGCCAGGTAGCCGAGGCCGACGCGCTCGAGGAAGCCGAGGCGCGCGCGGATCTCGCCGAGCGCATCGGCGGCGATCGCGCGCGCGCGCTCATCGAGCTTCAGGCGCGTGCTCCAGCGCAGCAGCCCGGCCACCGGCTCGGCCATCAGCGCCGCGATCGACCGCCCGCCGAAGCGCAGCGCCAGCGCCGTGGGATTGAGCCGCCGGCCGTCGCAGGCCGGGCAGGCGGCCTGCGCCGCGCCGGCCGGGCCCAGCCAGGCCTCCTCCTCGCCGCTGTGCTCGGCGGCGTCGAAGTCCCGCGCCAGCACGCCGGTGCCGTGGCACTCGCCGCACCAGCCCTGCGGCGAATTGAAGGACAGCAGCCGCGGGTCCGGCTCGGGGAAGCCGCGCCCGCAGCGCGGGCAGGCGCGCCGCGCGGAGTGGATGCTGGTGCCGCCGTCCGGCGCCAGCACGTGCAGCACGCCGCGGCCGGCCTCGAGCGTGCGCTCCACCGCGCCGCGCAGCTCGGCCTCGCTCACCGCGCCCGGCCGCAGCGTCGCCACCGGGAGCTCGATGCTGTGGTCGACGAAGCGCTTGAGGCGCGGGAACGGCTCGGTCGGCACGAACGCGCCGTCGACGCGCAGTTCGCGCGCGCCCTGTGCCGCCGCCCAGCGCGCCAGCTCGGTGTACTGGCCCTTGCGCTGCGCGATGAGCGGCGCGAGCAGGCGCAGCTCGTGGCGCCGGTGGCGCGCGCGCAGCTGCCCGGCGATCGCCGCCGCCGACTGCGGCGCGATCGGCAGCTCGCAGTCGGGGCAGTGCTGCGTGCCGAGCCGCACGTACAGCAGGCGCACGAAGTGGTAGATCTCGGTGAGCGTCGCCACGGTGCTGCGCAGCCCGCCGCGGCTGGTGCGCTGCTCGATCGCGACGGTCGGCGGGATGCCGTGCACGGCGTCGACGTCGGCGCGCGCCGCCGGCTGCACGAACTGGCGCGCGTAGGCGTTCAGCGACTCGAGGTAGCGGCGCTGCCCTTCGCTGAAGACGATGTCGAAGGCGAGGGTCGACTTGCCCGAGCCCGACACGCCGGTGACCACGGTGAAGCGTTGCCGCGGGATGTCGACGCTCAGCTCGCGCAGGTTGTGCTCGCGCGCGCCGCGCACGCTGATGGACGCCGGTGCGCCGGCCGGCGCGGGCGGGGGAACGGGTGGCGTCGCGGTTCCGCCCCGCCCGGCGCGTGTCGCGGCCTGGGCAGCCGGTTCGGCCACGCCGGCCCCGGGCACGGCCACCGCCGGCACCAGCGCCGCGGCCTCGGCCGCGAGCGCGCGCCCGGTGTGCGAGTGGGGCGAGCGCGCGATGGCGGCGGGCGTGCCGGTGAACACCACCTCGCCGCCGCGCGCGCCGGCCTCCGGCCCGAGGTCGATGAGCCAGTCGGCGGCGCGGATCACGTCGAGGTTGTGCTCGATGACCAGCAGCGAGTGCCCGGCCTCGAGCAGCAGGCCGAAGGCGCGGATCAGCCGTGCGATGTCCTCGAAGTGCAGCCCGGTGGTCGGTTCGTCGAACAGCAGCAGCGTGCCGCCGGGCGCACCGGCGGCGCCGCGCCGGCCGCGCGGCGCGCTGGCCGCGTCGGCGAGGTAGCCGGCGATCTTCAGGCGCTGCGCCTCGCCGCCCGAGAGCGTCGGCACCGGCTGGCCGATGCGGAGGTAGTCGAGGCCGACGTCGGCGAGCGGCTGCAGCCGCTCGCGCACTTTCGGCGCGTCGGCAAAGAATTCCAGCGCCTCGGTGACGGTCATGTCGAGCACTTCGGCGATGTGGGCGCTGCGACCGCGGCCGGCGAGGCGGATCGCCAGCATCGCGGCCCGGTAGCGGCTGCCGTCGCAGGCCGGGCAGCGCAGGTAGACGTCGGAGAGGAACTGCATCTCGACGTGCTCGAAGCCGTTGCCGCCGCACTCCGGGCAGCGGCCGGTGCCGCTGTTGAAGCTGAAGGTGCCGGCGCTGCAGCGCGCCAGGCGCGCGTCCGGCGTGGCCGCGAACAGCGCGCGGATCGCATCGAAGGCGCCGACGTGGCTCGCGGGATTGGAGCGAGTGGTGCGGCCGATCGGCGACTGGTCGACCAGTACGACCGCGTCGACGAGCTCCGCGCCGCGCAGCGCGCGATGCGCTCCGGGCCGCTCGCTCGGCCGGCCCTTGGACTTGAGCAGCGCCGGGTGCAGCACGTCCTGCACCAGCGTCGACTTGCCCGAGCCCGACACGCCGGTGAGGCACACCAGCCGCCGCAGCGGGATGCGCACGTCGATCGACTTGAGGTTGTGCTCGCTCGCGCCCTCGAGCTCGATCGCGCCGGCGTCGAGCGCGAGGCCGCTTGCGCCGCGCAGCGCCGGCAGCCGGCGCCGGCCGGCGAGCCAGGCGCCGGTGAGCGATCCCTGGTGCGCGGCGACCTCGGCGGGCGTGCCGAGGCAGACGATGCGGCCGCCGTGTTCGCCGGCACCGGGCCCGAGGTCGAGGATGCGGTCGGCCTCGCGCATGATCTGCGGGTCGTGTTCGACGACCACCAGCGTGTTGCCGGCATCGCGCAGCCGCCGCAGCACGCCGATCACGCGGCCCATGTCGCGCGGGTGCAGCCCGATCGAGGGCTCGTCGAGCACGAACAGCGTGTTGACCAGCGAGGTGCCGAGCGCGGTTGTCAGGTTGATGCGCTGGACTTCGCCGCCGGAGAGCGTGCGCGACTGGCGATCGAGCGTGAGGTAGCCGAGGCCGACCTCGCACAGGTACCCGAGGCGCCGGCGGATCTCGCCGAGCAGCAGGTCGCCGGCCTCGTCGAGCGCGCCGGGGAGCTCGAGCGCCGCGAACCACCCGCGACACTCCTCCAGCGGCAGCAGCATCAGCTCGTGCAGCGTGCGCCCGGGCGCCGCGCCGACGCGCCACAGCAGCGCGTCGGGCTTGAGGCGCGCGCCATGGCAGGCCGGGCATTGCGTGTAGCTGCGGTACTTCGACAGCAGCACGCGGATGTGCATCTTGTAGGCCTTGGTCTCGAGCCACTCGAAGAAGCGCCGCGCGCCGTACCAGACCTTCTTTTCCCACGGGCCTTCGCCCTCGATGACCCAGGCCTGCTGCGCCGGCGCGAGCGCCTGCCACGGCACGTCGAGCGGGATGCCACGCTTGCGCGCGAAGCGCAGCAGGTCGTCCTGGCACTCCTTGTAGGAGGGGGTCTGCCACGGACGCACCGCGCCACCGGAGAGCGTCTTCGTGCCATCCGGGATCACCAGGCCGTAGTCGATGCCGATGACGCGGCCGAAGCCGCGGCAGGTCTCGCAGGCGCCGATCGCCGAGTTGAAGGAGAACAGCCCCGGGCCCGCGTCCTGGTAGTGCAGGTCGCAGTCGGCGCAGTGCAGGTCGGCGGAGAAGCGGCGCACCGCGAGCTCGCCGCCGGCCGCGTCGAGCAGGTGGATGGCGAGCCGCCCGCGGCCGGCGTGCAGTGCCGCCTCGAGTGCCTCGACGAGGCGCGCGCGGTCGGCGCCGCGCGCCGCGAGGCGGTCCTGGATCACCGTGAGCGCGCGCGGCGACTCGGCGTGCAGGCGCGTGTAGCCCTGCTTGGCCAGCTCCTCGCGGATGTGCGCGACGCCGAGCTTCGGCGGCACCGGCACGTCGAAGCACACCAGCAGGCGCGCGGCGCCGGCGAGGGCGTACGTGGCGAGCGCGTCGGCGATGCTCGGCGCGCTGTCGCGCCGCACCGGCCGGCCGCAGCCGCGACAGTGCAGCGTCGCCGCGCGCGCGAACAGGAGCTTCAGGTGATCGTTGATCTCCGTCATCGTGCCGACGGTGGAGCGCGAGGTGCGCACCGGGTTCACCTGGTCGATCGCGATCGCCGGCGGGATGCCCTCGATGCGATCGACCCGCGGCTTGTCCATGCGCTCGAGGAACTGCCGCGCGTAGGGCGAGAAGGTCTCGACGTAGCGCCGCTGCCCCTCGGCGTACAGCGTGTCGAACACCAGCGAGGACTTGCCCGAGCCGGACACGCCGGTCACGACCAGCAGCTCGCCGGCGCGGATGTCGAGGTCGAGGTTGCGCAGGTTGTGCTGGCGCGCGCCGCGAATGCGGATCGCGCCGTCGTCGGCGTTGGACATGTCGTGGGGACGCTGGTGGAGCCAGCGGCCATTATGTCCGTACCCGCGCCTGCCGCGACAGCATTCTGCGACGCAGTTCCGGGGCCGCGTCGGGCAACCGCCCGCCGGCGCTGAAGCACCGCACCGCCCGGCCGATATCCGTGCGTTGCGGGTCTTTGCCGGAGTGGCGCGGATGGGGCGGATAGCAGGGGTGGTGATGGCCCTCGGCCTGATGCTGGGGGTCGCCGGAGCGGTCCCGGCCGCGGAATCGGACCAGCTGGCCGACGTACCGCTGGACCAGCTGCTGGACATGTCGGTCGCCGGCAGCTCGCGCTTCGCGCAGCGTCGCAGCGAGGCCGCCGCCGCCGTCAGCGTCATCACGCGGCAGGACATCCGGGCGCACGGCTATCGCACGCTCGGCGAGGCGCTGCGCGCGGTGCGCGGCGTCAACGTGATCAGCGATCGCGTCTACGAGTACCTCGGCGTGCGCGGTTTCCTCGATGCCGGCGACTACAACACCCGCGTGCTGCTGCTGATCGACGGCAACCGCGTCAACGACCCGCTGTACGACCAGGCCGCGATCGGCAGCGAATTCCCGCTCGACCTGGAGATGGTCGAGCGCATCGAGTTCATCCCGGGGCAGGGTTCGGCGCTGTACGGCGCCAACGCGCTGTTCGGCACCATCAACGTCATCACGCGCGAGGCGCCGCGCGCGCCGGAGTTCAGCGGCAGCCTGGGGCTGGGCAGCGGCGCCGCGCGCCGGGTGAGCGCGGCGCTGCGCGGCCCGATCGGCGATGGCGGGCTGAGCGTGCAGTTCTCGCGCTCGCTGGCCGACGGCCTGGACCTGTACGATCCGGCGCGCGCCGATGGCGCCGGCGCGGACGGCTGGTCGCGGCACACCGACTTCGAGCGCCGCAGCGCACTGTTCGTGCGCTGGGACCGCGGCGGATTCTCCGCCAACCTGGTGCATGGCGATCGCCTCAAGGGCGACCCGTACGCGATTTTCCTGATGTACGGCGATCCGGCCAACCGCTACCGCGACCGCCACACCGGGCTCAACCTCGAATGGAACGCCACGCCCGCGTCCGGGTTGCGTTCCACCGTGCGCGCCTTCGCCGGCGAATACACCTTCATCGGCGACTACCGCATCGACTACCCGCCGCCGACGCGCAATCGCGATATCGCCCGCGCCCGCTGGTTCGGCGGCGAGGCGCGCCTGCGCTACGAAGGAGCGGGACGGCAGCGCATCGCCGGCGGCATCGAGTGGCAGCGCACCCCGGGGCTGCTGCAGCGCAATTTCGACCTCGAGCCGGCGTACGCCGGATACCTGGATGACCAGCGCGCCGACTGGCGGCTGGCGGCCTATGCCGAGGACCAGCTGCGCCTGGGCGCCGGCTGGTCGGCCGAACTCGGCCTGCGCGTCGATCGCGCGCACGAGCGCGGCGCGCAGTGGAGCCCGCGCATCGCGCTCGGCTGGGAGGCGAGCGAGCGGCTGAGCCTCAAGCTGGTGCACGGCGGCGCGTTCCGGCCACCGAATGCCTTCCAGGCCTATTACGCATCGCCGGGCGTCGGCGGCTACGTGCGCAACCCCGACCTGCGCTCCGAGACCGTGCGCGGCGAGGAGCTGCTGGCCGACTGGCGGCTGGCGCCCGCCTGGCGCCTGTCCGGATCGCTGTTCCACAATCGTGCCAGCGGGCTGATGTCGCTCGGCAGCGCCGACGCGGACGGCCAGTTCCGCTTCTCCAACCTCGGTCGCCTCGACGCCGATGGAATGGAAGTGGAGATCGAGCGCGCCGATGCCCGCAACCGGCTGCGCGTCAACTACACGCTGACGCGCATCAGCGCCAATGCCGCCGCCAGCGATGCCGGCATCACGCGCTTCCCGCGGCGCATGCTCAAGGCGAGCGCCAGCCGCGTGCTGGCGCGCGAGTGGAGCCTGGCCGCGCAGGCCGTCGCGGTGTCCGCGCGTGGCGCGGCGCCCGCCCAGCTCAGCGTCGATCTCGACGCCGGCGGGCCGCTCTGCCCGCGCGGGCCCGAGCTGCACCTTTCGCTGCGCAACCTGCTCGATCGCCGCCTGTTCGATCCCGGCTCGGATCCCGAGGCCGCGCCGCGCGTGCCCGAGCCGGGCCGCACCTGGATGCTCGAGGTGTCATGGCCGCTCGCGCTCTGAAGCCGGGAGTTCGCCGCGCGTGCCGGCGCGTCTGGCCGGGGGTCGCCCTCGGCTGGCTGGCGTTGCTGCTGCCCGCGCCGCCGGCGCGCGCCGCCGACGACGACGCGCTCAAGGCGGCGGTGGTCTTCAACATCCTGCTGTTCGTCGAATGGCCGGGCGAGGCCGACGCGCCGCCGGAGGCGCCGCTGCGCGTGTGCGCGAGCCGCGGCGGGAGCCTGTGGCCGCAGCTGGAGCGACTGCAGGACCGCAGCGTGCGCGGCAGGCGCGTGCAGCTGACCGAGGTCGCCGCCGACATCCACTACCACGACTGCAACGTGCTGGTGCTGGAGGGATCGGTGGCCGCGGCCCGCGCGCTGCCGCGCGAGCTGCGCGGGCTGCCGGTGCTGGTGGTGGCCGACGGCGCCGGCGGCGTCGGCGATGGCATTGCGCTGTCGCTGCAGATGAGCAACGGGCGCGTCGTGTTCGACGCCGACCCGGAGTCGGCGCGTCGCAATGGCCTGCAGCTGAGCTCGCGCCTGCTGCGCCTGGCACGGAACCTGCGGCAGTGAGCGGCCCGGCGGCGAAGCCGGCGGCGCGGCGCGCCACGCGGGCCGACATGCAATCGCGGCCGCGGCGGCTGTCGTTGCGCCTGACGCGCCTGGCGCTGGCCGCCGCCGGCCTGGCGCTGCTGGTGGCGGGTACCGCGGCCAACGTCACCACCTTCCTGGTGGAGAAGGGCGAACTGGTGCACGACATGACCGTGCAGGCGCAGGTGATCGCGGACAACGCCGCGGCGGCGATGCTCTTCGGCGACCACGACTCGGCGCTGGAAACGCTGGCGAGCCTGCATCGCACCGACACCGTCGTGCGCGCCACGCTGTTCGACGCCGCCGGCCGCACCTTTGCCGATTTCCGCAATGCCACCGGCCCGGATTCCCCGGTCGCCAGCGGCGCCCCGGGCCACCGGTTCGAGCACGGCCGGCTGATCATCGTCGAGCCGGTGCACGGCAAGGACGTGGCCATCGGCCAGCTGCGCTTCGAAGTGACGCTGCGGCCGCTGTATGCGCGCAGCGGACTGTTCGCCGCCATCACCGGCGTGGTGGCGCTGGTGGCGCTGCTGCTCGCCTGGCTGCTGGCGGTCGGCGTGCGTCGCGAGGTCGACCGCATCGAGCAGCGGCTCGACGAACTGGCCTACCACGACCCGGTGACCGGCCTGTTCAACCGTCACGCCGCCAGCGAGCACCTGCAGCAGTACGTGCGCGAGGCGCGGCGCAGCGGCGCGGGATTCTCGATCGTCACGCTGGATCTCGACGACTTCAAGCAGATCAACGACACGCTGGGCCACGAGGTCGGCGACCGCCTGCTGCAGCTGGTCGCCGGGCGCATGGCCGGCCTGCTGCAGCCGGGCGCGCGCGCCTACCGCTTCGGCGGCGACGAGTTCGTCATCGTCTGCCCGTGCCCCGACGGCTACGCCGAGCCGCGCCGCTATGGCGCGCTCGCCAGCCGGCTGCTCGCCGGCAGCACCTTCATCAACGACATCGAGGTGGCGCTCGGCGGCAGCGTCGGCGTTGCGCGCTACCCGGTCGACGGCGAGACCGCCGAGGAGGTCCTGCGCGCCTCCGACATCGCGATGTACGCCGCCAAGACCCGCGGCAAGAACGGCGTCGTGGTGTTCGACCCGGCGCTGCGCGCGAGCTCCGAGTCGCGCATGCGCGTCGAGCAGGAGCTGCGCCAGGCATTGCGCGACGGCCAGCTGCGGCTGCACTACCAGCCGGTGGTCGACGCGCACAGTGGCCGGCTGCTGGGCGCCGAGGCGCTGGTGCGCTGGCAGCACCCGGAGCGCGGGCTGGTGCCGCCGCAGGCATTCATCGACGTGGCGGAGCGCTCCGGCCTGGTGGTCGAGCTGGGCGCGTGGGCGCTGGGCGAGGCGGCGCGGCAGCTGGTGCGCTGGGCCAACGAGGGCCTGGAGCTGTGGGTCGCGGTCAATGTCTCGGCCCGCCAGCTGCGCGGCGGCATGCTGGCGCGCCAGTACCGCGAGGCGGTGGCGGTCAGCGGCTGCGACCCCGAGTCGCTCGAGATCGAGCTCACCGAGCACACGCTGGTGGAGAACGTCGAGGAGAACCTGCGCATCCTCACCGAGCTGCGCGACCTCGGCGCACGCATCGCGATCGACGACTTCGGCACCGGCCTGTCATCGCTCGCCTACCTCAAGCGCCTGCCGATCGACAAGATCAAGATCGACCGCAGCTTCGTCAGCGACCTGCCGAGCGACCGCAGCGATTCGGCGATCATCGCCGCGGCCGCGTCGATGGCCGGGGTGCTCGGCCTGCGCGTGGTCGCCGAGGGCGTGGAGACCGAGGCGCAGCGCCAGGCGGTCTGTGCCCTGGGCTGCGACCTGGCGCAGGGCTACCTGTTCAGCAAGGCACTGGATCCGGCGCTGTTCGCGGCCTGGGCACGGTTGTACGAGCCGCGCGCCGTGGAGCCCGCGGACCTCGCCGCGACCGCCCGCTCGCGCATCACCGGCAGCTGGCGCCGCCGCGGCGCCTGAGGCCGCGCGCGGCTACTGCAGCCCGCAGGCCCCGCCACCGCAGCACACGCCGGTGGTTTCGCAGGGCGGGGCGCTGGCGGCGGCCTTGCCGGTGAGCACGGCGCCGCCACTGATGAGCTTGCGCACCGGGGCGCGGCGATCGGTGCGCCCGGCCTCGATCCCGGCCCGCTTGCACACCTCGCCCCAGGTGGCGAGCTGCTCGGCCATCTTGTGGCTGACCTCGACCGTCCGGCCGTTGGCGTCGCAATAATAGTCGTAGGTTGGCATGCGCCCATTGTAGCGCCGGCCCGCTAGAATGGCTGCCTCCGGGCCCCAACTGCCGCCGTCCCATGCCCCAAGGCCGCCGACCCATCGCCATCGTGACCGCGCGCGCCGCGCGCGAGCTCGACGAGGACCTGCCGCCGCTGCTCGGGGCGTTGGCCGCGCGCCGCCTGCCGGCCGAGGTCGTCGAGTGGGACGATGCCGGCGTCGACTGGTCGCGCTACGCGCTCGCGCTGCTGCGCTCGACCTGGGACTACACGCAGCGCCTGCCGGAGTTCCTCGCCTGGTGCGAGCGGGCGGCGGCGCTCACGCGCCTGCACAACCCGCTCGAGGTCGTGCGCTGGAACGTCGACAAGCACTACCTCGGCGAGCTCGCGCGCCGCGGCCTCGCGGTGGTGCCCGGGCATTATGTCGAGCCCGGCGAGCCGGCCGCCGCCGCGCTCGGGGAATTCCTCGCGCGCCATGCCGAGCCGGAGCTGGTGGTCAAGCCCTGCGTCGGCGCGGGTTCGCGCGATGCGCAGCGCCATGGGCGCGGGGACACCGGCGCGATCACGGCGCACATCGAGCGGCTGCTGGCCGCGGGCCGCAGCGTGCTGCTGCAGCCCTACCTCGCGCGCGTCGACGCGCAGGGCGAGACCGCGCTGGTCCACTTCGACGGCGCCTTCAGCCACGCGATCCGCAAGGCGGCGCTGCTCCAGCGCGGCAGCGAGCCGACGCGCGCGCTGTTCGCGCCGGAAAAGATCGAGCGGCGCGCGGCCGCGGAAGACGAGCGCGCGCTGGCCGCGCGCGTGCTGGCGGCGCTGCCGTTCGCGACGCCGCTGTACGCGCGCGTCGACCTGATCCGCGACGCGGCCGGCGCTCCCTGCGTGCTCGAGCTCGAACTCACCGAGCCGTCGCTGTTCTTCGACCACGCGCCGGGCGCGGCCGAGCGCCTGGTCGCGGCGCTGGCGGCGCGCCTGTGAGCGGCTCCGGCACGGCCGCCGCGCACCTGCCGGCCGCACCGGAGCTGCGCAGCTGGCGGCTCCCGGGCGGCGCGACGCCGGCGCCGTTCCTGCCGATGACACGCGCCGAGATGGCGGCGCTCGGCTGGCAGCAGTGCGACGTCATCATCGTGACCGGCGACGCCTACGTCGACCACCCGAGCTTCGGCATGGCGATCATCGGCCGCGTGCTCGAGGGGCAGGGACTGAAGGTCGGCATCATCGCGCAGCCGGACTGGCAGGGCACCGCCGCCTTCGAGGCGCTGGGCGCGCCGCGGCTGTTCTTCGGCGTCACCGCCGGCAACATGGACTCGATGGTCAACCGCTACACGGCGGACCGGCGCGTGCGGAGCGATGATGCCTACACGCCCGGCGGCGAAGGCGGGCGGCGCCCCGATCGCTCGGTCATCGTCTACGCGCAACGCGTGCGCGAGGCCTTCCGCGACGTGCCGATCGTCATCGGCAGCATCGAGGCCTCGCTGCGCCGCATCGCCCACTACGACTACTGGTCGGAGAAGGTGCGGCGCTCGATCCTGCTCGACGCCAAGGCCGACCTGCTGGTGTACGGCAACGCCGAGCGCCAGGTCATGGAGATCGCGCACCGCCTCGACGCCGGCGAATCGATCGACACCCTCACCGACATCCGCGGCACGGTCTTGCGGCGGCGCGGTACGCCCGCGGGCTGGGCCGAGATCGACGCGACGCACATCGACGCGGGCGCCGGCGCGGCGCGCGCGGCCGCGCCGCCGCCCAATGCCGCGCGTGCGCACAGCGTCATCCGCCTGCCGTCGTTCGAGCAGGTCGCCGCCGACCCGGTGCTGTACGCGCATGCTTCGCGCCTCCTGCACCAGGAGGCGAACCCCGGGAACGCGCGCGCGCTGGTGCAGCGCCATGGCGACGTCGACGTCTGGCTCAATCCGCCGCCGGTGCCGCTGACGACGCCGGAGATGGACTGGGTGTACGGCCGGCCGTTCGCGCGCCGCCCGCACCCCGCCTACGGCCAGGCGCCGATCCCCGCCTACAAGATGATCCGCTTCTCGGTCGCGATCCAGCGCGGCTGCTTCGGCGGCTGCACCTTCTGCTCGATCACCGAGCACGAGGGGCGCATCATCCAGAACCGTTCCGAGGAATCGGTGGTGCGCGAGATCGAGGACATCCGCGACCACGTGCCCGGGTTCACCGGCGTGATCTCCGACCTCGGCGGGCCGACGGCCAACATGTACCGCATCGCCTGCCGCGATCGCGCCATCGAGGCCGCCTGCCGGCGTCCTTCCTGCGTGTACCCGGGCGTCTGCCCCAACCTCGACACCGACCACGGCGCGCTGATCCACCTGTACCGGCGCGCGCGCGAGCTCCCCGGCATCAAGAAGGTGCTGATCGGCTCGGGCGTGCGCTACGACCTCGCGATCGAATCGCCCGAGTACGTGCGCGAGCTGGTGCAGCACCACGTCGGCGGCTACCTGAAGATCGCGCCCGAGCACCTGCGCGAGGGCCCGCTCGCGAAGATGATGAAGCCGGGCATGGCGAGCTACGACCGCTTCAAGGAGCTGTTCGACCGCTATTCGCGCGAAGCGGGCAAGGAGCAGTACCTGATCCCGTACTTCATCGCGGCGCATCCGGGCACGACCGACGAGGACATGCTCGAGCTCGCGCTGTGGCTGAAGCGCAATGGCTTCCGCGCCGACCAGGTGCAGGCCTTCCTCCCCGGCCCGATGGCGACGGCGACCGCGATGTACCACAGCGGCAAGAACCCGCTGCATCGCGTGACGCGCAGCAGCGAGGACGTCGTCGTTCCCAAGGGCCTGCGGCAGCGCCGCCTGCACAAGGCGTTCCTGCGCTACCACGACGCCAACAACTGGCCGCTGCTGCGCGAGGCGCTCAGGCGCATGGGCCGCGCCGACCTCATCGGCAACGGCCGCCACCAGCTGATCCCGGCGTACCAGCCGCCCGGCACCGGCGCCACGCCCGAGGGCCGGCGCGGCGCGCCGGCGCGGCCGTTCCGCACGCAGCACGCGCGGCGCAAGCCGCGCGGCAGCCGCCCATGAGCACCGCGCGACGCCTGCAGGGCGGCGGGGCGCTGCTGCTCGCGGCCGGCGTGGTGGTCGGCGCGCTCGGCGCGCACCTGCTGCGCGCGCGGCTCGCGCCCGATCGATTCGACGTGCTGCAGACCGCGGTGCTTTACCAGCTGGTCAGCGGCCTCGGCCTGCTGGGCGTCGGGTTGGCACTCGAGCGCGCCAGCAGCGGCGCGCGGCTGCTCGCGCTCGGCGGCCGGCTGCTGTTTGCCGGCGCGCTGCTGTTCTGCGGCAGCCTCTACCTGCTGCTCGCCGGCGCGCCGCGCTGGGTCGGGCCGCTGACGCCGCTGGGCGGCGCGTGCCTGATCGCCGGCTGGACGCTGGTCGCGGTGGCGCTGCTGCGCCGGGAGGGCCGATGAGCGAGCGCTGGCCGAACGCGCGGCGCTGGCTGCTGCCGGGCGTGTCGCTGGCGATCTTCGCGGCGGTGGTGGCGTTCGCGCATCGCGAGCTCGCCGGCTTCCGGCTCGAGCAGGTGCTCACGCAGCTGCGGGCGCTGGCGCTGCCGGCCGTGGGCGCGGCGCTCGCCGGCACGGCGCTGAGCTACTGGCTGCTCGGCTTCTACGACGTGCTGGCGCTGCGCTACCTCGAGCGGCCGGTGCCGTACCGGCGCGCGCTGTTCACCGCGTTCATCGCCTACGCCTTCGGCCACAACCTCGGCGTGGCCGCGTTCACCAGCAGCGCGGTGCGCTACCGGCTGTACTCGGCCGTGGGACTCGGCGCCGCCGACGTTGCCGCGGTGGCCGCCTTCTGCGCGGTGACGACCGCCATCGGGCTCGCGGCGCTGGCCGGCGTCGCCTTCCTCGCCGAGCCCGATCTGGCCGGCGCGCTCTGGCACCTGCACGCCGGTGCCGTGCGGCTCGCCGGCGTGGGGTTGCTCGCCGCGATCGCGGCCTACGCGCTATGGAGCTTCCTCGGGCCGCGCCAGCTCGAGATCCGCGGCTGGTCGCTGCGCACGCCGCGGCCGCGCATCGCGCTCGCGCAGGTCCTCGTCGGCGTGGTCGACCTGGCGGTCTCGGCCGCCGTGTTGTGGTGGCTGCTGCCGGCGGGCGCGCCGATCGGCCCGCTGGCCTTCGCCGGCGTGTACGCGCTCGCGATGGCCGCGGGCATCGTGAGCCACGTGCCCGGCGGCCTCGGTGTGTTCGAGTCGCTGATGGTGCTCGGCCTGCACGGCATGCCGGCCACGCAGGTGGTCGGCGCGCTGCTCGCCTGGCGCGTGATCTACAACCTGCTGCCGCTCGCGGTGGCAGCGCTGCTGTTCGGCGGCCAGGAACTGCGCACGCAGCAGCCGCGGCTGGCGCGCATCGAGCAGCTGGCGGCCGCGTGGCTGGCGCCCGTCGTGCCGCAGGTCACCGCGGCCGTGGTGTTCCTCGCCGGCTTCCTGCTGCTGGTCTCGGGCGCGACGCCGGCGCTCGACACGCGGCTCGCGACGCTCGAGCGCGTGCTGCCGCTCGCCGTGCTCGAGGTATCGCACCTCGCCGGCAGCCTCATCGGCCTCGCGCTGCTGGTGCTGGCGCGCGCGCTGGTGCGGCGCGTCGCGGCCGCGTACCAGCTGACGTTCTGGTTGCTGGTCGGCGGCATCGCCGCCTCGCTCCTCAAGGGACTGGAAATCGAGCAGGCGGTGGTGCTCGGCGGCGTGCTGGCGCTGCTGTGGGTCGGGCGGCGCGCGTTCTACCGGCCGTCGGCGATCATGGCCGAGCGCTTCACGCCGGCGTGGATCGCGAGCCTGGCGCTGGTGCTCGCCACCGCGCTGTGGATCGGCTTCCTCGCGCACCGCCACGTCGAGTACACGCATTCGCTGTGGTGGACCTTCGCGCTGCACGGCGACGCGCCGCGCATGCTGCGCGCCGCGCTGCTGGTGGTGCTGCTCGCCGCGGCGTTCCTCGCCGCCAACCTGCTGCAGCCGGCGCGCGCCGAGCCGGGCGCGGCGAGCGCGGACGACCTCGCGGCCGTGCGCCCGCTGATCGCGCGCTCGACGCAGGCGCTCGCCAACGCCGTGCTGAGCGGCGACAAGCGCGTGCTGTTCAACGACCGGCGCGATGCCTTCCTCATGTACCAGGTGAGCCGGCGCAGCTGGGTCGCGCTCGGCGACCCGGTCGGCGCGCGCGAGGAGCAGGAGGAGCTGGTGTGGCGCTTCCGCGAGCTCTCCGACCGGCACGGCGGCCGGCCGGTGTTCTACCAGGTGAGCGCCGAGCGGCTGCCGCTGTACGTCGACCTCGGGCTCGCGGCGCTGAAGCTGGGCGAGGAGGCGCGCGTCCACCTGCCGGACTTCTCGCTCGAGGGCAGCGCGCGTGCCGAGCTGCGCACGCAGCGGCGCCGCGCCGAGCGCGACGGCGCGACCTTCGGGATCGTGGCGCCCGGCGAACTCGCCGCGTTGTTGCCACGGCTCACCGCCATCTCCGATGCCTGGCTCGCCGACAAGGCGACCGCCGAGAAGGGCTTCTCCGTCGGCGCCTTCTCGCCGCAGTACCTGGCCAACTTCCCGGTGGCGCTGGTGCGCTGCGAGGGCGATCCGGTGGCCTTCGCGACGCTGTGGATCGCGGGCGACGGCGAGGAAGTGGCCGTCGACCTGATGCGCTTCGGACCGGATGCGCCGCGCGGCGCGATGGACTACCTGTTCGTGGAGCTGATGCTGTGGGGCCGGCAGCAGGGCTATCGCTGGCTGAACCTCGGCATGGCGCCGCTCGCCGGGCTCGAGCACCATCCGCTGGCGCCGGCCTGGCACCGCGTCGGCAACTTCGTGTTCCGGCACGGCGAACACTTCTACAATTTCGACGGCCTGCGGCGCTACAAGTCGAAGTTCAACCCGGTGTGGGAGTCGAAGTACCTGGCCGCCCCCGGCGGGCTGGCGCTGCCGCGGGTGCTGTTCGACGTGTCGGCGCTGATCGCCGGCGGCGTGAAGGAGCTGTTCCGCAAATGAGATCGCCGCAGCGGGCCGCCCGGGGTTGCGCCGCGTGGGCCGCGCTGCTCGCACTCGCGCTGCCCGCGCTCGGCGCGCCGACCCCTGGGGACGGGCGCGTCGTCGACGTCGGCGCGCCCTTCGGCCCGGTGACGCTGTACGCGCCGCCCGGCGAGCCGAACGACGTGGTGCTGTTCATCTCCGGCGACGGCGGCTGGAACCTGGGCGTCGTCAGCATGGCGCGCCACCTGGTGGGACAGGGCGCGGCGGTCGCGGGCGTGGACGTGCGCCGCTACCTCGCCGCGATCGGCGCCGGCCACGGGCGTTGCCGCTCGCTCGCCGGCGACCTGGAGGCGCTCGCGCACCGCGTGCAGCGCGAGCTCGGCGTGCGCGAGTACCACGTGCCGCTGCTCTACGGCTATTCCTCCGGCGCCAACATCGTCTACGCGGCGCTGGCGCAGTCGCACGGCACTTTCGCCGGCGCCGTCAGCCTGGGCTTCTGCCCGGAGCAGGACTACCGCGGCGCCGGGCTGTGCGCCGGCGCGGCCGGCGCCTTGCGCAGCCACGCGGGCGAAACGGGCGCGCGGGTGCTCGAGCCCGCGCCGCGCCTCGCCGATCCGTGGATCGTGCTGCAGGGGCAGGTGGACAGCGTGTGCCCGCCGGCGGCGGTCGCGGGCTTCGTCGAGCAGGTAGACGGCGCCACGACGGTGCCGCTCGCCGGCGTCGGCCATGGCTTCGGCGTCGAGCGCAACTGGATGCCGCAGTTCGAGGCCACCCATGCGCGCCTGGCGCGCGCCGCCGTGCCACCGGCCACGGCCACGGCGGGTGCGGCGGTCGCCGACCTCGGGCCGATCGAGCAGCCGGGCACGCCGCGTCCGGACGCGCCGCTCGCGCTGCTGCTGACGGGCGATGGCGGCTGGGCGGCGCTCGACCGCGGCGTGGCGGCCGCGCTCAACGAGCGGGGCGTGCCGGTGGTGGGCTGGTCGACGCTGCATTACTTCTGGCATGCGCGCACGCCCGAGCAGGCGGCGGCCGACGCGGGCCGCCTGCTGCGGCACTACCTGGCGCAATGGCGGCGCGAGCGCGTGTTGCTGGTCGGCTATTCCTTCGGCGCCGACGTGCTGCCGTTCATCGTCGCGCGCCTGCCCGAGGACCTGCGCGCGCGCGTGCAGCTCGTGACGCTGCTCGGGCTCTCGCGCCGCGCCAGCTTCGAGATCCGCGTGGCCGACTGGCTGCGCGGCCCGGACGCCGCGGCCTTGGCGACGCTGCCGGAGATCGCGCGGCTGCCAGGCGTGCCGTTGCTGTGCGTGTACGGCACCGGCGAGCCGGACGATCCGTGCCCGGAGCTCGCCGCCGGCGGCGCCAGCGTCGAGCGCATCGGCGACGGCCATCACCTGGGCGGCGACTACGCGGCCATCGCCGCGCAGATCCTGGCGCACGCCGCGCGCACCCCGGCGCCGTGAAGCAGCGGCATCCGTGGATCCTGCCGGCGGTCTCGCTGGCGCTGTTCCTCGGCATCGCCTGGGTGATCCACCGCGAGCTCGCGCACCTGAGCCTCGCGATCGTGCTCGACCAGTTGCGCGCGCTGCCGCGGCACGCGGTGCTGCTGGCGATCGCCGGCGTGTTCGCCAGCTACGTCGTGCTGTCGGGCTACGACTGGCTGGCGCTGCGCCACCTGCACCGGCCGGTGCCCTATCCGCACGTGCTGCTCACCGCGTTCATCGCCTACGTGTTCGCGCAGAACTTCGGCTTCGCCGCGCTCACCGGCGGCGCGGTGCGCTACCGCCTGTACGCCGCGCATGGCCTCGGCGCGCTGCACGTCGCCGGCATCGCGCTGTTCAGCAGCCTGACCACGGCGCTGGGCGTGTGCGCCGTGACCGGCGTCTCGCTGCTGTTCGCGCCGGCGCACGCGATGCGCGTGCTGCACCTGCCCGGCGCACCGGTGGCGCTGCTCGGCGTCGGACTGCTGGCGGTGCCGCTGGCGTACGTGCTGCTCGCCTTCCACGGCCCGCACCAGGTCGCCTGGCGCGGCTGGGCGCTGCGCATCCCGCGGCCCTCGGTGGCGGTGCCGCAGGTCGTCGTGGCGGCGCTCGACCTCGCCTTCGTCGGCGTGCTGCTGTGGCTGCTGCTGCCGCCGGCGGTCGGCGTCGGCCCGCTGGCCTTCGTAGGCATCTACGCCATCGCGATCGTCGCGGCGACGCTGAGCCACGTGCCCGGCGGGCTCGGCGTGCTCGAGTCGGTGATCGTGATCGCGCTGCCGCAGATCGATGCCGAGCAGGTCGTCGGCGCGCTGATCGCCTGGCGCGTGATCCAGTACCTGCTGCCGCTGCTGGTCGCCACGACCGCGTTCAGCGTGCACCAGCTGCGCGGCCGATGAGCGCGGACACCGGCGCCACGCCACTGGTCGCGGCCGTCCTCGCCGCGCTCGCAGGGCATCGCGACGCCGTGCTGCAGGCGCCGCCCGGGGCCGGCAAGAGCACCCTGGTGCCGCTGGCGCTGCTGGATGCCGCCTGGGCCCGCGGCCGGCGCATCCTGCTGCTCGAGCCGCGGCGCCTGGCGGCGCGGGCGGTGGCGGCGCGCATGGCGGCCACGCTCGGCGAGCGCGTCGGTGTCACCGTCGGCTACCGCATGCGTCTCGACACGCAGGTGTCCGCGGCGACGCGCCTGGAGGTCGTGACCGAGGGCGTGCTGACGCGCCTGCTGCATTCCGACCCGGCGCTCGAGGGCGTCGCCGCGGTGATCTTCGACGAGTTCCACGAGCGCAGCCTCCAGGCCGACCTGGGGCTCGCGCTGTGCCTCGACGCGCGCGCGCAGCTCGGCGCGGAGTTCCGCGTGCTGGTGATGTCGGCGACGCTCGATGGCGCGCGCGTCGCCGCGCTGCTCGACGGCGCGCCGGTGGTGGACGTGCCGGGGCGCGCGTATCCGGTGGACCTGCAGTACCTGGGGCAGGGCGCGCCGCTCCTGCCCGGTGGCCGCGATTCGCCGGAGCGCGCCGCGGCCGCCGCCGTGCGCCGCGCGCTCGCCGCCACCGCCGGCGACGTGCTGGTGTTCCTGCCGGGCGCCGGCGAGATCCGCCGCGTGCAGGGCATGCTGCAGCAGGCGGAACTGCCGCGCGGCACGCAGCTGTTGCCGCTGTACGGCGAGCTCGCGGCGGCCGAGCAGGACGCGGCGCTCGCGCCGTCGCCGCCGGGCCAGCGCCGCGTCGTGCTCGCGACCAACATCGCGGAGACCAGCCTGACGATCCCGGGCGTCACGGTGGTGGTGGATTCGGGGTTGGTGCGCCGCGCACGCTTCGATCCGGTGACCGGCATGAGCCGGCTCGAGACGCTGGCGGTGTCGCGCGCCTCGGCGGACCAGCGCGCCGGGCGCGCCGGCCGCACCGCGCCGGGCACCTGCTACCGCCTGTGGAGCGCGGGTGCGCACGCCGCGCTCGCGCCATACACGCCGGCGGAGATCCTCGAGGCCGACCTCGCGCCGCTGGCGCTCGACCTGGCCCGCTGGGGCGCGCGCGATGCGGCCGGCCTGCGCTGGCTGGATGCGCCGCCGGCGCCGATGCTCGAGCAGGCGCGCGAGCTGCTCGCGCGCCTCGGCGCGCTCGATGCCGCCGGCCGGTTGACGGCCACGGGCCGCGCGATGGCGGCGTTGCCGGTGCACCCGCGCCTCGCGCACATGCTGGTCGCGGCGCGCGCGCTCGAGGCCGTGCCGCTGGCCGCGGAGCTGGCGGCGCTGCTCGGCGAGCGCGACCTGCTGCGCGGCGGCGGCACGGAGCGCGATCCGGACGTGCTCGCGCGGCTGGCGTTGCTGCGCCGCGAGACCAGCGCGGCGGCGGTCGATCGCGCGCGCTGCAGCGCGCGCGCCACCGCGGCGCGCGCCGCGCTGGCCGCCGCGGGCGGCGGCGCCGCCGGCGGCCGCGCGGGCGCGCTGTCGGCGCGGCCGCGCACGCCCTGGCCGCGCACGCCGCGGCCGGCGACGACGAGGCCGCGCAGGTCGGCGCCCTGCTCGCGCTCGCCTACCCGGATCGCATCGGCCAGCGGCGCGCCGGCGAGGCGCCGCGCTACCTGCTCGCCAACGGGCGCGGGGCCGCGTTCCCCGGGCCGAGCGGCGTGGCGCGCGCCGCGTACATCGTGGCGGTGGACCTCGACGATCGCGCCCGCGAGGCGCGCATCGACCTGGCAGCCGCGCTGCCGCGCGCGGTGCTCGCGCAGGTCGGCGGCGCGGCGCTGCGCGAGCGCGAGGAGTGCGCCTGGGACGCGCGCAGCAACGCGTTGGTCGCACGGCTCGTGCGCGAGCTCGGCGCGCTGGTGATCGACGAGCAGCCGCTGCGCGGCCTCGCTGGCGAGCGCGTGTTCGCGGCGCTGCTCGAGGGCCTGCGGCAGCTCGGCCTCGAGGCGCTCCCCTGGGACGCGGAGTGCCGCGCGTTGCTCGCGCGCCAGCGCTTCGTCGCCGGCCTTGGGCGCGGCGATGCCGCTGGCTGGCCGGCTGCCGATGACGCGACGCTGGCCGCGACGCTGGCGGAATGGCTGGCGCCCTGGCTCGAGGGCGTGACGCGCGCCGAGCAGCTCGCGCGCGTGCCGCTGCTGGCGGCGCTCGAGGCGCGCCTCACGCACGCGCAGCGCCGCCAGCTCGACGAACTGGCGCCGACGCACTGCCTCGTGCCCACCGGTTCGCGCCTGCGCATCGACTACGCGGCGGAGGGCGGCCCGGCGGTCGCGGTGCGCCTGCAGGAGGTGTTCGGCCTCGCCGCCACGCCGCGCATCGGCGGCGGCGCGGTGCCGCTGGTGTTCCACCTGCTCTCGCCGGCGATGCGGCCGGTGCAGGTGACGCGCGACCTGGCGAGCTTCTGGCGCAACGCCTATGCCGAGGTGCGCAAGGACCTGCGCGGTCGCTACCCCAGGCACCACTGGCCCGAGGACCCGCTCGCCGCCGCGCCGGTGCGCGGGCCGAAGCGGCGCCGCTGAACGCGGCGGTGCCGGTCGCGGCGGCGCTGGTCGCGGCGACGCTGGTTGCGGCGACGCCAGGCGCGCCGCCGTCGCGGGCTCAGGCCGCCTTCACCAGGCCTTCGTCGCGCAGCACCTTCTGCACCGCCGGCCGCGCGCCGACGCGCGCGTGCAGCGCCGCGAGGTTCGGGTAGGCCGCGAGATCGATCTGCAGCCGGCCGAACCAGCCGAGGATGACGTACAGGTAGGCGTCCGCCGGCGAGAAGCGGTTGCCGACCAGGTAGTCGCGACCGGCCAGCGCGCCGTTGGCGTGCGCCAGGCGTTTCGCGAGGATCTCGCGGCAGAACTGCTGCGTGGCCTCCGGCGTGTTCGGCCGGAACAGCGGGCTGCAGTTCTTGTGCAGCTCGGTGGCGAGGAACGCCAGCCACTCGCGCACGCGGAAGTTCTCCAGCGTGCCGGCCGGCGGCATCAGGCCCTTGGCGGGATCGAGCTCGCCGAGCCAGGCGAGCAGGGCGGGCGTCTCGAACAGCACCTCGCCGCTGTCGATCTTCAGCGCCGGCACGTAGCCCTGCGGGCTGGTGGCGCGGAAGTCCTCGCCGGTAGAGGTCGGGCGCGCGGGGTCGCGCAGGTTGACGCTGACGGTTTCGTAGGGGCGGCCGAGTTCCTCGAGCACGATGTGCGAGGCCATCGAACAGGAACCGGCGGCGTAGTACAGTTTCAGCATTGGTGGTCCTGGAGCTTGCGGGATTTGCGGCAATGCGATCGGCAAGACTCATGTTAACGCATCCAATCGCCGGGCCGGGGGCGCCGCTGGCGCGTGCCGTGCTGGCCTGCGCGGTGCTGGCGCTCATCGCCGCCTGCCATGGCCGCGGCCCGTCCCCGGCGAGCGCTGCGACGGCCGCGCCCGCCGCGGCGGGGAGCGATGCGCCGGCGAGCGGTGTCGCCTGGATCGAGGGCGACATGGACGCCGCGCTCGCCCAGGCGCGGCGCGAGCGGCGGCCGCTGCTGGTCTACTGGGGCGCGGCCTGGTGCCCGCCCTGCCAGCAGCTCAAGGCCACGGTGTTCCAGCGCCGCGACTTCATCGAGCGCAGCCGGCAGTTCGTGGCCGTGCATCTCGATGGCGACGACGCCGGCGCGCAGAAGTGGGGCGAAACCTTGCGCGTGCAGGGCTATCCGACGCTGCTGGTGCTCGATCCCGCCGGGCGCGAGACGCAGCGCATCGCCGGCGGCATGGACCTGGAGCGCTTCGCCCGCGTGCTCGAGCTCGCGCTCGCCGACCTGCAGCCCATCGATTCGCTGCTGGCGCGGGCGCGCGCCGGCAAGCCGCTGCCGCCGGGCGCCTGCCGGCGGCTCGCCTGGAACGGCTGGCGCCTCGACGTGCTCGAGACCGGCGAACTCGCGGCGCGCGCCGCCGACCTGGAGCGCGCCGCGCACGAGTGCACCGCGCGCGCGGCGCCCGACGCCACGCGGCTGGTGCTGTACGCCGCGCTGCTGCAGTCCACCGCGGAGGCACCGGCCATCGCCGGCGGCGCGGCGCCGAGCGCGACGCTGGTGCGGCAGGTGGACGCGGTGAGCGACGTCCTGCACCTGCACCGGCACGATGCGGAGCTGGCCGACGCGCTGATCGCGCTCAACGCCGACTTCTTCCGCGCGGCGGCCCGCGCCGCGCCCGAACACGACGCGCTGCGCGACGCCTACCTCGAGGCGATGCAGGCCGCCGCCCGCGACGCGCACCTCGCGGTGGCCGACCAGCTCGCGGCGGTGGCGCACGGCCTCGTCGCCGCGAAGCTCCTCTCGCCCGGCCAGGTCATTCCCGCGGCGCTGGCCACCGCGGCGCGCGAGCGCACCGCGGCCGAGCTCGCGCGCCAATGGACGCCCGACGAGCGCTCCGGGATCTTCAACGCCGCGCTCAACGTCTATGACGCGCTCGGCGACGCGCAGGCGGGCTACGACACGGCGCGCGCCGAACTCGCCGTGGCGCGCGAGCCGTACTACGTGAAGAGCGACCTCGGCGACCTGGCCGAGCAGCTCGGCCGGGGCGATGAGGCGCTGCGCTGGTACGCGGAAGGCTATGCCGAATCGGTCGGCACCGCGACCCGCTTCCAGTGGGGCCAGGACTACGCCAGCGCGTTGCTGCGGCTCGCGCCCAAGGATGCGAAGCGCATCCGCGAGGTGACGCTCGCCGTGCTCGGCGAGCTCGACGGCCCGGACCGCATCTACCGGCGCGCGCGGCTGCGCCTGGAAACGCTCGGCCACGACCTCGAGGCCTGGAACGCCGCGGCCGGCGGTCGCCACGCCGACGTGCTCGAGGCGTTGCGCACGCGCATGCGCGCGATCTGCACGCACCTGCCCGCCGCCGAACCGGCGCACGCGAGCTGCATGGCGTTCCTCGCGCCGGCCGGCTGAACGGCTGCCGCTCCGGCTTGCTAGAATCGCGCCGGCGCAATCCTTTGGCGACGGGCCTGTAGCACAGCGGTTAGTGCAGGGGACTCATAATCCCTTGGTCCTTGGTTCGAATCCAAGCAGGCCCACACTCCTCACGGCCGGGGCTGCGGCGTCGCCGCGATCGCCGGCGGCAGCTGCGGGTACATAACGCGCGGCTGCTCGCCCGTGAGGCTCCCGAGGAACTCCACGATCAGGCCGATCTCCGCGTCGTTGAGCTGCGCGCCGAGCTGGCTGCTGCCCATCACCGCGACCGCCTGGTTCAGGTCCCAGGAGCGGCCCGTGTGGAAGTACGGGGCGGTCAGCGTGATGTTGCGCAGGCCGGGCACGCGGAACACGTACTGGTCGCTGACGGTCTTGGTCACGGCAAAGCGGCCCTTGTCGTCGGCGGGCAGCAGCTCGGAGCCCGGGTTCTCCACCACGCCGAAGGGCGCGTACATCGCGCCGCCGACGTTGACGCCGTTGTGGCAGGCGGCGCAGCCCTTGTCGATGAACAGCTGCAGGCCCTGCTTCTGAGCGGCACTGAGCGCGGCGCCGTTGCCGCGCAGGTAGCGATCGAAGGGCGCGTTCGGGGTCATCAGCGTGGCCTCGAACACCGCAATGGCCTTCTGCGCGTTGGCGAGCGTCAGCGGGTCGGCATCGGCGGGGAAGGCGGCGCGGAACGCCGCGAGGTAGCCGGGGATCGCCGCGAGCTGGTTGACCACGTGCTCCCTGGGCGAGGCCATCTCCACCGGATTGACCATCGGGCCGCCGGCCTGCTCCTCGAGGTCCTTCGCGCGGCCGTCCCAGAACTGCGCGGTGTTGAACACCGCGTTGAACACGGTCGGGGCGTTGCGGTTGCCGCGCTGCCAGTTGTGGCCGATCGAGGTCTCCTCGCCGTCCACGCCGCCGAGGCCGATGTTGTGGCAGGAGTTGCAGCTGATCGCGTGGCTCTCCGACAGGCGCGGATCGAAGAACAGCATGCGCCCGAGGTCGACCTTGGCGACGGTCGCGGGGTTGCCGGTGAGGGCCGGCGGGGCGGTGGGGATCGGCTGGAACAGCGCCTGCGCGCGGCCCATCAGCGCGTCGGCCGGGTGCGTCGGCTGGGCCGGCTGGGCCGGGGCGGTGGCGGCGATCGCCGCGAGTGTCATGGCAATGCGAAGTGCTCTCACGGGCGTACTCCTGGCAAGTGGACCGCCAAGTCCCTCGGCGGCGGCCCCGAATCAATACTTGGTCATCTGGGGCCGGGCGCCGGCCACTGCGATGCGGACTAATACCTAGCGCCCCGGCGGCCGGCGCGCTCCCGCGCATCCCGACGCGTCCCGACGCACCCCGGCGCGCGAGGCTCCCCGTTGCGGCGTCCTGCGGGGATAATCGGGACGTTCGCGGAACAGGCAGGGCCCCCGTGGATCCAGACACCGCCGAACGCCCCGATCGCGCCGCCGTCCTGCACGTGCACGGCGTCACCAAGGACTACCTGCTGGGCGAGGTGGTGGTGCAGGCGCTGCGGCGCGTGGACCTGGACCTCTACGACGGCGAGTTCGTCGTGCTGCTCGGCGCCTCGGGCAGCGGCAAGTCGACGCTGCTCAACATCCTCGGCGGACTGGACGTGCCGACCACCGGCAGCGTGCGCTACCGCGACCACGACCTGACCGCCGCCGGCGAGCGTGCGCTGACGCGCTATCGGCGCGAGCACGTCGGCTTCGTCTTCCAGTTCTACAACCTGCTGCCGGGCCTGACGGCGCTCGAGAACGTCGAGCTGGTCACGGAGATCGCCGCGCGGCCGCTGGATGCGCGCGAAGCGCTGGAACGCGTCGGGCTGGGCGAGCGGCTGCACCACTTCCCGGCGCAGCTCTCCGGCGGCGAGCAGCAGCGCGTCGCCATCGCGCGCGCGCTCGCCAAGCGCCCGGACGTGCTGTTGTGCGACGAGCCGACGGGCTCGCTCGACTACCCGACCGGCCGGCGCGTGCTCGAGGTGCTGGCGCAGGCCAACCGCGAACTCGGCACGCTCACCGTCCTCATCACCCACAACGCCGCGATCGCCGGCATGGCCGATCGCGTCGTGCGCCTGAGCAGCGGCGCCATCGTCGAGGAGCGCCGCAACGCCACGCGCCTCGATCCCTCCGGGCTGTCATGGTGAGCCGGCTGCACCGGGCCTTGGCGCGCGAGCTGTGGCGGCTGCGCGGCCAGGTCGCGGCCGCGGCGCTGGTGGTGGCCTGCGGCATCGCCGCGTTCCTGACGATGCTCGGCGCCTACCACGCGCTGGTCACGGCGCGCGCCGACTACTACGCGCACTACCGCTTCGCCGACGTGTTCGCGCACGCCCGGCGCGCGCCGCTGGCGGTGGCGGAGGAGATCCGGCGCATCGACGGCGTCGCGGCCGTCGAGCCGCGCATCGTCGCCGACGTCACGCTCACCGTGCCGGGCCTGCGCGAACCGGCCACCGGCCGGCTGATCTCGCTGCCCGAGGGCCACGCCCCGCGGCTCAACGACCTGCACCTGGTGAGCGGCCGCCTGCCCGCGTCCGGCAGCGACACCGAGGTGGTCGCCAGCGCCAGCTTCGCGCGCGCCAACGCGCTCGCCACGGGCGCGCGCTTCGGCGCCGTGCTCAACGGCCGCTGGCGCGAGCTGGTGATCGTCGGGCTGGCGCTCTCGCCGGAGTACGTCTACGAGCTCGGGCCCGCGACGCTGTTTCCCGACAACCGCCGCTTCGGCGTGCTGTGGATGAACCAGCGCGCCCTCGCCGGCGCCTTCGAGCTGCAGGGTGCGTTCAACGACGTGGCGCTGGCGCTGGCGCACGGCGCCGTGGCCGCGGACGTCATCGCCGCGCTCGACCGGCTGCTCGCGCCCTACGGCGGCCTCGCCGCCTACGATCGCGCCGAGCAACCTTCCTACCGCTTCCTCGACGACGAGCTCGGCGAGATCCGCGTCAACGCCACCTACATCCCGGCGATCTTCCTGGCCGTCGCCGCCTTCCTGCTGTACACGCTGCTCGCGCGCCTGGTCGCGATGCAGCGCGGCCAGATCGCGCTGCTCAAGGCCTTCGGCTTCGGCAACGCGCGCATCGGCGCCCACTTCCTCGAGTTCGCGCTGGCCGTGGCGGCGCTCGGGCTGCTGCTCGGCGTGCTGCTCGGCGCCTGGCTCGGCCGCGGCCTGGTGGACATCTACCAGGAGTATTTCCATTTCCCGGCGCTGCGTTTCAGCCTGCCGCCGCTGGCGCTGCCGTGGGCGGCACTGATCGCGGCGCTCGCCGCGGCCGGCGGCGTGCTGCTGGCGGTGTGGCGCGCGGCGCGGCTGGCGCCCGCCGAGGCGCTGCGGCCGCAGGCGCCGCGCGGCTACCGCGCCGGCCTGCTGGAGCGCAGCGGCCTGGCGCGCCTGCTCGGGCCCGCGGGCCGCCTGGTGGCGCGCAATCTCGTGCGCCGGCCCTGGCGCGCGGCGCTGTCGATCGTCGCCATCGCCGCCGCGGTCGGCACGGTGCTGCTCGGCCGCTTCGCCTTCGATGCGGTCGACCGCCTGGTGGCGGTGCACTTCGACGCCGCGCAGCGCGACGATCTCACGCTGCTGCTGCGCGAGACCGGCGGCGCACCGGCGCGCTACGCGCTCGCGCAGCTGCCGGGCGTGCTGCGCGTCGAGCCGTTCCGCGCCGTGCCGGTGCGCTACGTCGTGGCGCATCGCATCCGGCGCGGCACGCTGCTCGGCGTGTCGCCGGATGCCGGGCTGCGCCGCCTGGTCGACGCCCGGCGCCGGCCCATCGCGCTGCCGCCCGCGGGCCTGGTGCTGACGCGCAAGCTGGCCAAGATCCTCGGCGCGCGCCCGGGCGACACCGTGGACGTCGAGCAGCTCGAGGGCCGCCGCCGCCGCTTCGCGCTGCCGCTGGTCGCGCTCTCCGACGAGCCGCTCGGCGTCAGCGGCTACATGGACGCCGCGGCGCTCGACCGCCTGCTCGGCGAGGACCGCGGCCTGTCCGGCGCGCAACTGCAGGTGGACGCGGCGCGTGCCCCGGAGCTGTACGCGACGCTCGAGCGGCTGCCGGCGGTGGGCGGCGTGGCGATCCGCGCGACGATGCTCGCGAGCATCCGCGCCGCGATGGACCGCAGCTTCATCCTGATGACGGTGATCCTGACCGCCTTCGCCGCGGTGCTGGTGGTCGGCGTGGTCTACAACAGCGCGCGCATCGCGCTGTCGGAGCGCGCCAACGAGCTCGCGAGCCTGCGCGTGCTCGGCTACGGGCGGCTCGAGGTAACGCGGCTGCTGCTGGGCGAGCAGGCGGTGCTGGTGCTGGCGGCACTGCCGCTCGGCTGCGGCCTGGGCGCGCTCGCCTGCCGGCTGCTGCTGCCGGTCTACGACCGCGAGACCTTCCGCCTGCCGTTCGCGCTCAGTGCCGCGAGCTTCGGCTTCGCGGTGCTGGTGACGCTCGGAGCGGCACTGCTTTCGGGGTATCTTGTCGCGCGCCGCGTCGCGCGGCTCGACCTGGTGGCGACGCTCAAGTCGCGGGAGTAGGCATCGATGCCATTGCGGCCGAAGGGAATCCTGGGGCTGCTCGCCGTCGCGGCGGGCGCGGTGCTGCTGCTGCTGGCGCTGCGGCCGGCGGCCGTGGAGGTCGAGGTGGCCGGCGTCACGCGCGGCCCGCTCGAGCTCACCAGCGACGAGCTCGGCGAGACGCGCAGCCACGACCGCTTCGTGGTGGCGGCGCCGGTCGCCGGGCGGCTGCGGCGCGTGCCGCTGCATGAGGGCGATGCCGTGGCGGCCGGGCAGGTGGTCGCGACGCTCGCGCCGCTGCCGCTCGGCGCGCGCGAGCGCGACGAGCAGCGCGCGCGCGTCGCCGCCGCGGAGGCCGGCGAGCGCAGCGCCCGCGCGCAGCTGCAGCACGCCAGCGAGGACCTCGGGCAGGCGCGGCGCGAGCGAGAGCGCCTCGACGCGCTGCTGGCGCGTGGCCTGGTGGCGCAGCAGCAGGTGGAGCAGGCGCGCAATGCCGCGATCACGCTCGCCGACGAAGTGGAGGCCGCGCAGGGCCGGGTCACGGCGGCTGCCGCCGAGCTGCGCGGCGCGCGCGCCGGCCTGGTCGCGCTCGCCGATGCCGCGCGTGGCGGGGCGGCGCTGGTCGAGCTGCACGCGCCCGCGGCCGGCCGCGTGCTGCGCATCGCCGAGCCGAGCGAGCGCGTGGTGGCCGCCGGCACGCCGATCCTCGTGATCGGCGATCTCGCGCACCTCGAGGTCGTCATGGAGATGCTGTCGACCGAGGCGGTCAAGGTCGCGCCGGGCATGCCGGCGCGCCTCGAGGACTGGGGCGGCGCGCAGCCGCTGCGCGCCCGCGTGCGGCTGGTGGAGCCCTACGCGTTCACCAAGGTGTCGGCGCTCGGCGTCGAGGAACAGCGCACCAACGTGGTCCTGGACTTCGTCGATCCGCCCGACGGGCTCGGCGACGGCTACCGCGTCACCGGCCGCATCGTCACCTGGAGCGCGCCGGAGGTGCTGCGGGTGCCGCTCGGCGCGGTGTTCCGCTGCGGCACCGCCTGGTGCGCCTTCGTCGTCGACGCCGGCCGGGCGCGGCGCCGCGAACTCGTGCTCGGGCACTTCGGCGCCGATGCGGTCGAGATCCGCGGCGGGCTCGCCGCCGGGGAGCAGGTCATCGACCATCCGCCCAACGACCTCGTCGACGGCGGGCGGGTACAATCCCGCTGACGCAACCGCGAGGCCCCATGAGCGCCGCACCCCTGAAGATGCTTTCCTCGATGGCCACGCGCGGGATCCTCGCGGCGCTGGCCGAGGATTTCGAGCGCACCACCGGACTTGCGGTGCGGAGCGAGGCGGCCGGCGGCGTCGACGTCGCCAACCGCGTGCAGGCGGGCGAGCCCGTCGACGTCGTCGTGCTCGCGGCGAACGCGATCGACAAGCTGGTGGCCGCGGGCCGGCTGCTCGCGGGCAGCCGCGTCGACCTGGTGAAGTCCGGCGTCGCGGTGGCGGTGCGCGCCGGCGCGCCGCGCCCCGACATCTCGAGCGAGGCGGCGGTGCAGCAGGCGGTGGCCGCGGCGCGCACGCTCAGCTACTCCACCGGGCCGAGCGGCGTCTACCTCGAGCAGCTGTTCGAACGCTGGGGGCTGCTCGCCGCGCTGCGCCCGCGCATCGTCGTGCCGCCGCCGGGCGTGCCGGTCGGCAAGCTCGTGGCCGAGGGGCGCGCCGAGCTCGGCTTCCAGCAGTGGAGCGAACTGATGAACGTCGCGGGCATCGAGGTGCTCGGCCCGCTGCCGCCCGCGATCCAGCCCATCCCCACGTGTTCCGGTGGCGTCGGCGCGCAGAGCACGCAGGCCGATGCGGCGCGGCGCCTGCTCGCGCACATGGCGGCGCCGGCCACCGCCGCGCTCAAGCGTCGCCACGGGATGGAGAGCGCCTGAGCGCGAAGGCAGCGGCGCGCCGCTTCTGCAGCCAGCGTATCAGGCCGGTCACGAACAGCAGCGGGCACACCAGCCCGCACAGGCCGACCAGGATGCGTCCGGTCCAGCCGAAGGCGCGGCCGGAGTGCAGCGGCCACTGCCACTGCATGAATACGTCGCCCGCGCTGCCGTGCGCGGTGTCGGTGACCTGCACGACGCGGCCGCTGGCGCGCTCGATCAGCAGGCAACGGCTCGCGACGATGCGGGGGCGCAGCGCCGGCACGTCCTCGTAGCAGGCCGTGAAGCGGCCGGTGCCCGGATCGGTGAGCGTGATGTAATCGAGCGTGCCGCCGGGGTAGCGGGCGGCGACGCGCTGCAGGATCGAGGCGACGCTGCCGGCGACTGCTCCGGCGGCGACCTGCATTGCCGGATGGCCGGTCTCCATCGCCGCCGCCGGCTCCGCCGCCAGCGGCGCGAAGCGTTCCACCGCCCAGCGGAACTGCTCCGGCAGGTTGAAGTACAGGCCCGTGACCAGCAGCGCGAGCAGGATCGGCAGCAGGTAGAAGCCGCCCGCCTGGTGCAGGTCATGGTTGAGGCGCACCGCGTGCGCGCGGCGCTTGAGCGTGAGCACGCGGCGCCACTTGCCGTCCAGCGGCCACCACAGGATCAGGCCGGCGAGCGCTCCGATGATAAGTGCGCAGGCCATGAACCCGACGAGCAGCACGCCGGTCTCGCCGGCGACCAGCTCGTAGTGCAGCTTGAAGAAGAAGCCGACGAAGCAGTGCCGCAGCGGGTTCCACGCGTGGTAGAACACGCGCCGGCCAACCACCCGGGCCGTGTACGGATCCACGGCGACGTTGATCGACACGCCGTTCTCCGGTGCCGGCGTGGCATGCTGCACCCAGTAGCTGAAGATGTAGTTGCCACCGGCCACGTGCGGTACCGCGGTACCGGCCGACTCCCAGCCCGGTGGTGCGGCGCGCTCGCCGGCGGCCAGGATGGCGTCGAGCGGCGCCCGTGTCGCCTGCGGTTGCGGCGGGCTCGCGAACAGCGCCGGGTTGAGCGCGTGGTCGATCTCCTCGTGGAACACCAGCACGGTGCCGGTGAGGCCGATCAGCGCCAGGAACGCGCCGAGCACCAGCCCCAGCCACTGGTGCACCTGCAGCCAGGCGCGTCGACGCCGCGCGGGCGCGGGCCACCCAAACCCGGGCCCGCGCCCGCGACTGCGCGCGCCGGGCGGTGCAATCACCTCCGCCGGTGCGCGCGGCATCTCACCACTCCATGCGCAGCACGCCGGTCAGCGAACGTGGTTCGCCCCAGGATGCCGTGCCGTAGCCGATCTGGTCGAAGTAGTGCCGGTCAAAGAGGTTCTTGACGTTCAGCTGCAGGCTGAGCCGGCCGCCGCCCACCACGGTGCGCCACGCCGCCATCGCCTCGAAGACCGCATAGCCCGGCAATTGCCAGCTGTTGGCGTTGTCGCCCTGGCGCAGCCCGTCGGCTTGGATGCCGAGGCCCAGCTGCCAGCCGCGGTCGGCATCGCGTGCCGACTCGTACTTGCTCCACAGGCTCGCCGAATGCAGCGGCGTGCCCTGGTAGCGGTGCCCGGCGTTGCCGTTCGTGTCCTCGAGGAGCGTGACGGCGTCGACGGTGTAGCTGGCCTTGATCTCCAGGTGGCGCGTGGGCTGCCCGGCGAGATCGAGTTCCAGCCCGCGGCTGCGCACCTTGCCGATCGGCACGCTCGGGCCGAAGGGATCGGCCGGATTCGGGCCGAGGATGTTGCGCTTGGTGAGCTGGAACAGCGTCGCCGACCCGAACACGTGGTCGTCGAGCCAGCTCGATTTTGCGCCGAGCTCGTACTGCACGGCCGATTCCGGCGCGGCGTACACGCCGTCAGCGAGCCAGCTGCTGTTGTTGGCGCCGAAGGCCTTGGTGAAGCTCGCGTACACCGAACTGTAGTCGGTGAGCCGGTACAGCACGGCGAGGCGCGGCGAGAAGACGTTGTCGTTGGGCCAGGAGAGCATCGGCTCCCCGGTGCACTGCGGGTAGCACTCCGCCCAGTCGCTGCCGCCGTACACCGCCGAGTAGCGCTGGTAGGCGCGGTCGAGGCGGCCGCCGAGCAGCACGCGCCACTTCGATCCCAGGTCCATCTGGTCCTGGAAATAGACGCCCGCGCCGGTCTCGAAGCTGCGCCACAGCACGTTGTGGCGTGAATTGGCGACGATCGACTGCAGCTCCGCAAGCACATCCGGGAACACCGGATCGAACACGTCGACGGCCGGGATGTCGGTCGTGCCGACGGTGCCCATCCAGTGGTCGGAGTAGCGGTAGTCGTCGATGCCGAGCAGCAGGTGGTGGAGGATGCCGCCGGTGCGCACGCGGCCCGCGAGATCGAGGTTCACGTTGAAGCTGTAGCGCGTCAACGGGTTGTAGATGAAGCCGCGGGTGTCGCCCCAGTTGCCGAACCCGGTCTGCACTTCATCGAACCCGACGTAGTGCGCGCGGTTGGTGAGTTTCCAGTCCTCGCCGAGCTGCAGCGTCCAGTCGAAGGCGACCAGCCGGCGCTTCACGGTGTCGGGGAAGTGCGCCCACATCACCGGATCGGACGTCGAGGCGTCGCGCGGCACCGAATCGTCGGGCCGCGTGCCGACCACCGGAACGACGACGTTGGGACCGCGTCCCGCGCCCTTGTAGTCGTAGTACTCGACGCTGAGGTTCGCCTGCAGGCGCTGCGTCGGCTGCCACGACAGCGCGCCGAACAGCGCGAGCTTGCGCCGGTGGTCGTTGGGGAAGTAGTTGTCGCCCTTCTCGTAGTCGCCGATCAGGCGGTAGGCGAGCGCGTCGCCGCTGCCGATCGGGCCGGTCGCATCGGCCGTCGTGTGCCAGTTGTTCCAGCTGCCGGCCTGCTGCTTGAGCAGGTAGCTGCCCGCGTGCTCGGGCTGCAGCGTGACGACGTTGACGAAGCCGCCGGGCTCGACGCGGCCGTAGAGCATCGAGGCGGGACCCTTGATCACCTCGATGCGGTCGACGAAGGCCATGTTGACCGCATCGGCGACGCCCTCGAGCTGCAGGCCGTTGCGGTACGAGACGCCGTAGCCGCTGGTGAAGCCGCGGATCTGGTACTGGTCGTAGAACGTGCCGGGCTGCGACTGCACGCCGCTCACGTACTGCAGTGCCTCGAGCGCCGAGCGTGCCGCCTGGTCCTCGATCGTGGCGCGCGTCGTGCTCTGTACCGCCATCGGCGCCTCGAGTACCGGCGTGTCGTCCTTCGTGGCGGCGCGCGTGGTGGGCGCCACGTAGGACTCCATGTCCTCGGCGCCGCTGATGACGATGGGCGCGAGCTGCTGTTCGGCGGCCGTGGCCGTCGTGGCCAGGCCGGCGGCGGCGGCCGCGAGCAGCGGCAGCCAGTGTCGGGTGGTGGTGATCATCTTGTCGAATCCTTCGGTAATGGGGTATGGAGCGCCGCGCTCAGCGCCGGCGCAGGACGAATTGCAGGGGCTGCAGGGCGACCGCGGCCACGGGAACGCCATCGCGCTGCGCCGGCTGGCACTGCCAGTGGCTGACGGCGGCGATGGCGGCCTCGTCGAGCAGCGGTGAACCGCTCGACTGCGCGACGCGCACCGTCGCGACCCGGCCGCCCGCGTCGAGCTCGACGCGCAGCGTGACCGTGCCCTCGATCCGCAGGCGGCGGGCGTTCAGCGGGTACTCGGGTGGCGTGCGCTGCGGGCACAGCACCGCGAGTTCCTCGCCGAGACGCAGGCGTTCGCCGACCGGGCCACCGGGCGCCGCGGCCGGGACTGCCGTCGCAGGCGCGGCCTCGGTGCGCAGGCTGATCGACGTCACGCTGGTGGCGAGCACCAGCGGCGGCGGTACCTGCAGCAGGTCCGGGGGGCGCAGGGGCCGGGGCGCCGCGGGCGCCTGCTCATGCGAGGGCCCGATGAGCGAGGCGGTGATCAGCGGCTCGGGCGCAGCCGGCAGCACGGCACGCTGCAGCAGCAGCAGCGCCAGCACCGCAAGATGCAACACCATGACCGCGGTCGCGGCTGCGACCCGAGTCCCGAGCATGTCAGATCACCCATCACGCGCGCCCTGGATGCGCGGCGCGGCACGTCGCGTGAACGTGCCGCCGCGCCGGACTTGCAGCGAAGTCCGCCTCGATCGAGGAATCAGGCGATCGGCGGGGGGCCGCGTGGGAGGTGGGCGGCGGGACGGAACAGCGCCGCGGGTGTCGCGGTCGCATCGGTGAAGTCGGAGCGCGGCGTCGCGCCGGGCGGCAGCGCCCAGGCTTCCGCGGGCGGTGCGGTGGCGCCGAGCGCTGCCGCGAACGGGCAGACGCCCGTGCCATCGTGGCGCTGGAGCCCGTCGCCCGGGTGCGGCGTGGAAGCGTCGGAACCACCCGACGCCGGTGCCGGCGCAGCGTGCAACGAACACAGGCGCAGCCCGAAGCCGCCTGCGTCCGTCGTGCCGAGCATGAATCCGGCCGGCAGCAGCGCGCGGAAAATCAGCACCGTCAGCAACAGTGCTGCGAACCAGGGCTTCTCCAGCCAGCGGCGGGCATGGCGGTGCATACGGGAATCGATACTATCCGGCGCGGCCGATCCGCGTCATTAGGTAGGAATCGGTAGATCCGGAGGGCTCAATAGAGAAGGAAGGGCCGCCGCTCCTCGCACCACGCGGCCTCGTCGGCCACGGCGAGCGCATCCAGGTCGCCGGGCTGTGCCTGCGGATCGTCGACCCACTCGCGCAGCGCCGGACCGCCGTTGATGATGTCGATGGCCAGCCGTCCGGTTTCGTACTCGTAGTCGAAGTCGCGCCACAGCGGGTAGTCGCCGCGCAGCTCGCGGATCGACTTGAACACCAGCGCCAGCAGCCGCCACGGGCGGAATGCCGCGTGGTCGTAGGCGCCGGCCTCGACGTGCAGCTGCGCGCCGGCGCACAGCCGGCCCATGTGCTTGTGGAAGGTGGGCTCGAACCAGCAGGGCCGCAGCACGCAGCCCGCGAGCCAGGCCGGTGCGCGCGCGCGCAGGTGCGCGAGCAGCGTCGCCGGTTCCAGGTCCGGCGCGCCGAACAGTTCCAGCGGGCGCGTGGTGCCGCGGCCCTCCGACAGCGTCGTGCCCTCGAGCATCACCGTGCCGGCGTAGCAGCGCGCCATCGAGAGGTTGGGCGCGTTGGGACTCGGGTTGATCCAGCTGCGCTCGCCCAGCGGCCAGCCGTGGCCGGGCGCTGCGTCCGGCTGCCAGCCGCGCATCGTGATGACCTGGCAGTCGACGTCGAGGCGGCGCGTCGCGATGAACCAGCGCGCCAGCTCGCCCATTGTCAGGCCGTGGCGCATCGGCAGCGGCCCCGCGCCGACGAAGCTCTCCCAGCCCTCGCGCAGCTTCAGTCCCTCGACCGGGCGGCCGACGGGATTGGGCCGGTCGAGCACCCAGACCGACTTGCCGGTCGCGGCGGCGGCCTCGAGCACATAGAGCAGCGTGGTGATGAAGGTGTAGATGCGGCATCCCAGGTCCTGCAGGTCGACCAGCAGCACGTCGAAGCTGTCGAGCATCGCCGCGGTCGGGCGCCGCTCGCGGCCGTAGAGGCTGAAGATCGGGATGCCGAGCGCGGGATCGTGGAAATCCGGCGACTCGATCATGTTGTCCTGCTTGTCGCCGCGCAGGCCGTGCTGCGGGCCGAAGGCGGCGGCGAGGCGCAGGTCCGGGAGCGCCGCGAGCGCGTCCAGGCTGTGCGCGAGCGTCGTGGTCACCGAGGCCGGGTGCGCCAGCAACGCCACGCGGCGGCCGGCGAGCGGGCGGCGCAGCGCCGGCTCGCGGACCAGTCTGTCGATGCCGAATTCCACCACCGTGCCTTGCTCCATCCTCAGGGCAATTGAAGCACGAAACACTCGCGCCGGTGGAAGTCGGGACGGCCCGGCGCGTGCGCCAGCGCCCAGTAGCTCAAGGTGCCGCCGAGCTCCTCGAGCACGGCGCTGAGCCCGACGCGCGCGCCCGGCCCGCAGTCCCAGTGCAGTTCGGCCTCGAGCAGCAACGCATGCGCGTCGAGCTCCAGTCGCGGGTTCACGAGCGACGCTTCGGTGGCCACGCGCTGTCCGGCACGGTAGTCACTGAAGGAGTAGGTCGCCCAGGCGAGCGAGGGCGCGAGGTTCACCTCGAGGTAGGCCGGTGCCCGCGCCGCGGGCGCGATGAAGGCCTCGAAGCAGGTGTGGCGCCACAGCCCGTCCTCGCGTTGGCGTGGCCCGGGTGCCGGCACGACCAGCCAGCCCAGCTCGCCGCTGACTTCCCAGCGCAGCTGCAGGCGCCCGGGCGCGAGCGGCGTGCAGCCGGCGCGCACGCCCTCGATGCCGGTGACGCCGCGGTCGGCCGGCTGCAGCGCGTGCATCGCGCTCAGGCCCCGGGGCCGCCGGTCAGGTGGAAGGTCGAGCTGCCCTCGGTGGCGAGCAGGCGCAGCTTGGTGGTGATGCCGCCGGGCGCGGAGAACCCGCCCGGCTTGCCGCCGGCCGCCAGCACGCGGTGGCAGGGCACGATGATCGGCCAGGGATTCGCGCCGAGCGCCTGGCCGACGGCGCGCGCCGCGCCGGGTTCGCCGATGCGCGCGGCGATCTCGCCGTAGGTGAGCGTCGCGCCGACCGGGATGGCGCGCGTCGCCTCGTAGACGCGGCGCTGGAAGTCCGCCACCTGGTCGAGCTCGAGCGGCAGGTCGGCGAGATCCACCGGCGTGCCGTCGAGCAGCGCCGTCATGCCGGCGATCGCGCGGCGCGCGAGCGGCGAGGGCGGCGCTTCCACCGCCGCCGGGAAGCGGCGGCGCAGGCGCGCGCGCGTGACGGCGGCGTTGGATTCGGGCAGCTGCACGCCGCTGATGCCGCGCTCGTTCCAGGCGATGCCGCAACGGCCGATCGCGGTGTCGAACAGGGCGAACTTCTGCAGCGCCATGCGCGCGATCCTAGCGCGTCGCCAGCCAATGTTCGAGTCGCGCCGCAAGGTCGGGCAGGTCGCGGTAGCGGATGGCCGCCAGCCCGGCGCTGCGCGCGCCGGCGACGTTGGCCTCCTGGTCGTCGATCATGAGCGCATCCGGCGCCGCGATGCCGTGCCGCGCCAATAGCCGCTCGAACACCGCCGGCTCGGGCTTGCGGGCGCCAAAATCGGCGCTGGCGTGCAGCCGCGGGCCGAACAGCGCGCCGATGCCGGGAACGAGCTCGGGCAGCGTCTCGCGCAGCAACGGGCCGTTGTTGGTGAGCAGCGCGAGCGGCACGCGCGTGGCGAGGGCGCGCGCATAGTCGAGCACGTCGGTGCGGACGCGCATCGCGGCGCGGCGCGCCTCGATCCACTGGCCGCGCGTCAGCGCGAAGCCGATGCGGGCATTGAACGCCTGCAGGTAGCCCGCGCCGTCGGCGTGTTCGCCGGCCTCTGCCCGGCTCTCGTGGTCCGAGCCCCACCACGCCGCGTGCAGCGCGTCGGGCGGTCGACCCGTCAGCGCTGCGAGCCGCTCGAGGCGCGCCTCCGGCAGGAAGTCGACCAGCACCTCGTCGAGGTCGAAGATCACCAGGCGTGGCATGGGAATCGGGAGGACGGCGACCGGCTTGCCGCGGGATTTCGCTGGCGCCGCTACTGTAGCGCCGCGGCGGCCGGCCGGTCGCCTCCCGGTTCACCGCCGTGCCGTCCGGAGGGTAGACTGCCCGCTTCCCGACCGGCGCCACGAACCCGGAGGCCTTTCACCGATGATCCGCCAAGCCCTGATCCTCAGCTGCGCCAGCCTGCTGCTCGCCGCCTGTGCCCCCAAGGCGCCGCCGCCGCCGGCCGCGGGTCCGATCCCGAAGCTCGAGTACGAGAAGTACACGCTGCCCAACGGGCTCGACGTGATCCTGGTCGAGGACCACCGCCTGCCGCTGGTCGCGGTCAACCTCTGGTACCACGTCGGCCCGGCGAACGAGCGGCCCGGCCGCACCGGCTTCGCGCACCTGTTCGAGCACATGATGTTCCAGGGCTCGCGCCACGTCGGCAGCGACCGGCACATCCAGCGGCTCGAGGCGGCCGGCGCCAGCGAGATCAACGGCACCACCGACTTCGACCGCACCAACTACTTCGAGACGCTGCCGTCCAACCAGCTCGAGCTGGCGCTGTGGATGGAGAGCGACCGCATGGGCTTCCTGCTCGACACGCTCGACCAGAAGGAGCTCACCGGCCAGATCGACGTGGTGCGCAACGAGCGCCGCCAGAGCATCGAGAACGCGCCCTACGGCATCGTCGAGGAAGAGGTGTTCCACCAGCTGTTCCCGGCGGGGCACCCGTACTACGCCTCGGTGATCGGCTCGCACGCCGACATCGAGGCCGCGCGGCTCGAGGACGTGCGCGGCTTCTTCCGCGAGTACTACTCGCCGGGCAACGCCAGCCTCGCGATCGTCGGCGACATCGACAAGGCGCAGGCGCGCGCGCTGGTCGAGAAGTACTTCGGCCCGCTGGCCGGCGGCCCGAAGGTGGCCAAGCCCGAGGTGGGCACGCCGCCGATCACGGCCGAGAAGCGCGTCACCGTCACCGACAAGGTCGAGCTGCCGCGCGTCTACATGGCGTGGCTGAGCGCGCCGATCTACCAGCCGGGCGACGCCGAGGCCGACCTGCTCGCGGTGCTGCTCGGCGGCGGCAAGTCGAGCCGGCTGTACAAGGACCTGGTGTACGAGAAGAAGATCGCGCAGGACGTGTCGGCGCAGCAGTACTCGCTGACGCTCGGCTCGGTGTTCCTGGTGCAGGCGACCGCCAAGCCCGGCATCGCGCCGGCGCAGCTCGAGGCCGCCATCGATGCGCAGCTCGCGCGGCTGCGCGCCGAGGGCCCGACGCAGGACGAGCTCGACCGCGCGCGCAACACGATCGAGACCCACATCGTGCGCGGGCTCGAGTCGCTCGGCGGCTTCGGCGGCGTCGCCGACCGCCTCAACCAGTACAACCACTACCTCGGCAACCCGGGCTACCTCGCCGACGACATCGGCCGCTATCGCGCCGCGACGCCGGCCGCGCTGCGCGACGTCGCCGCGCGCACGCTGACGAACGCGGCGCGGGTGGTGGTCGAGGGCGTGCCGGGCGAGAAGCAGCTCAAGGACGTGCCGCGCCACCCGGTGGCCGCGGGCAAGCCGCAGCCGCCGCCGGCCGACACGGCCGAATGGCGCAACGCGCAGCCCGGCGCGGCCCCGGCATCGAACCTGGCGCTGCCGGTGCCGCAGCGCTTCACGCTGCCCAACGGCCTGACGGTGCTGCTGGTCGAGCAGCACAAGCTGCCGGTGTTCGCCGCCAGCCTGTACGTGCTGCGCGGGAGCGAGGCGAATCCGCCGCGGCTCCCGGGCCTCGCGGCCTTCACCGCCGACATGCTCGATGAAGGCACGGCGACGCGGCCGGCGCTCAAGCTGGCCGACGACGTGGCGCAGATCGGCGCCTCGCTCGGCGCGGGCTCGAGCAGCGACCAGTCGGCGGCGAGCATCGCGGCGCTGCGGCGCAACGCCGATGCCGCCTTCGCGTTGCTGGCCGACGTGACGCTGCATCCGGCGTTCGCGCCGGCGGAGATCGAGCGGCTGCGCAACGAGCGGCTCACCGACCTGCTGCAGCAGCGCGACGAGCCGCGCGCGCTCGCCGCACGCGTGTTCAACCGCGTGGTCTACGGCCCGGACCATCCCTACGGCTACACCGAGATCGGCACCGAGGCGGCGCTCAAGGCTCTGACGCGCGCCGACCTGGAGCAGTTCTGGAAGGCGGGCTACGTGCCCGGCAATGCCGCGCTCGTGGTCAGCGGCGATGTCACGCCGGCCGACCTCAAGGCGCTCGCGGAGAAGTACTTCGGCCAGTGGAGCGGCACGGCGACCGCCGTGCAGCTGCCGGCGGTGCAGGCCGCCGGCGTGCGCACGGTCGTCGTGGTCGACAAGCCGGGCGCGCCGCAGACGGCGCTGCGGATCGGCCAGGTCGGCGTGCCGCGCTCCAGCCCCGACTACGTGCCGCTCGAGGTCATGAACACCGAGCTCGGCGGGCTGTTCTCCAGCCGCATCAACCTGAACCTGCGCGAGCAGCACGGCTACACCTACGGCGCCGGCTCGCGCTTCGCCTACCGCCGCGGCCCGGGCCCGTTCTACGTCAGCACCAGCGTGCGCGCCGACGCGACCGCGCCGGCGGTGCGCGAGATCTTCAAGGAGATCGAGCGCATGCGCGCCTCGCCGGTCAGCGACGCCGAGCTGAGCCTGGCGCGCGATTCCTTCGCGCGCTCGCTCGCCGGCCTGTTCGAGACCACCTCGCAGTCGGTCGGCAGCATCGGCGAGATCTACGTCTACGGCCTGCCGCTCGACTACTACGGCACGCTGCCGGCGAGCATCGACGCGGTCGGCGCCGCGGACGTGCAGCGCGTCGCGCAGCAGTACCTGGCGCCGGAGAAGATGGCCGTGGTCGCGGTCGGCGATCGCAAGCTGATCGCGCCGGGGCTGGTCGAGCTCAAGCTCGGGCCGGTCGAGCTGCGCGACTTCGAAGGCAACGCCATCACCGCCCCGCCGGGCAGGTGACGGCCATGGACGACGCGGGCACAGGGAAGCGCCTGCCGCCGGGAGTATCGGCACGCGAATTCGCGCGCGCGCTCGCCGCGTGGAAGGCCATCGTCGGCGAGCGCTGGGTGTTCAGCTCGGAGGAGGACCTCGACCTCTACCGCGACGCCTACTCGCCGTTCTGGGACGAGCCCGAGGAGCGCCGCGCGGCGGCGGCGGTCGCCCCCGACAGCGTCGAGCAGGTGCAGCGCATCCTGCGCGTCGCCAACGAGAGCGGCATCCCGGTCTACCCGGTCTCCACCGGCCGCAACCTCGGCTACGGCGGCGCGGCGCCGACGTACTCCGGCAGCGTGGTGCTCGACCTCAAGCGCATGAACCGCGTGCTGGCGGTCGACGAGGTCAACGCCAACTGCCTGGTCGAGCCCGGCGTCAGCTACTTCGACATGTACCGGCACCTCAAGGCCACCGGCTCGAAGCTGTGGATCGACGTGCCCGACCCCGGGTGGGGGAGCCTCATCGGCAATGCGCTCGACCATGGTGGCGGCTACACGGCACCGGCGTACCGCAACCACTTCGAGGCCCACTGCGGCATGGAGATCGTGCTGGCCGACGGCGAGATCCTGCGCACCGGCATGGGCGCGCTGCCGGGCGCCGAGACCTGGCAGCAGTACAAGTTCAGCTTCGGACCCTCGCTCGACGGACTGTTCAAGCAGTCGAACTACGGCGTCGTCACCAAGATGGGCTTCTGGCTGTTCCCGGAGCCGGAGGCGTATTTCTCCGGCACGGTGCTGACGCCGCGGCACGACGACATCGTGAAGATCGTCGAGATCTTCAACTACCTCGAGAACACCATGGCGGTGCACGGGCTGCCGAGCATGTACAGCCCAGCCTACCCGATGCTGCCGAGCACCGACCCGGAGTTGCTGGCGCTGCACGCCGCGCCCGGCGGCGCCGACCCCGCGGCGCTGCAGGCCTGGGCCGACCGCAAGGGCCTGCCGTTCTGGACCTGCTCGCTGAAGTTCTACGGCGCACCGAACGTCGTGCGCGCGCTGTGGGATGCGGCCAAGGCGCGCTTCGGCGCGATTCCCGGCGCGAAGTTCAAGGACGGCGAGCTGATCCCGCTGCCGCTCACGCCCGAGCAGATCGCGCGCGTGCACAAGCCGGAGTTCGGCATCCCGAGCCTGGAGATGTTCTACATCGGCGCGCGCTCGGAGACCAACCCGAACCCGACCAACGGCCACTTCTGGTTCTCGCCGATCATCCCGCGCACCGGCGCGGCGGTGATCGAGGCGAACCGCGTGATCCGCCGCACCGCGCACGAGCTCGGCCTACCGCTGCTGATGTTCAGCCCGCCGGTGGGCAGCTGGTCGCGCGCCTTCATCCTGGTTCTGGCGATGCCGATCACGCGCGTGCCGGAGGAGGACCGCCGGCTGCGCGCGGCGGTGAAGCAGCTGATCCGCGTGTGCGCCGAGCACGGCTGGGGCGAGTACCGCACCGCGCCGGCGTTCATGGACACGGTGATGGACGTGTATTCCTACAACGACCACATCCTCAGGCGCGTAGACGAGCGCATCAAGGACGCACTCGATCCGAAGGGCATCCTCTCGCCGGGCCGCTACGGCATCTGGCCGCGCCACCTGCGCGGGGAGCGCCGGTGAGCGCGCTGCGGGCCGGGCGGGTCGCGCTGCTGCCGTTGCTGTTGCTGCTGGGCAGTGGGGGCGCCTTGGCGACCGACGCGCCGGTCGCGGCCGGCGCCGAGGTCTTCGCGCGCTGGTGCCAGCCCTGCCACGGCGCCGGGCCAGGGCATCCGGGCACTCAGGCGCTTGCGGCGAAGTACCACGGCAGTCCCCCGGCAGAACTGGAACAGCGCACCGACCTCACGCCCGAGATCGTGCGTTACTTCGTCCGCCACGGCATCTCGGTGATGGCGCCGTTCCGCAAGACCGAGATCACCGACGAGGAACTCGACGCGCTCGCGGCCTGGCTGGCCCGGCGCTAGTCGCCGGGCCTTGGGTCGCGCCGGTCTGCGCTATGGTGGTGCGGCTTGGCCAGTGCCGCCTTGTAGGCGACGACGGCGGCCTTGAATCCCATCGTCAGTGCGTCGGCGGTCAACTCATGACCGATGGACGCCTCGGACACGGCGGGCATGGTCGCCACCAGATGCGGCAGGTTCTGAAGGTTCAAGTCATGGCCGATGTTGACGGCCAATGCCAAGTCGGAAGCGCGCTGGGCGGTTTCAGCAATGCTGTTCAATAGCGACTGACCGCTTCCGGCGCGTACCGAGGCGGCGTAAGAGCCCGTATAGATCTCGATCCCATCGGCGCCGATTGAAGCGACCGAGGAGACAAGTGTCGGGTCGGGATCGACGAAGAGGATCACGCGCGCCCCGCATTGCTCCGCCGCCGTCACTGCACGAGCGATGATTGGTCGCTCCTGGGCGTCAAATTTCCATCCTTCTTCCGATGTGAACGCATCAGGTGCGTCGGGTACCAGCGTGCACTGCTCTGGTCGCACTAAGCGAAGGAGTTCGAAGAAGCGATCATCCGGGTAGCCCTCGAGATTGAGCTCGAAACGCGGTCGCCATGGCTGCATCTGCCGCGCCAAATCGATGACATCGCTGCGACGGATATGGCGCTCATCAGGTCGCGGGTGTACCGTGATTCCGTCAGCTCCCGCCTCGTGCGCGAGTGCTGCAAAGCGCAGGACGTCGGGTACGCCGGTGCGACGGGAGTTGCGTAGGAGGGCAATCTTGTTGAGGTTGACGCTGAGGCGTGGCTGGGTGAACAACGTGCGCTTCTCTATGTCGTTCCGATAGGACCTGTCGGTCAGTTTAGTTTGAGCGTCGATTGACCGCGACGCGGTAGTCGGGAGTGATCGAAGAGCTCCAATGGCCTGTGGGCGGTACGTCTATATCTGCGCGAGATTGCGGTCACCAACACGGCAGCGCCGACCGCACTTTCGCGCGGCGCCAGCGGGTCCTCGCAAACGGCCGGGCCGCCGTTGCGTCCTTGAAGCAGGACTGAAGCATCGACCAGTTTCGGTTTGAGCCTCTCGGAACCCCCCTCCGTCGGCGGACGGCTGGGGCTCCTCGTCAAGCGGGATCTGAATTTCGACGCCGACAATTCGCTATCGTTCCACGTCGCTCGAAAGCCTCAGCCCGGATCCGTCAATGCCGCGACCGCCTGCTCCCACAGCGCCGGCGTCGCCGCCGCCAACACGCGGTCGCCCGAGTCCCAGCCGAGCGCGCGGCCCTCCCAGTCGCTGATGCGCCCGCCAGCGCCCTCGACCACCGGCACCAGCGCCATGAAGTCGTGCGGCTGCAGCGCCGCCTCGACGACCAGGTCGCAGTGGCCGCTGGCGAGCAGGCCGTAGAGGTAGCAGTCGCCGCCGAAGCGCCGCATTGGCGCGCGGCGCGTGTAGCGGTCGTAGCGCTCGCGATGTGCGCCGCGGATCGTGTCGGCCGTCGTGCTGTAGACGCGCGCGTGCTCGATGCTGTCGCAGGCGCTGGTGCGCGCCGGCGCGTCGTTGAGCCAGGCGCCGGTGCCTGCCGATCCCAGCCAGCGCTCGCCGGTCGCGGGCGACTCGATCACGCCGACGACCGGTCGCTCGCCCTGCACCAGCGCGATCAGCGTGCCGAACAGCGGGAAGCCGCTGACGAAGCTCTTGGTGCCGTCGATCGGATCGATCACCCAGGTGAACGCGGCGCCTTCCTCCGGCGCGAATTCCTCGCCACGGATGCCGTGCTCCGGGAACTCGGCGCGGATCATGCGGCGCAGCTCCGCTTCGATCTCGCGGTCGGCCACGGTGACCGGGCTCGCATCGGCCTTGCGCTCGACGTCCAGGGGCTGGCGGAAGTAGCGCAACGCGATCGCGCGGGCGGTGTCCGCCAGCCGCGTCGCCAGCGCCACGGCGCGAGCCCTTTCGGCATCCTCGGCGAAGTGCATGCGCGCGAGTATAGTGGCCGCTCGGTGGCGCAGGGAAGGAAGGCATGCGCAGCAGTGACATCCACGATGCGATCCGCAGCCTGCCGTGCTGGTCGGGTGACGTCGGGATCGCTCCACTGCAGGGCGGCATCACCAACCGCAACTACCGCGTCACCGACCGCGACCGCGGCGACTACGTCGTGCGCATCGGCCGCGACATTCCCGAACATGGCGTGATGCGCTTCAACGAGCTGGCCGCGGCGCGCGCCGCGCATGCGGCCGGCCTCTCGCCCGAGGTCGTCCACGCGCAGGAAGGGATGCTCGTCAGCCGCTACATCGACGGGCGGACGCTCACGCCCGACGACGTGCGCGATCCCGCCACGCTGGCACGGGTGGTCGATCTGGTGCACCGCTGCCATGACGAGGTGCCGCGGCACCTGCGCGGTCCCTCGCTGATGTTCTGGGTGTTCCAGGTGATCCGCGGCTATCTCGATTTCCTGCGCGAGCGGCCGCAGGTGCCCGGCTATGCCTCGCTCGCCGAGCTCGCGGCGCGCAACGCGCGGCTGGAGCGCGCACTCGGCCCCGTGGCCATCGTGTTCGGCCACAACGACCTGCTCGCCGCCAACCTGATCGACGACGGCGCGCGCCTCTGGCTGATCGACTGGGACTATGCCGGCTTCAACAGCCCGCTGTTCGATCTCGCCAACCTCGCGACCAACAACGAGCTGACGCCGGCGCTCGAGGTGCGCCTGCTGGAGCAGTATTTCGGCGCGCCGGCCGACGCGGCCACGCAGCGCGGCTTCCGCGCGATGCAGTGCGCCTCGCTCCTGCGCGAGACCCTGTGGGGCGCGGTGTCGCGCCACACTTCCAGCGTGGACTTCGACTACGGCGCCTACGCGGCGGGTTACCTGCGGCGCTTCGAGGCGTGCTGGCGGCAATTCGAGGTGGAGCATGGCTGAATTCCCTTCTGAGGCCCGGGCCGTGGTCATCGGCGGTGGCATCGTCGGCTGCTCCGTCGCCTATCACCTGGCGAAGCTCGGCTGGAAGGACACGCTGCTGGTCGAGCGCCACAAGCTCACCTCCGGTTCGACGCACCACGCGGCCGGCCTCGTCGGGCAGCTGCGCACCAGCGCGAACATCACGCAGCTGCTCGGCCAGTCGGTGGCGCTGTACGACACGCTCGAGGCCGAGACCGGCCTCGCCAGCGGCTGGAAGATGCATGGCGGCCTGCGGCTCGCCTGCAATGCCGCGCGCTGGACCGAGCTGCGGCGCCAGGCCACCACGGCGCGTTCCTTCGGGCTCGAGATGCACCTGCTCGCGCCGCGCGAGGCGCGCGAGCTCTGGCCGCTGATGGAGATCGACGACGTGGTGGGGGCGGCGTTCCTGCCGACCGACGGGCAGGTGAACCCCTCCGACATCACGCAATCGCTCGCGAAGGGCGCGCGGCAGCATGGCGCGCGCATCGTCGAGGACACGGCGGTGACCGGCATCGAGCTCGAGCGCGGTCGCGTGCGCGCGGTGCTCACGAGCCGCGGCCGCATCGCCTGCGAGGTCGTGGTGAACTGCGCCGGCCAGTGGGCGCGCGAGGTCGGGCTGCTGGCCGGCGTGAACGTGCCGCTGGTGTCGGTGCAGCACCAGTACCTGGTCACCGAGCCGATCCCCGGCGTGCCGCGCAGCCTGCCGACGCTGCGCGACCCGGACCGCCTCACTTATTACAAAGAGGAAGTCGGCGGGCTTGTGATGGGCGGCTACGAGCCGAACCCGCGCCCCTGGGCGGTGGATGGCTTTCCCGACAACTTCAACTTCCAGCTGCTGCAGCCCGACTGGGACCACTTCCAGCCGATCATGGAACAGGCGCTGGCGCGCGTGCCGGCGCTGGGTTCGGCGGGCGTGAAGCAGCTGATCAACGGCCCGGAGAGCTTCACGCCCGACGGCAACTTCATCCTCGGCCCGGCCCCGGGCGTGCACGGCTTCTACGTCGGCGCCGGCTTCAACGCCTTCGGCATCGCCTCAGGCGGCGGCGCCGGCAAGGTGCTGGCGGAGTGGATCCTCGGCGGCGAGGCGCCCTGCGACCTCTGGCCGGTCGACATCCGCCGCTTCGGCGCGCCACATGCCGACCTCGACTGGGTGCGTGGCCGCACGCTCGAGCTCTACGGCAAGCACTACACGATCGCCTGGCCCGGCGAGGAGCACGCCAGCGGCCGGCCGCTGCGCCGCTCGCCGCTGTACCCGCTGCTGCAGGCGCAGGGCGCGGTGTTCGGCGAGAAGCTCGGCTGGGAACGCCCCAACTGGTTCGCGGCCGCCGGCGAGGCGGCGCGCGACGAGTGCGGCTTCGGCCGTCCCAACTGGTTCGCGGCCGTGGCGCGCGAGCACCAGGCGGCGCGCGAGCGCGTCGCGCTGTTCGACCAGACCTCGTTCGCCAAGTTCATGCTGTCCGGCGCCGACGCCGAGCGCGCGCTCGGCTGGATCTGCGCCAACGACGTCGCCCGGCCCGTCGGCAGCCTCGTGTACACGCAGATGCTCAACGAACGCGGCGGCATCGAGTGCGACCTCACGGTGGCGCGGCTGGCCCCCGATCGCTACTACCTCGTCACCGGCACCGGCTTCGCCACGCACGACTTCGACTGGATCGAGCGCCACCTCCCGCCCGGGCTCGACGCACGGCTCAGCGACGTGACCTCGGCCCACGCGGTGCTGGCGCTGATGGGGCCCGAGGCGCGCCGCGTGCTGCAGGGCCTGACGCGCGACGACGTCGGCAACGCCGCCTTCCCCTTCGGCCAGGTCCGGCGCCTGCAGGTGGCCGGCGCGCCGGTGCTGGCGCTGCGCATCACCTACGTCGGCGAGCTCGGCTGGGAACTGCACGTGCCGGTGGAGTTCGCCGCGACGGTCTACGAGGCGCTGATGCAGGCGGGGGCCGCGTGCGGCATCGCCAACGCCGGCTACCGCGCGATCGAATCGCTGCGGCTCGAGAAGGGCTACCGCGCCTGGGGCGCCGACATCGGACCCGACCACACGCCCTTCGAGGCCGGGCTCGGCTGGGCGGTCAAGCTCAAGTCGGCGACGCCGTTCCTCGGCCGCGCCGCGCTCGAGGCGGCGCGCGGCGCGCCGCTCCGCAAGTGGCTGTGCGGCTTCAGCGTCACCGATCCGGACGTCGTGCTGCTGGGTCGCGAGACGATCTACCGCGACGGCGAGCGTGTCGGCTGGCTCGGCAGCGGCGGCTACGGCCACGCGCTGCGCCAGGGCATCGGCTACGGCTACGTGCGCCGCGCCGCCGGCGTGGACCGCGACTACCTGCTGGCCGGCCGCTACGAGCTGGAGGTGGCCACCGAGCGCGTGCCCTGCGCTGCACCTCGCGCCGCCCTACGATCCGGCCGGCGCGCGCATCCGGGATGCTGGGCGCCGCGCCCGGCTGGAACCGCCGCGCAGCCCCGGGCCGGAACGAAAACGGCGGAGTGCCCCGGGGCACTCCGCCGTCTCCATCCAGCCGCGCAGGCCGACTTGCCGGCTCAGTGCTTTTCGGCCGCGGCCAGCTTCGCCTCGGCGGCGGCGATCTCCGCCTGGCGCTTGGCGATCACGTCGCCGATCGGCGGGCCCTTGAAGCGGCGGTTCTCCAGGGCGAACCACACGACCGCCGTCAGGATCAGGAACCCGACCGTCACGTTGAGCGCCAGCGCGTTCGGCGGCTGCACGCCGATGACGAAGATCAGCACCATCGCGACGATCGACAGCAGCGCGAACAGCGTGTAGCCGCCGCGACCGATGTCCCACGGTCCCATCTTCGGCCACTTCGGCCCGCCGAAGGTGAACAGGCCGAGCGTGATGGGGATGGCGAAGGAGAAGAACAGGAAGATGACCGTGCAGGACACGACGACCGTGTACACCGGCGTGCCGCCGGCCTCGAGCCACTTCGCGCCCCAGACGAACAGCCAGGCGAGCGCCGCCGCGGTCCAGATGGCCGCGCTCGGCGTGCGGTGCGCCGGCGAGACCGTCGCCAGCGATTTCGAGAAGGGCAGGCCGCCGTCGCGCGAGAACGCGTAGATCATGCGCGACGCCGAGGTCACCGTCGCCAGGCCGCACAGCACCTGCGAAACGAAGATCAGCAGGTAGAGGATCTCCTTCATGGTGGCCGGCACCTTGGCATCCAGCGCCCAGAAGAACACGTTCCAGCCCTGGTCGGCGGCCGCCTTCATGTCGGGGATCATCAGCACGAAGGCCGCGAGGAACAGGTAGCCGAAGACGCCGGACCAGAGGATCGAGGAGATGATGCCCTTGGGTGCCGAGAGGCTGGCCTGGTGGGTCTCCTCGGAAGTGTGCGCCGACGCGTCGTAGCCGGTGATCGTGTAGATCGGCAGCAGCAGGCCGAGCGCGAAGATCCAGCCGTTGGAGACCGCCGGCCACACCGGCGCGCTGGCCGGCGTGCCGGAGAAGTTGGTGAAGGTCCACAGCCGCGAGATGTCGTAGCTGTCGGCGCATACCAGGCAGACCACTGCCAGCAGCACCGAGGTGCCGAAGATCAGGTAGCCGGAGAAATCGGTGAGCTTGGCCGTCAGCGAGATGCCGAAGTGGTTGATCAGCGCCTGCACGCCGGTCAGCACCGCGAGGAACACCACCAGCGTGGTCATCGAGTCGGTCATGCCGACCGCCGGACCGAAGGCGCCGAGGAAGAAGTAGTACGTGCCGACGTTGATGGCGCCGAGCACCGTGATCAGCCCGAGCAGGTTGAACCAGGCGGTCAGCCAGCCGGTGAAGCGGTTGCCGAGGATCGAGCCCCAGTGGTAGAGGCCGCCGGCCGTGGGATAGGCCGAGGCGATCTGCGCCATCGCGATGCCGAACACGCCGGAGACCAGGCAGCCCAGCGGCCAGCCGAGGCCGATGGCGATGCCGCCCGCGCCGGAAGTCGCCTGCGCCAGCGAATTGATGCCGCCGGAGAGGATGCAGATGATCGAGAAGGAGATGGCGAAGTTCGAGAAGCGGCCGAGCCGGCGGGCCAGTTCCTGCGCATAGCCCATGCTGTGCAGGATCTTGACGTCCTCGTCCGCCGCCGCGTCGCTCCCGGGTTTCGAGTTCGGATTCACTGCGCGTCTCCCCTTGCGGCCATCGCGGGCCCGCTGTTGTGAGTGATGACTCCCGCCGCGCGCGTGGCCGGCATGCCGGCCCGCCCAGGTCTCTAGTTGGAATCGTTGGTCGCGGCCCGCCACAGGATATGAACTTCGCCGCGGCATGGCAATCGGGCGCGTGGCACGGCCGCGGGCGCGCACCGGAATGATCCGCATGCGTGCGCTATGCGGGCACGCTTGCCTTGACCCCCGGGGGCGGTGGATAGTGGCCGTTGGATTCCGTGTCCTGGGGAGCCGTGATGCAGCCGGAGCAGGTCAGGAGCGCGGCCGATGCCCGCGCGATCGTCGAGGAGCGCGGGCTCACCCACGTCAAGGTCGGCGTGTTCGACAACGACGGCGTGTTGCGCGGCAAGTACATGGGCCGCGACAAGTTCTTCAGCGCGCTGGAGAAGGGCTTCGGCTTCTGCGACGTGGTGCTTGGCTGGGACTCGAACGACCAGCTGTACGACAACGTCAAGTACACCGGCTGGCACACGGCCTATCCCGATGCGCCGGTGCGCGTGCTGCCGGCGACCTGCCGCGAGGTGCCGTTCGAGGGCAACATGCTGTTCTTCCTCGGCGAGTTCGCCGAGGCCGCCGAGACGGTCTGCCCGCGCGCGGTGCTGCGGCGGGTGCTGGCGCGCGCCGAGAAGCTCGGCTACGCGGTGACGGCGGCCGCCGAGTTCGAGTTCTTCATGTTCCGCGAGACGCCGGAGAGCATCCGGGAGAAGGGCTACCGCGCGCTGCAGACGCTGACGCCCGGCTACTTCGGCTACTCGGTGCTGCGCAGCTCGGTGCACAGCGAGTTCTACCACGCGCTCATGCGGCTGTGCACCGACATGCGCTTCCCGCTCGAGGGCCTGCACACCGAGACCGGGCCCGGCGTGCTCGAGGCCGCGATCCAGTACACCGAGGCGCTCGAGGCCGCCGACCGCGCCGCGCTCTTCAAGACCTTCACCAAGGTGCTGGCGCAGCGCAATGGCCTGCTGGCCACCTTCATGGCCAAGTGGTCGAAGGACTGGCCCGGGCAGAGCGGCCACCTGCACGTCTCGCTGCAGCGGCGCACGGACGGCGCGGCGGTGTTCCACGATGCCGCGCAGCCGCACGGCATGTCGCGCGAGATGCACTGGTTCATCGGCGGGCAGCAGGCGCTGATGCCCGAGGTGCTGGCGATGGTCGCCTCGACCGTCAACAGCTACTCGCGGCTGGTGCCGGGCTTCTGGGCGCCGACCTCGGCGACCTGGGGCGTGGAGAACCGCACCACCGCGCTGCGCGTCATCCCGGGCGGCGCGAAGAGCCAGCGCGTCGAGTACCGCATCGCCGCCGCCGACATCAACCCCTACCTGGCACTGGCCGCGGCGATCGGCTCGGGGCTGTGGGGCATCGAGCACCAGGTCGAGCCGGATGCGATGGTCGAGGGCAATGCCTACGAGCGCAAGTTCCCGGCGAAGCGCTCGCTGCCGCGCACGCTGACCGAGGCGAGCGAGTGGCTGGCGAAGTCGAAGCCGGCGCGCGAACTGTTCGGCGACGCCTTCGTCGAGCACTTCGCCGCCAGCCGCGAGTGGGAAGACCGCGAGTTCCGCCGCGCCATCACCGACTGGGAACTGGCGCGCTACTTCGAGATCATCTGAAAGAGCCCCAACGATGAGTGCGATCCAGAAGACCATCAGCCCGGTGGACGGCAGCGTGTGCGTCGAGCGCCCGCTGGCGACGGCGGCGGAGATCGATGCGGCGCTGGAGCGGGCGCGCACGGCACAGCGCGCCTGGCGGCGCGTGCCGCTGGCCGCGCGGGCGGCGCTGCTGGCGAAGTTCTGCGACGCCTTCGAGGCGCGCGGCACGGACTTCGCCCGCGAGATCAGCGTGCAGATGGGGCGGCCGATCCGCTACGCGCCCAGCGAAGTGAAGGGCATGCTGGACCGCGCCCGCACGATGATCGCGCTGGCCCCCGAGGGCCTCGCCGACGTGGTGCCGGAGGCGAAGCCGGGCTTCACGCGCTTCATCCGCCGCGAGCCGCTCGGCGTGGTGCTGACGGTCGCGGCCTGGAACTACCCGTACCTGATCGCCGTCAACAGCGTCGTCCCGGCGCTGCTGGCGGGCAACGCGGTGATCCTCAAGCACTCGGCGCAGACGCCGCTGTGCGCCGAGCGCTACGCCGAGTGCGCCGCCGCCGCGGGGCTCCCGGCCGGCGTGTTCCAGGCGCTGCACCTGGCGCACGCCGACACCGAGCGCGTGATCCGCGATCCGCGCGTGGATTTCGTCGCCTTCACCGGCTCGGTGGCCGGCGGCCACGCGGTGCAGCGCGCCGCGGCCGAGCGCTTCATCGGCATGGGGCTGGAACTCGGCGGCTGCGATCCGGTGTACGTGCGCCATGACGCCAACCTGGCGCACGCGGTCGAGAACATCGTCGACGGCGCGTACTTCAACTCCGGCCAGTCGTGCTGCGGGCTGCAGCGCGTCTACGTGCACGAGAAGCTCCATGACGCCTTCGTCGACGGCTTCGTCGCGCTGACGAAGCAGTACGTGCTCGGCAATCCGCTCGATCCGGCGACCACGCTCGGGCCGGTGGTGCGCACCGCCGCGGCGGACACCATCCGCGCGCAGGTGCAGGCTTCGATCGCCGCGGGCGCGCGGCCGGTGCTGGACGCGCGCGACTTCGCCGCCGATCGCGCCGGCACGCCCTACCTCGCGCCCCAGGTGCTGCTCGACGTCGACCAGCGCATGCCGGTGATGCGCGAGGAGATCTTCGGGCCGGTCGCCGGCATCATGAAGGTGCGCTCGGACGAGGAGGCGGTGCGCTGCATGAACGACAGCGCCTTCGGCCTCACCGCCGCCATCTGGACGCAGGACGAGGCGGCGGCGCTCGCCCTCGGCGCCGAGGTCGAGACCGGCACCTGGTTCATGAACCGCTGCGACTACCTCGATCCCGCGCTCGCCTGGGTGGGCGTGAAGGACTCGGGGCGCGGCTGCACGCTGTCGGTGGTCGGCTTCGAGCACCTGACGCGGCCGAAGTCCTTCCACCTGAGGGTGAACACGTGAGCGCCGTCCTGAAAGCCAACTGGAACTATCCGACGCGCGTCTGGGCCGGGCCCGGACGCATCGCCGAACTCGGCACGGCCTGCAACGAGCTCGGCATCCGCCGCCCGCTGCTGGTGACCGACCGCGGCCTCAAGGACCACGCGATGATCCGCGCCGCGCTTGCGGCGCTGCCGGCCGCGCGGCTGTTCGCCGACGTGCAGGGCAACCCGGTGGCGGCCAACGTCGAGGCGGGCCTGGCGGCCTGGCGCGCCGGCGGCCACGACGGCGCCATTGCCTTCGGCGGCGGCTCGGCGCTCGACGTCGGCAAGGTGATCGCGTTCATGTCGGGCCAGAAGCGCCCGCTGTGGGACTTCGAGGACATCGGCGATTGGTGGACGCGCGCCGACCCAGCCGGCATCGCGCCGATCGTCGCGGTGCCGACCACCGCCGGCACCGGCTCGGAGGTCGGTCGCGCCGGCGTGATCCTCAACGAGTCCACGCACCAGAAGAAGATCATCTTCCACCCGAAGATGATGCCGGGCATCGTGATCTCGGACCCGGAGCTGACCGTCGGCCTGCCGCCGCCGATCACCGCGGCCACCGGCATCGACGCGTTCGTGCACTGCTTCGAGGCCTTCTGCGCGCCGGGCTTCCACCCGCTGGCCGACGGCGTCGCGCTCGAGGGCATGCGGCTGATCGCCGAGTACCTGCCGCGCGCCCATGCCGATGGCGCCGACATCGAAGCCCGCTCGCGCATGCTCGCGGCGGCCAGCATGGGCGCGACCGCCTTCCAGAAGGGCCTGGGCGGCGTGCACGCGCTCGCGCACCCGATTGGCTCGTACTTCGGCACGCACCACGGCCTCGCCAACGCGGTGCTGCTGCCCTACGTGATGGTGCACAACCGCCCGGCGATCGCCGAACGCACGCGCGTGATCGCGCGCGTACTCGACCTGCCGCGCGCCGACTTCGACGGGCTGCTCGAGTGGGTGCTGGCGTTCCGCCGGCGCCTGGGCATCGCGCACACGCTGGCCGAGGTCGGCGTGCAGGTGCGCGAGCCCGGCGTCATCGGCCGCGAGGCCGAGATCGACCCTTCGGCGGGCGGGAACCCGCTGCCGACGGATGCCGCGACCTACGAGCGGCTGTTCCGTTCGGCCGTGAAGGGCGACCTGTCGCTCGGGGCCTGAGCGCGTGGGCGTCGCGCGCGTCCTGGTCATCGACGGCAACCGCGCCGAGACGCGCGCGCGCCAGGTGGCCGCGGGCGGGCAGCCGTCGGGCGAGGGCTACGTCGCCACGCTGCGGCAGCTCCATCCCGGCCTGCACTGCGACATCGTGCGGCCCGCGGACGGCGCGGTGCAGCTGCCCGCCGCGCTCGCCGACTACGACGGGGTCGCCGTCACCGGCTCGGCCCTCAACATCTACGACGGCGGCGCGCACATCGAGCGGCAGGTCGAGCTGGCGCGCGCGGTGTTCGCCGCCGGCGTACCGTTCTTCGGCAGCTGCTGGGGCCTGCAACTCGCGGTGGTCGCGGCCGGCGGCGTGGTGCGCGCCAACCCGCGCGGCCGCGAGTTCGGCTTCGGCCGCCGCATCGCGCTCACCGCGGCGGGCCGCGCGCACCCGATGTTCGGCGGCAAGCCCGAAGTGTTCGAGGCCGTGACCGTGCACCGCGACGAGATCGCGACGCTCCCGGCCGGGAGCGTCGAGCTCGCGGGCAACGAGATGGGCCTGCAGGCGGCCGAGATCCGCCACGGCCGCGGCGTGTGCTGGGGCGTGCAGTACCACCCCGAGTACGACTGCAACGAGATCGCGGCGGTCGGCCTGCGCTACGGCGACACGCTGGTGCAGGAGGGCCTGTTCGCGAGCCGCGCCGAGCTCGAGGCCTGGGCCGCCGAATTGCGCGCGCTGCAGCAGGCGCCCGCGGACCCGCGCCTGCTGTGGCGCCACGGCCTGGGCCCGGCGATGCGCGATCCCGCGCTCAAGCTCGCCGAGATCGCCAACTGGCTCGGGCGCGAGGTGCTGCCGGCGCGCGCGCGGCGCGGCTAGGAAGTCTCGCGGCTAGGACGCGTCGCGGATATAGACGCCCTGCTTGCGCAGCGCCGCCTGCACCGCGCGCACGTCGACCGCGCGCGGCTGCACGCCGGCATTGGCGGCGACCGCGGCCGCGGCGCCGGCCGCCTGGCCGGTGAGCCAGCACTGCGGGATCTCGCGCATGAAGCCGTGCGAGCTCGCGTCGCTCGAGATGTGCCGGCCGCAGGCCAGCAGGCCGTCGAGCCGCAGCGGCAACAGCGCCTCGTAGGGCACCGAGATCACCGGGAACTTCGGCGACACCGAGGGACTCACGCCGACCTCGGTCGGCAGCGCGATGCCCTCGCTCCACTGCGAGCGCAGGAGCTTGCCGACGCCGCGCAGCCGGCGCGTGTGCCGCACGCCGAGCTGGTTGGCGCTTTGCAGCATGTAGGCCTGCTCGAAACCCGGCGCGTGCTGCCGGAAGAAGTTGCAGTGCGTGTACAGGTGGCGGTGCGAGCGGATCTCGACCTCGGTCATGTCGTCGACGTCGACGCCCGACAATCCCGACTGGCGTGGCCCGAGGAACAGCGCGATGTCCTTGCGCCACGAGACGTACGGCGACTGGAAGAAGCCGAGGCGCTCGCGGCCCGTCTTCATGAATTCGGCGAACTGGTCGGGTTGCAGGTTGCGGAAGTCGATCCAGCGGTCCATGTCGACGCCGCCGAGCATGAAGCCGGTGTTCATGCTGTGGTGCACGTCGCCCTGGTCGATGTCGCTGTCGAACTCGGCCCCGGCGCGCGCGAACATGTCGCCATCGCCGGTGGCGTCCACCACCACCTTGGCGCGCAGCGCCTGCCGGCCCGACTTGCTCTCGAACAGCACGCCGGTGACGCGGCCCTCCTCGACGATCGGCAGCGCCGCCCAGCTGTGCAGCACCAGGCGCACGCCAGACTCGAGCAGCATCTCCTGCGTCGTGAGCTTCAGGCGCTCGGGGCAGATCGTCGGCGCCCAGGAGACGATGCCGTGGAAGGCCGAGGTCCGCGAGCCCCAGTAGGTCGCGAGCGCCGGGTCGCGCGAACCCCAGTCGGCGCGCTTCGGGCCGGCCTTCGCGTCGGCCGGCAGGCGGTCGAGGACGTCGACGGCGAAGCCCTGGATCACCTGGTGACCCGACCAGTCGGTCATCCGGTCGATCCAGATGACGAGGCCGCCGGTGGAGAGCCCGCCGAGGTGGTTGTAGCGCTCGAGCAGGACCACGTCGGCCCCGGCCTTCGCGGCGGCGTAGGCCGCGGCGCTGCCCGAGGGACCGCCGCCGACCACCAGCACGTCGCAGCTGTGGTAGACCGGGATGTCACGGGCCGGCTCGCGCACGACACCGTTGCCATTGCGCGGTGGCTGCGTGCGCTTGCGCGACTCGAACAGGTCCGACATCAGGAACCGGTCTTCGGATTGCTCCACCCGCTGGACGGTGGGAGTGCTGCTCTCGGGTTGCGTCTTTTCGGACATGGTCTGGATCGTCCCCGCCGGCGCGTCCTGTGCAATACTGATCGCTCATAATGTATCCGGTCTGACCGCACTCTGCCGAGGGGGATTCGCCAATGGCCAAACTGCGCAGCCTGTCCGCCAACTCACCGTGGCGCCGTTCCCACTGGTACGCCCTCGGGCTCACCGAGGCGGACATGCAGAAGCCCAAGATCGCCGTGGTCAACTCCTCCTCGGAGCTCGCCATCTGCTTCTCCCACCTGGACGGCGTCGCCAAGGTGGTCAAGGACGCCATCCGCGCGGCCGGCGGCGTGCCTTTCGAGGTGCGTACGACGGCGCCGTCGGATTTCATCACCGGCGCGGCGCGGCGCGGCTCCTACATCCTCGCGGCCCGTGACCTGGTGACCAACGACATCGAGGCGCAGGTCGAGGCCGCGCTGCTCGACGGCATGGTGTGCCTGACTTCCTGCGACAAGACGCCGCCCGGGCACCTGATGGCCGCCGGTCGGCTCAACATCCCGACGATCCTGGTGATCGGCGGCTACCAGGCCTCCGGCCAGATCGGCAACGACCACGTCGACCTCGAGGACCTGTGGTCCGGCGTCGTCGGCCAGGAGTTCGGCAAGCCGCTGCCGCACGACCAGGCGGAGATGGAGCGCCAGGCGGTGCGCGGCCCCGGCGTGTGCGCCGGCATGGCGACCGCCAACACGATGCACTGCGTCGTCGAGGCGCTCGGCATGTGCATGCCCGGCTCCGCGCCGGTGCGCGCCAACAGCGAGAAGATGTTCGAGATGGCGCGCCGCGCCGGCGAGCGCATCGTCGCGATGGTCAACGAGGAGCTGACGCCCCGCAAGATCCTCACCGAGGCCGCGTTCCGCAACGCGATCGCCACGGTGCTGGCAGTCTCGGGCTCGATCAACGCCATCAAGCACCTGCAGGCCACGGCGATGGAGGCGCAGGCCGACGTCGACGTCTTCAAGCTGTGGGACGAGGTCGGCCGCAAGGTGCCGATCCTCACGGCCGTGCGCCCCAACGGCAAGGTGCGCATCGAGGGCTTCGAGGACGCGGGCGGCGCGCGCGGCATCCTCAAGCAGCTCGGCAACCTGGCGGACGCTTCGGCGATGACCTGCACCGGCAAGACACTCGGCCAGGAGCTGGCCAGCTACACGGTGCCCGACCCGGAGATCATCCGCCCGCTCAGCCGGCCGATCGCGCCGGGGCCGGCGATCGCGATCCTCAAGGGCTCGCTCGCGCCGGAGAGCGCCGTGGTCAAGATGGGCATCCCCGACGGCAAGCGGCCGGAGCGTTTCGACGGCACGGCGCGCTGCTACGACGACACGCAGCTCGCGATGACCGAGATCCGCAATGGCACCGTGAAGAAGGGCGATGTCGTGATCCTGCGCGGCCAGGGCCTGAAGGGCGGGCCGGCGATGGGCGGCGGCGCCTCGATCGTGCTGTTCGCGATCGATGCGGCGGGGCTCGCGCAGGATGTCGCCTTCGTCACCGACGGCCAGCTCTCGGGCCTGTGCCTGAAGGGGCTGACGATCGCCGAGGTCGCGCCCGAGGCCGCGGTCGGCGGCCCGATCGGCCTGGTGCGCAACGGCGACAAGGTCCACGTCAGCGTGCCCGACCGCAAGCTCGACCTGCTGGTGGGCGAGCAGGAGCTCGCGGCGCGCCGTGCCGCGCTGCCCCAGGGCTACGCCGTGCCGGCCGAGGGCTACCTCGGCATCTACCGGCGCGAGGTGCAGGACATGGGCACCGGAGCGGTGCTGATCGAGCCCTGCAGCTGATCGCCCCGCCGGCGATGCGGGTGCTGTTCGTCTGCACGGGCAACATCTGCCGCTCGCCCACGGCGGAGGCCGTGTTCGCCGACCTGGTGCGGCGCGAGGCGCCGCGCGCCGGCATCGAGGTGGATTCGGCCGGCACGCACGGCTACCACGTCGGCGAGCCGCCCGATGCGCGCGCGGTGGCCGCGGCGCGCCGCCGCGGCATCGACATGTCGGCGCTGCGCGCGCGGCAGCTCGAGAGCGCGGACTTCACGCGCTTCGACCTGCTGCTGGCGATGGACGAGCGCAACCTGCGCGACCTGCTGGCGCGCGCACCGCGTGCCGGACGCGCGGCCGAACCGGCGGCCCGCGCGCCCGCCGAGCGGGTGCGCCTGCTGCTCGAGTACGCGCCCGCGCTCGGCGTGCGCGAGGTGCCCGATCCGTACTACGGCGAGCCGCGCGACTTCGAGTACGTGCTCGACATCGTCACGACGGCCACGCGCGGCCTGCTGGCCGCGCTCACGGCGCCGGCGCCGCGCCCAGCGCCTTCATCAGCCGGTAGGTGAACTCGACGCTCTCGTCGAAGGCGGCCACGGCGCGCCGCTCGTCGCGCCCGTGCGCGCGGTCGTCGCCGAAGTCCTCCCACGCGCCGCTGACGCCGTAGCTGGGGATGCCGGCGGCGCGCGTGTAGATGTTGTCGCTCGCGCCGGCCGACATCTCGGGCATCACCGGCACGCCGGGCCACATCGAGTGCGCGACGCGCGTGATCGCCTCGAGCACCGCGGGCGAGGGCTCGGTCTCGGGCGCCGGCACCACCGGGGGCCCAAGCGTGACGTGGATCGCCGGATCGGCGACGACGCGCTGCAGCGTAGCGCGCACCTGCTCGATCGACTCGCCCGGGAACACGCGGCACTGCACCGTCGCCTGCGCGCGCTGCGGCAGCGCGTTCTCCTGGTGGCCGCCCGCGAGCAGCGTCGGCACGCAGGTGGTGTGCAGGATCGGATTGAGCGTCACGTCGCGCGCCAGGCGGGCGGCCGCGGCCGTGTCCGGCCGCGTGGCCGCGACGGCCAGCATGTCCGCACGCCGCTGGCCATCGCTGCTCGCGGCCATCTGCCGGAAGTACAGGCGCGTCGTCGCGTTCACCTTGTACGGGAACACGTAGCGCCCGAGGCGCACCAGGCCCGCGGCCAGCTGCGTGATGGCGTTGTCGGGGCGCGGCTCGGAGCTGTGGCCACCGGGGTTGGTGGTCTCCAGCAGGAAGTTCAGGTAGGTCTTCGGTCTGGTCTCGAGGCCGAAGCCGCCGCGGCGCCCGGCGAGGATCTCGCCGCTCGAGCCGTCCGGGTCGATCACCAGCCCGGCGTCGACCAGCCCGCGGTGCTCGCGCAGCAGCCAGGGCACGCCATCCTGCTCCAGCCCGACTTCCTCGTCGGCGGTGAACGCGGCGATGAGGTCGCGATCGGGCACATGGCCTTCCTGCCGCAGCCGGACCAGGCTCGCGATGATGGCCGCGTCCTGGTCCTTCATGTCGGAGGTGCCGCGGCCGTAGAACCAGCCGTCGCGCTCGGTGAGCTCGAAGGGCGGGAGCGACCAGTCCTCCGCCCGCGCCTCGACGACGTCGAGATGGCCGATCCACATCACCGGCCGGCCGGCGCCGCGGCCGCGCAGGCGCACGACCACGTTCGCCTGGTGGGGGAACTTCGGGTCGGCCAGCAGCTGGACCTCGTCGGGACCGAAGCCATTCGCCAGGAAGCGCGCCGCGACGCGTTCGGCGATCGCACGCGTGCCGGCATCGTGCACCGAGCGGATCCCGACGAGTTCGCGCAGCACGTCGTGGGCGAGCTGCACGTTGGCGGCGGGCGGCAGCGGGCCGGGCGCCGGCTGTGCCGGCGTGGCGGTGGCTGCGACGGCAGCGGCGCTGGCGCCCAGTGCGAGCGCCAGCGCCGCGATGCGCAATCGCTGGCCCGTCGGTTCCTTGCGGGGACACGTCATCGGCATTCCTCCAGAGGCGCCGATGGTGTCGCCCGGGCCGGGCGCTGTCCAGCGCCGGCCCGCCGACGGGCCGCAGATCCTCAGTCGCCGGCCTTCGGCGGAGCGCCGGCCGCCGGCGCGCGATCCATCGAGCCGCGGTCCATCGCGCCAGGGCCCATCCCGCCGGGGCCCATGTTGCCGCGGTCCATCGGGCCGCGCCGGCCGTCCATCATCTGCCGGTGCATCATCATCATGGCGCCGGGGCCGCCGTGCATGCCGGCGTTGCGCGTGAGCTCGGTCAGCACGCTCTTCTGCTCGGGCGTCAGCACGCCCTGCAGCTTCGCGGTCGCGTCGGCGATCACCCCGAGCCTGCGGGCGAAGGCGCTGGCGCGCTCGGCGCGCTGCCGGGCGATGGTGGTCGCGTCGGCATCGGCGTCGGGCCGCGGCGGCATGCCTTCGGCCTCCGCCAGGTCCTTGACGGCGGTCGCGTAGCCCTGCCAGGCGGACTGCTGCGAGGCCTTGATCTCGAGGCGGGCGGCCGCGTCGTCGAGGTGGCGCTGGATCATCGCCTTGTGGCGCTGGGCCATTTCGGCCTGCTCGGTCGCGGTGGTCGGCGTGCGCACGTCGGCGGCGATGGCCAGGGCGCCGATGCCGGTGGCGACGAGGGCGACGAGGACTCCGGAAGCGGTGCGGAGGAAGCGGGTCATGGGGTCACTCCTGGTGAGGTGGTGTGCGCTGATTAGGCGCCCGGCGCGCGTCAACGTTCGTCAAGCTGCCGCAAGAACCATGGTGCAGTGTCAGCAATGCGGTGGTCCGGCCCGGATCCGCGTGGCAGACTGCCTGCCGGGACCCGCAGAACCCATTGAGACCCATGTCCGCGCCCCTGGTTCAACCTGCCGCCCTGGCCGCGCAGCTGCGGGACGGCACCCGCCGCCCGCTGCTGCTCGATTGCAGCTTCGATCTCGCCGACCTCGAGGCCGGACCCTGGGCCTATGCCGCGGCGCACCTGCCGGGGGCCGTGTACCTGCACCTCGAGAAGGATCTCTCCGGCCCGCGCACCGGGAGCAATGGCCGCCATCCGCTGCCCGACCCGGGGCAGTTCGTCGCGCTGCTGGCGCGGCTCGGCTGCGACGACGACACGCCGGTCGTCGCCTACGACAAC
>JAXMGO010000012.1:0-129229 GCA_046347255.1 Steroidobacteraceae bacterium
CGAGAAGCGGTGCGAGATCAGGATGGTGATCCGGTCGCGCGCCAGCTGGCGGAAGTGCTCGAACACCTCGGCCTCGGCGCGCGCATCCATCGCCGCGGTCGGCTCGTCCAGCACCAGCACGTCGGCGTCGGTTCGCATGAAGGCGCGCGACAGCGCCACCTTCTGCCACTGGCCGCCGGAGATCTCGCGGCCTTCGCGGAACCACTTGCCGAGCTGGGTCTGGTAGCCGCGCGGCAGCTGCTCGATGAAATCGGCCGCGCGGCCCTTGGCCGCCGCCGTGCGCCAGCGCGCCTCGTCCTCGAAGTGAGCCTCGTCGCCCGCGCCGACGTTCTCGCCCACCAGCAGCTGGTAGCGGGCGAAGTCCTGGAAGATGACGCCGATGCGCGCGCGCAGCGCCTCGGCGTCCCAGGCGGCGACGTCCAGGCCGTCGAGCATGATGCGCCCGGCGTCCGGCGGGTACAGGCCGGCGAGCAGCTTGATCAGCGTGGTCTTGCCCGAGCCGTTCTCGCCCACCAGCGCGAGCGAGCTGCCCGGCGCCAGGTGCAGCGAGACGTCCTGCAGCGCCGGCGCCTCCGAGCCCGGATAACGGAAGCTCACGTGCTCGAAGCGCACGCCGTCGGCCGGATCCGGGCCGCGCCGCGCGCTGCCGCCGTGCGCCGGCACCGGCGTGTCGAGGTAGTCGTACAGCGTCGAGAGGTACAGGTTGTCCTCGTACATGCCGCCGATCGAGGAGAGGATCGCCGACACGGACTGCTGGCCCTGGCGGAACAGCAGCAGGTACATGGTCATCGAGCCGATGCTGATCGCGCCGCCGACGGCCTTCAGCACGGTCCAGACGTAAGCGGCGTACAGCGTGCCGGTGCCGAGCAGGCCGAGCACGAAGCCCCAGCTGTCGCGCCGCACCGAGAGCTCGCGGTCCTCGCGGTACAGGCGCGTGAAGATGTCGCGGTAGCGCTGCAGCAGGCGCGGCCCGAGGCCGAAGAGCTTGACCTCCTTGGCGTGGTCCTCGCGCGCCAGCACCGTCTCCAGGTACACCTGCATGCGCGTCTCGGGCGAGCGCCAGCGGAACAGCCGGAAGGCGTCGCCGGAGAACTTCGCCTCGGCGATGAAGGCCGGGAGGCCGGCGAGCAGCAGCACGCCGACGCTCCAGGGCGAGAAGCGCAGCAGCAGCGCCGCGTAGCCGGCCAGCGCCACCAGGTTCTGAACCAGGCCGAGCGTGCGCATCACCAGGCTCAGCGGCCGGCTCGAGGCCTCGCGCCGCGCGCGCGTCAGCTTGTCGTAGAACTCCGAGTCCTCGAACTGCGCCAGCTCCAGCGTGAGCGCCTTCTCGAGGATCAGCACGTTGACGCGCTGGCCGAGCTGCGCGCGCAGCAGCGCCTGGCAGAACGAGAGGCCGCGCACCACGCCGGCGAGCGCGGCGACCAGCAGGCCCTCGCCCGCCACCAGCCGCAGCACCGGCGCCACGGCGTGCGCGGGATCGGCGGTCGCGGCGACCACGCCGTCGACGATGCGCGCGCCGAACCAGGCGATGCCGGCGGGCAGCAGGCCCGCGAGCAGCGTCAGGCCCGCGAGCCAGGCGAGCAGCGTCGGGTTGGTCGCCCACACCAGCCGCAGCGCCTGGCGCCCGTAGCCGAAGACGCCGAGGAAGCTGCGCAGCGACAGCCCGGCATCGTCCCGCGGGTTGACCTTGGCGCGCGCCCGGTGCGGTATCACGCCGCTCCCCGCGCCGCGGGCTCGTAGCCGAGGTTGGGCGCCAGCCAGCGCTCCACCTCGGCCACGCTGAGCGCCTTGCGGGCGGCGTAGTCCTCGACCTGGTCGCGATCGATGCGGCCGATGTTCAGGTAGCGCGCCTCGGGGTGCGAGAAGTACCAGCCCGCCACCGAGGCGCCCGGGTGCATGGCATAGGAGTCGGTGAGCGTCATGCCGGTATGTTCGGTCACCGCGAGCAGCTTCCACAAGGCCGCCTTCTCGCTGTGGTCGGGGCAGGCCGGGTAGCCGGGCGCCGGGCGGATGCCGCGGTAGGCCTCGCGCACCAGGCCCGCGTTGGTGAAGCGCTCCTCGGGCGCGTAGCCCCAGAACTCGCGCCGCACGCGCTCGTGCAGCCGCTCGGCGAAGGCCTCGGCCAGGCGGTCGGCGAGCACCTTGAGCATGATCGCCGAGTAGTCGTCGTGCGCGGCCTCCAGGCGCCGCAGCGGCGCCTCGGCGCCGAGGCCGGCCGTCACGGCGAAGGCGCCGATGTAGTCGCGCACGCCGCTGGAGCGCGGCGCGACGAAGTCGGCGAGCGCGCCGTGGCGCTTGTCCTCGGGCAGGTCCTTCTGCTGCCTGAGGAAATGCAGCCGCGCGATCACGCGGTCGCGGTTCTCGTCGGCGTACACCTCGACGTCGTCGTCGACGCTGTTGGCCGGGAACAGCCCGAACACGCCGCTGGCCTTGAGCCAGTGCTCGCGCGCGATGCGCCGCAGCATCTGCTGCGCCTCGGCATACAGCTGCGCCGCCTGCTCGCCGCAGGCCGGATCGAGCAGGATGTCGGGGAAGCGGCCGCGCAGCTCCCAGGCCTGGAAGAACGGCGTCCAGTCGATATAGCGCGCGAGCTCGCCGAGCCGGTAGTCGGGCCAGGCGCGCACGCCCAGCATGCGCGGCACCGGCGGCCGGTAGCGCTGCCAGTCGGTGACGATGCGGTTGGCGCGCGCCTGCGTCAGCGTGGTCTTCGGGCCCTTGCCGCTCTTGCCGGCGTGCTGCTCGCGCCGCGTGGCGTGCTCGGCCTTGGTGCGCGCGACGAAGGTGTCGCGCGCGTCGGGCGACATGAGCTGCCGGCACACGCCGACGGCGCGCGAGGCGTCCTTCACGTACACCACCGGCCCGGGGTACTGCGGGTCGATGCGCACCGCGGTGTGCGCCGGGCTGGTGGTCGCGCCGCCGATCAGCAGCGGCAGCGTGAAACCCTCGCGCTGCATCTCGGCGGCGACGTGCACCATCTCGTCGAGCGAGGGCGTGATCAGCCCCGAGAGGCCGATCATGCTGGCCTGCTCGCGGCGCGCCGCCTCGAGGATCTTGTTGCAATGGACCATCACGCCGAGGTCGACGACCTCGAAGTTGTTGCACTGGAGCACGACGCCGACGATGTTCTTGCCGATGTCGTGCACGTCGCCCTTGACGGTGGCGAGCACGATGCGGCCCGCGGAGCGGCGCCCGCCGCCGCCGGCGGCCTTCTCCTGCTCGATGTAGGGCACCAGGTGCGCGACCGCCTTCTTCATGACGCGCGCGCTCTTGACCACCTGCGGCAGGAACATCTTGCCGGCGCCGAACAGGTCGCCGACCAGGTTCATGCCCGCCATCAGCGGGCCCTCGATCACCTGCAGCGGGCGCTCGAAGCTGCTGCGCGCCTCCTCGGTGTCGGCGATGATGAATTCGTCGATCCCCTGCACCAGCGCGTGCTCGATGCGCTTGTCGACCGGCCAGGAGCGCCAGGCGAGCTCGGCGGCCTGCTTCGCGCCGGCCTCGCCCTTGAAGCGCCCGGCGACCTCCAGCAGCCGCTCGGTGGCGTCCGGCCGGCGGTTGAGGATCACGTCCTCGACGCGCTCGCGCAGCGTCGCGTCGATCTGCTCGTAGATCGCCAGCTGGCCGGCGTTGACTATGCCCATGTTCATGCCGGCGTTGATCGCGTGGTACAGGAACACGGCGTGCATCGCCTCGCGCACCGGCTCGTTGCCGCGGAAGGAGAACGAGACGTTGCTGACGCCGCCGCTCACCAGCGCGTGCGGGCAGGCCTCGCGGATGCGCGCCGCGGCCTCGATGAAGTCGCGCGCGTAGCCGTTGTGCTCCTCGATGCCGGTGGCGACCGCGAAGATGTTCGGGTCGAAGATGATGTCCTCGGGCGGCACGCCCGCCTGGTCCACGAGCAGCCGGTAGCAGCGCTCGCAGATCGCGACCTTGCGCTCGACGCTGTCGGCCTGGCCGCGCTCGTCGAAGGCCATCACCACCATGGCCGCGCCATAGGCGCGGATCGCGCGGGCGTGCGCCAGGAAGGCATCCTCGCCCTCCTTCAGGCTGATGGAATTGACGATGCCCTTGCCCTGCAGGCATTTGAGGCCCGCCTCGATCACCGACCACTTCGAGGAATCGATCATCACCGGCACGCGGGCGATGTCCGGCTCCGCGGCGATCAGGTTGAGGAAGCGCTGCATCGCCGCTTCCGAGTCGAGCATGCCCTCGTCCATGTTGATGTCGATGATCTGCGCGCCGTTCGCCACCTGTGCGCGCGCGATGTCGAGCGCGCCGGCGTAGTCGCCGGCCTCGATCAGCTTGCGGAACTTGGCCGAGCCGGTGACGTTGGTGCGCTCGCCGACGTTGACGAACAGGCTGTCCGGGCCGATCTCCATGGCCTCCAGGCCCGCCAGGCGGCAGCGCACCGGCCGGTGCGGCAGGCGCCGCGGCGGCAGGTCCGCGACCGCGGCGCGCAGCTCGGCGATGTGCTCGGCATCGGTGCCGCAGCAGCCGCCGACGATGTTGACCAGGCCGCTGGCGGCGTACTCGCGCAGGATCGCCGCGGTCTGGCAGGCGCTCTCCTCGTACTCGCCGAAGGCGTTGGGAAGGCCCGCGTTCGGGTAGGCGATGGTCGGCACGTCGGCGATGCGCGCGAGCTCCTCGACGTAGGGCCGGAGCTGCCGGCCGCCGAGCGCGCAGTTCAGGCCCACCACCGCCGGCCGCGCGTGGCGGATCGAGTTCCAGAAGGCCTCGACCGTCTGGCCGGAGAGCGTGCGCCCCGAGGCATCGGTGATCGTGCCCGAGACGATGACCGGCAGCTCGAGCTGCGCCGCCGCCATCGCCCGCCCGGCGGCATACAGCGCCGCCTTGGCATTCAGCGTGTCGAACACCGTCTCGATGATCAGGAGGTCGACACCGCCCTCGATCAGCGCGCGCACCGCCTCCTCGTAGGTGGCCGCGAGCTGGTCGAAGGTGACCGCGCGGAAGCCCGGGTCGTTGACGTTGGGCGAGAGCGAGGCGGTGCGGTTGGTGGGCCCGAGCGCGCCGGCGACGAAGGCAGCGTGGCCGGTGCGCGCGATGTGCGCGTCGGCCACCTCGCGCGCCAGGCGCGCCGCCGCCAGGTTCAGCTCGCCGACCAGGCCCTCCATGCGGTAGTCGCCCAGCGCCGGGGCGTTGGAGCTGAAGGTGTTGGTCTCGATGATGTCGGCGCCGGCGGCCAGGTACTTGGCATGGATGTCGCGCACGATCTGCGGTTGCGTCAGCGTCAGCAGGTCGTTGTTGCCCTTGAGATCGCTGGTCCAGTCGCGGAAGCGCTGGCCGCGGTAGGCCGCCTCGTCGGGCCGGTGCGCCTGGATCATCGTGCCCATGGCGCCATCCATCACCAGGATGCGTTCGCCGAGCAGGCGGTGGAAGGTGTCGATGCGTTGCGTGCGTGTCATGAGGCCACCGCCCGTGTTGCGGCGCGTCCCGCGCCGGCGGGCCGCAGCCCGAGTGAGTGACAGATCGCGTAGGTCAGTTCGGCGCGATTGAGCGTGTAGAAGTGGAAGTCCTCGACGCCGTGGCGCCGCAGGACCTCGACCTGGTGGATGGCGATCGCGGCGGCGATGAGCCGGCGCGTCTCCGGATCCTCCTCCAGTCCGTCGAACTGCTGCCGCAGCCATTCGGGGATGCGGGCACCGCAGCGATCGGCGAAGCGCTGCAGCTGCGGGAAGCGCGTGATCGGCAGGATGCCCGGCACCAGCCGGGCGCCGATGCCCGCGGCCGCGCAGCGGTCGCGGAAGCGCAGGAAGGCCTCGGTGTCGAAGCAGAACTGGGTGATGGCGCGGGTCGCCCCGGCATCGACCTTGGCCTTGAGGTTGCCGAGGTCGAAGTCCGCGCCGGGCGCCTCGGGGTGCGTCTCGGGATACGCGGCGACGCAGAGGTCGAAGTCGGCCTCGGCCCGGAGGCCGCGCACGAGGTCCACGGCGTAGGCGAAGCCGTCGGGACGCGGCCGGTAGGGCGTTTCGCCTTGCGGCGGATCGCCGCGCAGCGCCACCAGGTGCCGCACGCCCGCACGCCAGTAGTCGCGCGCGATGTCCAGCACCGCGGCGCGCGAGGCGCCCACGCAGGTGAGGTGCGGCGCCACCGTGAGCGTCGTCTCGCGCAGCAGGCGCATGACGAGGGCGTGGGTGCGCTCGCGCGTCGAACCGTCCGCCCGTAGGTGATCGACACGAAGCGCGGCTGCAGCGGCGCCAGCCGCAGGACCGCGGCCCACAGCGCGTCCGCCGTGGCGGCGTCGCCCGGTGGGAAGAACTCGAAGGAAACGCCCACCGGGCGCGCGGCGGCGGTGCCCGCGCCCTCCTCCAGCCGCGCGCGCAGCGGGGTGACGCGGCTCATGCCGCCGCTCCCTGCTGCGCGGCCGGCCGTGCCGCCAGCGCGATGAGGTAGTGGCCGCTCTCCAGCTCGCAGGGCACCAGCCGCTGCGGCGCGAGGCCCGCCGCCGTGATCCAGCGGCGCAGCAGCAGCAGCGGATTGCCGCCGCGCGCCTCGATGGCGTCGTAGGCCTCGACGATCAGCAGGCGGCCGCCCGCCTTGAGCGTGCGCGCCGCCTCGCGCAGCGCCGCCTCGGGCCGCTGGGCACCGGCCAGCACGCGATCGAGGTTCACGAGGTCGAAGCGCGCATCGGCGCTCGGCAGGCGATACATGTCGCCGCGGTGGAATTCGACGTGCGCGAGGCCCGCGCCGTGCACGCGCGTGCGCGCGAGCTTCAGCGCCGAGGTGGAGATGTCGACGCCGACCGCGTGCTGCGCGCGCCGCCCGAGCACCTCGAGCATGCGCCCGCTGCCGGTGCCGACGTCGAGGAGCGCCCCGATGCCGACCGGCCCGAGTTCCTCCAGCACCACCACCGCGAGGTCGCCGGCCGCGTCCGGGCCTTCGCCACCCCCATCGGCCGTGCCGGCCGCATCGAGCTCCGCGGCCGCGGCCCGGGCGCGCTCGGCGATCACCACGCCCATGCGCTCGCGGTCCCGCTCGAGCTGCGGGTCGGCGCCGTCGAGCATCTGCCGCAGCAGGCCCCACCACGCCCGCCCCTGGCCTTCGACCGGCGCGCGGTAGTAGACCAGCTGCTGCTCGCGGAAGCGGTCGAGGAAGCCAGCCTCGGTCAGCAGGCGCAGGTGCCGCGAGACGCGCGGCTGGCTCTGGGCCAGCACCTCGCAGATCTCGTGCACGGCCAGTTCGCCGTGGCTCAGCAGGGACAGCAGCCGCAGCCGCGTGGGATCGGCGGCCGCCTTGAGACCATGGACCAGGGGGACCAGACCGGCGGGGTAAGTGGGGTTGTTCAACATATAAGAAACTCTTTATGAGTTGATCAACTCTAGCACGGCCGGGATGGCCGGGGCCAGCCGCGGCGCACAAATCCCGAAGGGGCGCCGGGACCCTGCGCGTGGTCGCCCGCCTGGTCGCTGCCGTCCGCCGGCCGACCTCCACCTGCCGCCCGCCGCACGCCGCGCCCGGGGATCTGCTACCCTGCACGCCCTTTTTTCCTTGCCCTTCCGGGACATGCAGCGCCCCATCCGCAACATCGCGATCATTGCCCACGTCGACCACGGCAAGACCACGCTGGTCGACTGCCTGCTCAAGCAGTCGGGCACCTTCGCCGCCCACGAGAAGGTCGGCGAGCGCGTCATGGACTCGAACGACATCGAGCGCGAGCGTGGCATCACGATCCTCGCCAAGAACTGCGCGATCGAGTACGGCGGCACGCGCATCAACATCGTCGACACCCCGGGCCACGCCGACTTCGGCGGCGAGGTCGAGCGCGTGCTCTCGATGGTCGACGCCGTGCTGCTGGTGGTCGACGCGGTCGAGGGCCCGATGCCGCAGACGCGCTTCGTGACGCGCAAGGCGCTGGCGCTCGGCCACAAGGCGATCGTGGTCGTGAACAAGATCGACCGCCCCGGCGCGCGCCCCGGCTGGGTCATCGACCAGACCTTCGACCTGTTCGACAAGCTCGGCGCCACCGACGAACAGCTCGATTTCCCGGTGATCTACGCCTCGGCGCTACAGGGCTGGGCGAGCACCGATCCGACCGAGCGCGGCGCCGACATGAGCGCGCTGTTCGAGGCGATCCTCCAGTACGTGCCGGTGCCGCCGGGCGATGCCGAGGGCCCGCTGCAGCTGCAGATCTCGACGCTCGACTACAACTCCTACGTCGGCCGCATTGGCATCGGCCGCATCCGCCGCGGCACGCTGAAGGCCGGCAGCACCGTCGCGCTGTGCTGGGGCGCGGAAGCGCGCGGCACCTCCAAGGTGGCGCAAGTCCTCACGTTCAAGGGCCTGCAGCGCCAGAGCGTCGAGTCCGCCAGCGCCGGCGACATCGTCGCGGTCACCGGCATCGAGGACGTGAACATCGGCCTCACGGTGTGTGCGCCGGAGGCGCCCGCGGGCCTGCCGCCGATCCAGGTCGACGAGCCGACGCTCGCCATGAACTTCCAGGTAAACACCTCGCCGCTCGCCGGCCGCGAGGGCAAGTTCGTCACCAGCCGCCAGATCCGCGAACGCCTGCAGCGCGAGCTGCAGAGCAACGTCGCGCTGCGCGTCGAGGACACCGGCGAACCGGACGTGTTCCGCGTCTCGGGTCGCGGCGAGCTGCACCTGACGATCCTGATCGAGAACATGCGCCGCGAAGGCTACGAAGTCGCGGTCGGCAAGCCGCAGGTGCTGAAGAAGACCGTCGACGGCGTGGTGCAGGAGCCCTTCGAGGCGCTGACGATCGACGTCGACGAAGGACACCAGGGTGCGGCGATGGAGGCGCTCGGCACGCGCCGCGCCGAGCTCACCGACATGGTGTCCGACGGCAATGGCCGCGTGCGGCTCGAGTACCGCGTGCCGGCGCGCGGCCTGATCGGCTTCCAGGGCGAATTCCTGACGATGACGCGCGGCACCGGCCTCATCAGCCACATCTTCGACGGCTACGGCGTGGTCAAGGGCGAGATCCCCGACCGCCACAACGGCGTGCTGATCAGCAACGAGGACGGCGAGGCCGTGGCCTACGCGCTGTTCGCGCTGCAGGAGCGCGGCCGGCTGTTCGTCAGCCCGGGCGAGAAGCTCTACGAGGGCATGATCATCGGCATCCACAGCCGGGACAACGACCTGGTGGTGAACCCGATCAAGACCAAGAAGCTCACCAACGTCCGCGCCGCCGGCAAGGACGATGCGATCCTGCTGACGCCGCCGATCCCGCTGACGCTCGAGTACGCGGTGGAGTTCATCGCCGAGGACGAGCTGGTCGAGGTGACGCCCGCCTCGATCCGCATCCGCAAGCGGCTGCTGAAGGAACACGAGCGGCGCCGCGCCAGCCGCGAGGATTCCGCCGCCGCCGCGGGCTGACACGGCCCCGGCAATTGTGCAGGGAATGTGGATTCCCGTGCCGCGCGCCCGCAGGCCGCGGCGCCGGGCGCGCAGGTCCGGTGGCTTCCTTGTACGATCGTGGCCCGGGACCCGAGTCACTCGATAACCGATGCGCATCGGCATCAAGCACAAGCTCGCCGCCGCGATCCTCGCGGCCAGCGTCGCCGCGACGGTGGCGATCGGCGTCGCCACGCAGTTCGGCTTCCGCACCAGCTTCCTCGACTACCTCAACGAGCAGGGCATGGCGCGCCTCGAGAGCCTCGCGCCGCGCGTCGCCGGCCTCTACGACCGTGCCAGCGGCTGGGGCAACCTGCGCCAGCATTCCAAGGCCTGGTTCGAGGTCGTGGGCATTCCCGGCGGACCCGGGCCCGAGACACCGAGCAACTTCCCGGCCGGCGACGCCTCGTTCGTACTGGCGCCCAACATCGACGTCACCGGCACGGCACTGCGCATCGCGCTCACCGACGCCGACGGGCTCTTCCTCATCGGTTACCCCAGCTTTCCCCGCGACGCACCGCACCGCGCCGTGGTCGTTGACGGCCGCACCGTGGGCTGGCTGTACCTCGCCCCGTTGACGCAGGTCGGCACGATCGCCGAACGCCATTTCCAGCAGCGCCAGGCGCGGCTCACCTGGATCATCGGCGGCATCGCGGTCGCGGCGGCGGCGCTCATCGCCCTGCTGCTCTCGCATGCCTTCGTGACGCCGATCCAGGCGATCGCCACGACCGCCCGCCAGCTCGCGGCCGGCCGGCTCGGCGCGCGCGTGCCCATCGCCTCCAGCGACGAGATCGGCCAGCTCGCCACCGACGTCAACCAGCTCGCCCAGGCGCTGGAGCGGACCGAGAGCACGCGCCGCAACCTGATGGCCGACATCTCGCACGAGTTCCGCACGCCGCTCGCGGTGCTGCGTGCCGAGCTCGAGGCCATGGAGGACGGCGTGCGCACGCTCTCGCGCGAGTCGCTCCACTCGCTGCTGGTGGAGGTCGCGACGCTCAACAAGCTGGTCGGCGACGTGCACGACCTCGCGATCGCGGACCTCGGCGCTCTCAGCTACCGGCGCGCCAGCGTCAACGTCGGCGAGATCCTGCGCACCTGCGCTGTCGCCTTCCAGGTGCGCTTCGAGCAGCGCGGGCTACGCGCTGCGATCGACATCGCCGCGGACGACCTGATGGTGTTCGCCGACGAGGGTCGTCTGCAGCAGCTGTTCAACAACCTGCTGGAGAACTCGGTGCGCCACACCGATCCGGGCGGGCACGTGACGGTGAGCGCCCGGCGCGCCGACGGCGATGCGCTGCTCACCATCGAGGACTCCGCCCCGGGCGTGCCCGACGAAGTGTTGCCGCGGCTGTTCGAGCGCTTCTTCCGCGTCGATGCCTCGCGCAGCCGCGCGACCGGCGGCAGCGGGCTCGGCATGGCGATCTGCCGCGGCATCGTCGAGGCGCACGCCGGGCGGATCCGCGCGATGCCCTCGCCGCTCGGCGGCCTGCGCATCGAGATCTCGCTGCCGCTGGCGCTGGCGGCGGAGCCCGCCGCATGAGCGAGGCGGCCACGCCGGCGACGATCATGATCGTCGAGGACGAGGCGAAGCTGGCCGCGGTGCTCGCCGACTACCTGCACGCGGCCGGCTACGCCACGCATTGCGTCGGCGATGGGCTCGAGGCCGTCGCCGCCATGCGCCGGGTGCATCCCGACCTGGTGCTGCTCGACCTCGCGCTGCCCGGCAAGGACGGCATCGACGTGTGCCGCGAGATCCGCGGGTTCAGCGACACCCCGATCGTGATGGTGACGGCGCGCGTCGAGGAGGTCGATCGCCTGCTGGGGCTCGACGTCGGCGCCGACGACTACCTCGGCAAGCCCTTCAGCCCGCGCGAGGTGGTCGCGCGCGCACGCGCCATCCTGCGCCGCGCCCGCACCCGCGGCGCGCTCATCGAGATCCCTGGCCTGGTGCTCGACGAAGCCGGGCAGCGCGCCCGCTTCCACGGCCAGTGGCTCGACCTCACCGCCATCGAGTTCCGGCTGCTGCAGATCCTCGCCAAGGCGCCCGGCCGCGTGTTCTCGCGCGACCAGCTGCTCAACGCGCTCTATCCCGACCACCGCGTGGTCGCCGACCGCACCGTCGACAGCCACGTCAAGAACCTGCGCCGCAAGCTCCACCAGGCCCACGCCGGCCAGGACCTGCTGCGCTCGGTCTACGGCGTGGGTTACAAGATCGACGCCTGAGCGGCATCAGCGTGGCACGGCCGCGCGGCGGCCACGCGCCGCCGCGCACCGGAACTCAGGCGCGCAGCTCCACCACGCGATACGGCACCAGCCACACCGGCCCGATGAGCCCGTAGTCCTGCTGCGAGCGCGCGCCACCGGGATCGCCGGCGCCCGGACTCATGCCGCCATCGCGCCCGCCCTGCGGCGCGCCCCAGTCCACGCCGGTGGGCGGACGCAGCGTCGGATCAGGGTTGGGGGCGGCGCCGCCCGGGCCCGGCCATTTGCGGCGGCGCGCCCTCGCCGCCCGGAGCACCCGGTGCTCCGGGCGGACCGCCTGCGCCCGGCGGCGGGCCGAAGTTGTTGGTGATGTGGTTGGCGAGCAGCACGTTGTTGAGCGTCGTGCCGATCTCCACCTCGATCGTGTTCGGCCCGGCCTTGAGGTACCGGCCGATATCGATGCGCGGATGGAACTGGTTGCCCGGCGGCAGCCTGCGCGCCGTTGACGAACACGCGATAGGTGCCGCCGAGGGCGCCGAGGTCGATCCACATGCCCCGCCCCGCACCCACGTTCGCCACCTCGACCGTCGTGCGATAGCGGCCGATGCCGGAAACGTCGTGCAGCGCCGGGATGTTCGTCCAGGCCGTCAGTGCCGGCAGGGGAACCTGGACCACCGACTTGCGCGTCTCCGTGGCGCTCGCCCCGGGCGCCCACGACTCGACCGTGAGCGACCAGTCGGTGAGCTCGCGCGGCTCATCGACGGCGCCCACGTCCACGCTGGCCGCGCTGCCGTCGGCCAGCATCGCGCCGTAGCGACCGGCGCTGCCGGCGCGCGCGGCCAGGCGCCCGTTCACGTAGCACAGCTCCACGTCGCTCGCGGTCGCGTGCGCAGCCGGCGGCGTGCACAGCGCCGGATCGGTGGTGAGCGCCAGCACGACGGCCTCGCTGCCGCGGAAGCGGAGCGGAATCTCGGTGCGCCCGTTTGCCTGCGTGTACACCGCCACCGGCTCGACGCTGCCATCCCAGAGGTTGATGCGCAGCGGCGTTCCCGTGCCGTGCAGCGACACGCCGAGGGCATTGTCCGCGTCGGTGTCGTTGAGGAAGTAGTAGTAGTTCGTGCGGCCGGCCTCGCGCACGAGTCCGAGCACCGCGCGAGACCTTCGAGTAGCCAAGCGAAGGCTGGACGCCTGCCACCGGCAGCGCGCGAGTGCCGCGGCCTCGTCGGCAACGCGCACGACGCTGCCGAACCGCGCCAGCTGCGCGTACGCATCGCGCAGCGTGGACCGCCGCGCCGCGACATCCTGCAACCCCGGCACGTCACGCGGCGGCTCACCGATGAGGATGACGGGCAGGCCCGCCTGCGCGTACTCCAGCATGCGCTGCGCGGTGGTCGCCTCGCGGCTCGCCGCGGCCGAGACCAGCAGCGCGCGATAGCCCGCGCCCTCCGGTGCCAACCGCCGGTTGCGCACGACGGCCTTCGGATGCGTCAGCAGGTCCTCGGCGATCGTGTGGCTGGTGTAGCCCGCAAGTCGCAGCTGCTCGCCGAGGCTCGAGCCTTCGCGTCGCCCCGGCGGCCCGCTGGCGCCACCGCCGCCCGCGCCGGCCAGCACGGCGACGTCGGCCTGCGAGCGCCCCGATTGCAGCACGCGCTGCAGGCGAGCGAGGTAGCCGGAGACTTCGCTGGCCTGCTGCCAGTGCGGGCTGCGCGGGCCCCAGTCCTCGCCGATCGCGCGGCCGAAGGCGCTGAAACCCGGCCAGGTCGCGCCGGGCGAATCCGCGTAGCTGAAGCCGTGCAGCACCACCTGGTTCACGCCGCCGGCGTAGTCCCGCTGCAGCATGAACAGCAGCAGCCGCCAGTTGGCGACGCTGGACTGCCCGCCGACGAAGGTGGCCGCCTCGTCGGAGAGCAGCGTGTGGCCGCCGATGTCACGCGCCGCCGCCTTGCCGCTGAAGCTGTCGATGTTGTCGCCGTTGTCGCCCTCGGGCACCGTCGCGTAGGACGCGGCGAGACCGGCGCACTGCACGCGCATGCCCATGCCCATGCCGAGCGTCGCCGCCCAGTCGCCCAGGCGCTTGACGCGGTTGAGCGCGTACATCTCGGTGAAGGTCTTGCCGAGATCGTGCTCGAAGCGCTCCGTCTCGACGCCCGCGAGCGCATACGGTGCCGCGCGCCCCGGCCCCCCGAAGGCCGGGCCGCTGCCGCCGCGCGCCACCGCCATCAGCGGCAGGTACGGCAGCAGCTCGTAGCCGCGCCGCTGCTGGAACTCCCCCGGCAGGCCGCAGGACCACTCCTTCACCGCGTTGAGCTCGAGCGAGTCCTCGAAGAAGCAGCCGCCGATCCGGCGCAGCAGCGCGCGCGTGCGCGGCGGCAGCAGGTGCTGTTCCCAGAAGTCGATGCAGGCCTGGGCCCCTTCCTGGCCGTAGACGTCCACCACGTACGGGATGGGGTCGGCCAGCATCGAGGTCTTCCTGTTCATCGCGAACATGTTCTGGATCTGCGCCGTACCGCGCATCCAGAAGGCGAGCAGGTGCCAGGTGCCGCCGGCCGGCGCCGTCCAGTCGAGCGCACCGTCGACGACGCGCGCGGCGAGATCCACGCGCGAGGCGGGATCGAGCACCACGGTGTCGCCCTGCGTGCCCACCTGCCGGAAAGCCTGCAGCGCCACGAGCTGCGGCGTGACCTGCGGCGGCGTGGGATGCATCGAAGCGCCGGTCACCGGCACGGTCGAGACCGGCAGCGCGGCGTTGTAGCGCTCGCCGCCCTGCAGTACCGCGGCGCCGTGCACCAGCTCCTTCGCCGCCGCGGGATGATCCGGCGTGATCCCCGGCATGCCGGTCGGCCAGTGCGCGCCGATGGTGATGTCGGCCTTCATGCCGCGGCGATAGGCGACCTCGAGCGCGCGCTCCACGCCCGCCACCCAGCGCGCGGTGCCCCAGCCGTAGAGCTTCGGGTCCATCGGCACCGTGAGTCCGTCGCGCACGTCGGCGATCTCGAAGCCGCCGAAGCCGGCGTCGGCCATCGCGTTCACTTCGCGCTCGATCTCCTCCGGCGTGATGTAGCCGCCCGGCCACCACCAGCGGAACATCGCGCGCTGGCGCACCGGCGGCAGGCCGAAGGCGGCGCAGGTCCCGGCGCCGCCAGGCGTTGCCGCGGCAGCAGGAGTCAGCAGCCCGGGGGCGCCGGCGATTGCCGCGCCGAGGGCCGTCGCCTCGAGAAAGTCCCGTCTCGTGATGCTCATGTGGTTTCCCGGTCCCCTGACGCGGCAAGACTAGAGCACCGGTATCGTCCCGCGGATCCCACCCGCGGAGAATCCACGATTGCTCCACATTTGGGCTGCGTTGCGGCCCTCTCTCCGGCAGGCGCCCCATCCAGCAAGCCCGGTCACAATCAGAGGAATCTCGACAGTTCTTGACCGGCCGGTGGGTAAGATGGCGCCCGTGACACGCTCCCGCAAGGTGCTGGTCGCAGCGGCAGCGGTGATCGTGGCACTGGCTGCCTATGCCCTGCTGCGGCCCGCCCGGAAAACCGCCACGCCCGCCTACGCCACGGCCGTCGCCACCGTCGGGGACATCGAGCAGACGGTGCTCGCCACGGCCAAGCTCGAGCCCAAGGCACTGGTCAGCGTCGGGGCCCAGGTCTCGGGCCAGATCAAGACGCTGGCCGTGGCCGTGGGCCAGGGGGTCAAGGCCGGCCAGCTGGTCGCCGAGATCGACGCGCAGCCGCAGCGCAACGAGGTGACCCGGGCCGGGCTCGGTATCGAGAACCTCAAGGCGCAACGCAACGCGCAGCTGGCCGCCAACCGCCAGGCGCAGCTGGCGCTGGAACGGCAGCAGAAGATGCTGGCCGCCGGACTCGCCGCCCGTGCCGATTTCGACGCGGCGCAGGCCGCCTACGACACCTCCACCGCGCAGCTCGCCGCGCTCGACGCGCAGATCCGCTCCCAGCAGGCGCAACTCGACATCGCGCGCATCAACCTCGGCTACACGCGCATCGTCGCGCCGATGGACGGCGTCGTGGTCGCGGTGGTGACCAAGCAGGGCCAGACGGTCAACGCCAACCAGGCGGCACCGACCATCGTGATGCTCGCCAAGCTCGACGTCATGACGATCAAGGCGCAGGTTTCCGAAGCCGACGTCGTCAGCGTCAAACCCGGCCAGACGGTCTATTTCACCACGCTCGGCAACCCCGACCGGCGCTACTACGCGAAGGTGCGGCAGATCGAGCCCGCGCCCGAGTCGATCGTCAACGAGAACTCGACGACCGCCAGTTCCGGTTCATCGTCCTCGACGGCGATCTATTACAACGCCCTGTTCGACATCCCGAATACCGACGGCACGCTCTACCCCTCGATGACGGCGCAGGTGTACATCGTCATCGCCGAGGCGAAGCAGGTGCTGACGATCCCGGCCACGGCGCTCGGCGGGAAGGATGCCGACGGGCGCTACACCGTGCAGGTGCTGGGGAAGGATCGCAAGCCGCAGCCGCGCAAGGTCCGCATCGGCATCAACACGCGCGTCACCTGCCAGGTGCTCGACGGGCTGCGGGCCGGCGATGCGGTGGTCATCGGCGACGCCGGCGACGTCAAGCAGGACGGCGACCGCGGCCCCATGTTCTTCTGATGGACGCGCCGCTCCTTCGCCTGGCCAAGGTGCGCCGCGACTTCCCGGCGGGCGAGGAGACGATCACCGTCCTCCGGGACGTCGACCTCGAGATCCGCGCCGGCGAATTCATCGCCATTGTCGGCGCCTCCGGCTCGGGCAAGTCGACGCTGATGAACATCCTCGGCTGCCTCGACCGGCCGACCTCGGGCAGCTACCAGGTCGCCGGGCGCGAGACCTCGGAGATGCAGCCCGACGAGCTCGCCGAGCTGCGTCGCGAGCACTTCGGCTTCATCTTCCAGCGCTACCACCTGCTCGGCGACCTGACGGCCACGGCCAACGCCGAGGTCCCCGCCATCTACGCCGGGCGCGGCCACGGCGAGCGCCGCTCGCGCGCGCGCGAGCTGCTCACCAAGCTCGGGCTCTCGCACCGGCTCGACTACCGGCCGTCGCAGCTCTCCGGCGGCCAGCAGCAACGCGTCAGCATCGCGCGGGCGCTGATCAACGGCGGCGAGGTGATCCTGGCCGACGAGCCGACCGGCGCGCTGGACACCACCAGCGGAGCGGAGGTCCTGCGCATCCTCGATGAGCTGAACCGCGAGGGCCAGACGATCGTGCTGGTGACGCACGACATGAGCGTCGCGCAGCACGCCCACCGCATCATCGAGATCAGCGACGGCGTGATCACCGCCGATCGCCGCGTGCGCGAGCCTGCGGCTCCGCCGTCCGGCCGGGGCCGCGCCGCACCGGCAGGCATCGACGACCTGCCGCACCTGGTGCTGGAGCGCTTCCTCGAGGCGTTCCGCATGGCGATCGTCGCCATGCGCGCGCACCGCACGCGCACCTTCCTGACGATGCTCGGCATCATCATCGGCATCGCCTCGGTGGTCTCGGTGGTGGCGCTCGGCACCGGCGCGCAGCAGCAGATCCTCTCCAACCTCTCGCAGCTCGGCACCAACACGCTGAACATCTTCCCGGGCAAGGGCTTCGGCGACATGCGCTCGGGCGCTGTGCAGACGCTCACCATCGGCGATGTCAACGCGCTCGCCGGCTTCCCGTACGTGGACAGCGTCACGCCCTCGGTCTCCACCTCGGCGACGATCCGCTTCCGCGACGCCGCCGCCACCGGCGAGATCAACGGCGTCGGCTCCGGCTACTTCCGCGCGCGTGGCATGCAGCTCAACTCCGGCCGGCTGTTCGACGCCTCCGCCGACCACGAGATCGGCCAGGTCGCCGTGATCGACGAGAACACGGTCACGACGCTCTTCAAGGACCGCGGCGACCCCATCGGCCAGGTGATCCTGCTCGGCTCCATGCCGGCGCGCGTCATCGGCGTTCTGAAGAAGAACTCGCGCGAATTCGGTGGCGGCTCGAGCCTGCGGATCTACGCGCCGTACTCCACGGTGACCGCGCGCATGCTCGGCAGCTCGCGGCTGCAGAACATCTCGGTGCGCGTCCCGGACGGCGTGTCCTCGGACCTCGCCGAGCAGGCGATCACGCGCTTCCTGACCGTGCGCCATGGGACCAAGGACTTCTTCATCGGCAACAGCAACGACTTCGTCGCAGCGGTCAAGAGCTCGACCCAGACGATGACGCTGCTGGTCTCCTCGATCGCGCTGATCTCGCTGATCGTCGGCGGCATCGGCGTCATGAACATCATGCTGGTCTCGGTCACCGAGCGCACCCGCGAGATCGGCGTGCGCATGGCGGTCGGCGCGCGCCAGGGCGACATCCTGCAGCAGTTCCTGATCGAGGCCGTGCTGGTGTGCCTGGTCGGCGGCGTGATCGGCGTCGGCATCGCGCTCGGCCTCGCGGCGCTGGTGGCGCACGTCGCCCAGGATTTCCGCATGGTGATCTCGCCGACCTCGATCATCGTCGCGTTCCTGTGCAGCAGCGCGATCGGCGTGGCGTTCGGCTTCCTGCCGGCGCGTAGCGCCGCTCGACTGGATCCGGTGGAGTCACTGGCACGCGATTGAGGCCGCGCACCGTGCGATGTGGAACAATGGCGCACGTGCAACCGGAGCGCGTCCTCATGCCGATCTCCCGCCGCCCCATCGCTCGCATGCTGGCCGCCGCGTTCCTGGCTTTTGCCTTCGTTGCCGTATCCCACGGGCGCCAGCACGAGCCGCGGGCGCCGCGACCGGAGGCCCGCCCGGGCCAGTTCGACTACTACCTGCTCTCGCTGTCCTGGTCTCCGACCTATTGCCTCACGCATCGCGACGACAAGGCCGAGTGCGGTGACAAGGGCTACGGTTTCGTCCTGCACGGGCTCTGGCCGCAATACGAAGCCGGCGGCTACCCCGAGCGCTGTCCGACCGCGGCGCGGCTCGATGCCGCGGCCGAGCGCGCCGGGATGATGGTCTACGTGAGCCCGCACCTGATGCGGCACGAGTGGCAGGTCCACGGCACCTGCAGCGGATTCGGCGCCGCCGAATATTTCCGCAATGCCGACCGCGCCCTCGCCTCGATCCATATCCCGCCCGCGTTCGAGGCGCCGCGGCGCGCGCGCACCCTGACCACCGACGGTCTCATCCTGGCCTTGCGCAGTGCCAACCCGCAGCTCCCCGAGGGAAGCCTGCGGGTGGCCTGCAGCCGGGGCGAGCTGGCGGAAGTGCGCATCTGCCTCGGCCGCGACCTCGCGGCGCGACGCTGCCCGGCGAGCGTGCGCAGCAGTTGCGGCCGGCGGGCCTTCGAAGTTCCGGCGGTGCGCTGACGCGCGGGCCGTCAACCGTACCAGTTCTCCACGCGCAGGCCCGGCACGCGGCCGAATTCCGCCACGTTGCGCGTGACCAGGGTCGCGGCCGAGTGCAGCGCCGTTGCGGCGATCAGCACATCGAGGGGCCCGATGGGTTGGCCCGCGCGCTCGAGATCGACGCGGATTGCCGCAGCGAAGCGCGCAACGGCATCGTCGAACGCCAGTATGCGGATGCTGGACAGGAACTGCTCCAGCTGATCGACGCGGCGTGCCGCGTTGCCCAGCCGCGCCAATCCGTAGCGCAGTTCGTAGGCGGCAACGGCGGGAACCGCCACCTCGCTCGGGGGCGTGTCGAGCAGGCGCGCGGCGATGCGGCCCTCGCCGCGGAAGAAATACGCGACCGTGTTCGTATCGAGGACGTACATCGTCCGGCGCCGGCTACTCGAGCGGCACGCGCTCGATGTCGGCGGTCGCGTCGGCCGCCTCGCGCAGCGGGAAGGCGCGATAGCTCCCTGCGAGCTCGCGCACCGCCATCGGCCACTCGTCGCGCGTCCTGGCGCGGATCAACTCCACGACCCAGCGGCTGTAGGAAACACCCGCGGCGGCCGCAGCCTTGCGGGCCTTCTGGTCGCTGTCTTCGTCGATATATAGAGTGACTTGGGGCATCGGCCTTCCCGGAACGACTTGCAGGACAAGTATACGTGCACGTATACGTTCCGGAAAGGAGGTGACCAGCACGCGGCCTGGGCACATCAACCCACTGATTCCAATGGCGTTCTAGCGGCGCACGAGCTGCAGCACGATCGCCCCGCGGTAAGCTCCGGCCTTGAGCGGCGTAGCGGCCCCATCCACCGTCATGCTCAGCGTCGCGCCCTCCGCCGCCACAACCTCGGCGCCCTGCGCCAGCGTCAGGGCATTGAGGTAGGAAGTCTTGTCGACGACCCAGCGTGAGCGGCCGTCGACCGTCACGGACAGCCGGCACTTTTCCGCGTGCGGACCGAAGGTGTTCACCACGTCGCCGATCTCCTCGCGCGTCGCCTCGGTGGGTTCCTTGCCCGAGCGCGGCGCCGCGGCCGCCGTCGAGATGCCGCCTCCCAGCGTCGCGTTCTGCAGGACGACGTGCATGTCGCCCTTGTCGCCCATCGCGTGCACCAGGTCGCCCGCGAGCTTCGCGTTGGCGATCGTTACGTTCACGTCCGGGCTGTAGCCACCCGCCTCCGAACCCGGCATGCCGCCGCCCGGAGGCCCGCCAGCGCCTGGCGGCGGCGCGCCGCCGCCCGGAGGACCGCCCGGGCCGCCACCACCGCGCATCATCGAGACCATGATCGGATCGTCGGTCTCCATCGTCTGCACGATGACGCCGTTGCCGGCGTGGACCTCGGCGTCGTCGATGATCACGTCCGCGCCGCGCCCCTTGATCACCACGGCGGCGAGCCGCGTGTTCACCCTCGACTTGCGCTCGATCCTGAGCACGCTGCCACCGGTCCCCTGGTGCATCATCACGCCGATGCGCTTCGAGTTGAGCACGCTGGCGTCGGTGAGCGTCGCCGAGCCGTTGCCGCCGATGACCACGCCGTAGTCGACCACGTCCAGCGTGGTGCGCGCGAAGTGGTCGTGCGCATCGCCGTTGGCGTAGGCGCCGTAGCCGGAGCCCTCGGTCTCGATGTGGCTGCGGTCGACGAACATGCGCGTCGGGCCGCCGCCGTCGCTCGACAGCGCGCCCCAGCCGTGCGCGATCACGTGCACGTTGTTGTAGTAGACGGTCGCCTGGTCGATGAGGTTGGTGGCACGCACGTTGCCGCGCAGCCCGAGGCCGTAGGGCACCTCCATCATCTTGCCTGGCATGATCGAGAACTGGTAATCCGCGGGCAGCGTGCCGCTGAACACCTCGATCGTGCTGTCGTTGACGGTCATCGTGCTGTCACCGCCGATGAACAGCGCCGTGCGCACCGCACCGTGCGTGCGGATGTCGGCGTTGTTGACGGTCAGCCGCGAATTGCCCGCCGACATGATCGCCGCGCCGAAACCGGCGAAGTCGTTGCCGCCGTTGCCGGTGAGGTCGATCTTCGCGCCGTTGATCGTATAGGTTGACCTGCCGGTAACGACCACGCCGTTGAACAGCGGTTCCCTGGAAGTGATGACCAGGTCGTTCGCGGTGCGGTCGCCGGCGCTGCCGCCAACCGCCGCGGCGACCGACTTCGCGCCCACGCGCTTGCCGCCGTCGACGTACACCGCGGCCCGGTAGTGGTACGGCTCGAAGCCGCCGTAGGGCACGAGGATGTCGTCGGTCACCGTCAGCACGACGTTGCCGGCGTAGCTCCCGGGCGCGAGCGGCACGTTCGCGCCGTCCACGGTGAGCGTGAGGCTGTGGCCCTTTGGCGCCGCGACGCGCGCACCGGCACCGATGTCGAGCTTCGCGAGCCGCGTCGTCGCCGCGACTTCCCAATGGCCGTCGGCCGGGACCGACTTCGCGGCGCCGGCAGCCAATGCGGCACCACTCAACGGGGCCAGCAGCACCAGCCCGAGCGCGACGTTCAGACGCATGAGTACTCCCCTCGTATCGATCGTGGCGGCGCCACAGCCGCGCCATTGCCGTGGCGCGAAGCGTAGCCGCGTCCGGCGTGCCCGCGCGCATACTTCACAGGACTTTGCATCGGACTGGTCACGACGACATACCGGCCCGCGTGCATCAGCGACCGCCACCATTCGTGCAGTCGGCCTCGACAAGGCCGCCGACCCAGCGCAGGCCGGCGAGCAGGCTGGCGCGGAACGCGTCGACGGCCGCGGCACTGTTGGTTCGCTGGCCGTCGGAACCGACCCAATGCGCATCCCAGATGTCGAACCGATGGCCCTGCGAGGTGTAGAAGACGCGCCCCTTGCCGTAGGACCTGCACCAGGCGACCGGATAGTGGCCCGGTGTCTTCTGGTTGGGGTGCGCCGTCATGCTGTAGAGCGAATGCACCTTCGAACGATCGTAGCCCGGCCCGAACAGGTACCACTCGTCGTCGGCCACGACGCTGTCGCCGCCGAAGCCCACGGTCATGGGGCTCGCGGCATCATCGTCGTGCAGCTCGACGATCGCCTGCCGGCCGTGTACCTGGAACTCGCCACCGAGCATCTCCGCGTAGCCGGGCAGCGTGTGCAGCGTGTCGCTGGCCGAGTGTGTGCCCAGGTAGCCGTGGCCGGCCTTGATCCACTCGAGGAATCCCTGCGGGTCGGGCAGCGGCAGTTCGCCGTTGGTGTTGACGAACACGACGGCGTCGAATCCCTGGAGCGCCTTGGCCGAGAGATACCGTGCGAGCACGCGCCGGACCTTCTCGAGCGTCTCCGGCGATCCGGCACCGCCCGGGGCGCCCAGACCCGGCGGTCCACCCGGTGGTCCACCCGGTGGTCCACCGGGGGGCACGACCGGCGGGCCCGCGTCGGCCTTGCCCGCCGTCTCCCACTCCTGCGGATCGGGATACCTGGGGAAATCCGGGTCGTCAGCCGTCGAGACGACCTCGAACTCACCCGATGCCCGGGCGAGTTGGCGCACGACCTCGCCGGCGAAGCCGGCCGAGGGATGGCGGAAGCCGATCGAGGTCGTGACGAGCAGCAGGCGCTTGCGTGCCGGCTGCGTCGCTGGCGGAGCGGCGACGCAACCCGCCGAGAAGACGACGAGCGCCGCCAGCGACAGCCTGCGCGCCGTCAGGCCCACGCGTTGGCCGTGCACGACTGCAGCGTGCCGCTCACGCACGGCTCGCGCGACGACGCGCCGACCCGCATTGATCGTGGCGATCCGGGTGCGCGCCAGCAACGGCGTCACGTGCATCCCCCCATCGCCGGCGCCTACTTGCCGGCGGCCGGGCTGAGCTTGCAGCCCCCGAGCGGCTTCGCTTCGGCGTCACCGCAGTCGACGCCGCCGATGATCTCGCCCCTGGTGTTCGTGCGCAGGATGTAGCCCTGGCCGCCCTCGCAGGCGTACTCGTACAGCGAGTCCCCGTTGCGCATCGCCCCGACGAGCCGCCGGTTGGCGACCTTGCAGTCGGCGCCGGACCGGGCCATCAGCGCGTCGACCGCGGCGATCGACTGGGCGCGCGGCACGAGCTGGCACTGCACGCCGGAGGACTCCGGCACCGCGAAGCACGGTGCCGCCTGCACGGTGGAGTCGCTCTTCACCGGGAACGCCAGCGCCAGCAGCACGCCGGTGCCGTCGGCGCAGGCGAGATCGATGTAGCTGTTGCTGCCGGCGCGGCCGGCCGCACGCATTTGCTGGATGTCGCAGGACGCGCCGCCGCGCAGGGCCAGTGCCGCCAGCGCCTCGCGCTGCGCCGCCTCGGCGTTCTCCGACAGTACGCAACGCTGCTCGGCGAGCGCGTTGGCGAGGATCGCGTCGATGCCCACCTTCACCGACTTGCCGGTGGACATCTGCGCGGCTTCGGCACAGAGGTACGCCTGGCTCTTGCGGGCGCTCTGCACGCCGGTCTTGACGTTGCCGGCGACGAGCACGTAGCCCAGGCCACCGTCGCACGCCACCTCGTAGCGCTCGGACAGCACCCAGTCGTACTCCTCCGGTACCGCGTAGACCGACTGCGTGGCGCCCGTGGTCAGTACGTCCATGACCTGGTTGCCCACCTTCTCGCGCGCGCTGCTGCCCGGCTGGATGTATGGCTTTATATAGCGCGCGTTGACGAGCCGGCACTGGATGTCGAGCGCCTTGAGGATCGGCGGTGCACCGCTCATCCCGGCGCTGCGCAGCGCCGGATCGGGCGGCGCCTCGGCGCTGATGCCCACGCTGGCGGCGAAGGCCACCAGGACCACGAGCCATGCGTTGAGTTGCTTCATGTCGGGCTGCCCGGCAAAGAAAACGGGGTGGACACCCGAGTGCCCACCCCGTCGATAGCTCCGCCTGTCTTCCTGTCCGCGTCCCTAGAACGACACCTGCAGGCTGCCGCCGTAGAGGCGCGGCTCGCCGGCCTGGACGCCGAACGGGAACACGCTCTGGATCGTCGCCTTGTTCTGCAGGTTGCGGCCGTAGGCGATGACCTGCACCTTGCCCTTCTCGTAGGTGAACGAGAGGTTGTTGCGGAAATACGAGGGCTGGGTATGGCCGGAGAAGTACCACTCGTGCGTGGTCTCGTAGCTCGACGAATACTCGCCTTCCAGGGTGGCCGTCAGCTTGCCGTCGCCGATACGGAAGATGTGCGAATACCCGAGCGTGCCCGCCAGCTTCGGCGTGTTGGCCATTTCGTGGCCCTTGAGGTTCACGAACACGTTGATGGGCCCGGTGGGTCCCGGCGCACTCCAGTAGTAGGCCGTCGTGCCGTACTCGCCCTTCATCGACGACAGCGAGAGGCTCAGCCGGTCATCCGGCGTGGCCGCCCAGATCGAATCGAGCTCCAGGCCGTACTGCTTCGAAGGACCCGCGTTGTAGAACTGCACGTAGGTCGGGTCCTGGAACGGCGCGCAACCCTGCACCACGCAGACGATCTGGCTCAGCTGCATGTTGCGCCAGGTCGTGTAGAACAGCGCCGCGTTGACCTGCAGCGTGTTGCCGAGGAAACGGTTCTTGCTGCCGAGTTCGTAGGCGATCGAAGTCTCGTCCTTGTACGTCGTGAGGGTGCGCGGATCCGGCGTCGTGATCGAAACACCCGTGTTGGGAGCCTGCACGCCGCCGGACTTGAAGCCGGTGGCGATGCGGCCGTACAGCAGGCTCTGCGGCGTGACGTCGTATTCGAGGCCGGCCGTCCACGTGGTCGACCCGCGCGAGCTCTTGCGTGTGATGGTCGGCGTGGTGAACGCGACCGTGTCGGTCAGCGGGCACGCCGGCGACGGTGGCGAGCTGCAGGGGTTGGCCGTCTGGTACAGCTGGTAGGCGTAGTCGGCGTCGCTCTTTGCATAGCGGGCGCCGGCGGTGACGCGCAGCTGCTCCGTGAACGGATAGGTGATCTGGCCGAAGGCGTTGAACGTGTCGAACGGCCGACCGACTTCGTACAGGCTGTATTCCGGCGTATCCGGATTGCCGTCCAGGTCCGCGCTCGGCGTGCGCAGGTTGGAGCTGGTGCCCAGCTCGCGATCCGAGGTGGTCTTGTAGAGGCCGGCAACCCACACGATCTTCGAGGCCGCCGGCGAATTCCAGCGCAGCTCGTAGGTCTTCTGCGTCTGGCCCCGCGCCGTGTTCGTCTTGGCTTCGCGCGGACTCAGTTCGAACGACCCGCCCAGGTCGTTCAGCTTGTTGTATGTCGGGATCAGCGTGACGGTACCGAAGCCGCCGAAGTCATAGGCAACCTCGCCCGATATGGTCTCCGAGCTGCGGCGGTACAGGCCGGCAACGTACCACGCCGGGGTCGCCGCCGGCGGCGGCGAGAAGGCCAGGTTGCAGCACACCAGGTGACCTGCGGCGACGTCGGCCGGATTGACCCAGGTCGGGGACGTGCCCTGGTCATGCGTGTGCTGGTAGTTGACCAGGATCGACAGGCTCGACGTCGGCGTCCACAGGGCACGCGCGCGGAAGTCCTGGGAGTCGACCGCGCCGAAATTGCCGCGCGATCCGACGGTGACGAAGCCCATCGGCGGGGCCGGCACGCCAGGCGGAGGCGGCACCACGACCAGCGTGGAGTAGTAGTTGTCGGCGATCGACTGGAGCCAGGTCGGGAACGGCAGGAACGGCAGCATCGGACCCGAGAATGTGTAGGTCGAAGGCCCGCTCACGTAGCCATCGCGCTTGTTCTTGGTGGCCGTGAGTCGCACCGCGAACGTATCGCCCAGGGGAATGTTGACCATGCCCTGGATGTTGCCGGCCTTGTAGTTGCCGAACTGGATCTTGGCGGTCGCCTCGAACTCGTGCTTCGGCCGCGCCGTGATCACGTTGACGACGCCGCCCAGCGCGCTCGCGCCGTACAGCGTGCCCTGGGGGCCCTTGAGGACCTCGACGCGCTCGACGTCGAACATCGAGCCGAGCATGTTGCTGGCGTTGGTGGAGTTGACGCCATCGAGGTTCATCGACACGCCGTTGGATACCACCTGCGTGAACTCGTCGCCCGAGGCCGTACCGATGCCGCGGATGAAGACGCGACCGGCACCACTGCCCGCGATGTTCTGGATCTTGACGCCCGGTACCAGGCGGATCGCGTCCTGCACCGTCGTCACGCCGGTCTTCGCGACCTCTTCCTTCGTGACCACCTCGGCGGCGATCGCCAGCGACTGGAACGACTGCTCGCGCTTCTGCGCGGTGACGATCACTTCCTCGAGCTGGCCCTCGTCGGCCGCTTCCTCGGCATAAGCCATCGCGACCGAACCGACCAGGCAGGCCGTGGCCACGGACATCCATCCGAATTTGCGTGTGAACACTTAACTCCCCTCCCCAAGGACAGCCGGTCGCGGCCATGCGGCGCATGTCGCGCTCAGGACACGATAGCAACCAAATTTGCAGGAAATATGGAGACGGCCCCCGGCGGGCCCCGGCCGGCCTCGATGGCCCAGGCCGGGCCAGGACCCCATGAAATCAACCCATTACATGCCGATCGGAGCCGATAGCGGCAGGCGTTCCGGCGCATTTGCGTTACCTACGTAGATGCTTCGGGGCCCGTTGCGCAGCCACCGCTGCTGCGCTTCGCTCCAGTACTGGAACGCGCGCGGCTCGAGGTGGATGCGCACCCGCCTCGCCTCCCCCGCCGCGAGGTCCACGCGCGCGAAGCCGGCGAGGCTCCGCACCGCCTGCTGCACGCCGTCCACGGCGGGACCCGGGCCCACGTATACCTGCGCCACCTCGGTGCCGCGGACTCTGCCGGTGTTGCGCAGCTCGAAGCTCACGTCCGCGCCGCCATCAGCCGTGGCGCCCACCTCGAGCCCCGCGAAGGCGAAGCTCGTGTACGAAAGGCCGTAGCCGAACGGGAACTGCACCGGCAGGCCGAGCTGGTCGTAGTAGCGATAGCCCGAGTAGATGCCCTGGGTCTGCTCCGAGTCGCCGTTCGCGAGCCCGTTGAGGCGCTCGGGGTGCGCGCCCGGCGTGTCGCCCGCGTACAGCCCGCGCGGCTGCGCATGGCCATAGAGCGTGTCGCCGTTGTCGCGCGGCCAGGTGAGGCTGGTGTGGCCGCTCGGGTTGGCATGGCCGAGCAGCAGGCGCGCGGCGGCAGTGCCGCCCTCCTGGCCGGCGTGCCAGAGGTTCAGCACGGCCTTGACGTGCGGAAGGTCGATCCATTCCTTCACGATCACCGGCGTGCCGGTGTTGAGCACGACGACGGTGTTGGGGTTGCGGGCGGCGACCGCCTGGATCAGCTCGATCTGTTCGGGCTGGAGCGAGGAGATCTCCGGCCGACCGCTGCTGTCGCCGCATGGACCACCCTGGCAGACCACAGCGCGGCCCTGGTCGTTGACGAACACCAGCGCCAGCGCGGCGTGCGCCGCGTCCTCGGCCGCGGCGGCGATGTCGGCGTGGGTGCGCGAGGGGGCGAAACGCAGGCTCACGCGCTCGCGTGCATCCAGCGCCGTCGCATCGACGCTGATCGATACACGATGCCAGCCCACGGCCGGGCCGTCCTCGCAACGGATGACGGGCGGCTGCGCCGGCCCCGCGGCCGACGCCACCGGCGGGCCGGGCGGCGGCGCGGCGGGTTTCTCGTCTGCCGTCGCGCACTGGCGGTTGCGCAGCCCCGCCTCGATGTAGCCCGCGTTGGTCGGGTTGACGCGCGTCGACATCAGGCCGTAGTACTGGCCCTGGTAGAAGGAGTACGCATCCTGCAGCGTGCGCTCCCGGCCATCGAGCGCGAAGCGCACGCGCTCGTCCGCGAGGTTGCGACTGTGCTGCAGGCGGAACACGTAGCGATCCGTCGCCGGCACGTAGAGCCAGCCTTCCCAGCGATAGGCGCGGCCGCCGGCCAGCGCACCACGCTTCGAGAGCGCCGTGAATTCGAGGCTGGCATCGACGCCGGCCGGCGCCAGGTCCTGCGCCGATGCGCCTTCGTGGCGTGCGAGGCCGCTGGCCGCGCCGCAGGGACCGGCGCGAGTCACGGTCGGTGCGGCCCCGGCCGCGGCACTGCCCAGGAGCGAACACGGCACGGTGCGCCCGGTGGGCGCGTTCGCCGGCGTGTAGCGGAAGGCGCGCGCCTGGCCGCTCAACGCCTGCAGCTGTCGCAACGGGCTGACCGCGGCGCGCTCGGCGTAGCCCTCGGCGCCCTCGTTGGAAGGACTCGCGATCAGGTACTCGGCGCCGCCGCCGCTCACGGCGATGCCGCCACGCAGCGCGCCCGCGCCGATCGGCAGCGCGTGGTCGCGGTTCTTCAGCAGCACGGCGCCTTCTTCCGCCGCCTTCTCGACGATGGCCGCGCCGCCGTTGCGCGTGCCGGGCACCGGCACGCCGCCGATCGCGCCGAGCGGCAACGGCGCAGTGCCACTGCGATCGCCGCCGACACCGCCGGGGTTGGCGCAATCGCTGGAGGTGTTGTCGCAGCCGAGCAGGCCGAAGCGCTCCTGCTGGTAGAGCACGCGCGCCAGCGCCTGCTTGAACACCGCCAGCGGCACCGTGCCGTTGGCCACGGCATTGGCGAGGCCGCAACCCGTGGCGGGGCAACCGGGCCCCGGTATGCCGGCGACATGCACGGCGCCGGGCGTCGTGCAGGAGACCGCGCGGCCGGCGGCATCCGCGCAGGTCGAGCTCGTCGCGTCGAGCGCGAGGTTGCCCATGCCAGGCATCGCCTGGCCACCGGGCCCCAGCGCCGGCTGCGCGTCCGGATCGCTCCCGCTGAAGTAGGTCGCACTCGGATCCTCGCGGTCCTGCCCCTGCAGCACCGCATGCGTGCTGTGCGCGGCGCCGTAGTCGGTGCCGACGAAGGCCGCGGAGCCCCAGAGGTTGCGCAGCACGTAGGTGAGGATGAGCGGCTGCTCGCAGGACCAGTGCGCCTCGTCGAGCGGCCAGGTGCGCGCGCTGCCAGCCACCGCGTACGGGCTCGCCGGCGCGAGCGCATCGACGGGCCCGGGCAGGCGCTTCGAGACATCGCGGATGGTCTGGTAGGAGCACATCACCGAGGCCACGCCGCCCTGCTTCACCGCATGTTCGTAGGGCGTGAGGATCGTCTCGTGCAGCGCCTGGTCCTGGTAGCTGACGGTCCGCTTCTCGGAGGTGCCGTTGTAGCCGGCGTAGTGCTTGAGCTGCGCCATCAGGCCCTGGCCCTGGATGCCGTTCACCTCGGCGGCGCCGATGACGCCGTTCAGGTACGGATCCTCGCCGGGCGTGTCGACGCCGCGGTGCCAGTTGACGAACACGTCGGTGTCGACCTGCGGCCCGAGCAGGCCGGTGAGCATGAGGCCACGCCCCTCGGCGCCCTCGACCTGGCCGACGGCGTTGACAAGTTCGGGATCGAAGGTCGAGCCCAGCAGCACGCGCGAGGGCAGCCCCGTCGTCTGGATGGCGCGCGGACCTTCGGTGACGCTGCGGTTCGGGTACACCTGCACGCCGAGGCCATCGGAGAAGCACATCGGCGCGATGCGCGGCGTGGTCACGAGCGGCGCCACCGATTCGGCGAGCGCGTGGCAGCTCGGGTTCGAACCCTCGCGGCTCGCGAGCAGCTGCGCCGCCGCGGCGAGCTGCGCGGCGCTGGGCACGGGATCGGGCAGCAGCTGCGCGATGAGCCGCTGGACGGTCGGCGTGTAGGGCGCCGCCGGATCGACCGCCGGCGACGACTTCACCGGCGGCGTGACGACCGGCAGCGCATAGGGCACGAGCGGTTCAACCGCGGCGCCGCTCGGCCCCGCTGCGCCGCTCCCCGCGGCGTGGCTCCCCGCCGCGCCGATCATCGACACCGCCGCGGCCACGGCCACCACCGGCAGCCCGAGGGCCGTGCGACGCAGGATCATCATCGGGCGACTCCTCACCGGATGCGCGCTCTCAGTACGGGAACAACTCGCTGATGGTGTAGTACGGCCGCGCTCGCCAGGATCGCGGCCGCTGCATGAACCACAGGGATCTTCATCGTCACTGCTCCTCGTGGATGGCCGGCAGGCGCTACCTGGCCGGCGGTCCGTAGGAGAACGTCTCGCCGAACGTGCGATACGGCACCGGCACGCGCGGGTTCTCGCTCGGCGGCGCGAAGGGCTTTCCGCCGCCCATGCCGGCACCACGCACCGTGGGCTTCGGCGCCTCGGCGCTCTCGCCGGCCTGGCCGCCACCCGGGAACGGCGGCGGACCGCCCTGCGCGCCGGGACCGCCCGGCCCGCCGCCCGGCGGTCCGTTGCGCACCCAGCTCTCGCCCGGTCCCGCCGACCAGTCGGTATGCACGAAGAAGTGCCAGATCTTCCACTGGCCGTCTTCCTTGATGAAGTCGACCGCGTAGCGCTCCCACATGTACGTAGGCGTCTGCTGTCCGCCCGGCGTCTGCGTCACTTGCCCGATCGAGTACCACATGCCCTTGGCGGTCCTGCCGTCGCCCGCCACTTCGATCAGCGGCGTCGAGTTGGTGTGCATCATCGAAGTGCCCGCGCCGTAGTTGTCCGGCGTATTCGTCACTTCCGGGTGCTGCTTGATGAACGCGTGCAGGTCGCGCGCACGGAACTTGTCGAAGTAGTCGACATAGTAGTCCTGCATGAGCGGCCCGCCGACCCACCAGCCTTCGTCCGAGCCCCAGCAGATGTCCGGCGCCTTGCGCGCCCAGATCTCCTCGAGCTCGCGCTTGTGCTCGCCCGCGGCGTAGTACCACGCGTGGCGGCTCATGACGTTCTGGATCTCGGCGATGGCCTCGAGGCGCTCGATGCGCGCGGCCAGTGCGGGCGGCGCGGCGGCCGCAGCGGCAGCGGCGGGAGCCACGGCCGGCGCCAGGACGCCCAGCAGGCACAGCGCGGCAGGGAGGATCGTTCCGATTGGCTTGGGCATGGTTGGGGTACCTCTGGTTATCGGGCGGTAGCCGCCAGCGGCAGTGCGTAGCCCTCGACGCGCACGAAGCGATAGCCCTTCGCGAGCGCGTCGGCCTCGCCGGTCGCGGCCGTGGTGGTGACGTAGTCGTCGAGCCGCTTGCTGTAGTAGAGCTTCAGCGCCACGGTGCCCGGACGTTCCGCGGCGTACACGTAGCCTTCGGTCGCCTTGTTGTCGTAGCCGGCCGCCTGCACGGTCGCGATCGAGGCCGCCGCCGCGACCGTGGCGTTGTCCTGCAGCGCCTCGCTCCACCAGAGCTGCAGCGGGATCGTGCCGGGCTGCTGCGTGGCGAATACGCGGCACTCGGCGCGCACGAAACGGTAGCCGAAGACGCTGAGCGCGGCGTTCTGGCCCATGGCGGTCGCCGTCCCGAAGTAGTCGACGCGGCCGTCGTGCCAGTAGGAGCGCAGCTCCCGTTGCTCCGGCGCGGCCGGCGCAGCCGGCGCGTCGGCCGTACCGGCCGGCACGCCAGCCGCCGCCAGCATGGCGACGAGCCCCAGCGCGGCGAGCCGCGCCCGCGCGCCGCCGCGCGGCCTGCCGCCCCCCGCGACCATCAGTAGCTGAAGGTCTCGCCGAAGGTGTAGTACGGCTCGGGGATCGGCGGATAGATGATCGAGGAGCGCTGCGGGCTGAACGAGGGATAGGAGTACTTCGGCTTGCTGAAGCCCGGCGGCATCTCCTGCTGCATGCGTTCGCCGGCCTCCTTCATGCCCTTCGGCTTGCCGAACTCGAGCCACTTGCCGTCGAGCTGCGGGGTGAAGTCATAGGCCATCTGCATGTGCCAGATCTTCCACTGGCCATCCTCCTTGACGAAGTCGCCGCCGTACTTCTCCCAGAAAAAGGTGCCACGCACCTGCGGCTTGCCGTCGACGATCGAAGTCATGAGTCCCATGCCGGGCGAGTACCAGATGCCCTTGGCGGTCTTGCCGTCGCCCGCGACCTCGATCACCGGCGTCGTGCTGGTGTGCATCGCCCACTCGTGGCCGGCACCGAGGTTCTCCGGCACGTTCTTCACGCTCGGGTCGACCTTGCTGAGCGCCTCGAGCGCCTTGACGCGGTTCTGCTGGTTCTGCTCGCCATAGGCGCGCTTCACCGTGTCGAGACCGTTCATCACCCAGGCCGGGCTCGCGAAGGTCGCGGTCTTGGCGTACTCGCCGGTCGGGCTCACCCACAGCGCATCGATCTCCTCGCTGTTGAGCCCGGCAGCGTGGTAGTACTCGTGCTTGCTCATCACGCCCTGCACTTGCCACATGGCGAGCGCGCGCTCGGCGTCGCCGATCAGCGGCCGGCCCTTGGCGTCGGTCGGAGCCGCGGGCGCGGCGGCTTGCTGCGCGCAGCCGGCCATGAGGGCACAGACGGCCAGGCCGGCAATGAGTGTGTGGGTGCGGTTCATCTGGGTATCTCCTGTCACTTTGCGCCAATCGCCTCGAGCGCCTTCGCGTACTCGTCCGGATCCGCGTAGCTCCAGGTCTCGCTGAAGGTCTTGTATGGCTCCGGCGGACGCGGGATCAGCACGGGATAGCTGTTGGCGCCGAGTTCGCGATAGCCGATCTTCGCTTCGTAGCTGGACTTCGCCATGCCGCCCGGAGGACCACCCGCCCCGGGAGGACCGCCGGCACCCGGAGGACCACCCGCGCCGGGAGGACCACCGGCACCGCCGCCGCCTTCGCTGCCGAAGCGCTCGGCGCTCGCCGGGGCGCCCGGCGCGCCAGCGGCTGGCGGCGCACCCGCGCCCGGAGGACCGCCCGCGCCACCGCCCGGAGGCCCACCCATTCCGCCACCGATGGTCGCCGGCGCACCGAAATCGGTGTACACGTGCAGGTGCCAGATCTTCCACGTGCCGTTCTCATTGACGAAGTCGACGCCGTAGCGCTCCCACAGCCAGCTGCCACCGCGGTAACCGCCGACCATGCCGGGCGTGTACCACACGCCCTTGGCGGTCTTGCGGTCATCGGCGATGACGATGATCGGCGAGGTCAGGGTATGGAACTGGAAGCCGCCGGCCTGCGTCTTCTGGTCGACCTTCGGGCCGTAGTACGCGCGGATCGCGCTCAGTCCCTGCCAGTAGTTCGAGTTCTGCGCCCACACGGCCGTGTCGACGTAGGGCTTGGTCGTCACCCACACCTTGTCGAGCTCGACGTTGTTCAGGTAGTGCGCGTGGTACCAGACGTGCCAGCCCATGGTGTTCTGGATGTCCTGCACGTCGACGGCGCGCTGCGCGAGCTGCGCGGGGCCCGGCGCGGCCTGCGCCTGGGAGAACATCAGCACGGGCGCGAGGCAGAGCGCGGCCCGCGCGCTGGTTCGGAGATTCCTGGACATGTATGGCTTCCTTCGGAGTGGCCGTAGACCCCTACGGCAGCGCGGAGCGTAGCGATGGAATGTGCAGGAAATATGGATTTGCGCCGGCGCGCGCGCCGATTCCCCGATGTGCGCGCAAACTTGACAGGACTTTGCACCGCGGGCCCCGCGCGCTGCGCTAGCGTCGCGGCGTCGATGGCCCATCCACACAGGAGAGCATGCATGCGTTCCGGATTCCTTCTCAGTGCGGGCAGCGTGGCGCTGCTGCTGGCGAGCGCCTGCGGTGCCGCCGATGGACCGGGCAAGTGCCCGCCCTACGCCGATGGCCGCAAGTTCGATGCCGCGCCGATCGTCGATGCCATCGACAAGGACAAGGACGGCCGGATGACGCATGCCGAGTGGGCGGCCGCGGAGGCCCCGGAGCCCTCGTGGAACTTCTTCATGGCGAAGGAGACGATCAAGGCGCAGGGCTACATCACGCGCGCCGACTTCCTCGCCGAGTCGCCCCCCAACGGCATCGACACCAATTGCGACGGCAGGATCACGATCGAGGAATTCCTGGCGACGAAGAAGTGGCAGATGGGCGGCCCGCCGCCGGGTGGCCCGGGTGGCCCGCCGGGCGCCGGTGGCCCGCCGCCGGGAAGCCCCGCCGGACCGCCACCCGCCCAGGCACCGAAGTAGCTTGCGCGCGCCTGGGCCGGCGCCGCGCGGCCCGGCTCAGCGCGTCGCGAACACGCGCAGCGCCGCGCGCCCGTCCGACCACAGCGTGAACGGCGAGTCGAGCGGGTCGTCGGGCAAGCGGACGCCGATCTGCTGGCTGCCGGCGAGGTAGCCCAGCGTCGCAAGGTCGACCTCGTAGGCCCAGCTGACGGCATCCGTGTCGGCGGGATAGTGCACGCGATCGTGGCGCACGAGCGCCGCGGGCATGGGCTGCAGCGGCTTGAACTCGAGCTCGCGTCCGTCGGCAACAATGATCAGCCGGCCCGCGTCCGGCCCGGGCAGCGCCGCCATGCGCCGATCGACCGTCGACCAGCGGTGCACCAGCAGGTATTGCGCGTACTTGCCGGAGCGATTGGCCTCGACCGCGACCAGCGTGAGGTAGTCGCGCGCGTTGGCCGCGACATCGAGGCGCGCGCGCGCGAACACCAGCGGCTCGGCCACCACGACCAGCGTCGCGCCGGTCTGCTCGTCGAGCACCTCGGCCGGCGCGCGCTGCGGCTCGCTGGCGCAGCCGGGGAGCGTGGCGCCGGCGGTGAACAACAGCGCGGCGATGCAGGCGTGGGCGGCTGGACGCATGGGCGACGATCCCGACGGTACTTCAGAAACGCAGGCGGTAGCCTAGCAGGAAGTACAGCCGGCGCGTGTTCTGGGTGTCCGCCGGCAGGTCCTGCTTGCCGATCTCGCCACCGGCGTTGAACTCGAAGATCGAACGCTGGTTGGACCAGTCGATGCGGATCTCGGGCAGGTAGAGCATCTGCGTCGACTGCGTGGCGTCGCTCTCGCGCCGCTCGACGCGCAGCCGCGGGCCCAGGCGCCAGGCGCCGACGATCGGGAAGCGCGCGTTCCACATCAGCATGGCGCTGCGCTGGCTCGACGACTGCTGCACGCGCGCCCCGAAGAAGTGCAGGTCGCTGGCGCGCATCAGGCTGCTGCCGACGAGCTGCAGCTGCAGGCTCTTGTCCAGGCCGGTGGACGGCGTGGCCGCGACGCCGCCGGATTCGGGCGAAGCACCGGTGCGCATGCCGAAGGCATCGATCATCAGCTGCCAGCGATCGGTCAGGGGGCGCGTCAGCGACAGCGACAACGCGTCGGTCACCGGCGTGCGGTCCTGCGCGAGCTGTTCGATCTCCGTCGGCGTGAACAGCGCCTCGAGGGCGTTGAAGTCGGTCACCGGCTGGCCGATGAGCGCGTTGCGCAGCGTCAGCACCGGCGAGCGGCGGTGGTCGACGTCGAAGGCCAGGATCCATCGGCCGGGCAGCGCCCAGTTGCCCATCAGGATCGCGCTGTTGATCGCCTGGAACTGGAAGTCGTAGTCCATGAGCAGCACGGCCGTGCGGCCCGGCACGAAGTAGCGCGTCTCGAAGCCGAGCGCGCGCCGGTCGGCGTTGCCCGCGACCTGCTGGGCCACGGCGAACACGCCGAAGTCCCAGGCCTGGCGATACGGCCCGAAATCGGCGGACAGTGCCAGGAACTGCCGGTCGGTGTTGACTCCGGAGCGCGCCGTGTCGGCCGGCATCCCGCCGGCGACGTTCAGGGTCACGCTCGGCTTCCACTGCCACGAGACGAAGGCGCCATCGAAGATGCCGAGGATGCCATTGCCCGCGTGCGACTGGCGCCCGACGCGCGCGGACAGGCCTGCCTGCCGGTCGGCGAATTCCGCATACGCGGCGCTGACGCGGCCGGAGCCTGCCGAACCGGTCGAGCCGCCGCTGGCGGCGCCGCCGAGCTGGTGCGTGTAGCCGCCGCTGACGCGGGTGGTGAAGTCGTAGCGGAACCCGCGGTGCCGCACCAGCAGGTCGGCATCGGTCAGCAGCACGTTGACCGAGGTGAGGTCGGTCGCCGTGCCGCCCACCTCCACGTGGTCGCGCCCGCCCTGGTAGAGCATCGAGGCCGTGCCACTCTTGCTCCAGCCGAGCTCGCGGTCGCCGCCGCCGAAGTCGCCCGCGGAACGGGCACCGCGCCCGGCCGAGGCGAGCGTGCGCAGGCGATTGCGGATGCGCGGCGCCGCGACGCCATCGGGATAGCGCGCCAGGTAGTCCTCGTACGCGACCTTGGCCAGCGCCAGGTGCCCGGCGCGCTGCTGCGTCAGGCCGAGCAGTTCCTGGGCCATCTGGCGGTCGGGGTACTCGGGCTGCCGCAGCAGCTTGGTCAGAAGCTCGATGGCCTGCTGGAACTTGCGTTGCTTGATCGCCCCCTGGGCCTCGCGCAGCAGCTTCTTGCGGTCCGCGTCCGATATGGGCGGATCGGTCGGGCCGGCGGCGGCGGTCGGCACCGCGGATTTCGGTACCGCCAGCACCCCGGTGTTGGTCTCGTCGTTGATGCCGATCCAGGCGCGCGGGTACTGCTGCATGGCCACATGCAGCACGCGCTCGGCCTCCTTGCGCGAGGTGAACGGGCCCACGCGCAGCCGGTACCAGTGGGTGTCGTCGATGTCGAGCTCGGACACGTAGGCATTGGACTGCAGCGCCGTCGCGGCCGCCTGCACTGCCGCCGCGTCGATCGGCTGGCGCGAGGACTGCAGGTTCACCGCGTAGCCCTCGGGCGCCTCCGGCGCCTCGTTCACGCCGACCTTGGCGATGGCCCCGCGGCCGGCGCGCAGCAGGCGCAGGCGCAGCCCGCGCCCATCGCTCGTGGGCGCCAGCACGAAGTTGAGCTCCTTGCCCCAGCCGAGCGTCAGCGCGACGTTGTCCAGACCGGCGCTCTCGAGCCGCGCGGTGATGTTGAGTGCGCTCGAGCCGCCGACCAGCGGCCTCTCGGGGATGGCGGCCGCGCCGCTGCCGCAGTCGGGTCCGAGCCGCAGCTGGATGACCGTGCTGCTGCCGCGGCTCGCGGGGATGTTGGCCACGTAGCGCACGCTGCAGCTGAATTCGATGGCGACGTTGGTGTGGTCATCGCGCTCGTCGGCGTCGATGATCTGCACCAGCGGGCCGGCGAGCTGGGCGTGCGCCGGTCCGGGCGCCGCCGCGGCACATGCCAGCACTGCAACCGCAGCCCACGCCCGTAGCCGGTCAATCGAAGCCACTATCGGTCACCCGGTGCTGTGGGCCGTTGCGCCGCTTGCTGATGGTCGTCAGCGTGGCATCCGTGTACGTATGGCAGGCGCCCGAGCAGTTGCGCAGCTCGCTCACCGTGTACTTGGTCGTGCCGTACTTGGTATGCGGGCTGGACTTGTAGTTGCTCGCATGGCAACCGGCGCAGGAGTTGGCATAGGCCGTCGATCGCCAGGTGACCGCTTCGGTGTTGCCGCCGTGGCAGGCCGAATTGGTGCAGCTGAGCGCCGTGCGGTGATTGCCCGGGTAGTTGACCGATACGTGCGTGTGCGCCACCGGCGTCCAGGCCGTGACGTTGTGGCACTCGATGCACTCGCGTGTCGTCACGAAATGGCCGGTCGGCTTGCCGGTGGCGATGTTGCCATCGTGGCAGGCGTTGCAGCCGCTGGTCACGCCGGTGTGGTTGAAGTGGATCGGCGTCCACGCGGTGGTGGTGTGGCAAGTGTCGCACTCGGCGGTCGTCACGATGTGGCCGTTCGGCTTGCCGGCGGCCTGCACGTTGTTGTGGCAGGTGCTGCAGGTGCCGGCCTGGACGCCCGTGTGGTCGAAGCCCGCGGGTTTCCAGGCATTGGTCGTGTGGCAGTTCTCGCAGGAGTTGTTGGTGGCGATGTGCGTGGCATTCTTGCCGGTCACGTAGCCGGTGCTGATCAGCACCGAGCCGCTGTGGCAGCTCACGCAGGTCGTCACGCTGGCCTGGGTGTGGTCGAAGGCCTTGGCGGGCTTCCATGCCGTGGTCGCGTGGCAGTTCTCGCACAGGTTGGTGGTCGGCATGTGGTTGGCGTTCTTGCCCGCCACGGTGCCGGTGCTGATCACGAGGCTGCCGCTGTGGCACGAGTAGCAGGTCCCGGTGACCTGCGCATGATCGACCCTGGTGGCCGGCTTGAAGGTCACGGTGCTGTGGCAGGTCTCGCAGGCATTGGTGCTGGCGATGTGCGTCGGCGTCTTGCCGGTGGCGTTGGTGCCGTTGTGGCAGCTCGCGCAATTGGTGGTGATGCCGGTGTGGTCGTAGGTCGCCGGCGTCCAGGCCACCGTGGTGTGGCAGGTGCTGCACTGCGCGGTGGTGTTCTGGTGGATCACGTCGGACGGCTTGCCGGTGATGGTGCCGGTGCTGGTGGGCGGCGTGCCGAGCGGCGTCGTGCCGTTGTGGCACGAGGTGCAGGTGCCGTTCACCTGGGTGTGGTCGACCTTCACCGCCGGGTGCCAGGCCACGACGCTGTGGCAGCTCTCGCAGCTGGTCGTCGAATTGATGTGCTGGGCGCCCTTGCCGGTGGCGTTGGTGCCATTGTGGCAGCTGTAGCAGTTGCTGGTGATGCCGTTGTGGTCGAAGTTCGCCGGCAGCCAGGCGCTGGTCGTGTGGCAGTTCTGGCAGTTGTTGTCGCTCGTCGGATGGTTGGCCGGCTTGCCGGTCACCGTGCCGGTGCTGATCGTCACGCTGCCGCTGTGGCAGGAAACACAGGTGCCCGTGACCTGCGTGTGATCGACCTTGCTGGCCGGCTTCCAGGCGACGACGTTGTGGCAGCTGCCGCAGGCGTCGGTGGTCGCGAGATGCGTGGGCGTCTTGCCGGTGGCCGTGGTGCCGTTGTGGCAGCTCTGGCAGGTGCCGGTGACGTTGTCGTGGTTGACGTTGGCCGGCTTCCAGGCCGAGGTCGTGTGGCAGTTCTCGCAGTTGTTGCTGCTGGCGATGTGCGTCGGCGTCTTGCCGGTCACCGTGCCGGAGCTGATCGTCACGCTGCCGCTGTGGCAGGAATAGCAGGTGCCGGTGACCTGCGTGTGGTCGACGCTGGTGGCCGGCTTCCAGGTGACGGTGTTGTGGCAGGCCTCGCAGGCGTTGCTGGTGGCCAGGTGCGTCTGCGTCTTGCCGGTGGCGGCGGTGCCGTTGTGGCAGGTGCTGCAGCCACTGCTGATCCCCGTGTGATCGAAGGTGGCCGGGGTCCATGCCGTCGTCACGTGGCAGGCGCCGCATTCCCTGGTCACGTTCTGGTGGACGACGTCGGCCGGCTTGGCCGTGACCACGCCGGTGCTGATGGTGAGCGAGCCGTTGTGGCAGCTGATGCAGCTGCCGGACACTGCCGCCGGGATCTGCGTGTGGTCGGTGCGCAGCGTCGGCTTCCACAGCACGGTGCTGTGGCAGGCGTCGCAGGCGTCACTGGTGGCGATATGGGTCGGGTTCTTGCCGGTGGCGTTGGTGCCGTTGTGGCAGCTGATGCAGGTGCCGGTGATGCCATTGTGGTTGAAGTTCGCCGGCGTCCAGGCCGTGGTCGTATGGCAGGTCGAGCAGTCGTTGCTGGTGACGATGTGATTGGCCGGCTTGCCGGTGACGAAGCCGGTGCTGATGGGCACCGTGCCGCCGTGGCACGAGGTACAGGTGCCGGTCACCTGCGCGTGGTCGACCTTGGTCGCCGGCTTCCAGGTGGTCGTGCCGTGGCAGCTCTCGCAGGTGTTGCTGGTCGCGAGGTGCGTCGGCGTCTTGCCGGTCACCGTGCCGGTGCTGATCGTCACGCTGCCGCTGTGGCAGGAGACGCAGGTGCCGGTGACCTGCGTGTGGTCGACGCGGGTCGCCGGCTTCCAGGTGGTCGTGCCGTGGCAGCTCTCGCAGGTGTTGCTGGTCGCGAGGTGCGTCGGCGTCTTGCCGGTCACCGTGCCGGTGCTGATCGCCACGCTGCCGCTGTGGCAGGAAACGCAGGTGCCCGTGACCTGCGTGTGATCGACCCGGGTCGCCGGCTTCCAGGTGGTCGTGCCGTGGCAGCTCTCGCAGGTGTTGCTGGTCGCGAGGTGCGTCGGGTTCTTGCCGGTGGCATTGGTGCCGTTGTGGCAACCGCTGCAGCCGCTGCTGATCCCGGTGTGATCGAAGGTCGCGGGCGTCCACGCGGTGGTCGTGTGGCAGGCGCCGCACTCCTTCGTCACGTTCTGGTGGATCACGTCCGCCGGCTTGGTGGTGACCACGCCGGTGCTGAGGGTCAGCGAGCCGTTGTGGCAACTGATGCAGCTGCCCGAAACGGCCGCCGGGATCTGGGTGTGGTCGGTGCGCAGCGCCGGCTTCCACGTCACGGTGTTGTGGCAGGCGTCGCAGGCATCGCTGGTCACCATGTGCGTCGGGTTCTTGCCGGTCGCATTGGTGCCGTTGTGGCAGCTGACGCAGGTGCCGGTGATGCCGCTGTGGTTGAAGTTCGCCGGCTTCCAGGCCGTGGTCGTGTGGCAGGTCGAGCAGTCGTCGCTGGTGACGACGTGGTTGACCGGCTTGCCGGTGATGACACCGGTGCTGATGGGCACCGTGCCGTTGTGGCACGAGGTGCAGGTGCCGGTCACCTGCGCGTGATCGACCTTGCTGGTCGGCTTCCACGCCACGGTGACGTGGCAGGTCTCGCAGGCATTGGAGGTCGCGACGTGCGTCGGGTTCTTCTGCGTCACGGTGCCGGTGCTGATCACCAGCGCGCCGTTGTGGCATGAGTAGCAGCTGCCCAGCACCTGCGCGTGGTCGACGCGGTCGGCCGGCTTCCAGGCGACGACGTTGTGGCAGGCCCCGCAGTCATCGGTCGTCGCCATGTGGGTCGGCGTCTTGCCCGTGGCCGTGGTGCCGTTGTGGCAGCTGGCGCAGGTGCCGGTGACGTTGTCGTGGCTGACGTTGGCCGGCTTCCAGGCCGTCGTCAGGTGGCAGTTCTCGCAGTTGTTGCTCGAGGCGATATGATCGGTCTTCTTGAACTCGACCGGACCGGTGCTGATGCTGGTCGTGCCGTTGTGGCAGCTGAAGCAGGTGCCGACCACCTGCGAATGGTCGACCGCGCTGGCCGGCTTCCAGGTGCTGGTGTTGTGGCAATCCTCGCAGCTGTTGGTCGTCGGCAGGTGCTGGTCGTTCTTGCCCTGGATGCTGCCGTGCGTGCCGTCATGGCAGCTGTAGCAGGCCGCGGTCACGCCGGCGTGCGAGAACGTCACCTGCGACCAGGTGGTGGTCGAGACGTGGCAGGTCTCGCAGTTGTTGTCGGCCGGGATGTGGTTGGCGGACTTGCCGGTGATCCGCCCGGTGCTGATCGCGACCGAGCCGCTGTGGCAGGAGAAGCAGCTGCCGGTCACCTGCGCATGGTCGACGCTCGCAGCCGGCTGCCAGTAGAGGGTGGTGTGGCAGGCCTCGCAGCTGCTGCTGCTGGCGATGTGGCTCGGCCCCTTGCCGGTGGCGGTGTGGCCGTCGTGGCAACTGCTGCAGCCGCCGGTGATGCCGGAGTGGTCGAAGCCCGCGGGGCGCCAGGCGACGGTCGAATGGCAGCTCTCGCAGGGCTGCGTCGTCGGCACGTGGCCGGCGGGCTTGCCGACGGCATGCACGCCGTCGTGGCAGCTCGCGCAGCTGCCGCGCACCTCGGCATGCTCGAAGTGCACCACCGGCAGGTAGGCGGTGGTGGTGTGGCAGGCCGCGCAGTTGTCGCTGCTGAGCACGTGCGTGGCCGGCTTCGGCGTGGCGTTGTAGCGCGTGCCGCGGCTGTGGCAGGCGGCGCAGTCGCGCGGCGTGCCCTGGAAGACGGCGTCGATGTGGCAGGACTCGCACGGCAGGTCGCGATGCGCGCCGTCCAGGTCGAAGCCGGTCGTGCTGTGGTCGAACTTGAGCGTGATCGACGGCGTGGTGCTCGCGGCGCGCGCACCCGGCAGCGCCAGCGCCAGCAGCACCACGGACAGCAACGGCAGCCAATGTCGCAGCGTCTTCATGGTTCCCCCTACTGCACCCGGGCGCCCTTGAACGTCCAGGTCGTGTGGCAACGATCGCACTGCACTCCATAGGCGCCGAGGTGGCGATCGTCCTTGCGATGGCAGCTGATGCAGTCCTTGCGCATCTTGTGGGTGCCGGGCGGCTCCTGGTGGCAGCCGGCGCACTGCAGCTTGGCGTGCGCCCCGGTCAGCGCGAAGCCGGTCTGCTTCGCGTGGTCGAATTCCCAGATTCCCCAGCCGTTGGGCGAGTGGCAGCTCTCGCACTTCTTGCCCAGCCCACCCTTGTGGACGTCATCGTGCCCGTGGCACTCGACGCAGGTGGCCGGCGCGCGCGCGAAGGCCTCGGTACGGTGGCACTGCGCGCAGCTGACGACGGCGTGCAGCCCGACCAGCGGGAAATCCGTCAGTTCGTGGTCGAAGACGATGTCGCCGTGCCAGTCCTGCTGGCCATGGCAGGCGTCGCAGCCCTGCTTGAGCGAGCCGCCGTGCGGGTCCTGCGCGCGGTGGCAGGCGACGCAGTCGGTCTTGAGCTTCTGGGTCTCGACGGCGGCGGTGTGGCAGACGTGGCAGCCGAGCTTGGCGTGCGCGCCCACCAGCTCGAATTTCGCCTTGGCGAGATGATCGTAGTCGACCGGCTTCCAGTGCTCGTTGCCGTGGCAGTCCTCGCACTTGCCGCCGAAGCGGGCCGCGTGCGCATCATCGGCCTTGTGGCAGCCGTGGCAGTCCTTGGGGAGCTTGTCCTTGAAGTTGCCGGTCCGATGGCAGGTCGAGCAGTCGATCTCGTTGTGGCGCCCCAGCAGCGCGAAGCCGGTTTCCTTCTTGTGGTCGAACTTGGCCGTCTTCCAGTCGCTGGTCGTGTGGCAGTTGCCGCAGTTGTCGCCGCGCGAACCGCGGTGCGCGTCGTCGGTGGCGTGGCAGCCGAGGCAGCTCTTCGGCGTATCCTTGTAGTGGCCGCCGACGTGGCAGGCGTTGCAGGCGAGCGCCTGGTGGGCGCCGCTCAGTGCGAACCTGGTCTTGCCATGATCGAAGCGCGCGCCGGCCCAGCTGCTGGTGCCGTGGCAATCGACGCAGTTCTGCCCGAGTTGGCCGCGGTGCACGTCATCGGCCTTGTGGCAGGCACCACAGGCACCCGGCGCCTTGGCCCAGGCCTCGCCGCTCTTGTGGCAGCTGGCGCAGGCGAGCGTGCGGTGCGCGCCCTCGAGCGCAAAATCCGTGAGCCCGTGGTCGAACTGCGCCGGATCGAGCAGCACGATGTCGCTGGCGCGGCCGCCGTGCTCGCTGTGGCAGGCACGGCACTGGCCGGACCCGGCATTGGCCATGCGGCCGTGGTAGCCGCGCTTGCCGGCGACGTCGGCCGCGACTTCCTTGTGGCAGTCGAGGCACAGGCGGCTCTGGGCGCCGCGATCGCTGCGATCGTGGCACTTGCTGCACTCGGCCTCGATCTTGGCATGCGCCTCGGCGACCTTGCCGGGCATGAGCAGCGTCTCGACGCCGGCCGCACGGGCCGTCGAGCCACCCATCACCGCCATTGTCGCTAGCAGCGTCACGCGCAACCATCCTCCGGGAGCCCTGCCTGGCATCGAGTCACCGCAACCAGGTTCAGTAGATCTGCACCGAGATCACGTGCACGACCCCGGCGATGATCAGCATGATCAGCAGCGGTACGTGCAGCAGGTGCCACAGCCCGAACAGGCGCGTGTAGACGCGGAATTCGCTCACGCGGCGACTGGCGTCGAGGCGCTTGTCGGCGTAGCGGCGCGCCGTGAGGCGCAGGCGCTCGGCGTGCTGCGCGATCGTGGCCGACTTGCCCGCCGAGTCGCGCACCGCGCGGTCGATCAGCCGGTGCAGGCGCCAGCGCGCCGCCATGGCCCGCAGGCCCACCGTGAACACATGCAGCACGCGGCCGAGGGATCCATGCGCCGGCTCGAGCAGGTGCCGCTCCTCGGCCTCGATCGCCGCCAGCAGGTCGGGCAGCACCGCGACGACGCTCGCCTGCTGCGACAGCGTGTCGGCGATGTTCTGCAGCTCGGCGAGGCTGGCCTGCCGCCCGTCGAGCTTGGCGTGCAGGCGCGTATAGAAGTAGCGGCCGATGACGCCGCTGCCGACCACGGCCAGCATGCAGAACAGGGCGACGTTGCTGTTGGTGGCGCCGAGGCCGAAGTTGGCGTGGAACAGGATGCAGACCGGACCGACGATGCCGAGCACCATGTGCAGCTGGAACCACTCGGGCACGCTGCCGAGGAAGTTCAGCCAGCGCACGCGCTTGCGCGCCGGGTACAGCAGCAGCAGCACCATCGAGCAGCCGCCGACGATGCCGAGCACGTAGCCGATGCCGCGTTCCGGCGTCATGAAGCGGCCGAGCTGCGCCTGCCAGCCCCACAATACGACCAGCACCGTCGCGAACCCGAAGGCACGCGCCGTGGTGTAGTGGCGGGCAATTGCGCTCATCATGGCCAGGCGCTCCTTCAGTTCACCACGCGATCGATGACGATGCGCAACGATCCGGCGCTGCGCGGATCAAGGACGGCGCTCGCGCCCTGCAGGTCGCCAGCCGCCGCGACGGCCTGCCCGCTCTTCGAGATGCGCGCCTCGATCGTGACCTTGCCGGCGCTCGACAGCGTGCGCGTCGGCATCATCGACAGCGAGTCGTCGAGCCGGAAGCGCAGCGGCCACTGGCCGGTGGTGGTGCGCAGCACCGCGACCGGCGGCCCCGGCTGGCCCACGGCCTTGGCGAAGATGAACAGCGCCTGCCCGGCGGCGGCGCGCGACTTCAGCGCGTCGGCAACTGTGATTTCACCATTGACCACCACGCCCGCCGCCGCGGGCGCACCGGCCGCCGGTTGCGCGCCGGGCATCACGCCAGCGAGGCGCCGGTCCTCGGCGATGTTGGCCGCGACCAGCTTGGCGTCGGAGGAGTTCGGTTCGAGGACCGCCGCGAGCCGTTCCCAGGTCGCGATCGCATCGGTGTAGCGTCCGGCCTCGTGCAGCATGCTGCCCTGCAACCACAGGGCCTTCGCGTGGTGCGGATCGAGCTTCAGCGCTTCCGCGACGTACTTCTCGGCTTCGCCCGCGAGGCTCCCGCCCTTGAGCGAGGCGGTGACGTCGGCGTAGTCGGCCCAGGTGTCGGCGGTCATCGTGCCGCGCGCCACCAATTTGACATAGGCGTCCCGCGCCGCGGCGTAATTGCGGGCGCGCCGCGCCACGTTGGCTGCGTCGATGAGCTTCAACGTCGCCGCATCCGCCGGGCGTGCCGCCGGCGCCGCGTTGGGCGCCGCAACCTGCGTACGCCGGGCCGGCAACTGCTTCTTGCGCGCCAGTTCGGCATCCGCGCTCCGCCCGAGGAACTCGTAGGACTGCGCCAGCAGGTTCCAGTCGGCGTCGCTCCCCTTGCCCTCGGCCAGGCGCGCTTCCAGTCCGGCCACGGCGGCATCCATCGAGCCGCCGCCCGCGGAACTGCCCGCTTCCGCCGCTGCACCGGCGGCCGCATGCGGCGGCGCCACCGGCGTCGCGGCCGGCGGGCTGGCGATCAGCTCCGGATGCCCGAGCCACAGGTACAAACCAACCACGATGGCGAGGCCGGTGATCGCCGCGGGCAGCGCCCAGCGCGGCCAGGCTGCCGTCGGCGCACTGACGTCCGGACCACGTTCGGAGCGTCGCGCGCGCAGCAACAGAAAGGCGACCCCGGCTCCGCACAGGAGCCCGGCCACGAACCAGTAGGCGTTGATCGATGTCATGCGTTCGTTCTTAAAGCTCGCTTAAGGAATCGGCCCGTATCCATGGGGCAATTCTAACGACCATGATGTGACGGATTCTCCTGTCGGTGATGCCCGACACGTCACAGAATCGGCGACAACTTGACTCGTGAGAACCATCGCGGAATCTGTGCGGTCTATGGCTCTACCCTGCCGATTCGGGGCCGGGCTTGGGATGGCACGGGTTGTCGATGGATTCAATACTGCTTTCACTGTATCTGCTGCCGATGCTGCTCATCTGGGCGTGGTACCTGCTGCGCCGCAGGGGCCGCGATGCACAGAGCCGTGCCGTCAAGGGCGAGGCCGAAGAGGCCGGGCTCACCGAGCCAGCCTCGCTCCATCCGGTCATCGATGCGGCGCAATGCGTGGGTTGCGGCTCGTGCGTGCGTGCCTGTCCCGAGCAGCCGGAGCACCACGTGCTCGGGTTGATCGAGGGCAAGGCCCATCTGGTAAGCCCGACGGATTGCATCGGCCACGGTGCCTGCAAGGAGGCGTGCCCGGTCGGCGCGATATCGCTGGTATTCGGCACCGAGAAGCGCGGCGTCGACATTCCGGTGCTGCGGCCGAATTTCGAGAGCAACGTCCCGGGCATCTACGTGGCCGGCGAGCTCGGCGGCATGGGCCTGATTCGCAATGCCCTCACCCAGGGCCGCGAGGCCGCCGAGGCGGTCGCCGCCTCGGAGCGCCGCCATCCCGCACGCCTCGACGTGCTGATCGTCGGCGCCGGACCGGCCGGCTTCGCGGCCGCCTTGACCGCGCAGTCGCTCGGCCTGCGCTACCTGGTCATCGAGCAGGAATCGCTCGGTGGCTGCGTGTTCCAGTATCCGCGCGGCAAGCTGGTGATGACTTCGCCGGTGGAACTGCCGCTGGTCGGCAAGGTCCATTTCCGCCATACCTCCAAGGAGGAACTGCTGAAGTTCTGGGTCGAGGCGCGCGACCGCCACAAGATCCAGATCCGCTGCCAGGAGCGCGTGGTGGGCATCAATCGCCATGATGGTGGCTTCATCGTGCAGACCTCGCGCAACCGCTACCCGGCCTCCAACGTGCTGCTCGCGATCGGGCGCCGCGGCACGCCGCGCAAGCTGGGCGTGCCTGGCGAGGACCTGCCGAAGGTCGTGTACCGGTTGATCGATCCCGAGCAGTACCGCGGACAGAAGGTCCTGGTGGTCGGTGGCGGCGACAGCGCGCTCGAGGCGGCCGCCAGCATCGCCGAGGTCGGCAACACGCACGTGACGCTGTCCTACCGCGGCGACGCCTTCACGCGCGCCAAGCAGCGCAACCGCGAGCGCATCGACCGCGCGCGCGAGGACGGAACGCTCGACCTGCTGCTCTCCTCGCAGGTCGCCGAGATCCATCCCGACCTCGTGATCCTCGAGCACTCCGGCCAGCCGCTGAAGCTGCACAACGAGGCCGTCATCGTCAACGCCGGCGGCGTGCTGCCCAACGAATTCCTCAAGGGCGTCGGCGTGCAGGTCGAAACCAAGTACGGAACCGCATGAAGAAGTCCCAACCGTGCCGGGCGCGCGCCCTGCTGCTGCTGGCGCTCGCCGGCGCCTCCCTGCCGGCCCACGCCGCGCCACGCGCCGCGCCGGCGGCCAAGCCGGCGCTCGAGGCCGCGCGCGCCGCCGTGCGCACGCTGCAGTACCAGAAGGCCTTCGACACGCTGCGGCCCGCCGCCGCCGCCGGCGATGCCGACGCGCAGTACCTGCTGGCGCAGCTCTACCTCAATGGCGTCGGCGTCGAGGTCGACGCCGCCCGCGCGCGCGAACTGCTGCAGGCCGCGGCGGAGCACGGCCACGCGGCCGCCGCCTTCGTGCTCGCCGGCGAATTGATGCGCGGCACGGCCGCCGATCCGGCGACCGCGGCCCGCTGGCTGCAGCGCTCGGCCGAACTCGGCTATCCGCGCGCGCAGGATGCCCTGCGCGATGCGCGGCCGTTGCTCGATCGCGAGCGGCCCGCCGCGACCGACGCGGCGCTGCTCGAGGGCTGGGCCCTGTACTGCGCGCGCCACGACGATGCCGCGGCGCTGCGCGCCATCGGCAAGCCCGCCGCGACCGCGCACGATGAATTCGGACGCAGCGCCCTGGCGCAGGCCGCCGACGCCGGCGCCCCGGCGGCCGTCGCGGCCCTGCTCGAGCTCGGCGCGGATGCGCGTGGCGCCGACCGCGGCGGCGTGACGCCGCTGATGCTGTCCGCGACCCAGGCGGACGCGGCGATCGCCACCGCCCTGCTGCAGCACGGCGCCGACGCCGGCGCCACCGATGCCGAGTCACGCACCGCGCTGTTCTATGCGGCGCGCGCCGATCGCGCGGCGCTCATCAAGGCGCTGCAGGCGGCGGGCGCGCGCCTCGACGCCACCGACAGCCGTGGCTACAACGCGCTCGACGTGGCGCTGGCATCCGGCGCCGACGCGGCCGCGGCGGCGCTGCGCGCGCTCGGGCTGCGCGCCAGCGTGGCGCACAGCGCGCGCTCCGGCGGCGCCGGCAAGTTCGACCCGGCACGCCCCGGCGAGATCTACCGCGGCTATTCGCAGCTGCAGCTCGCCGTGGTGCGCAACGATGCGGCCACGGTGCAGCAGCAGCTGGCCGCCGGCGCCGATCCGAACCAGAAGTCCCCGCAGGGCGACCCGCTGCTGCAGCTCGCCGCCGATGCCGGCGCGCACGAGGTGCTGGCCTTCCTGCTCGCGCACGGCGCGGATCCACGCGTGGCCGATCACGCCGGCCGCACGCTGCTCGCACGCCACGCGGCCGACACCGACCCGGCGCTGCTGCGCGCCCTGCTGGCGGGCGGAGTACCGCCCGACACCCGCGGTCGCGGCGAGGACTGGCCCTTGCTGCTCGCGGCACGCGCGGGCCGCACCGACAACGTCCAGGCCCTGCTCGACGCCGGCGCGCACGCCGACGTCGTCGACGACGCGGGACGCAATGCCCTGGTCACCGCGGCGCAGGCCGGGCAGGACGGCGTGGCGCGGCTGCTGCTCGCCCGCGGCGTGAATGCGTCCACTCCGGACACGCAGCAGCGCGATGCGCTGTGGTACGCGAGCCGCAATGGCGATGACGGACTGGTCGAGCAGCTGCTCGCTGCCGGCACCAAGGCATCGACGGCCGACGCCGACGGAGTCACCGCGCTGCACGTCGCCGCGGCCCGCGGCCACGCCGCGATCGTCACGCGCCTGCTGGCCGCCGGTGCCGCGGTCAACGGCCGCACGCGCCGCGGCGACACGCCACTGCTGCTCGCGGCCGCCGATGGCCACGCCGACGCCGCCGGGGCGCTGCTGGCCAGGAAGCCGGATCTCGACACGCAGAACGCCGCCGGCGACACGGCCCTGATGGCCGCCGCCCGCGGCGGCCACGAGGCGCTGTGCCGGACACTGCTCGCGGCGGGCGCCAATCGCGCGCTGCGCAACAAGTCGCGCACGTCGGCGGGCGACATCGCCGAGCAGCGGGGCTTTTCGAACCTGCAGGGGCTGCTCTCCGGCAAGTAGCCAATCACTGTGCGCACGGCTCGGCGTATTCGCTTTCCGCGTAGCGCACCCGACCGGTCCAGCGCCGAACGGCAACCACATTGGCAGGGAACGTCACGGCAGCCGGCACGATGCACCCGGGCGCCGGGTGCTGCAGGACCACGCGGAGCACCAGCTCGCCAGCGACGATGCGGGCGCCTGCGACGCGGATGGAATGACCGCCGCTGCGTTGCAGGCCCTGCGTGACGATCACGATCATCTCGCGCCCGAAGTCGATCCCTGGCGTCGGGCCGGCACCCGGCACGCGCGCGGTCAGGACCGCCCAGGCACGTTGCCATTCCTCGCTGTTGCGCACGACATGACGACCGGCCGTGTCGAAGCCGCTCTGCAGCGCGTAGCCAGCACCCGCCGCCGGCAAGCGTCGAATCCCGGCATCGCGGGGCACGAAGGGCGAGCCAGCGCAGCCGGCCAGCGTCCCGCAGGCCCACAACCCGAAAAGGACGCCCAGGCCGGCGCGACGGCGGCCTAAGGCGTCAATCACCGGTGCCCACCGGGTCCGCGAGCTGCGGCAGGTAGACGAAACGCCAGTCACTGTAGACCTCCGCATCGCGGAACGCGGCATCTGCCGGCGCGAAATTCGCCCGCTTCATGGGGCGCGCGGAGGATCGGCTGCTCACGCCGATCAGCGCGCCATCCGCCAGGCGAATCGGCAGCCAGTCGGCGCCACCACCGATCGGGTCGGCGTAGAGGCGCCGCAGGTGATGCACCGGCACGCCGGAGCGTGTGTCGTCGAGCAGGTCCTCCAGCGCACCCGGATACTGATGTATGCCCACCGGCGCCGCCACGTAGTAGCGCCGGATCGCCTGCCGGATCTGCGCGCCGCGCCACAGGAGCTCCGCCTCGCGGTCCCGCTGGCGCTCGACCGTCCAGACCGTGCCGGCCGTGGCGAGCGCGAATCCCATCAGCAGCAGCGCCAGCAGCACGCCCAGGTAGGTGAAACCCCTGGCACGTCGCCGCATGTCACAACTCACCGAGCGGCGTGCCCGAGGGCGTCAGTCCCTCAGCGCCACTCAGCACGTCGCGGGCGCCTGCGAGCTGTGGATCGTCACTCGGCACCAGCACCCAGCTTGCCGCCGACCGCGTGTACGGATCCACGGGAACCGAGCGAAGATAGCGCGCCCGCACGAGCTCCTCGAGGTTGTCCGGGTAGTGCCCGGTGTCTCCCAGGTACTTGTCCATGGCCTCGCGCATCACGGCCAGATCCTGGCGCAACGTGGCCTCACGCGCGCGATCGAGGCTGCGCAGGTACCTCGGGACAGCCAGCATCAGCAGCGTCGAGATGATGGCCATCACCACCAGCAGCTCGATCAGCGTGAAACCGCGCCGAGCCCGATCACCATTCACGATACGGCACTCCGTTGATGCCCTGGGCGGGAGACAGCGAGTAGACGTCGAAGACATCGGCACCCGGCGCCGGATTGTCCGGCGGACTGTCATAGGCGCGGTAGCCCCAGGTGTCCTCGGCGGGCGCCGCCGTGTCCGGGAACAGAGGGTCACGGGGAACCCGCCGCAGGAAAAAGATCAGGCGGTGCTCGGGGCTGCGGACGTCCTCCACTCCATCGACCAACACGCTGAGCGAGGGCGGATAGCCGCTGGTTCCAGGGGCCACGGCGATCCGCCCGGCGTCGGCGGCCGACTTGTACGCATCGATGGCATCGCGCACCTGCCGCAGTGCCGCGCGCAGTTCCTGCTCGTGCGCCCGGCGGTACCCCAGTTCTGCCAGCGGCAACGCGGCGGAGGCCAGCAGGCCGACGATCGCCACCGTGACGACCAGCTCGACCAGCGTGAACCCGCGCTGCGCCGGCGGTTTCATTGCCCCTGCACCGTGATCGTCAGAGGTCGCGGTGCCAACGTCGGCACTGCTACCCCGTCCGGCCCGTTGGCGCCGAACCTTTGCAGCGTGACCATGCTCGCCGGCCGCGCGGCCACGGCACGGAAGTGCAGTACGAACAGGCTGCCCTCGCCGCTCACCGTACCCTTGGTGATATCGAACAGCGCACGACCCGAATTCTGGTTGACTTCCGGCGCAGCCGCGGCATCGGATCCCACCAGCCCGCCCGGGTCGATGCCCTGTAGCTCCAGCACCGCCGGGTCGAACCGCACCATGGATCGCAGGTTAGAAAGCGACACCTTGCTGCCCAGGCTGAGCGTGACGTCGAAGGCCTGCCCCACGGAGACGCTACCCGGCCCCTCCCAGTTCAACGTCGGCCGCTGCCGCGGCCCGGCATCGGTCGTATCAGCACCACTGCGTCCATCGATGCCCGACGGCTCGCCCGCGCCGCCGACGCCGACGCCGGCACCCGAATCCGTAGGGGCAGCCTCGACCGCGGGACTCGCCGCGCCAGCAGCCAGCGGCGCACTGCGCAGCGTGCTCTCCGTCCCGAACCAGAATTCGACGTTCTCGCTCGCCGGCCGCGGCTGCGAGCGCAGGATGCGCGGCGTGATCGACAGTACGATCTCGGTCTTCTCGGCGTCGGTCTTGTTGGTGCCGAACAGGCGGCCGAGCAGCGGGATGTCGCCGATTCCCGGGATCCGATCCGAAGTTCGCCGGTCCTGGTCGTTGATGAGGCCGGCGAGAATCTGGGTCTCGCCATCGCGCAGGCGCAGCAGCGTCGTGGCATTGCGGGTCCCGATCTGGTAGGCCAGCGATTCGCCCACGGTCACGGACTTGATGATGGAGCTGACTTCGAGATTGACCTTGATCGCGACGTCACCATCGAGATAGACGGTCGGCTCGACGTCGAGCGTCAGCCCGACGTCCACGTACTGTACGTTGCTGCTGGTGCCATTTCCTCCGGTGGTGAGCACTGTGCTGGTGGTGATGACCGGCACGCGCTGGCCGATGAGTATCTTGGCGCGCTCGTGATTGCGGGCGCGAATGCGCGGACTGGCGAGCACATTGGTCGTCCCGACGCTGCGCTTGAAGTCCGCCGACACGGATACGTCGCTGATCTGCAGCGTCGTGGAATCCTGGTCCCGCAGGTCGGCAAGTACCAGCGGATCGCCGGCGAGCGGCGTCGGCGTGATCGTGACACCCTCGGGATAGCGGATACCAAGCTGCTGGAGCTTGCTGCGCGTGATCTCCAGTACCTCGACCTCCATCATGACCTCGGACTCGGGCACGTCCACCGCGGCCAGCAGGCGCTCGGCCATGCGGATCAGTTCCGGCGTGTCACGCAGCACCACCGCCGCGGCGCGCTCCTCCACGAACACCGTCTTGGCGTTGAGCATCGTCTTGATCATCTCCATCGCCTTCTTCGGATCGATGTTCGTCAGGTAGAAGGTGCGGATGACCTGGTCCTGGTATTCCTTCTGCTTGGCCGTCGTATTCGGATAGACCATGACCATGTTCTCGGCGAGTACCTGGCGCGCCAGCTGGTTCTGCCCGAGGATCAGGTCGATCGCCTGCTCCACCGGCACCTGCTGCACGAAGATGGTCGTCCGTCCATCGCTGCGCACGTCCTTGTCGAAGACGAAATTGATCCCCGTCTGCCGGGCGAGCACCTCGAATACCATCTTGGTCGCAGCATCGCGGAACTGCAGCGTTACCGGTCGGTTGTCACGCGAGCGCAGGTGCGGTGTCACGCTGCGCGGCCCGCGAGTCGCCTCGATGCGCGTGCGCAGCGCGGCCGCGGCAGCCGAACCGGGATCCTCCGCCAGCACGGCGCGCAGTCGCGCCTCGGCCTCGTCGAGCCGTCCCTGCTCTACTTCACGTGTCGCCTGGAGGAGTATCTGCGCCTGCCGGCGATCGCGCTCGACGCCCTCGAGCCCGCGCAGCGCCCGGGCGTTGCCGTGCTCGAGTTCGAGCAGCCGCCGGTAGCCTCGGGCGGCCTCGTCCGGCTTGCCCGCAGCCCGCGCCCGATCAGCCTCTGCAACCAGCCGCTGCACGGCCTCCTCGCGCTTGCCCTTGAGATCCAGGCGATACACGGCGTTGGCCGGATCCTGCCGCACGGCTTCTTCCAGCTTGGCTATGCCGGCTTCGTAGTCGCCGGCCTCCACCGCGCGCAGGCCGTCGCGGTGCAGGCGATCCGTGGCGCAGGCCCCGAGCGCCGCGGAGACCAGGAGGACCAGGCAGGCTGTGACACGTCGGCGTTTCACGGTGAATTCCCCACGGCCAGTGATTGGCGCGACTCGAGAGGCAGGTAGGTGAACTCGAGCTGCCCCGCCTCGAGTCCGTCCAACCGGTAGGTGTTGTCGATGATGTCGCCGGTGCGCACGTCGTAGACGCGATCGCCCACCGCCAGGAAGAACACGGTGTCGGTGGGCGAGCGGGCGTATTGCCCGAAATAGCTGAACGGCAGTGGCGGCGGCCCGGGCTCAACGGGCACCGGCGGCGGCGGGGTGCTTTCCGGCGGCGGTGGACGCTGCCAGGCGTGCGCGCCGAACAGATCAAACAGGGGTGTACCTACGATCCGCTGCAGGGGCGATCGGGACGCCGCGCGCGCCGTCGGCGCCGGCTCACTGTCGACGCGCGCGGCTGCGACGTCGGTAGCCGGCGCACCGGGCCACAGCCAGCCCGCCAGCAGCGCGGCAACCGCGATCGGCAGTATCACGCGCCACCGCAGGCGTCTGGCGCCGCTCGGACCGGGCAGCAGCCGTTGCACCGCGCTCACGGTGCCTGCCTCACGAGGACTGCAAAGCGCAGGTCGGCCTGCAGTTCCGCGCTGCCGATGGTCTCGCGCTCCAGACTCATGCCCACGAGGGCGACCGCCGGCACCGCCGCGAGGACGCCGTCCGTGAACGAGCGCACCTGCGCATAGGTGCCGCGCACCGGCAGGTGCAGCTCGTAGCGTGCCAGCCCCGCACCGCCCGCTGTCGTGTATTCGTAGTGCCCACTCTCGAGCTCGAGTCCCGCCGCCCTGGCCTGGGCGACCACCTTGCCGAGCACGTCCGGAAGTTGCGGCCGTGCGGGCAGCGTCGCAATCAAGGCCGCGAGCCGCTCGCCGTCCGGCCTGCCCGGCAGGCGCAATGCAGTCTGGTCCTGTGCCAACTGGGCGCGCAGCTGCGCCACTTCGCGTTGCAGCGGCCGCAGCCAGACCAGGCCGGCGAGCAGTGCCAGGGCCATCAGCGCCACACCTGCGCTGCCGAGGACGCCGACGCTGCGGCCGAGGGCACTCGCGGACGCCGGCAGGCTCCAGCGCCGCATCACGACAGGCCTGGCCGCCGCTCCCGGCGGCGTGACCGTGGTCGTTCCAACGGGCGCAGCTGCCGGAGCCATGGCGCGTGCATTCATGTGCCACGCCTCCAATCCGCCGAGATCTGGATGCGCACCGGTCGATCGGCGGCACCGACCTGCAGCTCATGTGCGACCAGCACGGCGTCGTGCACCGCCGGCCGACTTTGCAGCTGCTGCAGGTAGCCCAGTGCCAGAGGCAGCGTACGTGCCTCGGCAGTGATGGCGATCCTGCCGGTCCTGCTGTCCGGCGTGACGGCCAGCAGTGCCACATCGCTGGCGCTTGCCTTCCCCGCCGACTCCAGATCGCTCAGCATCAGCCCCCAGGGCATGGCCAGTTCGCGACTGGCAGCCGCGGCGCTGCCGAGCAGCTCGGCCGAGGGTTGCTGTAGGGCCATGTGGCGGTTGGCGGCCCGCGCGTCAACGCGCAGGTGCATGCCGGCCGCGGTGGCCGCGGTACGCTGCCATGCCACCGCCGTGGCAGCGACCGTCACGATACCGGCGAGCAGCAGCGCGGCACCTGGCCAGCGCGGCTGCGGCGCCGGTGCGACGAAATCCAGATGCAGCGCCGGCCGGCTCATGGCGGTGCACCACGCTCCGACAGCAGCTGTCCCAGCGTGCCTACGCCCGCGGCCGTTCCGGCACGCAGAATCCGCAGGCCATCATCGGCGTCGTCCGCGGCATCGCATGCCATCGCCGGCGCGTCGACGAAGACCCGAGAGCTGCCGTCGTTGCCGGCCGCCAGCCGGCCAAAGGTGCGCAGCCGCCGCAGTTCGACGTCCCAGTCGGTGCCGATACGCACCGACCGGACCTCGGACCAACCGCCGGCCGCGAGTTGCGCCGCCGCCAGGGTGCCGCCGTCCATCGACACGAACCAGCAGTCTTCGTCCGGCAATGCCTGGCGCCAGTGATTGTAGGCCGCGATCAGCTGCGGTTGCAGGCTGCGCACCCGCAGGCGGGCGGCCGCGGTCACCGCGCGCACGCCGTCGAGCAGCTCGGGCGCGACGGCACAAGCGACCCCGGGGCTACCGGGCGCCGCCCGGCTCAGCGCCAGCCGCCAGCCGCGCACACTGTCGCCGAACAGCTGCTCCATCACATGCCCGGCGTGCGCGCGGCGCTCCGCCGCGCGCGTCAGTGCCTCGACCCTGGGCACGGCGGCGTACCGCACCCACGCATCGGCAAGGACGACGTGCGCGTCGGCGTCGTGCCACTCGGTACCGGCCAGCACATCGCCCAGGACCGCCAGCGCCGGTTGCCACGCTCCGGGTGATCACTGCTCACCGCACGCCGCCCGGTGGCGGCGGGACCCGGCCGCAGGCCGCGCCGGCGCCGCACCAGCACGACCGTAGCAGGCGACAGAAAGATCCCCACCTCGTCACGCCATAGCGGTGACACGATTGGCCTCCTCCAGTGTGGTGACACCCTGGCGTACCAGGCTGAGCGCGGCGCCGCGGATGAAACGCACACCAGCGCGCGTCGCCAGTTCCTTGAGCTGGCGCACCGGCACACGCGCCACGATCGCCTCGCGGATCTCGTCGTTGAGCACCAGCAGCTCGCCGATCGCGCGACGACCGCGATAGCCGCTACCACGGCAGTGCGCACAACCCCTGCCGATGCTGAAGCGGAACTCGCCGGCATAGCCCGCAGGTATTCCCGACTCCTCCAGCAGGCGGCCCGGCGGCGCGACCGGCTGGGCGCACTTGTCGCAGACCACCCGCACCAGGCGCTGCGCCAGGATGCCATTGAGTGCCGCGGTGAAGCTGTAGACGTCGACGCCCATGTGCGTGAAGCGGTTGAGCACGTCGAAAACGTTGTTGGCGTGCACGGTGGTGAACACCAGGTGGCCGGTCAGCGCCGACTGGATCGCGATCTGGGCGGTTTCCGGGTCACGGATCTCGCCGACCATGATCTTGTCCGGGTCGTGCCGCAGTATGGAACGCAGGCCGCGTGCGAACGTCAGGCCCTTCTTCTCGTTGACCGGGATCTGCAGCACCCCCGGGAGCTGATATTCAACCGGATCCTCGATCGTGACTATCTTCTCGCTGCCGGTCTTGGTCTCGGAGATGGCGGCGTACAGCGTGGTCGTCTTGCCGCTGCCCGTTGGACCGGTCACCAGCAGCATGCCGTGCGGACGCGAGGCGAGACGCGTGAGGCCCGAGACGACGCGCCGGTCGAATCCCAGCGCTGCCAACCGCAGCCCGCTGGACTGCTGGCTGATCGCCTGCTTGTCGAGCACGCGCAGCACGGCGTCCTCGCCGTAGACGCTCGGTATGATCGACACGCGGAAATCGATCGTGCGACCTTCAATGGCGATCTTGAACCTGCCGTCCTGCGGCACCCGCCGTTCGGCGATGTCCAATTCGGACATCACCTTGATCCGCGATACGACCTGCTCGGACAGCTCGACGCCGCGGACCGTTCCGACCTGCAGCAGCACGCCGTCGATGCGGTAGCGGATGACGAGATCGCTGCCGGTGGTTTCCAGGTGCACGTCGCTGGCGCCGGCCCGCAACGCGTCGAACACCGTCGAGTGCACGAGGCGCACGACGGGGCTCTGGTCCTGGCCGATCGACGCCAGCGACAGGTTCTCGACCTCGCCTTCGAGGCCGTCGCCCGCCTGGGCACCATCCAGCGCCGCGTCGATGGCCCGCAACGCCTGCGCGTGCCGGGCGATGAATGCACTGACCTCGGCACCGGCGGCCATCGCCCAGCGCAGATGCTGCGGGATGCGCGCCTCCAGCCAGGGTCGCAGCGTGGTGTCGAACGGATCGACGATGATCGCGTACAACAGCCCGGCCTGCCGCACGACGACGCAGTTGCGGCGCGCCGCCTCGGTCGCGGACAGCAGGCCGAACTCCGGTTGCGCGTACTGCAGCAGGCGCGCGTCCACGAATTCGTAATCCAGGATGGCTGCCAGCTCCCTGGCCAGCAGCTCAGGTTCGAGTCCGCTGTGGCTCTCCAGCCACGCCAGTGGGCCGCTGCCCGCGCGTACCGCCTGCTCGATGGCCGCGGCCAACGCGGCCTCGCTCAGCGGGCGGGCGATGGCGATATCGGGCACGGCATTCACTGCAGACTCCCCGCGAGCTCGAAGATCGGGAAGTACATGAGCACGACGATCAGGCCGATGACCAGGCCGATGACGGTCATCAGCAGCGGCTCGATCAGGCGCGTAAGGATGTCGATGGCGCGTGCCAGCTCATCGTCATAGAACGCTGCAAGCCGCTCCATCATTTCCCCCATGTTGCCGCTGTGTTCACCGACGCGCAGCATGCGCACCGCCACCGGCGTCGTCAGACCGTGCTGCTCCATTGCTGCCGCCAGCCCACGGCCCTCGCGGATCGCCTGGGTCGCAGCCGCGTAAGCGGCACGCCGGCCGGCACCGACGATGCCGGCCGACATCTGCAACGCTGCCACGGCCGGAACACCGCCGCGCAGCAGCATGCCGAGCGTGCGGTAGATGCGCGCGAGCTGATAGGTGTGCAGCTGGCGCCCGACGGCCGGCAGCCGCGCGACCAGCGTCGCCAGGCGCGCCCGCGTCGCCGGGCGTGTCACGAGGTGCAGCGCCAGGCCTGCCAGCGCCAGGCCGGCGAGCGCCACGCTGGCGCCGTGGCCCTCCAGCACGCGCCCCCACTGCATCAGCAGGCGTGATGCCCACGGCAATCCATCGCCCATGTCCTGGTAGATGCTGCTGAAACGCGGCACCACGTAGCCGAGCAGGAACAGCGTGACCAGCAGGCCGGCGACACACAGCACCGCCGGATAGATCGAGGCACTGACGAGCCGCTTGCGCAGCACGTCGACCTGCCGCTGGTAGGCTACGTAGCGCACCAGGGCCTCGCGGATCGCGCCGCTGCGCTCGCTGGCACGCACCGTGGCGACGTATAGTTCCGGAAAACTGGACGGCAACTCGGCCAGCGCGGCCGACAACGGCGCTCCCTCGTACAGCCGCGCGCACACATGCTGCAGCGCGCGGCGTGCGCCGGCGCTGGCCTCCTTCTCGGTTAGCGCCTCGATCGCCTCGACCAGCGGCAGGCCGGCGTCCAGCAGTGCCACGAGTTCCTCGCTGAATTGCACCAGCTGCACGCTGCCGGCGCGTCGCCACACGCCCAGCCGGCGCGCGGCGACGGCGATCAGCTGGTGCCCCTGGCCGGCCACCAGGCGGCGGGCATCGGCCTCGTCGAGCGCATCGACGGTGTAGACCAGTACACCGGTCGCCGCATCGAATGCCTTGATCCGGAACTCCATGTCGCCTACCAGTTGCCGATGTCCGCGTCCTCGCCGCTGCCGCCGGTCTTGCCGTCGCGGCCGAGCGAGTACAGATCGAAATCGCCGTTGGCCCCCGGGTAGACGTACAGGTACTGCCGCCCCCACGGGTCCGCCGGCACGGCCTTCTTCAGGTACGGACCGCCCCAGCCCGGATCCTGAGTGGCACGGTTCAGGACCGCGAGCCCCTCGTCGCTGGTCGGATACCGGCCGACGTCGATACGGAACTGATCGAGCGCCTGCTCGAGCGCCACGATCTGTGCCCGGGTCGCCTTGACCTGCGACTTGCCTACCTGCGAGAAGTAGCGCGGCGCCACGAAGGCCGCGAGCATGCCGATGATCACCATGACGACGAGCAGCTCGAGCAGTGTGAAGCCGGCCCCGCTGGCACCTGCTGGCGATCGTCGCGCTTGTCTGTTCGCCATCGCTTCGCCCCCTTGTCTCATCGCCGCAACGTCGGCGCCCTTGGTTTCACCGTGACGGCACCCTCGGCGCCACGGACGACGATCGGCCCGGACTGGTCCCCGGATCCACCGAGGAAGTACCAGTCGCGGTAGCGCGGCCGCCAGCTCATCGCTCCGAGTCCGTCGATGGCCAGCGCGGCCTGCGCGCCCCGCAGGCTCGAAGCGCGCACGCGCAGTTCCGCGCCGTCGTGGGAGTAGACCGCGTACTTGATGTCGATCGTCAGGTCGAATCCGTTGCAGTCCTGATCGATGCCGTCACGGCGGCGCTCCGCCGCGCCGGGATGCACGTCGGCGGCCGCGTCATCGCAGTCGGTGGCCACCCCATAGCCATCGCCGTCCGCATCGGCCGGCGGCAGCGCGTCAAGCGCCGCCACGACGTCGATCAGTCCGCGCCCGGAATCGTTGTCGGTGCCGGACGTGCCGATGTCGCGGGTGGTCGCCAGCAGCGCCGTCTCCAGCTGCTCGACCGACGCGAGCGGCGCGGCGGCGCGCAGCAGCGCGATTGCGCCGGAGACATGCGGGGCCGCAAACGACGTGCCGTCCACCAGCACATAGCTCGCGCTGCCTCCCAGCCCCGCGAGGTCAGTGGTCATCACGCCCACTCCGGGCGCGACGACAGCGGGAAACGGGCCGGCGTCGCAGGCCGAGGGGCCGCGACTGCTGAACAGCGCGACCTGGTCGCTGTCATCGACGGCGCCCACGCTGAGGACGTGGGCCGTGTTCGCGGGGCTGGTGCTGGTATCCGGCTCCGGGCCGAAATTGCCGGCGGCAAATACCACGGCGATGTCGGCAGCACGCAGCGCATCGATATCGGCCTGGAACACGCTGTTGCACGCCCCCGGCTCAGCCATGTCCCAGGAAGCATTCACGACGTCCGGCGCATCGTCCGTGGACGGATCACCGTCCGGGTCCAGCGCCCACTGCAGCGCGCGATGGATGGCGCTCTCGACCGCCACGCCGGCATCATTGAAGACGCGCGCCGCGACCCAATGGGCATCGGGCGCCACGCCAACGGCCGAGCCCCCGGCGTCGCCTGCAACCATCAGTCCGGTGACCTGCGTGCCGTGGCCGTTGAGATCGATGGGCGTCGCATGCTGGCCGTAGGGGTCAAACCAGCTGTTGGCACCACCACGCCAGCGCGAGGCCAGCTCGGGATTGCCGATATCCACCCCGGAGTCGAGGCTGGCCACGACCGCGCCGGCGCCGCGGAACCCGCGCAACCACAGGGCCGGCGCCCCGATCGCGTTCAGATTCCATTCCACCGGCGCCACGGCCCCGGCGTAGCTCAGTGGCGCATCGAGCGGCGCATCGAGCCGCACCTGGAGCACGTCGGCATCGCTGGCCAGATCGCGGATCAGCGCGGCCGGCGCGCGCAGTGCGATCGCATCGGCGATCCAAAGCGGGTGCACGTCGCGCGCGCCGGCGCCCGCCAGGCGTTCCAGCATCGGCCCGGAGCTGGTCTCGGCCACGGCGCGCAGGCGCTCGACTACGGCACGCCGGCGCTGGGCTCGCGCCACCTGCAGCGGCACCGGCTGCGGTATCGGCCCGGCGGCTGCGCGGCGATAGGTCACGATGACCGGCAAAGCCTCGTCCGGCCGCGCCCGCTGCAGCGCATCGAGCAGGTCCTGCGCCACCGCGCTTGTGCCGACTCGCGGCGCCGCGATCAGTGCCACCGCGGCCGCGAGTACCGGCCAGCCGCCGCGTACGGCCGGCGCGCTGCTGCACAACTTGTCCGCCACAATCCGCCGCATCCACGCACCCGCGGTGGCGTACGTCGCCCGCTGACGGCAATGATTCTGAGCCCGGACGGAGTACCGTACGGTGGGTGGAAACCCTACCGCGGACGGGGAGGATTGCCGCCAATCACGTAGGCGGCCGTTATCGTCAAGCGGCCGCCACGGCGGCGGCCGTCAGCCCTGCGGGTTGAGGTCCCGCAGCCGGCTGTAGATTCCCAGCACACGCGGCACGTAGGCCTGCGTTTCGGCGTAGGGCGGAATGCGGCCGCCATGCCGGTCCACGGCCGCCTCGCCGGCATTGTAGGCCGCCAGCACCAGCTCCAGGTCATCGGCGTAGCGACGAATCAGGTCCCGGAGGTAACGCGCGCCGGCGCGCACGTTCTGCTCCGGGTCATAGGCATTGGCTGCGCCATAACGACGTGCGGTCTCGGGCATCAGCTGCATCAGCCCGCGAGCACCACGGCGCGAGCGCGCCCGCTCGTTGAACCCGGATTCGACCACGATCACGGCGCGCAGCAGTTCGGGTGCCACGCGCGTGGCCCGCGACGCCTGCTTGATGATGCGCTCGAAGCGTGCCGCCCGCTGCAGCAGCCGCGCGTCCAGCGGCTCGCCGGCCTGCGTGCTTGCGTCAGCGGCGACCATTACCAGTCGGTAGCGCGGATCGTCGGGCACATTGCTGAAGTGGGTGGTTCCAGCAGCGTCCTGGAATGCATAGATGTCGGCGCGCGCCACACCGGCGACGGCGAGCACCAGCAGTAACGCACGGCCCGGGAGCGACATGCCCGCGATTCTCGGCCGCCGGGCGGGGCGATGGCGGTAGGGAAACCCTGTAGCAACCCGCCGTGGTACAACCCATTGTCCCGCCGCGGCTTCATGGCGAACCTGCACGTCAGCGGCGGCGGTTCGGGGCGGGTTGCAGGATGCATCGCGCCACGACAGTGGGCATGTCGGACGTAGCGCATAATGAGCAGCGACCTCAACGTGACCACCAGTCCAATGTCGGCCCCGGCCGACCGGAGCCGCTACGAGCTCGCCATGCCGCCACCGAAGAAGGTATTGATCGTCGACGACCACGGCATCATGCGCGACGGCCTGAGGGCGCTGCTGCACGATGAACGCGACCTGGAGGTCATCGGTACCGCCGCCAACGGGCGCGAGGCCATGCGGCTGGCAGATCAGTTGCAGCCCGACCTGATCGTCATGGACGTCTCGATGCCCTTGACCGACGGCCCGGAGGCGATCACGCACATCAAGCGTCGGCTTCCCCAGATCCGCATCCTGGTACTCACGTTCCATACGGACAACCAGCACGTGCACGCCGCGCTGCGCAGCGGCGCCGACGGGTACGTCCTCAAGGACGACAGCCGCCTGGAACTGCTCACCGCCATCCGCGCGGTGATCGCCGGCAAGAGCTTCCTCTCGCCGGCCATCTGCAATCGAGTGGTTTCCGGCTACCTGGGCGGCGGTGCCAACGGCAATGCCCTCGGCCAGGGCAGCGCAGTCGACAGCCTGACCAGCCGCGAACGCGAGGTCATCAAGCTGATTGCCGAGGGATTCCGCACGCGCCAGATCGCGCAGCTGATGTCGCTGAGCCCGAAAACGGTCGAAAAGCACCGCAGCAACCTGATGCGCAAGCTCGATCTACGCAACACCGCCGCCGTCACCGCCTTCGCCATCGCGAATGGCTTTGTACGTCCCTGACTCCAGGTCCGACACACCGCCGTCGTGCTGCCACTTCGCCAGCACCAGCGTCCCCAGCCCGAGATCAGACTGCACGCGCAGCCGCCCGCCGCTCTGCCGCGCGCGCCGGCGCATGCTTTGCAGCCCGATGCCTCCGGCGCGGCGCCGTCCCGAGGCCGCCGGATTGAAGCCGGCGCCGTCATCACGCACTCGCAGGGTCGCGGAGCCGGGCTCGAAGTCCACCGCGACCTCGACCGTCGAGGCGCGTGCGTGCCGGGCAACGTTGTGGAGCGCCTCTTGCAGGATGCGCACCATCGCGACCGACTGATCCGGGCCCAGCCGGCTGCCGTCGCCGTCCACCCGGCAGTTGATCCGCATCGCCGGCTGACTGAGCTGCAGTTGATGGCACAGCAGTTCCAGCGTGGCAGACAGGCCGAACTCCTCCAGCATCGAGGGTCGCAGGTTGCTGGCGATCGCACGGACTTCGCGAATCGCGGTCTCGAGGTGCGAGTAGGCGCGGTCGAGTTCGTCGCGGGCCGCGCCGTCGCCCGGGGCGAGGCGGTATATTCCGGCTTCCAGAGCCAGCTTGGCCATCGACAGCCATTGCCCCAGCCCGTCGTGCAGATCCGCTGCAATGCGGCTGCGCTCACCCTCCTGGGCAATGATCAGTTCGGCCGACAGGCTGCGCAGCTTGCGGTCGAGCCGATTGATCCTGCGGGCATCCTCCGCGCTCGTCCGATCGATGACCGCCGTCAGCGCCTCGTTCGCCGCTCGCAGCGATCCCGTGAGCCTGCGGCCCTCGGAGATGTCGGTCACCGTCAGGCTGGAGTGTGCCGGAACTGCCCGTACATGGGCCCGCAGGGCAAGGCGCAGCACCAATCCGGGAATCGCGTCGGCCTGCTCCCATTCGAGCATGCGGACCTCGGCAATGCGCTGGTAGGCGGCGCGGATGCAGGCGAGCAGCGCGCAACCCGCATCCGTACAGTGGGGGTGCAGGCAGCGGTGCACCGAGCGGCCACGGACCACCCGGACACTCGCCAGCTGACCGTCGGCGCAGAAGCGCTCCGCCTCGATCACACGGCCGCGATCGTCCAGCCGAAACACGATCTGCGGCAGCACCGCTACCATGTAGCGGCCGAGTACGTCGTGACCTTCGGGTTCGGGACCGGCGTCCATGCGCGTTCTGCCCCCCTTTCAGCACGCGACTGCGTCACGTCCTGCCTGCATGCGGATAGTAATCGACTCCGGGCAGGCGCGATACTCACCCGTGCCGCGGTCGCCGAATGGGCCTGAAAACATGGGCGCGATGCATTGCATGTCCTTGTCGACCCGGATCGCCGCGGCCGCACTGGCTTGCTCGGGATTGGTCGGAACGCCCTGTGCCCGTGCCGACCGTCCCGACCATCCTGACTCGGCGCTGACAGCCTTCCTCAGTGTCGAGCACCTGCAGCGCGATGCCGCGCCCACCAGCGACCTGGAACGCTCGACTACCGTAGCGACCGTCGACGTCATCCTCGGCGTCAGGCACGACAGGCTGCGCGCGCTTGCCGAGCTGGTGCTGGCCAGCGACGAACACGAGTTGGAACGACTGCAGCTCGGCTACCAGGCGACGGAGGACCTGGTGCTGTGGGTCGGCCGCTTCCATCAGCCGGCCAGCGTCTGGAACGCTCTGCATCACCACGGCGCCTACCTGCAGACCAGCATCTCCCGACCGTGGATCGAGGAATGGGAGGATGAGCATGGCGTGATGCCGCAGCACGTCACTGGCGCCTTGGGCGAGTGGCAGCACTCGCTGGCGTCCGGCACCGGCCTGCGACTGAGTCTCGGCTTTGGCTCGGCGCCGACGCTGCGTGATGACGGCCTCGACCCATACGACCATTTTGGCGGTCGTCGCATCGCGTCGAGCGCGCACGGTGCCGTCCGGCTGGAGTGGCTCCCCGATGCCGCCGGCGAGGACAGCGTCGGACTGGTGGCCTCGCATGGCGAACTCGTCGTGCAACGCGCCGACGCGCTGTTCGGTGCGGGGATCGAGCATGGTGTCTACGGCCTGTTCTTCAACGCGACGCGCGCCCGCGCGCACGTCATCGGCACCTTCTATGGCATCGAGCTGCACGGCCCTGGCACGGCGACTCTCGGCCGGCAACACCACCTGGCGAGCTACCTGCAGTTCGAGTTCGCGGCGAGCGAGCGCCTGACACTGTACGCACGACATGAGCAGATCACGGGCCTCCGGCAGTCCGCCTACCTGCGTGAATTCCCGCGGACCATGCCGCGCCGGATCCTGGCCGGCGCTCGCCTGGAGCTCGGTCGTCGCAACGCCGTATCGGTGGAAGTGGCGCGGCGTGCGACGCTGAGCGCCGGCAGCTTCGGCGAGCTGCGACTTCAATGGAGTGCCGCGATTCCATGATGCGGCGCCTGCTGACCGCCGTCGTCGTTCTGGGCACGTTCGCGACCGCCAGCCCGGTGCGCGGCGGCGATGCGCTGGTGTTGGTCGCCAGCGTGCAGAGCCCCGTTACGACCCTGGACTCCCAGGCCGTGCGCAAGGCCTTCGTGGGCGTGCCGGTGTGGGTCGCAGGCAATCCGGTGCGCGCGCTGCTCAATGAATCGGAGCCCGAGCTGCGGCCCGTGTTCCTGCAGCACGTCGTCGGCACGTCGGAGTTCGCCTACCAGCGGCGCGTACTGCGCCTCACGATCCAGCAGGGTCGTCCGGCCCCGCCGGTATTCCATTCAGCCGATCGCCTGCTCGAACAACTGCGACGCAACCCGTATGCCATAACGTATATGTGGCAGCGGTCCGCACAGCGGACGCCCGACATCCGCATCATCCGTGTGCTATGGCACGAATAAAGGTCAGCCTCGCTCAGTACATCGGCCTCGGCGTCATCGCGCTGCACGCCGTGCTGCTGCCACTGCTGTATTCGGGCCTGGACCTGACGATCCGACTGAGCCACGAGGAGATCTTCACCAGCCACGTGCGTGCCTATGTGCGCATGGTGGCCGAGGAGCTCGAGCTGGGAACGACACCCAGCGCCTCCGCGAGCATGGTCGCGTTTCTCGACAGCGTGGCGCTGGGCGGTGAGGTCACGACGGCGGAGTTCATCCATGGCGGCCGGCACATCCGCAGCACCCTGCTGCCGCCGACGCCGGACGGGGCGCGCGAAGACTACGCCTTCGGACAGGGTGGCGACGGCGTGTATTACATCTCCACGGTCATCGGTCGGAGCGGCGACGACCTGATCCTGCGCATGGGATTCGACGAACGGCCCACCCAGGAACACATTGAGCGCGCACGCCGCGGCATACTCATTGCCTTGGCGATCTATCTTGCCGCCGCAATCGTCGCTGCGCTGCTGCTCAGCTACTTCCTCGCCCGCCCGGTGCGTGCGCTGCGCGAGGCATCGCGCGGCATCGCCTTGGGCAACGTTGCCAGGCAACTGCACGTGCGCAGCGGCATCGAGGAAATGAGCGAACTGGGCGCCGATCTGGAAACGATGCGGCGCGAACTGGTCGGTACCAATGAACGTCTCGCACACCAGATGGAGCAGCACGCTGCGCTGGAGGCGCAGCTGCGGCAGAAACAGCGACTGGAGACCGTGGGCACGCTGGCCGGTGGTGTTGCCCACGAATTCAACAACGTGCTGGTACCGATCACGCTGTTCACCGAACTCGCGCTGGACAGCGTGCCGCCGGAAAACCCGGCGCATGCCAGCCTGCAGCGGGTACTCGAGGCCGCCCGGCGCGCCCGCCAGGTCATCGCCAAGGTCCTCGATTTCAGCCGCCACTACAGCGCCGAAACGCTTCAGACGGCCGACATCGCGCCGGCGGTGGAGGAAGGGCTGCGGCTCTTCATGGCGCTGCGCCCGGCCAATATCGAAGTCACGGCCCGCATCGAGCCAAATTGTTCCCAGGTGCGCGCCGAGCCCACGCTGATCGTCCAGGTAGTGATGAATCTGTGCACCAACGCCTATCAGGCGATGGGCAGGAGCGGCGGCACCATCCACGTCAGCCTGGCCAACGTCGCGCTGGGTGCCGGCAACGCCCCGGAGGGGCGTGCCGGCGACTACCTGGAACTGTGCGTACGGGATACCGGCCAGGGCATGGACGCGCAGACCCGCGAAAGGATCTTCGAACCCTTTTTTACAACCCGCGACGTCGGCGACGGCACGGGTCTCGGACTCTCCGTGGTGCACGGCATAGCCACCGCCATGGGCGCGACACTCGATGTGCAGAGCGGCGTCGGCATCGGCACAACCATTACCATGCTCATTCCGACCGAGGCGCACGCCCGCCGCGGCGATCCAGACAGGAGTCCCTTATGATCCGCATCCTGGTCATCGACGATGAGCCCGATGTGCGCGATTCCCTGCGGCTGGTGCTGCAGCAGGCCGGCTACGCCGTCAGCACAGCGGCTGATGCGCCGAGCGGTCTGGAACAGTACCGCAGGGACCCGGCGGACGTGGTCATCACGGATATCATCATGCCGCGGGGCCACGGCGTCGACCTCATACGGGATTTGCGCGCCGCGTTTCCGCAGGTGCGGATAATCGCGGTATCGGGCGGTGGCAATTTCGGCGCGCATGCCTACTCACCGGAGGCCATCACGACCACGGCGTACCTGGCGGCCGCCCGCGAGGCCGGTGCCGATCTCGTACTGACCAAGCCCTTTGATCGCGAGACCCTGCTCGCGGCGCTGTCCCGGGTGCACGGCTGAACGCGACCGCCCGCTTCTGAACGTGGGCTACTCGATCAGCAGATGGCGAATCCGCACGCTGCCCAGCTCCGCCGTAACGCGACTGCCACTGCGCAGGCCGCCGCTGTTGACGAACATGACGAAGTAGGTGTGCCCCGGACGCTGTACGGCCTGGGTCTGCCGCAATGATCCCAGCTTTGCCGTGGTGGGAACTGCCATCACCGCTCCGTTGGCCTCGTTGATGAGGCGCGGGTGCACGCCGGGGCCGAGGGCCTGCTGCGCGGCGGCTGGATCAAGCACACGGTAGCGCAGGTCGACGTAATGATCCGCCGCGGTGAGGCGTACCGACTGCACGGCGATTGGCGCCGGCGCGCTGGCCGGCGGCTGTGTCGCACAACCGCAGCACAGCGCCGCCACCAGCCACGGCCCCAGCATTCGCCGCATCGCAGCCCGCGTCGCGCCGCCGGTCACTGACCGAGGCTCACGGATTGACGCGCTGGAAATTGACATCGAGCGTGGCCGCGTGCGCCGGCACGCCGTTGGCGGCCGGCACGGCGACCTCGATCCGGATGCGATTGCAGCCCGCCGGGTTGGCCATCGCACCGCCGTAGCTCCAGGCCGTGGGCGTGGCGGAGGCCGCGATCGACACCGTCGCAATGACCTCACCGACGCGCGTGCACGCTGTGTTGTTGGTGTTCTGCACGAAGCTCACGGTCACGGTCGCAGCTGCCGGCAACGCGCGCACCTCGCCGATGAGATCCCAACGATCGTTCACGGTCCCGGTCGGATTGTGGAACTGCGTCCGGGTGAGGTGCTGATCGTGCACGACGTGACCGGCCGCCGTTGCGCTGTCGAGCTGCGCGACAGTCGTCGCTTCGCGCGCGACGTAGGTAAAGTACGCATCGCCGACCCAGGTCGCGGCCGGTGCGCGATACTGTACACGGCCGCGGGTGGCGCCAGTCGAGGTGTCTACGCTGAGCAGCGCTCCGCTCACACCCTGCAGTGCGCCGACCGAGCCCGGGGCCACGCGCAGCGCATCGTTCTGCGGATCGGAATCGTTGGCGAGCACGCCCGGCGAGGCGAAGGTAATGCTGTAGTTCGCAGGATTCGCCGGCAGGTTGATGTTGTTGGCCGTGATGTAGAAAACGTCGTTCGCAGCGACCGGGTTCTGCGTCGGCGGCGGCGGTGGCGGTGCGGCCGACAGCCCGACGCGCGCCATGCGATCGAGCATGTTGTAGGCTCCGGTGGCATCCGGCGTAAAGACGGCATCGAGCGTCTTGGCAGCCGGCAGCAGCGCCGAGCTCTGCCGGTGCGACACCGCCAGCGGGTAGCTGTCCTCGGCGACGACGCTGAAGTCGCCGCCGAGCAGTTGCGGCGCGTGATTGGTGAGTCCGGCGTTCACCAGGCGCAGCAGCGTCGGCACCCCGCCGGTAGCCGTGATGGCCGGCAGCACCGGCGTCGTCACGCCCGTGCCGTTGATGAGCAGGATGCGTGGTCGATAGCCATCCACCGTGGCATTGACCGGCGCCGGCGGGCTGTGCAGCGCGGGGTCCACTTCGCTGAACACGAACAGCTGTGCGGCACCGTACGCGACGCCTGGATACGCGCAGGGCGGCGTGCCGCAGCTCGCGTCCGGCGCGTTGTGCACGACCGCGCCGTACAGGCCCATTTGCACCTGCAGCTGGACATGTGAGGCGCTCTGGTACAAATACGTGCCCGGCCGCAGGTCGGTTGCCGACCAGCTGTAGTCGCCGGTTCCGCCGGCAGCGACCTCGACCGTCAGCGACTGCAGTCGCCCATTGACGCGCGGCGCCGCAGGCGGCAGTGGCGCCGTGCGCGCCCCGACCAGCTGGATCGAAGTCGGATCGGCCAGCGCGTTGCTAAGATGGACGATCAGGCCCTCGCCCGCCGGCACGTTGATCACAGGACCGGGGGAACTCGCCACAGCCGCTGCGCAACCGGCGAATGAAGCGCCGCAATCCGCGTATCCCCACATGGGTATGCCCGCGAGCGCTCCGCTGGCAGGCGTAAAAGGCTTGGCAACGAGCCACACCTCCGCGGCGCGGGCGGCCGACATTCCGGCGATCAACACGACGGCTGCGGCGAGGCCGCGAGCGAGCACGCTGTTGCTGGTTGTCATCTGGCGGTCCTCAGTCAATCGATGTTGCCATCGGCGTCGATCGTGACACCCGGGCCCTCGACGATCATCATCGTCATCATGCCGCCGGGGAAGATGTCGTCGTTGGTCAGCTCGCGCTCGGTGTGCGAGTGCCACATGAACGTGAACCCGCCGCCGGGATTGAGACCGCCTTGCAGCGGTGGCAATGCCTCGAGCGTCTGCAGATAGGGGCTGCCGCTCCACATGCCGCCAACGGTCGTGGCCTCCTGCTCGGGCAGCTTCACCGGCAGCGCGCGGCAGTGGCTGTCAGGCGCTTCATGCGGCATCAGACCGCCCGCGCCGGCAACGTGCCCCGGGATACCCCCGACACAGGGGCCGTAGGGATCCCAGTTGAGCCCCTTTCCGGTCCAGGTGAAGATCGCGTCGTAGGTGCTGCCGGGCACGGTCTGGATCGTGTAATTCGACAGCGCCCGGTCCGGCAGTGTGGTGTTTTCCGCCGCGCGGTCGATGCCGATAAAGTCCGGGTAGTTCGCCGCGGCGCCTGGGCCGCTCTCCAGCACGCGTCCGTCGCGGGCGATCATCCATGCATTGTTGCCATGGTGATGGAACGGGTGCATCTCGCGACCACCTCCGACCACGCGCATCAGGACGCGCTCGCCAGGGTGCATGCGTGCCAGCGCGTTGTAGGGTTGCAGGGGCAACCAGGCAGCCCTCGCCTTCAACATCGTGTCCGGACCGTTGCGGCCGTTGAGGAACCACACCGTCGCCTTGAAACTCGGCGGGTCGATCGCGGTGCAGACGTCGGGCGGGCTGTGCAGCAACGCGTTGGGCAGGGGCCGGCCGGCCGCAATCGCCTGCTCGATGGCGTCCTCGGCCTGGTGCGCGCAGCGGTCCATTTCGCTCTGGAAGAACAGGTACTCGCGGTCGTAGGCGCTGCTGGCCGACCCGTAGGCGCGGCGGCCGGCGGTGGTGCCCGCGTTGAAACCCGTGGGCCGGATGATGAGCGTACCCACCAAACCCATCTCCACCTCGACGTCCGGCTGCGTGCCGCTCAGGTACGTGTACGTCCCCGGCTGTGTCGCGGTAAAGGTGTAGGTCACCGTACCACCGCCGGCAGCGACCTCATTGGTCAGAGGCCCCAGGGTGCCACCCGACGCCACAACGCCGACCTGACCCGGAAACACGATCGACACCGGCAGACGCAGCGTGTTGGTGAGATTGACCACCACTGTGTCGCCCTGGTTCACGATCAGCGTGGGCCCCGGGTACTGCATCTGCGTGCCCGTGCCGTAGCCCCAGGCGAGCAGCTGATTGCCGTCGCCCAGGGTGATGTGCCCGGAGCGGGCGGTCAGATTGAACGTGCAGGTCGTGCCCGTGCAACTCGCATCGCCGGCGACACGTCCGATGCCGGGAATGGCCGCGCTCGCGTTCGCCGCCAGTCCGGCAAACGCCAGTGCCAGCAATGCCGCCGAGGTCTTCACTTGCTTGTTCATTCGCACTGCCTCCGGGCCATCAGTTGATGACGATTTCCGTCATCATGCCGCCAAAGTCCTCGGCGCCATTGCTGAGCGCCTCGAGATTGGTCGAATAAAGCAGGTAGGTCCCCGGCGCGACGCCGGTCGTGTCGATCAGTACGTCGACGGCCTCGCCGCCGCCCAGCGTCACCGATGCCGTTTCGTAGTACAGCGAGGCGGAGGCGCCGCCCGGGCCGCGCAGGATGTGCGCGCCCGTGCCCACCACCCGCATCGGCAGACCGGTGGTTGCCAGGGTGTAGAAGCGCGTGACGTTCAGGTTCGAGATGCGGAGCAGGATGCGCTGACCCGCGGTCGCCACGATACGCGAGTCCATCGTCTGCGAGGACTCATTCGCGCTGGTAACACCAGAAGCCACCTTGTCGGCCGGCGCGGCCAGCGCGCTGGCGCTGACCGTGTCAGGATAGCCACGGCCGTTCAGCATCGGGAAGTCGTCGTGCATGTCCGCGAAGGGCAGCGGCTGCACACCGATGTGCTGGACGTGGAAGTTTGAGTCCATCGAACCGATCTGGATTGGTACCTCGATGTCGTAACCGGTCGAACCGTCGCCATCGTTGTACACGAACCTGTTGAAACCGCCCAGCAACGTGCCGTCCTGCGCCGGCCGCACGTACAGGTTGCCCAGCATGCCCATCTGCATGTGTTCCGAGGCCTCCACGTGGCAGTGGTACATGTAGGTGCCCGGGTCCCGGATGCTGTAGTAGTACGTGAAGCTGAAGCCCATGTTGATGGTGACGCTCGACTCGGGCACACCATCGAACACCGAGCCCGCATTCGGGAAACCATGGAAGTGCACGCTGTGCGGGTCGAACAGGTCCGGGCGCATCAACATGCCGGCGTTGGTCAGCGTCAGGTACACCTCGTCACCTTCGTTGAACACCAGCGTCGGGGCGGGGAACTGCGCATTCAGAATCCCCTTCTCGATCGCATGGCCACTGGCCTGCCCGGTGACGTCGTTGAACCCGAAGGTGTACAGGTCGGTCGCGCCATCCGCCATCTTGATGAAGCCGTCGCCGGCCGCCAGGTGCTTGCAGACCGCGCGCGGGTGCGCCGGATCCGGCGTGTCGATGATGGCATCGCCGTTGGTGTCACCCGGGCACTGCACGAAGTCGGTGCTGAGCCGCGGCACGTTGCCACCGGCACTGCCGACCGGCACCAAGCCGAGCGTGAAGGCCACCGGGCCGCCGCCGGTCGCGGTGATCGTCACGGTATCCCCGAGCTGCCACGCAGGGCCTGCCGTGGTCGAGTAGCTCCAGGCATTGCCAGCCACCGTGGCCGTACCCGGCAGGTTTGTGCCGGTGCGGTCGAGCCGGAAGCTGAGCGTGCGGCCGTTGACGCTGCCCAGGCCCGCAAACCGCCACTCACCGCCGCCGCCCGTGGCCGCAGGGATGTACTGCATGCTGGTTGCCGCCAGCTCGCGGTTCAGCGTGACGGTCGCGGTGTTGCTCGTGCCGACGGTACCGCTGAGCAGGCGCGTTGCCGACACGCGGTAGGTAAACGAGGTCGTGCCCACGAAGGTCGGCTGCGGCACGTAGCTCACCGCTCCGTCCGGCGCCAGCGTCACACCACCGCCCGTTGCCAGATTGCTCAGCAGCTCGGCGGTCAGCGCACCGTACAGTGGCGAGACCGTATCGTTGCTGATCACGCCCGGCGCCGCCACGGAGAACGTGCCGTTGCGGTTCACGGCGAAGGAGTCGTTGTTCGCCACCGGCGCCGCCGTCGGAGCGGTCACCACCAGGGTGATGAACTGATCGGCATTCTGGCCACCGCTCGAGGCACGGACACGGAGCCGGAACGTGTCCGCCGTACTGGGGGTGAAGGTCAGCAGTCCCCCGGCGCTGATGGCCAGGCCGGGCGGCGTCGCCAGCGGAATTCCGAGCAGGTTCACACGGGTTACGGTGTATGTCACCGCCGTGCCGTTGGGATCGACGGCCACCACCTGGTAGACGTACGGTACGCCGGTGAATCCGATACCCACGTAGTCGGTCAGTATTAGCGCCGTGTTCGGCGGCGTCGACAGGATCTGCGGCGGCGCCGCCGTCGCTGCCACCACCACCGGTGCCTCATCGGCACCCAGGTCGGCAATGATGGAGCCGGGCCCGGCCGTCGTGCCGTCCACCGGACGCGAAGCTCCGTCGTAGTCGCTGAGCAGCGCCGGGTAGCTGCCGAGGATGCCGTTGGTACCGCCGCCGCCCAGGACTGGATCGATGGCCGACGAGCCGGCCTCGAGGTGGTAGTTCCCGACCGGCGAGAGCGGCCCGTGGATGACAGTGAGGAAGTTGCCGCCCTCGTCATTGGCGCCGGCGGCCAGCAGCGGCGAGTTGAACGTGCCGCCGCCGAGCGCCCCCGTCGGGCCGTTGAAGTACGGCGTCACCAGCAGCGCATCTTCGCCTGTCACTGCCACCCGTGGGTTGTTGGCGTTGTAGCCCGCGTTGATCGGATCGTTGCTGAGGATATTGCGCTGCGGGTTCAGGGTGCCGTTGTTTCCCAGCACGCCCAGGTCATGTACGCCATCCACGATGAGGCCGATGCCGGCCTCCCAGTGCTGCTTGCGGTTGCCGAGAATGATGTTGTTCTGCAGCGTCGGGTTGGAGAAGTTGCCGACACCGGGCCGGCCCGCCAACGCCGGGCTGTGGGCACGTGCCACGACGCCGGCCGGTTGCCCGAGCGAAACATTCGGATCCGCGCCGAACGCGGCGGCAGCCGTTGCCGCACTGTCGTTGTTGACGATCGTGTTGTTGACGATCGCGACACGCAGTGCGTCCTGCACACCGATGCCACCGCCCGCCAGTCCGGTGACGTTGTTGACGATCATGTTGTTGAGGATGTCGACCGTGTTCCAGGTGGCGCTGTTGGTGGAGGCCAGCACGTCCTGGCCGTTGACGTAGCGCAGCGCGATACCGCCGCCGTCGCCCGAGCCGGCCTGGTTACCCTGGATCAGGTTGGCATTGACCTGCACCGAGCCGGTCCCTGCGCTCAGCGCCACGGCGGCGCCGACCGGTTGCTCGTGTCCGGCAATCAGCAGACCGCCAGCGGTTCCGCCCTGTCCAGTCGCCGTCTGATCGAAGGACTGGTTGAACAGGATGCGATTCCTCTCGATGACGCCACCGGGGCTGCGGCCGTAATGCGCGATGCCACCACCGTCGCCCTGCGAGAAGTTGCCGCACACGTAGTTCGCCGAGACGCGGTAGTTGTCGCTGCCGTTGTACAGACCGATGCCACCGCCATGGTCGAAGGTGGAGCCGTTCTCCATCACGTGATTGTGGTGGATGTTGATGCTGCGGTTCTGCGCGTTCACCAGCTCGCCGTTGCCGTCGAGGATGGTCGGGTGACCGACCCGGATGCCGCCGGCCGCCTGGCCCTGGTTGTTGGCGATGATGTTGTTGCTGATCTCGAGGCCGCTGGTGTAGCCGTTGACGATCAGGCCGCCGGAGAACTCCGCCCCGGTGAACGTGAAGCCATCGATGCGCGCGGCCGCCGCGCCAAATACGCCGGCACGGGGCGCCACGATCACCGCGGCGTGCTCCTCGGTCGCGAACAGGCCGGTGCCCGGCAGGTAGCTGCAGGCATCGGTGCCGGGGCCGACGTTGTTGGGCTGGCCCGGCAGCAGGCCGATGCGCTGGGTCACGTCGGCCAGCGGACAGTTGGCGCGCTGATGCGCACGCTCGCGCCAGGAGTTGAACTCGGCGAAATTGCCGCTGCGCGCCGCGTTGACGATGGTGCCGGCCGCACCCCAGCCCTGCAGCTGCAACGGCTTGGTGATGATGATGCCCTCGTAGTACAGGCCGGGCCCCACCAGGACCACGCCACCGGCGGGAGTCGCGTCGATCGCCGCCTGGATCGAGCCACCCGCCACGACGTTGGTGACGACCGTGCCCACTGCGCCCTGGATCAATGTCACGCCGTTGACCGTGCGCACCCCATTGTCACCGCGCACCACCTCGACCTGCCCCGTGGCGTTGAACGGCGCGGTCGCAGGGATCGTCACGACGATGCGGTCCGCAGCCCAGACGCTGATGTTCGCGGCCGGAATCGCGGCGCCGTTCAGATACACCGTACCAGCGGTGGCGCCGAAGCCGAAATTGCGCGTCACCAGCGCCGGGCGCTGATTGATCGGATCGGGAACCTGCGCGTCACCCACCGACCACAGCGTCAGCACCCGCGAACCGCCGGAGGCGATGTACGGACCTGTTCCGGTGCCGAACGTGCCCGCGGCGGCCGCATTGATCGAGGCCGCGCGGATGACCGGCGTACCGGTCGGATAGGCACAGTCGAGCTGCCAGGACGGCGTCGAGACGAAACCTGCGACGGGCAGTACCGGCGTATCGAGGTACGTGGTCTTGCCGGCCGTGAAATTGAAGACATAGCAGGTCTGCGAGTAGCGCGGATCGAAGAACGGATCCGCAATGGAGCTGCCCGGATTGGCCGGATCCGGCTTGGTCGAGGGGTTCAGGCACACCTGTGCCATCTCCGGGGACACACCGGAGGGCATCGGCACGCTGATGCGATAGCTCGAGGGCACCAGGCCGTTGTAGTGACCCCACTCGTCGGTGTAGATGCGGTTGATCTCGTTGCCCGCGAAATCGCGGATCGAGATCGGGATGTGGGCCGCGGCCAGCTTCTCGCCGAAGTTCGGCGAGTTCGGATTCGGCTCGTTGCCGAGGTCGTTGGTCGTCAGGCCCTGGATGTGACCGCTGACCGGCACGTCGGTGTACATGAAGAAGTCGGCGGCCGCGTTCTTGCCATCGGCCACGACCACCTGCTTGAAGTTGCACACCGGTCGATCCCCGAGGTACGCCTCGTCCATCGGCACGCCCGGGAACAGCGACAGCTCGGCGCCAGGGGCGTAGTGGTTCGCCTGCTGCGTGCCGCCGGTATGCGCTGGATCGCCGACGCACACGGGCGGCAGCGCCTGCGGGACGAAGGTATCGCCGAAGTCGACATTCTTGCTGGCCTCGTCCTGATACTTGTATCCCGGCGGCGCATTGGCCTCGACGACATACACGCCGGGAGTGAGCGCCTGGGTCGTGAACGGAGCACCGAAGGCATAGCCACCATCGAATACCGCCGGGCGGACCTGCGCCCAGTTATGCAGTGCATCGTAACAGGCCCCCGCCGGCAACAGTCCTTGCTGGGACAAGGTGTCACCCACGCAGCCCTCGGGCGGGCTGTCGTCGAAACTGTCGGTGTGGACGACGGCGATCGCATCGCCGCGATCGAAAGCCGCTGCCGCTGCGCAGCCGGCTGCGAGGCAGCGCTTAACGTCCTCGGGTCCGCGCGCACCGCCGTCGCTCCAGCCCAGCGGGGCATTGTCGATGTCGGCCAGCTGGATGCCGGCGATATTGTTGGCGTCCTGGATGACGCCGGTCGCATCGGCGCGATACAGGTTGGTCTGGACGCGCGGAATGCCCGGCTCCCAGGTCTCGGCCGCGGCGAAGCGCGGATCGTTTTCGGCGCGCGTCACCTGGTAGTAGACGATGCCGGCGATGCCGCCGTTCTCGCCGGCGCCATAGGCGCGCTTGCCCCAGGTGAAGATGTTGGTATTGCCGGCGAAGCCGTTGAAGCCCTCCAGCAGCACCGGTGCCGTCGTGGCCTCGGTGCGCGTCTTGCAACCGCCGCCACCGCAGTTGGTGCCGCCATCGGCCGGATCCTGGATCTGCGGGTTGAGGATGCCGGCGCCGATGTCCGGGGTGGTGCCAAACGGCGACGTTGGCGACACCTCGCCGCCGTCGTCGATCGCCACCGTCATGCCGGTGGCCTTGAAGCGCGAGTAGTCCACCTCGGCGATCAGCCAGCTGAAGAACGGGAACACCTCGTCGAACGGCAGGTAGCCGGTGGTGTCCGTGGTCGAAGTCTGGAAGATGCTGCCGTCACGGAAGCGGAAGTTGATGATCTGGTCGGGGATGCCGGTCTCGCCGAGCGCGGGCTCCCAGATGCCGTTGTCGTTCGAATCCCTGAATACGTAGTGCTGCTGTGCATGGAACCAGAAGGGCACCGAGACCTGGCCCAGGTCCACGGCCTGCCCGTTGGTCACGCTGACGGAGAAGAAGCCGATGATCAGATCGAGATACTTGTCCCAGACAACCAGCTGATAGTCCCCTGGCGGCACGTTCGGAATGCTGAAGGCACTGTTGTTGTCACCCTCGGCGCAGGGCGCAGCGTACAGGCCAAGGCCCGACGTCAAACCGTTCAGGCCGACCCAGCAGTTCGGCGCCGGCTGACCGTCGTAGAAGTTCGGATCGGGCGCACGCGCCATGCGCAGATTGGAGACCACGCCGCGGATGCTGCCCGCGGTCTGCCCGGGTGGCGTCGCTCCGAGGCGGTTGAACTGCCTGACGAAGCCGAAGAAGGTATGCGCAAACGTCGGGCCGAACTCCACCAGGTTCGACGTCAGGATGGGCTCGCCGGCGCGCACCCAGGCATCGATGCCTTTGGTGCCCTCGATGGTAGTCGTCTGCTGGTAGCCCGAGCCGGTGGGCGGCACGATGCGCACGCCGTACTTGCCGGGCGCGATGTTGCGCACCAGCAGTTCGCCGACCTTCAAGTGATACGGGTTGCGGGTCGGATCGGCCACCTCGGCCGCGGTCATCGTGTGCAAGGTGCCGTCGCCCAGGCGCGCGACCGTCGGTGCGGCGTCGCCATCCAGAGTCCCGGGCACATATTCGGTTCCGAGCGGGTTGCCGAAGGTGTCGGTATTCAGCTGACCGCCCATGTCGTAGATGAAGACCGTGAATCCACCCAGACCGACCTCGCCCACGTCCCAGGTGTTGTTGATGGGCGCGACATCCTCGAATGCGAAGATGCGCAGCTGCGCCGGAGGCAACGGCTGCGGGTTGACCACGATACGCGTCGTCGTCGTCGTGGCCGCGGGCGTCGCGAAGATCACCGGCCCGCCGGTCATCGTGAAACAGGTGGCGGCCGCCACGGCTGGCGGTGCCGTCGTGCATGTGGACCCGGCGGGACGGTCGGGCAGGATGCTGAGGTAATAGCGCTTGGAGGCATCCAGTCCGGTGATGGTGAAGCTCGGACTCGCCGACGACCCGGTCCGCGCCACCGGCATGTAGCTCTTGTGGAGCTTCAGCGTGGGCGAGTCATAGAGATTGGCAGGCGGATTCGCCGGATCCGTCGGCCACGTGACGTCCTCCTCCAGGGTCCAGCGCAGGCTGCCGGAGAAATTATTGGTCTGCCCGGCTGCCCTGGCCGTGGTCACCGTCACGGCCACGTCGGCACTGAAAACCGTCGGCGCATACAACAGAGCCACTATCAACTGCATACACAGCGCGATGCGCCGGGTACGAGCGCCGTTGGGCGAACTGCAACGCTTGTAATCGAGCATCTTGGTCCCCTGTTGCGGCTTCCCGCCAGTCGCCGCGAAGTCGTCCACCAGGAAAGTTGCGGTGCCTGACCATCTGCCCGGTGCACCGAACACCTTTGGATCTGGATCGCAAGCTACGCCCGGCGCGACAACGTCGACACTGGGCATTGGCCGCAGCAACAGGGAGCAGAACACCCTAGCCGACCCGCACGTAACACCGTAGTCGACCCGCGCACCGTTACCGGTTGCCGGCGCCGGCGCACTGCCGATCGATGCGGTTCGAGCGCCGCAGATCGCGGTCCGGCGCGGCCGGAATCCGGTAGGGAATCCCGGTACTCCCGGGCCGGGTTTGGCCCCATTGTCCGGCTACGGTGTAGTGGCAACGTGGGCACACGTACTGCGCGCAACGCGCCATCAGGGGGTCACATGGTGCCAAGTGGAGACCGTCGTCGGACCGCAGCGCTCGCGGTGGGGCTGCTCGCTGTCACGCTCCGTGCCATGGGCGGAGCTGATTCACCCGAAGTGCCGCAGGCACATGCGCACCATCAACACATGCTGGCCACGGCGCCGAAGCTGACGCAGAGCCGCCAGTCGTACGCGGTGCCCGATGCCCTGCTGCTTGATGAGCAGGGCCGGCCGGTGGCGTTGCGCACGCTGCTGTCACCCGATCGTCCCGTGATCCTCAACTTCATCTATACCAGCTGCACGACCATCTGCCCGGTCATGACGGGCACGATGCTGCAGGTTCAGCGCCAGCTGGCCGACACGCCACATGCGCCGACCTACGTATCGCTTTCCATTGATCCCGACTTCGATGTCCCCATGGTATTGAAGTCCTATGCCCAGCGTTATGGAGCCGACTGGCGCTTCCTCACGGGGACGCCAACGGAAATCACCGCAGTACTGCGCAATTTCGATGCGTGGCGCGGGAGCAAGGCCAATCATGCGGCGCTGACGCTGATGCGCGCGGCCCATGACGCGCAGTGGACGCGCCTGGAGGGTCTGGCCTCGGCAGAGGAACTCGTAGGTGCCTGGACGGAAATTGCGCACTAGGCCGTTCCTGCTGGCATGCCTGCCGGCAGTACTGCTGGCGGCCGGAGCGCAGTCGGACGTCTGCTCGACGGAGTCGGCCGTCGACTGCGGGCGGCAGATCTACCGATCGGGGCTGCGATCCGACGGGTCCGCGATCCGCGCCACCGTGCAGACCGATGTGCCGGTGCCGGCCGCCGCGGCCGCCTGCTCCGGGTGCCACCGTCGCAGCGGACTGGGTACCGCAGAGGCGGGCAGGCGCTCGTTACCAATCACCGCGCCGACGCTGGCCGCACCGCGCACCGCAGCCCCGGCTCGGCCCGCGTATGACGACACCAGCCTGATCCGCGCGATCGTCCAGGGCATCGCGGCCGACGGCCGCACGCTGAGCGCCCTCATGCCGCGCTATCAGCTCACCGGGCAGGACGCCAGAGCCCTGGTGGCCTACCTGAAGGTGCTGGGCTCGGATCCTGCGCCCGGAGTCGGCACCGGTGACATCGCTGTGGCCACGGTGATCAGTGATGACGCTCCACCGGGCGAGCAGGCCGCGGTCGAGCAGGTACTGGCCCGCTATGTCGAGGACAAGAACGCCGGCATGCGCCGCGAGGCGCAACGGGCCGCCGCCGCGCGGCGTCATGTCTACGGCGAGCGTCAGGCACGGGCCTACCGTCGCTGGCGCCTGGAGGTATGGCGCCTGCGCGGACCGGCCGCCACCTGGGAGGCGCAGCTCGAACGCCGATACGCGCGCGCCCCGGTCTTTGCCCTGCTCTCCGGGACGACCGGACACGACTGGTCGATCGTGCACCAATTCTGCGAACGCCGCGAAATACCCTGCATTCTGCCGCTCGCCGAGCCCCCGACCGAGGCCGAAGGTGGCTTCTACTCGCTGTACTTCGATGCCGGGGCGCGGCTCGCCGGACGGGTCACCGCAAACCACATCGCCGCCCGACAGGGCGCGAATTCGCCCTTCCCCGTGGTTGTGGCGCATGACGACAGTGAGCGCGGTCGCTCAGCCTGGCGCGCTTTCAGCGATCGGTGGCGCGAACTGCAGGCCGGTGCGCCGCTGCGCGAGTGGCGCATCGATGCCTCGGCACCACGGGCTCCACCCGACATCGAATCCGCGGATCCGGCGACTCCGCGCGTGCTCGTAAGTTGGCTCGATGCGGCGCGTACCCGCCGGCTCCTGGCGCAGCTTGGCTCCCACTCCCTGGCGTCGACCCGCGTCTATACCGCCGAGGTCTTCGCCGACTGGACACACACCGAGCTCGCTGCGGCGACGCTCGATCGCGTCTGGCACGTGTACCCGTATCGCCTGCCCTCCTCCGCCGGCGCGCGGTTTCCCCGCGAGGAAGCCTGGCTGCGCGCCAAGGGCCTGCGGCATCTGGATGCCAGCACTGCGGGACGCGTGCTGTTTGCCTGCCACGCGTTCGGCGAGCAACTCACGGGCATAGAGAGCAACTTCTCGCGCGACTACTTCATGGAAGGCCTCGAGCACATGCTCGATGGCACGGCCATGACCACGCTCTATCCGCGCACGACGCTCGGTTCCGGCCAGCGATTCCTGTCGCGCGGGGCATTTGTCATTCCGCTGGCAGCAATCAAGTCGCGGACCAGCGCAGCGGATGCCGCGTGGATTCCCATGTAACCGTCTGTTCCGGCAAACATTTCCTGACAGTGCGCCGCATGCTGCGGTGCGCAATGTCGCGGTGCTACTCCTCGGGCAACCCGCCGTCAGGGAACAGCTCCGTCTCGAACCCGAAGCTGGCGAAGTCGCGGATGCGCATGGGATAGAGGATGCCGTCGAGGTGATCGACTTCGTGCTGCACCACGCGGGCGTGGAAGCCCTCGACCGTGCGGTCGATGGCGAGGCCTTCCGGGTCGAAGCCGCGATAGCGCAGCTTGAGCCAGCGCGGCACGCGGCCGCGCAGGCCCGGCACCGAGAGGCACCCTTCCCAGTCCTCGGCCTGCTCGCCGACCAGCGGCTCGAGCACCGGGTTGCACAGCACCGTGTAGGGCACGGCCTCGGCGTCCGGGTAGCGCGGCGTGGCGCCACCGCCGAAGATCACCACGCGCAGCGGCACGCCGATCTGCGGCGCCGCGATGCCGGCGCCGCGGGCGGCGAGCATGGTCTCCTGCAGGTCGGCCACCAGGCCGCGCAGCTCCGAGGTGCCGAACGCCGCCACCGGCGCGCACACGCCGAGCAGGCGCGGGTCACCCATCCGCAGGATCGTGCGCACGGCCATGGCCCGATGCTACCCCCGCTCAGGCCTCGATGCGCGTGAACAGCGCCGTGCCGACCCCGAGCGCCAGCACGGTCATGGCGGCCAGTACACCGAGGTCGAGCACGGGCGCGAAGTGCCAGGCGCCGGTGAGCGCGCCACGCACGCCGTCGACCGCGTAGGCCACGGGGTTGAAGCGCGCGATCGCGGCGAGCGCCGCCGGCACGCCGTCCAGCGGGAACAGCGCCCCCGACAGGAAGAACAGCGGCATCACCAGGAAGTTCATCACCAGCGGGAAGGCCTGGAAGTCCTCGACCACCGAGGCGATGGCCGTCCCCAGCGCCGTGAACATCAGCGCCACCAGCGCGGCGAACACCAGCGCCAGCAGCACGTGCGCGGTCGAGGCGGCGCGGAAGCCGACGGCGATGCTCACCAGCGCCACCAGCGAGGCCTGCAGCAGCGCGACGCTGGCGCCGCCGCAGGCGCGCCCCAGCATGATCTGCCAGCGCGGCACCGGCGCCACCAGCGTCTCCTTGATGAAGCCGAACTGCCGGTCCCAGATCAGCTCGATGCCGCTGAACATCGCGCTGAAGATCACGCCCATCGAGATCACGCCCGGCGCGATGAACTGCAGGTAGCTGCCCTGCCCGGCGCGCGCGAACACCGGCCCGAAGCCGAAACCGAAGGCCAGCAGGAACAGCAGCGGCTGGCCGAGCGCGCCGACCAGCCGGCCCTTGGCGCGCCACTGGCGGATCAGCTGCCGCCACCACATGATCCAGATGACGCGCACCGCCTCAGCGCCTCCAGGCGCGCGCCATGCGGCGCATCTGGTCGCTGGCATCGGCATCTTCGTCGCGGATCGCCGTGCCGGTGAAGGCGAGGAAGGCCTGCTCGAGCGAATCGGTGCCGGTCGCGGCCTTCAGGCCCGCAGGCGTGTCCTGCGCGACGATGCGGCCGTGGTCGATCACGGCGATGCGCTGCGCGACCCGCTCGGCCTCCTCCATGTAATGAGTGGTCAGGAACACGGTGACCTGCTCCTGCTCGTTGAGCCGCCGCACGTGCGACCAGAGCTGGTTGCGCGTCTGCGGGTCGAGGCCGAGCGTCGGCTCGTCGAGGAAGATGACGCGCGGCGTGTGCAGGAGGCTGCGGGCGATCTCCAGCCGCCGGCGCATGCCGCCGGAGAACTTCTTGGCGACGTCGTCGCGCCGCTCCCACAGCTCGAACAGCCGCAGCAGCGCCTCGCTGCGCGCGGCGATGTCGCGCCGGCGCATGCCGTAGAGCACGCCGTGGATGGTCATGTTCTCGCGCGCGGTGAGCTCGAGGTCGAGGGTCGAATCCTGGAAGACGATGCCGAAGCGGCGCCGCACCGCGTCCGGATCGCGCGCCACGTCGATGCCGTCGAGCTGCATCGTGCCGGCGGTGGGCGCCAGCAGCGTCGTCAGCATGCGGATGGTGGTGGTCTTGCCCGCGCCGTTGGGGCCGAGGAAGGCGAAGATCTCGCCGCGCGGGATCTCGAAGGAAACGCCGTCGACGGCGAGGAAATCGCCGAAGCGCCGCGTCAGTCCGCTGGCGCGGATCATCGGGCCGGCCGGCCCCGGCGGGCACGGCACCGCCGTGGCGCGGCGGGCGGGGATGCGGGAATCAGGCGATACCTCCGGGCCCGGCGGGGCGCGGATCCCCGGGCGGCACCGAACGTTAGCACAACGGCGGCGCGGCCCGCCGCGGCTACAATGCCCGCATCCGGCCGGCCTGTGCTTGGCGCACGGCGGCCGTTGCCTCTAACATACCGGCATCCGAGGTTGTCCGTACCGCCAGCGAGGTCCCGTTCATGAAAGCTGCTTCCCTCATCGCGCTCATGGCCGTCATTGCCGGTCCGGCCTACGCCGACTGCGTCGCGCCGCCGGGCAACGTCACGATTCCCGACGGTTCCAAGGCGGCCATCGAGGAGATGAAGGCGGCGATCGCGGCGGTCAAGGAATACAACGCCGCCGTCGAGGCCTACAACAACTGCCTCAACCTCGAGCAGGACGCGGCGGTCGCCGCCCGCGGCAAGAACATCACCGACGAAGAGCGCAAGCAGATCCAGAAAGAGTACGCCGAGCGCTACAACCCCGAGGCGAACCGCCTGCAGGCCGTGGCCGACCAGCTGAACACGCAGATCCGCGCCTACAAGGCCGCGCACCCGCCGAAATCCTGAGCGGATCCGGGGCGGGCGCCCGCGCGGCGCCCGCCGGTTCGCCCGCCAGTTCCCGGGGCCGCCGCCCTACAGGCTCGCGGCGTTGAAGGTGTCGCAGTCCTCGAGCCGTCCCTTCTCGAAGCCGCGCCGGAACCAGCGCGCGCGCTGCTCGGCCGAGCCGTGCGTGAAGCTCTCCGGCACCACGTAGCCCTGCGCGTGGCGCTGCAGCGTGTCGTCGCCCACGGCGGCGGCCGCCCCAAGCGCCTCCTCCAGGTCACCCGACTCCATGATGCGATGGGCGCGCTCGGCGCGGTTGGCCCAGATGCCGGCGTAGCAGTCGGCCTGCAGCTCGAGCTTCACCAGCGTGCGGTTGGCGATCTCGGGGCTGGAACTGCGGCGCGCCTTCTCGACGATTTCGGTCGTGCCGATGAGGGCCTGGACGTGGTGGCCGACCTCGTGCGCGATCACGTAGGCGCGCGCGAAATCGCCGGGCGCGCCGAAGCGCTGCTCGAGCTCGCTGAAGAAGTCCAGGTCGAGGTAGAGCTTCTGGTCGCCGGGGCAGTAGAACGGCCCGGCGGCCGCGCTCGACAGCCCGCAGGCCGACTCGACCGAGCCGTTGTAGAGCACCAGCGTCGGCGGTGGATAGCCCTGCGCGCCGTTCTCCTTGAACACCGCCGTCCAGACATCCTCGGTCTCGCCGAGCACCGCGCGGGCGAAGTCCGACTGCGGGTCGCTGGCCGGCGGCGGACCGGCCGGCGCATTGTCGCTCGCGGCCGGCGGCGCGGCGGTCTCGAGCAGCCCGAGGAGCGTCGCGGGGTTCACGCCCATGAAATAGCCGACCAGCACCACGACCAGGGTGCCGATGCCGACGCCGGCGCCGGTGCGGCCGATGCGGCCGCGCCGGTCCTCGACGTTGTCGCTGCGACGCATGTCATCGGTACGCATGGTTGCCGACTCCCGGGTGATCGGCCGCGGGCACCCGCGCCCGCCGGCCGGCGGATCAGTGGTTGCGGTGGGCGGCGAAGGCCATCCGGTCGAGCACGCCGAGCATGACTGCCGAGACCACGAAGGTCAGGTGGATGATGACGTACCACATCAGGTGCTCGCCGCCGATCTTCTCCACGTCCATGAACTTCTGCAGCAGGTGGATCGAGGAGATCGCGACGATCGAGGCCGCCACCTTGAGCTTGAGGGTGCCGGCATCGAGCTTGCCGAGCCAGCCGAGCTTGTCGGCGTCGGTGCCGGCGTCGATGCGCGAGACGAAGTTCTCGTAGCCCGAGAACATCACCATGACGATCAGGCTCCCGACCAGCACCAAGTCGATGAGCGAGAGCAGCGTCAGCACCATGTCCGACTCGCCGATCGTCATGATCGCGCCGAGCACGTGCGCGATCTCGATGAAGAAGCGGATGCCGAGCGCCAGCAGCGCCAGCGAGAGGCCGAGGTACACCGGCGCCAGGATCCAGCGGCTGGCGTACAGCGCCCGTTCGATCCAGTTCTCGAGCATGGCTCAGCGGGCCTCGGCCGCGCAGTCGGCGCAGCGGTCGGCATACGGCACCGCGTCCAGCCGCGCCACCGGGATCGATTCGCCGCAGCGCGCACAGGTCTCGTAGACCCCGCGTTCGAGGCGGTCGAGCGCGCGCCGCAGCTGCGCCAGCTCCGCCGCCGCCGACTCGCCGATCTGCGCGAGCACCTCGTCGTTCTCGCGCTGGGTCGCCTGGTCGGCGAAGTCCGCCACCAGCGGGTCGGACTCGTGGCGCATGTCCGACTTCACCTGCGACGAGCGCCCTTCCAGCTCGGCGCGCCGCGCCAGCAGGCGCCGCCGCACCGCCTTGCTATCCACCACCATGGTCATTGCCCCTGGGTCTCCCGGGGGCGCACGCGCGCCCCATGCAGGGGCAAGATTAGCACTACCGCCCGCCCGCGGCCTCCAGGCCCTTCGAGTACAGCACCCGGCCGTCCGGCGCCACCAGGATCGCATCCACGTCCGCCAGGCGATTGTAGATCTCGAGCGCCGCCTCCGGGCCGAGCACGAAGGCGGTCTTCGACAGGCCGTCGGTGCGCGTCGCCGTGGGCGCGAGGATCGTCGCGCTGCGCACCTTGCTGGCCGGGTGCCCGGTGGACGGGTCGATGATGTGGTGGAAGCGCACGCCATTCTCATCGAAGTAGCGTTCGTAGTCCCCGGAGGTCGAGATCGCCGTGTCGACGAGCGGGATGCGGGCGATCACCTGGTCCTTGTGGTCGGGGTGGCGGATGCCGACGATCCAGGGCTTGCCGAAGCGGTCGCCGATGATGCGCGAATCGCCGCCGGCGCTGACCAGGGCGTGGCGCACGCCACGCTGCTGCAGGATCGCGATGCCGCGGTCCACGGCGTAGCCCTTGGCGATGCCGCCGAGGTCGATGCGCACGCCCGGCCGGCTGAAATGCACGCTGCGCCGCCGCGGGTCGAGCTCCAGGTTGCGGTAGTTGACCGCGGGCAGCGCCGCCGCGATCTCGGCCTCGGTCGGCTTCTGGTGCCGGCGGAAGTCGTACATGAAGCCGACGCTGGCGTAGGTGATGTCGAAGGCGCCATCGGTGATGCGCGAGTACTCCACCGCCGTGGACAGCAGGTCGAACAGCTCGCGGCTGATGCGCATGGGCGCCTTGGCGGCCCCGGCATTGACGCGCGAGACCTCGCTGGTCGGCTTGTAGGTGCTCATCGCGGCGTCGATGCGGTCCATCTCGCGCATCACCGCGTCGATGGCCGCCTCGCCGGCGGCGCGCTCCTCGGCCCACAGCTCGACGTGGATGCGCGTGCCCATCGTGCCGTCGACGGTGCGCTCGATCCACTCGGCGCGTGCCGGCGACGCCATGGCGCCGGCCAGCACGGCCGCGAAGGCCAGCGGCGCGTACCGGCGCCGGCGCCCACTCACGCGCGGCCCGCTCACAGCTCCAGGCTCGAGCCCGGCGCCGGCGTCGCCACCGGGACCGGCGCCAGCAGGCCCGCCAGCTTGTCCATGGCGGCCGGCTCGCCGTGCACCAGGATCGTGCGCTCGCGCCCGCCGGCGCGCGCGTGCCAGGCGAGCAGCTCGGCCTGGTCGGCGTGCGCCGAGAAGCCGTTGATGGTGTGCACCTGCGCACGCACCGGCACGTCCTCGCCGAAGATCGTCACGCGCGGCGCGCCGTCGATGATGCGCCGGGCGAGCGTGCCCTGGGCCGCGAAACCGACGAACACCACGCTGGCCGCCGGCCGCCACAGGTTGTGCCGCAGGTGGTGGCGGATGCGGCCGCCGGTGCACATGCCGGCGCCGGCCAGGATCACGGCGCCGCCCTCGATGCGGTTGATGGCCATCGAGCCGGCGCTGTCGCGCACCATGCGCAATCCCGCCGGACGCATCGGGTCCTCGCCATTGCGGAACAGCGCGGCGGTCTCGGCGTCGAAGCACTCGGGGTGGCGGCGATAGACCTCGGTGGCGGAGATCGCCATCGGCGAATCGAGGAACACCGGCAGCTGCGCCGGCAGGCGGCCATCGGCCGTGGCGGCGCGCAGGTGGAACAGCAGCTCCTGCGTGCGTTCGAGCGCGAAGGTCGGGATCACCACGTTGCCGCCGCGCTGCAGCGTCGCGTTGATCGCCGCGCACAGTTCGGCGACCGAATCGCCGACCGAGCGGTGCCGGCGGTCGCCGTAGGTGCTCTCCATGACCACGACGTCGGCTTCGGGCGGCGCGGGATCGCGCAGGATCGGCCGGCCGGCGTTGCCGAGGTCGCCCGAGTACAGCACCCGGCGCGTGCGCCCGGTTTCGGTGACCTCCAGCAGCACCGAGGCCGAGCCGAGGATGTGGCCGGCCTCGTGGAAGCTGGCGCGCAGGCCCGGCCCGAGCTGCAGCGGCGCACCGTACACGGCGGTGCGGCCGAAGCCGTCCAGCGCCGCCATCGCGTCCACCAGCGTATAGAGCGGCGCCGGCGGCTGGGCACCGCGGCGGTTGCTGCGCCGGGCGCCGTGCTCGGCGTCCTCCTCGGCGAGGTGGGCCGAGTCCAGCAGCACCAGCCGCGCGAGCTCGCGGGTCGCCGCCGTGGCGATGATCTCGCCGCGGAAGCCGCGCTTGACCAGCAGCGGCAGCCGGCCGCAGTGGTCCAGGTGCGCGTGCGTCAGCAGCACCGTGTCGATCGCCGCCGGATCGAAGCCGAAGTCGGCGGCGTTCTCCTCGGCCAGCTCGCGCCCGCCCTGGAACATGCCGCAGTCGATGAGCACCCGCCGCCCGGCGCATTCGATCAGGTGGCAGGAGCCGGTCACGTCGCGATCGGCGCCATGGAAGGAGAGCTTCATGCCTTCAGTCCCCGTCGCAGAACAGTTCCTCGCCGCTCTCGCGGTACCAGTCGACGATGATGCGCCAGATGTCGGCCGCCGTCTCGGCGTAGCTGAACAGCTCGCGGTCCTCGTCGTCGATCATGCCCTCGTCCGCCAGGAACCCGGCGTCCAGCAGCCGGCGCCAGTAGGCCTCGCCGACCAGGATCACCGGCACGTGCTGCATGCGGTGCGTCTGGATCAGCGTCAGGGTCTCGAACAGCTCGTCGAGCGTGCCGAAGCCGCCCGGCAGCGCCACCAGCGCCTTGGCGCGCAGCATGAAGTGCAGCTTGCGGATCGCGAAGTAGTGGAAGCGCAGGCTCAGCGCCGGCGTCAGGAAGGCGTTGGGCTGCTGCTCGTGCGGCAGTTCGATGTTGAGCCCGGCGGTGCGCGCGCCGGCCTCGAAAGCGCCGCGGTTCGCGGCCTCCATGATCCCCGGGCCGCCGCCGGTCATGATGATCGTGCGGCAGCTGCCCGGCTCGGCGCCCGCGCGCCCGACCATGGCGCCGAACTCGCGCGCCACGTCGTAGTACTGGCTCCAGTGCGCCAGCCGCTCGGCGCGCTGCAGCGCGCGCTGCAGGCCGGCCGCATCGGGATCGGCCGCGAGCGCCGCGCGCGCGGCCGCCACGGCCGCCGCGGCCGCCACCGGCTCGCGGATGCGCGTGCTGCCGAACACGACGATCGTGTGCTGGATGCCCAGCCCCTGCAGCGCCTGCTCGGCGTCGAGGTAGTCGGCCTGCAGGCGCGCGGCGCGCGCCGCATCGCCCGGCGTCTGCCAGGCGGCCAGTTCGCGACGGCGCCGGCGGGCGGAACTCACTCGTAGCGCAACGCGTCGATGGGATTGAGGTGGGCCGCGCGCCGCGCCGGGACGAAGCCGAAGACCACGCCGACCGCGCCGGAGGCCAGGATCGCCAGCGCCACCGTGCCGACGCCGATGCTGACGGTCCAGCCGGCGATCTGGCTGATGACGATGACCACGGCGACGCCGAGCAGCAGGCCGATCAGCCCGCCGGCCAGGCACAACAGGATCGCCTCGGTGAGGAACTGCGCCAGCACGTCGAGCGGCCGCGCGCCGACCGCCATGCGCAGGCCGATCTCGCGCGTCCGCTCGGTCACCGACACCAGCATGATGTTCATGATACCGATTCCGCCGACCACCAGCGACATCGCCGCGGTGACCGCCAGCAGCAGGCTCAGCGTCTGCGCCTGCTCGTTGCGGGTCTGCAGCAGCTGGGCGAAGTTGCGGATGTTGAAGTTGTCCTCCTGCCCGGCGCCGATGCCGCGCTGCCGGCGCAGCACCGCCGCCACCTGCTCCTGCACGGCGGCGAGGTCGGCGCCGTCGGCGACGCGGATCTGCAGGCTCCCCACCGTGTCGGGCACCGTCGCGAACATGCGCCCGACCAGCCGCGAGCGCGCCGTGGTCAGCGGCACGACCACCACGTCGTCCGGGTCGCTCGGCCCGCCCGACTGCCCGCGGGTGGCCAGCACGCCGACGATCTCGAACGGGATGTTGTTGATGCGCACGATCTCGCCGACCGGATCGACGGTGTCGAACAGCTCGCGCGTCACGGAGCTGCCCAGCACCGCCACCTTGGCGCCGCGGCCGACCTCCTCGGCGGTGAAGAAGCGCCCGTTCTTCAGCGCCCAGGGCCGCACGTCCTGGTACTCGGCGTGCACGCCATTGACCGAGGTGCTCCAGTTGGCCGCGCCGTAGACCGCGTTGACGCTGCCGTTGAGCTGGCCGGAGATCGCCGCGATGTCGGCCACCTTGTCCTTCAGCACCCGCATGTCCTTCTCGGAGAACGGCGGCGCGCCGCCGAAGCCGAGCTGCCGGCCGCCGATGCGCATCGAGCCCGGCATCACGTTGATGACGTTGGTGCCGAGCGAGGCGATCTGCTTCTCCATCGCGATGCTGGCGCCGCGGCCGATGGCCGCCATCACGATCACCGAGGCGACGCCGATGATGATGCCCAGCGTCGTCAGCGCGCTGCGCAGCTTGTTGAGGCGCAGCGCGACCAGCGCGAGCTTGAGGAACTCGAGGATCTCCTGCAGGTTCATTGCGCGGCCACCCCGTGCGTCGCGGCGCGCAGCCAGGCGCTGTCGGCCGCGGCGACGTCCTCGATGATGCGCCCGTCGCGCAGGCGGATCAGGCGCCGGGCGTGCGCGGCGATGTCCGGCTCGTGCGTGACGATGATCACCGTGAGTCCGCCGGCATTGAGCCGCTCGAGCAGCCCCATGATCTCCCTGGAGGTCTCGGTATCGAGGGCGCCGGTGGGCTCGTCGGCGAGGATCAGGCGCGGCGAGTTCACCAGCGCGCGCGCGATCGCCACGCGCTGCTGCTGGCCGCCGGAGAGCTGCGAGGGCTGGTGGTCGAGCCGCGAGCCGAGGCCCACCTGCTCGAGCGCGGTGCGTGCCGCCGCCGCCATGTCGGCCGGCCGGTGGCGCGAATAGAGCAGCGGCAGCTTCACGTTCTCCAGCGCCGAGGTCCGCCGCAGCAGGTTGAACTGCTGGAACACGAAGCCGATGGTGCGGTTGCGCAGCTCGGCGAGTCCCTCGGCACCGAGCCCGGAGATCGGGGCGCCGTCGATCGTCAGCTCGCCGGAGCTCGGCGTGTCGAGGGCGCCGATCAGGTTCATCAGCGTCGACTTGCCCGACCCGGACGGCCCCATGATGGCGACGAATTCGCCGGGCAGCACGTCGAAGGACACGTCGCGCAGCGCGTGCACGGCCTGCTCGCCGAGCTGGTAGGTCTTGGCGAGGTGGCGGGCCGAGATCAGCGCGGCGCCCGCCGCGGCGCTCACGATTTCTTCCCCGCGCGCGCGCGCACGATGATCTCGTCGCCCTCCTTCAGGCCCTCGACGATCTCGGTGTAGCTGTCGTCGGCGAGGCCGATGCGCACCGGGCGCGGCTCGGGCTTGCCGTCCTTGCCGAGCACGTAGATCGTGCCCGGCCGCACTGCCTGGCTCGAGCCCATCGCGAGGTACTGCTGCATCTGCTCCTCGGTGAGCACGCCGCGCAGGGCGTTCTCGACGCGCTGGCGGTTGAGCGCGGCATCGTTGTTGCCGAACATCGCGCGGAAGTTCGGCATGCCGCCGAGCGGGCTGGTGCCCGTGCCCTGCGCCTGCGCCCGGGCGCGTGCGGCGACCTTCTGCAGCGCCTCGGTGACCGCCGCCTGCTGCTTCGCGTCGAGGCCCAGCTGCTTCATGACCTCGGGCGTCATCTCGATGATCGGGCGTTCGCCACCGCCGCCGCCGGTGCGCGCCGTGCCGCCGCCCGGCATGCCGCCGGGGCCGCCACCCGGCCCGCCGCCCGGGAATCCGCCCCCGGCGAAGCCACCGCCGGCACGCGGCATCCCGCCGCCACCCCCGCCACCGCCGCCCGACGCGCCCATGCCGAGCAACGCCGAGTTGTCGCCGGCAACGGCCGGCCTGAAGCGCAGCGCGCTGCCCGGCACGCGCAGTACCTGCTCGCGGTGGTTGGTGATGATCCTGACGTTGGCGGTCATGCCCGGCAACAGCACCTGGTCGCGGTTCTCGGCCTGCACCATGACGCTGTAGGTCACGACGTTCTGCGTGGCCACGCCATTGATGCGCACCTGGGCGACGCGGCCGCGGAAGCTGCGCTCGGGGTAGGCGTCGACGGTGAACGTGGCATTGGCGCCCTCGCGGATCGAGCCGATGTCGGCCTCGTCGACCAGCGTCTCAATCTGGATGCGCGCGAGGTCCTGGGCGATCTGGAACAGCGTCGGCGCCTGCATCGCCGCCGCCACGGTCTGGCCCGGATCGACCTTGCGCGCCACCACCACGCCGTCGACCGGCGAGCGGATCTCGGTGCGCGAGAGGTCGATGCGCGCCTGGTCGAGGTTCGCCTTGACCTTGACCGTCTGGGCGCGCGCGTTGTTGAGGTTGGCCTGGGCGATCTTGGTGTTGTTCTGCGCCTGCTCGAAGGCGTTGCGCGCCTTCTCCAGGTCGTTGGTGGAGATCAGGCCGCGGTCGGCCAGCTGGCGCGCGCGCTCATGGTCGCGCTGCGCCTGGTCGAGCAGCACCTGGGCATTGCTCACCTGCACCTCGGCCGAACCGACATTGGCCTGCTGCACCAGCAGGTCGGCCCCGGCCGACTGCACGCGGCTGCGGTAGGTCGAGGGATCGATGATGGCCAGCAGCTGGTTCTTCTTCACCTTGGCGTTGTAGTCGACCAGCACCTCCTGCAGGATGCCGGAGATCTGCGAACCCACCGTCACGGTCACCAGCGCCGACACCGAGCCCGAGCTGGACACCGAGGTCTCGATGTTGCCGCGATCGACCTTGCCGGTCTCGTAGGTGGGCTTGCCGGCGCCGCCGCCGCGCAGGAACAGGAACCACCCGAGCAGGGCGAGGAGCGCGAGCGCGCCACCGAGGATCCAGCGCCGCCGCAGCCAGGGCCGCAGCCGCTGCGACAGGGAGTGGGCGGGGATGTTCATGCTGCCAAGCCTAGGCGGCGGCCCGTGGGAGTGCGTATTGGGAGCGTCCGCAAACGCCTAAGTTGGGCCAAGATTTGTCAAGCCGGTGCGGCCGCGCCCTCGGCCGCGGCCAGCAGGCCCTTCTGCTGCAGCCACTCGCGGTTGAACAGCCGCGAGAGGTACTTCGCGCCCGAGTCGCACAGCACGGTGACGATGGTGTGCCCGGGCCCGAGCTGGCGCGCGACGCGCACCGCGGCGGCGACGTTGACGCCGCTGGTGCTGCTGACGAACAGCCCCTCCTCGCGCAGCAGCCGGTACACCCAGCCGACGGTCTCGGCGTCCTCGACGTGCACGGCATCATCGATGGGCGCGCCCTGCATGTTGGCGGTGATGCGCCCGATGCCGATGCCCTCGGTGATCGAGCCGCTGCCGGTGACCTTCACGACGCCGTTGCGCACGTACTCGTAAAGCGCGCTCCCCGGCGGATCGGCGACCACGGTGCGGATGCCGGCGCGGCGCGACTTCAGGTACTCGGACACGCCGGCCACCGTGCCGCCGGTCCCGCTGGCCGCGACGAAGGCGTCGATGCGCCCCTCGGTCTGCTCCCAGATCTCCGGCCCGGTGCTCTCCACGTGCGCCCGCCGGTTGGCCGTGTTGTCGAACTGGTTGGCCCAGATCGCGTTGGGCAGTTCGCCCGCCATGCGCCCGGCGACCTTCTGGTAGTGGTTCGGGTCGCTGTAGGGCACGGTCTTGACGCGATGGACTTCCGCGCCCAGCGCCTCGATCAGCGCGTACTTCTCCGGCGACTGGTTGTCCGGCATGACGATCACGCAGCGGTAGCCGCGCGCGTTGCACACGTGCGCCAGGCCGATGCCGGTGTTGCCGGCGGTGCCTTCGACCACGGTGCCGCCGGGCGGCAGCACGCCGCGGCCCTCGGCATCGAGCACGATGGCGCGCGCCGCGCGGTCCTTGACCGAGCCGCCCGGGTTCATGAACTCGGCCTTGCCGTAGATCTCGCAGCCGGTCGCCTCGCTGGCATGCCTGAGGCGGATCAGCGGCGTGTCGCCCACCGCGTCGACGAAGTCGCGTTTCACGTGCATCCGATGGCTTCCTTGATACCGACCGCCGCGAAGATCTCGGCGCGCTGCTCGGGCTGCGCCGCCTCGCCGACCACCAGCAGCGCCGGCGCGGCGGCGCCGGCGGCCGCCACCCGGTCCGCGATGGTGGAGAGATTACCGCAAATGACGCGCTGCCCCGGCCAGGTGGCGCGCTCGACCAGCAGCGCCGGGCGCGTCGGCGGCGCGCCGTGCGCCACCAGCCGCGCGCAGATGCGCCCGAGCTCCGCGACGCCCATGTAGAACACCACCGTCTGCCGCGGCGAGGCCAGCGCCCGCCAGTCGAGCGACTCCGCGGACGCGCCCATGACGGTGACCAGGCACACGGCCTGCGCCACCTGCCGCTGGGTCAGCGACACGCCGGTGCTGGCGGCGGCGCCGAGCGCCGCGGTGATGCCCGGCACCACGGTCACCGGGATTCCCGCGCGCGCCAGCACCGCGATCTCCTCGCCGCCGCGGCCGAAGACGAACGGGTCGCCGCCCTTGAGGCGCGCCACGCGCCGGCCGCGGCGCGCATGCTCGAGCAGCAGCGCGTGGATGTGCTCCTGCGTGGTGCGATGCTGGCCGGATTCCTTGCCGACGTAGATGCGCTCGGCATCGCGCCGCACGCGCTCGAGGATCGCCGGACCGACCAGGCGGTCGTAGAGCACCACGTCGGCGCGCTGCAGCAGCTGCAGGGCGCGCAGCGTCAGCAGGTCGGGATCGCCCGGCCCCGCGCCGATGAGCCACACCTCGCCGGACCCGGCGCCACGCGGCCCGTGCGCGCCGTCGGCCACGGCGGCGTCGAGCGCCGCCGCGAGCTCGGGCTCGCCGCTGCTGCCGGCGGCGACGGCGCGCCCGGCGGCGCCGTCGAACACCGCCTCCCAGAAGCGCCGGCGCGCGTCCACGTCCGGCAGCGCCGCGCGTACGCGCGTGCGCCAGCGGGCCGCGAGCGTCGCGAGCGCGCCGAGCCGCTCGGGCAAGGCCGCCTCGATGAGGGCGCGCACGCGCCGCGCCAGCGTCGGCGAGCTGCCCGCGGTGCCGATCGCCACCAGCACCGGGAGCGGTCGACGATCGCGGGCATCACCGCGCTGGAGGCGGCCGCGTCGTCGACGACATTGGCGAACACGCCACGCGCGGCGGCCGCCGCGGCCACGGCGGCATTGACGGCGGCATCGTCGGTCGCGGCGACCGCCAGCCAGGCCTCGGCGAGGTCGCCCGGCTCGAAGGCGCGCTGGCGCAGCTCGGCGCCGCCATTGCGCGCCTGTTCCGCCACGGCAGCATCGATCGCCGGCGCCACCAGGCGCACGCGCGCGCCGGCGCGCAGCAGCAGCGCGAGCTTGCGGCCGGCGACGGCGCCACCGCCGACCAGCAGTACCGATCGGCCACGCAGGTCCAGGAAGAGCGGCAGGTATTGCATGGCAGGCCCGATTGTCGGCAAGCCCCTCATAACATTGGACTATAAGTAATACAATGCGGGCTGAAGCCACTCGCCGGATACCCCCATGAGCCGATTGACGCTGCGCCGCCTGCGCCAGGACCCCCACATCCGCGCCCTCACCCGCGAGGTCGAGGTGCGGATGGACCAGCTGATCCAGCCACTGTTCGTCGCCGAGGGCAGCCGCGCCCCCGAGGCGGTGCCCGGCCTCACCGGCGTCAACCAGGACACGCCCGACTCGCTCCTGCGCCAGGTCGAGAGCGACCTGAAGGCGGGCGTGCACGCCTTCCTGCTGTTCGGCGTGCCCAAGGACCGGAGCGAGCGCAACATCGACTGGTCGTTCACCGCCAACCAGGTGCACGCCCTCAAGCGCCGCTTCGGCCGCGACATCTGGCTCGCCAACGACGTGTGCCTGTGTTCCTCGACGCCGCATGGCCACTGCGGCGTGCTCAACCCCGAGGGCGACCATCTCGACAACGCCGCCAGCGTGCGCGAGCTCGCGGCCGCGGCGGTCGCCTATGCGCAGGCCGGCTCCGACTGCGTGGCCCCGAGCGACATGATGGACGGGCGCGTCGCCGCGATCCGCACCGCGCTCGACGCCGCGGGCCTGGAGCGCACCGTGCTGATGAGCTACGCGGTGAAGTTCCACTCGGTGCTGTACGGCCCGTTCCGCGTCGCCGCCGATTCCGCGCCCAAGGCGCAGAGCGCGCTCAAGGACCGTGCCACCTACCAGATCGACTACGCGCGCCCGACCGACGCGCGCCAGTGCGCCGAGCGCGACCTGGCCGAGGGCGCCGACATCCTCATGGTGAAGCCGGGCCTGCCCTACCTCGACCTGCTCAGCGACCTGGCGCGCGACATCGCCATGCCCTGGGCCGTCTACCAGGTGAGCGGCGAGTACGCGATGCTCGAGGGCCTCGCCAATGCCGGCCTCGCGCCGCGCGCCGCGCTGCATCGCGAGATCCTCACCGCCTTCCGCCGCGCCGGCGCCTCGATGATCATCAGCTACGGGGCGCGCGACGCCCGCGCGTGGCTGCAGCCATGAGCCGCTCCGAGGAGCTGTTCGCGCGCGCCCGCGCGGTCTCGCCCGGCGGCGTGCATTCCCCGGTGCGCGCCTTCCGCAGCGTCGGCGGCACGCCGCGCTTCATGACCGGCGGCCGCGGCGCGCGCCTCACCGACGTCGACGGCAAGGAATACACCGACTACTGCATGGCCTTCGGGCCGCTGCTGCTCGGCCACCAGGACCCGGAGGTGCACGCCGCCGTCCTCGGCGCGCTGCAGCGCGGCTGGAGCCTCGGCACCGCCGAGCCCTACAGCCTCGAGCTCGCCGAGTTCATCACGCAGCGCATCCCCTGGGTGCAGAGCGTCCGCTTCGTCAATTCCGGCACCGAGGCGGTGATGTCGGCGCTGCGCGTGGCGCGCGGCGCCACGGGGCGCGCGCGCATCCTGAAGTTCGAGGGCTGCTACCACGGCCACACGGATTCGATGCTGCTGCGCGCGGGCTCGGGGCTCGCCGAAGCGGCGGTACCCGACAGCGCCGGCCTCGCGCCGCAGGTGGTCGGCGAGACGCTGATCGGCCAGCTCGACGACATCCCGGCGCTCGAGGCAATGTTCGCGCGCCATGGCAGCGATATCGCCGCTGCGATCATCGAGCCGCTGCCGGCGAACTACGGCCTGCTGCCCCAGCGCCGCGAGTTCCTCGAGGCCCTGGCGCGCCTCGCGCGCGCCGCGGGCGCGCTGCTGATCTTCGACGAGGTGATCTCGGGCTTCCGCGTCGGCTTCCAGGGCTACGCCGGGCTCGCGGGGATCCGGCCGGACCTGGTCACCTACGGCAAGGTCATCGGCGGCGGCTTCCCCGTCGGCGCGTACGGCGGACGGCGCGAGCTCATGGAGCTGGTGGCGCCCGCCGGGCCCGTGTACCAGGCGGGCACGCTGAGCGCGAACCCGGTGGCGATGTGCGCCGGCCTGGCGATGCTGCGGCGGCTCGACGATGGCGGCGTGTATACGCGCCTCGACTCGCTGGGCGCGCGCCTCGAGGCCGCCGTCGCCGGCATCCCGCACCTCGCCGTGCAGCGCGTCGGTTCGGTCTTCTGGTTCTGCCTCACGGCCCACGGCCGGCCCGCCTTGCCGATCCGCCGCACCGCCGCGGCGCCGGCGGACGCCAGCGCCAGCTACGCGCGCGTGTACCACCCGCTGCTCGAGGCCGGGATCTACCTCGCGCCGAGCGCCTGGGAGGTCGGTTTCCTGTCGATGGCCCACACCGAAGCCGACGTCGACCGCCTGGCCGACACCCTGGGGCAGGCCGTCCGGGCCACCCTGCCGGAGGCCTGAACGGCAGCCCCGGCCGGGTCGATTGTGACCCGGCCCGCACCAGCGCAAAGACGCCCCGACACCCCCTCGGGCCGCGCCTGCGGAATGTGACGTAACGCGCAGTGCCCCGGGCGCCCGAGTCCCAGAGTTGTATGGCCGCCCCCATGGGGCTCGCGTGCTTTTCGCGGTGATTCAAGGCCAAAGGACTCGGAACGAGGCATGAAAGCGGTTCCCCAGGGGCCCCTCGACGGGCATGCCCCGCAGGCGGCGCGCACGCGCCGGATCGAGGCCGTCGTGCTCTCCAGCGACGACGGCCTGATCATCGACCTCGGGCCGGTGCTGGGCGAGCGTTACCGCACGCATCCCGTCGACAGCCTCGATGAACTCCTCGCCGCGCCGGCCGAGGGCGAGCGGCTGGTGCTGCTCGATGCCGTGCACCGCCCCGACGCCGCCGCCGAGGCCGCGCGACTGGAGTCGCAATCTCCGGGTGCACCGATCATCGCCATCGTCGCCACCGGCACCGAGGCCCAATGGGCCGCGTCGCTGGCGCGTGGCAGCATCGCCGCGGTGGTCGCGCGCGAGCGCATCGGCGAGTCCGTGATGCACCAGGCGCTGGCCAACGCCGAGACCCGCCTGCGTGCCCAGAGTTCGCCGACGCTGCCGCTGCGGGTCATGCGGCCGCCACCCGCGCGCCCACGCCGCTGGTTGCTGCCGGCCGCCCTGCTGGTGGCGCTGCTGGCGGCCGCGGGCGCCTGGTACGCCCTGCGTTCGACCGGCGGTGCACCGGCGACCACCGGGAGCGCGACCGGCGCCGCCGGCGATGCCCGCAACGCCGCGGCAACGCCCGCCGCTGCGCCCGCGCCGGCGCGTTCGGCGCTCGAGCTGCTGTCCGCCGCGCGCGTGGCTTTCAGCGCTCAGCGCCAGCTGCCGCGCGCCGACGGCGAACTGAAAGGTGACAGCGCGCTGGAACTCTACGTGCAGGCGCTGGGCGTCGACGCGCGCAGCGAGGAGGCGCGCGACGGCGTGCACCGCCTGTTCGGCATCGCCCGGCCGCGCATCCAGGCGGCGATCGCGGCCGGCCGCTTCGACGAGGCCGCGCGCCTGCTCGAGCTGTTCCGCGCCTCGGGCCTGGAGGGCGAGGCGGTCACCGCCTTCGAGGGCGAGATCGCGGCCGCGCGGCCGCGCTGGCTGGTGACGGCGGTGCAGGATGCGATCACCGCCGGCGACATCCCGGCGGCCGAGCAGGCGCTGGCGCAGCTGGCCACCTCCGGCGCCGACACGGCGTCGCTGCAACCGCTGCAGCAGGCCCTGGAGGCGCGCCGCCAGGACGTGCAGCTGGCCGAGATGGCCACCGCCGTGCACGCCGCCATCGGCGCCGGCAACCTGCTCGAGCCGCTGGCCGACAACGCGCGCACGCGGGTACAGGCGATGCGCCAGGTCAACCGCACGCACGCCGCCACGCTGGCGGCGCAGCACGAATACGCCGCCGCGCTGCTGGCGCGCGCACAGGAGGCGGCGCGCGCGCAGCAATTCGACGCCGCGCAGCGCTACCTGGCCGCCGCCACCGACGTCGCCGGCCCGGACGAACTGGCCGCCGGCAAGGCGCAGCTGCAAGCCGAGATCGACGCCGCGAGCCAGCGCGCCGCGCAGGCCGCGCGCCCGGCGGCACCGGCCGCGACGGCCGCCGCCAGCGCCGCGCCGGCCATCATCAGCGCCCACGCGACGCGGCCGCTGTCGGTCACCTATCCGCCCGAGGCACTGCAGCAGAAGCTGACCGGCTACGTGGTGGTCGAGTTCATGTTGCACGCCGATGGCCGCGCCCACGACGCGCGGGTGGTGGAGTCCGAGCCCGCCGGCGTGTTCGACAAGCCGGCGCTGGCCGGCGTCGCCGGCGGCCGCTTCGACGTCAGCGCCCTCGGTCCGGATCGCAAACCGCAGCGCGCCCGGCTGCGGCTGAGCTTCAAGTAATCGCAGCAGGAGTGCCGCAAGGATGCCCCAGAGGAAAGTCACAGCGCGCGCGCAATGGCTGCCGGTGGCCGCCGGCGCACTGTGCACGGCCGCGCTGACGCTGCTGCTGGCACTGGGACTGAAGCGCGCCGCGGAACTGCAGTCCGCCTCGGCCGCGCTGCAGCTCGCCTCGGAGCTGAGCACGCGGCCCGACTACATCCATTCGGAGCTGACGCTGGTGCAGCGCGGACTGGAATCGCAGACCTGGATCGGCGAGCCGGTGCGCGCCGTGGAGCAGTCGGCGCGGATCAGCGCCGAGGCGCTGCGCGACCTCGAGCTCAACGTGCGGGCCGCGGGGCTCGAATCCGACCCGCGGGTGATGCAGCCCCTGGGCGTGGCGACGCGCGGCTGGACGCCGCTGGCGCGCAAGCTCCCGCTCGTGACCGGCGCCACCCTCACCGGCCTGTACGCCGACAGCAGCACGGGCTCGCAGCTCTCGCCCGCCGGGCGCGAGCTCAAGGCGGCCGTCGATGACCTGCTGGAGCACGAGGCCGCAGGCACCGATGCGGTCGGCGCGGCCTTCGGCCAGGTGGCGGCGGAGCTGCGCCGTACCGTGGTCGAATCCGGCCGCAGCCAGCGCACGCTGCTGCTGACCGGCACGGCGCTGGCGGCGGTGCTGCTGGCGATGATGCTGTACTTCGCGGTGCGCGCGCGCCGCGCCGCCGCGGCCGCCGCCAGCGCGCAGCGGCAGATCGACGACATCTTCGGCACCGTGCGCGAAGGCCTGTTCCTGGTGGACCGCGACCTGCGCATCGGCGCGGCGCACTCCGATTCGCTGCAGTCGCTGCTGCGCGCGCCCTCGCCCGCCGGATCGCTCCTCGAGGACCTGCTGCGCCCGCTGGTCGACGACAAGACGCTGCAGGCCGCCACGCGCTTCCTCGGCCTGCTGTGGAAGGACAAGATCAACGACGAGCTGATCGATTCGGTCAACCCGCTCAGCCAGGTCGAGGCGCACTTCGCGCGCCCGCAGGGCGGCCGCGATACGCGCTACCTGTCTTTCTCGTTCCGCCGCGTGCGCTCGAAGGACGGCGAGCACGGCTCCGAGCGCGTGCTCGGCACGCTGGCCGACGTCACCGACCGCGTGCTGCTGGCGCAGGAACTCGAGCAGGTGCGCGCCGAGCACGAGTCGCAGGCGGCCATGCTGCTGCAGGTGCTCAAGGTCGACGCGCCGCAGCTCGAGGCGTTCCTCGGGGTGCTCGACACGGCCTGCCGCAAGGCCAATGCGATGCTGACCGCGCCCGGCACCACGCAGGACGACCTGCGGCGCAAGCTCAACGGCGTGTTCCGCGAGCTGCACGCGCTCAAGGGCGAGAGCAGCGCCCTCGGCCTCTCGACGGTGAGCTCGCGCATCCACGCGATGGAGGAGATCCTCACCGGCCTGCGCGCGCGCCAGCAGCTCGCCGGCAACGACTTCGTGCCGGTCGTGGTCCGGCTCGACGAACTGCTGAACCACGCCGGCACCATCACGCAGATGCAGCAGCGCTTCGCGGCGATGCGGCCGGCGCTGGCGGAGCTGCAGTCGCCGCCACCGGAGCCGCCCGGCGCCGGCAACGAGGAATCCGGCACCACGCGCGCTCCCGAGCGGCCGCCGGGCCTGGAGCCGCTGCTGCGCCAGGTGGTACGCGAAGTGGCCACCGCCGTCGGCCGCGAGGTGCACCTGCAGAGCGAAGGCCTCGCCAAGGTACCGCAGGGCTACGCCGGGGTGGTCAAGGACATCTGCATCCAGATGATCCGCAACTCCATCTGCCACGGCATCGAACAGCCCGATGAACGCGCCGTCGCCGGCAAGTCGCGCGGCGGCACGGTGCGCGTCGTGTTCATCGACCAGGGGGTCGATGACTACGGCCTCACCGTCGAGGACGACGGCCGCGGCCTCGACTACGAGCAGATCCTCGACCGGGCGCTGCGCGACGGGCTGCTCAAGCCCGAACAGGCCATGAAGCTCGACCGCGCCTCGATCTTCCGCCTGATCTTCCACCCGGGATTCACGACCGCGACCACCGTCTCCGAGCACGCCGGCCGCGGCGTCGGCCTCGACGTGGTCACCGCGATGATCCGCGAGCGCGGCGGCCGCATCGGCGTGTCGACCGCGCCCGGCCAGTACACCCGCTTCAAGATCCTGCTGCCGAAGAAGCCGGCGCAGCACGGCCCGGCCCAGAGCGCCGCCTGAAGCAGCGATCCGCATGCGCGCCGCCACCATAGCCCCGGTCAGCGTCCATCGCCTGATGATCGTGGATGACTCCAACGTCATCCGCCGGCGCATCGAGCGCGCGCACGACCTGCCGTTCGTCGAGTTCGTCGGCGCGGCGCGCAACGGCCGCGAGGCGCTCGACCTGCACTCGCGCGCCCACCCGACCATCGTCACGATGGACCTGACGATGCCGGAGATGGACGGCAACGAGTGCGTCGCCGAACTGGTAAAGCGCGACCCCGACATCCGCATCCTGGTGATCTCGGCGCTGGCGGACAAGGCCACCGCCATCGACGCGCTCGAGAAGGGCGCCAGCGGCTTCCTGTGCAAGCCGTTCACCGACCGGCAGCTCAACGATGCGCTGCGCAAGCTAATCGAGTACTGAGGCGGGAGCGGCCACGTGACCCAGGAAGCCGAAGTCGGTACGTTCATCGACAGCGTGCTGGGCTACTTCACCGTCACCGTGAACGCCACGGCGCAGTGCGGCACGCCCTACCTCGCCATAGGCCGCGCCCCCGAGGTGTCGGACTACACGGCGATGATCCGCGTCTCCGGCAAGCGCGCCGGCATCGTGTACTTCACTGCGCCGCGCAGCATGCTGAGCGTCATGCTGATGCGCATGCAGGAACCGGACATGAGCGACGACAACCTGCGCGACCTGGTCGGCGAGATCGCCAACACCTTCGCCGGCAATGCGCGCCGTGACTTCGGCAACCAGTTCCAGATCTCGGTGCCGCAGGTGGTCGCCGGGCAGATGCCGCCGCCGGACTTCCCGCGCGGCACGCGCCCGATCGTGATCCCGATCGACTGGCGCACCTACAAGGCGCGGCTGGTCGTCTGCCTCAACTGAGCGCCGGCCGCGGCGGCGCGGCTGCCGCCGCGACTAGGCGAAGCGCCGGCCGCGCGTCAGCACGCCGGCATCGCTGGCGCCCTGGTAGGCGACGCTGAAGCTGTGCAGCGCCGCGAGCGCGGCCTGCGGATCGACGCCGGCGGCGAGTTCGAAGGCATCGAAGCCGCAGCGCGCCAGGTAGAACATGTGGTCGACCAGCACGACCCCGGTGGCGCGCAGCTCGCCGCCGTAGCGGTGCCGCTGGCGCAGCAGCTGCCCCTGCGTGAAGCCGCGGCCGTCGCCGTTCTTCGGGAAGTCCACCACCACCAGCGCCACGCGGCCGAGTTCGGGCCCGAGCTGCTCGAGCGCGTCGGTCGGCGCCAGGCGCACGCCGGCGCCCTGCGCCGGCGCGGTGCCGGCCGCCACCGCGGCCAGGAACTCCGCGAGCGGCTGCACCAGCGGCCCGTCGCCCGCCTCGCCGGCGTAGCGCCAGGCGTCGGCGACCAGCTCACGCTGCCTGATGATCTTGCGCATAGACGCGCTCCTGGAAGGGCTCGATGCCGATGCGCCGCACGGTCTCGAGGAAGGTCTCGCTGGCGTCCTCGCGCCGCTGCACGTACACCTCGAGGATGCGCGCGATCACCTCCGGCACCTGCGGCTGCCGCACCGAGGGCCCCAGCACCTCGCCGAGCGCCACCTGGCCGCGCGCCGAGCCGCCGAGCTGGATCTGGTACCACTCCTCGCCGTGCTTGTCGACGCCGAGGATGCCGATGTGGCCGACGTGGTGGTGGCCGCAGGCATTCATGCAGCCCGACATCTTGATCTCGATCGGCCCGAGGTCGTAGAGGTAGTCGAAATCGCCGAAGCGCTGCTGGATGTCGCGCGCGACGCCGATCGAGCCGGCATTGGCGAGGCTGCAGAAATCCAGGCCCGGGCAGGCGATCAGGTCGGTCAGCGTGCCGATGTTCGGCGTCGCGAGCCCGAGCGGCTCGAGCGCCTGCCACAGCGCGTGCAGGTCGGACTGGCGCACGTCGGCGAGCACCAGGTTCTGGTCGTGCGTGACGCGCGCCAGGCCGAAGCTGTACTGCTCGGCGAGCGCCGCGACCGCGTCGAGCTGCGCCGCGGTGATGTCGCCCGGCGGCACGCCATGCTTCTTCAGCGACACGAACACCACGCGGTAGCCGCCCATCTTGTGCGCGCGCGTGTTGTGGCGGTACCAGGCCTGGAAGGCGGCGCTGCGGCCGGCCGCGGCATCGATGTCGGCGAGCGCGGCGTACGGCAGCGCGCGGAAGTGCGCGCCGACGCGCGCCAACTCGGCCGCCTCCAGCCGCGGCGCGAACGCGCGGCTGGCCGCGAACTCGGCCTCGACCTGCGCGGCGAACTCCTCCACGCCGAGTGCCTTGACCAGCACCTTGATGCGCGCCTTGTGGATGTTGTCGCGGCGCCCGTGGCGGTTGTAGACGCGCAGGATCGCCTCGAGGTAGGCCAGCAGGTCGGCCTGGGGCAGGAAGCGGCGGATCACCTTGCCGAGCATCGGCGCGCGCCCGAGCCCGCCGCCGACCAGGATCTCGAAGCCCAGCGCGCCATCGGGGCCGCGCACGATGTGCACGCCGATGTCATGGATCTCGGAGACGGCGCGGTCGGTCGGGGCCCCGGTCACCGCGATCTTGAACTTGCGCGGCAGGTAGCTGAACTCGGGGTGCAGCGTCGACCACTGGCGGATGATCTCGCACCACGGCCGCGGGTCGGCGATCTCGTCGGGCGCGACGCCGGCGAGATGGTCGCTGGTCACGTTGCGGATGCAGTTGCCGCTGGTCTGGATCGCGTGCATCTGCACGCTGGCCAGGTCGGCGAGGATGTCGGGCACTTCCTCGAGCTTCGGCCAGTTGTACTGGATGTTCTGCCGCGTGGTGAAGTGACCATAATCACGGTCGTACCTGCGCGCGATGTGCGCCAGCATGCGCAGCTGGCGCGCGGCGAGCAGGCCGTAGGGGATGGCGACGCGCAGCATCGGCGCGTGGCGCTGGATGTACAGGCCGTTGCGCAGGCGCAGCGGGCGGAAATCGTCCTCGGAGAGCTCGCCGGCGAGGAAGCGCCGCGTCTGGTCGCGGAATTGCCGCACGCGCTCGTCGACGAGCGTCTGGTCGATGTCATCGTATTGGTACACGAGGGTCACTGTACGGGAGCCCACCGGCCGGAACCACGGCCCGGGGGGACATTCCACATGACCGATCGGTTATATCCGGCCGCCGGCCGCCTCAACCATAGGTCTGGAGGCCGCGGGCGATGCCACTGACGCTCGCCAGCAGCGCGTCGAACAGATCGCGGTCCTGCCGGTCGGTCGCCCGCCAGCGCCGCAGCAGGTCGACCTGCATCAGGTTCATCGGGTCGATGTACGGGTTGCGCAGCGCGATGGCCCGCTGCAGCGTCGCGTCGCCGTCGAGCAGCGCCGCGCACTCCTTGATTTCCAGCACCAGCGCCTCGAGCCGCCGGTACTCTTCGGCGATCGTCGCGCCGAAGTGCTGCAGTTCCGGCGCCGCGAGCTGGTCGTAGCAGGCCGCGATGCCGAGGTCCGCGCGCCCGAGCATCGCCTCGATGTCGTCGACCAGGTTGCGGAAGAACGGCCAGCCGCGGTAGCAGCGCCGCAGCAGCTCGATGCCGCGCTGCTCGCGTCCCGCGGCCAGCCCGGCGCCGGCGCCGTACCAGCCCGGCAGCAGGTGCCGCGACTGCGACCAGGCGAACACCCAGGCCGCGGGCCGCACCGCCTCGATGCCGCGCCGGTCGGGGCGCACGGCCACCGCCGCGGCGATCTGCATGCGCTCGATCACGTCGATCGGCGTCACGGCGCCGAAGTAATCGCAGAACGCCGGCTGCTCGTGCACCAGCGCGCGCCAGGCCGCGCGGCTGTGCGCGGCGACCAGCGCCACGCAGTCGGCCAGCGCCTGCCCTTCGCGCAGCGCCACGCCGCGCCGCACCGCCAGCGTCGCGCGCGCCAGCGTGCTGAAGGCGCGCTCCAGCGAGCGCATGGCGTTGGGCTTGAGCCCGTAGTTCTGGCTCATGCTCTCGCCCTGCTCGGTGAAGCGCAGCGTGCCGCTCACCGACTCGGACGGCGCCGCGCGCAGCAGCGCGTCGATGCGCCCGCCGCCACGCGGCACGCTGCCGCCGCGGCCATAGAACAGCACGTGCTCCTCGCCGGCCTTGCGCAGCGCGCTGGTCAGGTTGCGCTGCGCCTGGTACGCCGCCAGCCGCGCCGCCACCGGCCCGCTGTCGCGGTTGCTGTCGGAGTAGCCGATCACCACGGTCTGGACGCGGCCGCGCGCCTCGAGGTGGCGCCGGTAGGCGTTGTCCTGCAGCAGCGTGCGCATCGCGCCGGCGCAGCCCTCGAGCGTCTCGACCGAGTCGAACTGCGGCGCGACGTCGAGGGCCGCCTCGCCGCTGCGCTTGTCGCAGGCGTTGGCCCAGCGCGCCAGCACCAGCGGCGCCAGCACGTCGTCGGCGTGGGTCGCGCCGGCGACGATGTACAGCCCGATCGCATCGGCCCCGTAGCGGTGCCGGCCCTGCATGATCGCGTCGAACACGCCGAGCGTGCGCCGCCCGAGCGCGTCGAACACGCCGCTCGGCCCGATGTCGCGGTCGAGGATCTCGATCAGCCGCGTGTGCCGCTCGGCGCTGTCGCGCTGCTGCCAGTGCGGATCGTCGAGCCCGGCCGCGAGGACGGCGTGGTGCACGTCGGTGTGCTGGCGCAGGTCGAGCGTCGCCAGGTGGAAGCCGAAGGTGTCGATGCGCCGCAGCAGGCGCCGCACCGGATACAGCCCGGCGTGCGCGCCGCGATGCGACAGCAGGCTGCTCGCAACCAGGGCGATGTCGGCGCGGAACTGCGCCGGCTTCTCGTAGCCGAGCGGCCGCGCATGGTAGGTGCGGTGCAGCCGCTCGGCCACCTGGCCGAGGAACACCCGGTAGGGCATGAAGTCGTGGCGCGAGGGCGTGATGCCCTGCGCGCCCGGCAGCATCGAGCGGTACTCGTCGATGCGCCGCGCCAGCTCCGGCACGATGCCGATGCGGTTGGCGCTCTGCGACAGCACCTCGGCGAGGCGCTGGCACTCGCCATAGTAGGCGTTGATGATCACCTGCTGGTGGCGGTGCAGGGTCTCGCGGATGCTCTTGGCGTGCACCTCCGGCGAGCCGTCCATGTCGCCGCCGACCCAGGTGCCGAAGCGCACGATGACCGGCAGCTCGAGCGTCGCCGCATCGGCGCCATACAGCTGCGTCAGCGCCGCGCCGATCTCCTCGTAGAATGCCGGCACGATCGAGTACAGCACTTCGGCGAGGTAGAACACCGCGTGCTCGCGCTCATCGGCGATCGTCAGGCGCTCGCGCGGATGCTCGGCGGTCTGCCACTCGGTGGTGATCTCGTTGCGGATGCGCTCCAGCAGGCGCTCGCCCTCGTACGGCGCCAGCAGCGGATTGCTGCGCTCGAGCAGCAGCTCGGCGATGCGCTGCTGGCGGCGCAGGCTGGTGCGGCGCGCGGACTCGGTCGGGTGCGCCACCAGCACCGGCTCGATGCTCAGCTCGGCGAGCAGCGAACGGATGTCGGCCAGGGTGAGGCCCTGCGCCTTGAGCTCGGCGAGCGCGTCGACCACGCCACCGGGCTGCGGCCGGTCCGCCTCGGTGCGGAAGTAGTCGCGGCGCCGCCGGATGCGGTGCACGCGCTCGGCCGTGTTCACCACCATGAACCAGGAGGAGAAGGCGCGCACCAGGTCGCGTGCCAGGCCCGGGGGGCGCCTGCGCACGCGCGCCGCGAGCGCCTCGACGTCGGACCCGGCGCCGCTCTCGCGGCGACGGATGGCGGCGGTCCGGTCGCCTTCGACCAGGTGCAGGAGCGTGTCGCCGCCCTGCTCCTGCAGGATCTCGCCCAGCATGCCGCCGAGGGTGCGGATGTCCTCGCGCAGGGGCGCGTGGCGTTCGGGGAATTGGAGGGTTTCGCGCGGCACTGGAGTCGTCATTGTACCGGAGTGCGACCTGCACCGGCCTTCGGGCCTCGGGAGCAGAGGGGCGCGGACAGCGGGTGCCAGGGCGCGAAGGCAGGGCCGTCGCGCAGGACGCGAAGGCGGCGGTCGTGGGTGGGGCGCCTTCAAGACCGTGCGCGACAGGATGTCGCGCACGGAGCCTACAGGGACGTATTCACGGCGTACTTGAAGGCGCCCCGCCCACGGCCGCCGCCGCCACGACTCCCGCCGGGGTCATTCCGCCGGGACGCGCCCCCCGGTCAACCCGCGAGCAGCACCGCCTCCGCGTGCTCGAGCGCCTCGGGCGTCCCGTAGGCCACCACCACGTCGCCCTCGCGCAGCTCCAGCGTGGCGTCCGGCTCGCGCCCGGTGATGCCCTGGCGGCGCACGGCGGTAAACACCACTTCGGCGCCGCGGTCGCGCACGGCCGCCAGGCTCCGCCCCACCGCCCAGGCGCGCGGCGGCAGCACGATCGAGCGCAGCTCCTCGCGGAAGCTGTGGGTGTCGTCGATGGCCCGCGCGCCGCCGTGGCGGAACACGGTACGCAGCGTGACGTAGCGCCCGGCGCGGATGTCGGCCACGGTGCGCACGACCTTCGACACCGGCACCTGCAGCAGCATCAGCACCTGCGAGACCAGCATCAGGCTCGCCTCGAAGGTCTCCGGCACGATCTCGGTCGCGCCGGCGGCCTTGAGCTCGGCGAGCCGGGTGTCGTCCTGGGTGCGCACCAGCAGCGGCACGTCGGCGCGCTGGCGGCGCACGGCACGCACGATGCCGAGCGACACCGCCGGATCGGCGAAGGAGATCACCACGGCGCTCGCGGTGTCGAGGCCGGCATGGCGCAGCATCTCCTCGTCGGCGCTGTCGCCGAACAGCACCGGCTCCCCGCTCTGCCGCGCCTGGCGGATGCGCGCCGGATCCAGGTCCAGCGCGACGTATTCGAAGCCCTGCGACTCGAGCACGCGCGCGATGTTCTGGCCGACGCGGCCGAAGCCGCACAGCAGCACGTGCTCGCGCCGCGCCACGTCCGCCGCGGCCGCCTCCTCGCGCTCCAGCGCGGTCCCGGGAGGCCCGCGCTGGCCCAGCACGCGGCGCGCGATCGCGCGGTTGTAGCGGATCAGCAGCGCGCTCAGCAGCATGCTGAGCACCAGCGCCGCGAGCAGCGGCTGGGCCAGGCCCGGCGGCACCAGTCCGTCGCGCGCCAGCAGGATGGTCAGCAGCGCGACGCCGAACTCGCCGCCGCCGGCGAGCACGATGCCGGTGCGCACCGACTTGAACGCGCTGGACACGAACGGCCGCACCGCGAGCGCGCTCAGCAGCGTCTTGGCCAGCACCAGGCCGGCGAGCAGCAGCGACACCGCGGCGAACTCGCGCCACAGCAGGCCGAGGTCGAGCAGCATGCCGACCGAGACGAAGAACAGGCCGAGCAGCAGCTCGCGGAACGGGCGGATCGCCGACTCGACCTGCTGGCGGTACTCGGATTCGGCCAGCATCATGCCGGCGAGGAACGCGCCCAGCGCCATCGACAGGCCCACCGCCTGGGTGATCCAGGCGCTCGCCAGCACCACCAGCAGCACGGTGAGCGTGAACAGCTCGCGCAGGCGGCTGTGCGCGATCTCGTAGAACAGCGGCCGCAGCAGCCAGCGACCGAGCGCGTACACGATGACCAGCGCCACGGTGCCGCCCGCCACCAGGCGCGCGAGCGCCCCGGGCGTCGGGCCGGCGGTGCCCTGCCCGAGCGCCGTGGCCAGGGTCAGCAGCGGCACGAAGGCCAGGTCCTGGAACAGCAGCACCGCCACCGCCAGGCGGCCGTGGGTGCGGTTGAGCTCGGCCTGGTCGGTGAGCTGCTGCAGGACGATGGCGGTCGAGCTCATCGCCACGGCGCCGCCCAGCACGATGGCACCGGCCGCCGGCACGCGCAGCAGGGCGGCGATCGCCGCGGTGGCGCCGCCGACGATGAGCAGCTGCAGCGCGCCGAGGCCGAAGACGTCGCGGCGCATCGCCAGCATGCGCGGCCAGGAGAATTCCAGCCCGAGCGTGAACAGCAGGAAGACGACGCCGATCTCGGCCAGCGCCCGGGTCGCCGGTGCGTCCTCGAGCAGCGCGAAGGCCGAGGGCCCGAGCAGCATGCCGACCAGCAGGTAGCCGAGGATCGCCGGCAGTCCGACGCGGCGCGCCAGCGCCACGATCAGCACGGCGGCGGCGAGCAGCAGCAGGACCTGTGTCAGGGGCTCGGTCGTCACACCCCGAAGCTATCGGGTCCGGGACTCAGTTGTCCATCGTGACGGTCGCATCGTAGTTGTCGAAGCCCTGCAGCGCGCGGTGATAGGCGCGCAGCACGATGCGCTCGGCCTGCTTGTCGGCGCGCGGCGCCAGCAGCATCCGCAGCACGATGTCCTCGGCCGGGCGCGCCGGATCGGCGCTGATCAGCTGCTCGATGTAGCGCGCCAGCCGGCTGGCCATCTCGTTGACGAAGCGCAGGCGCGCCCCGTCCTGCACCTGGTCGGGCAACTGGCCATAGGTGCCACGCGCCTCGAGCGCCATCTCGTGGACGATCATCGCCATCAGGCGCGCCTGGTCGCCGGCGCTCAGGTCGCGGAAGAAGGCGATCTCCGATTGCAGGTTCAGGCTGCCCTCCCGACGCTCGAACGGGATCGTACCCGGGGCCACGGCCCGCGTCTGCGGGCCACCCGCGGCTCCGCATGCGATTATCATCGCAACCGCAGCGCCGGTGGTAGCCGTGGGTGCCGGCCGCCGCTGCAGCGAACCCCGGGGGACCCCAGCCGATGAACCAGGCCGCAATGCCGACCGAAGCCGAACTCTGGGCCGGACCCATGGGCGAGCGCTGGCGGGCCAGCTACGCGCGCTTCGAGGGCATGATCGCCCCGGCCGGCGCCGCCCTGCTCGACGCCGCCGCCTTCGCCCCGGGCGAGCGGGTCGTCGACATCGGCTGCGGCGCCGGCGACACCAGCCTGCAGGTCGCCCGGCGGGTTGCGCCCGGCGGCTCGGTCACCGGGCTGGACATCTCCGCCGCGCTCATCGCCACCTGCCGCGAGCGCGCCCGCGCAGCCGGGCTCGGCAACGCGCACTTCGTCGTCGGCGATGCCGCGCATGCCGACGTCGGCGGAGCGGCGTTCGATCGCATGGTCTCGCGCTTCGGCGTGATGTTCTTCGACGAGCCGTACGCCGCCTTCGCGCACCTGCATGGATTCCTCGCGCCCGGCGGCCGGCTGGATTTCGCCTGCTGGGCCGCGCCCGAGGACAATCCGTGGACGGCACCCATCCGCGCCGTCGCGCAACGCTACACCGCGGCACCGCCACCGGTGCCGCGTGCCCCAGGTCCCTGGGCGCTGCAGGAGCCCGACTACGTGCGCGACCTGCTCGCTCGCGCCGGCTTCCGCGACATCGTCCTGGAGCTGTGGCGGGGGGATCAGTACGTGGGCGGGCCGGGCGCCGACCCGGCGGCGGCGGCGGCCTTCATCCTCGAGAGCCTCGGCATGGCCGAGGCGCTGCGCGACCGTCCCGCGGCGGTGCTCCGCCAGGCGCACTCGGACCTGGAGAACGACTACCGTCCCTTCCACGGGCCGGAGGGCGTGCGCGCCCCGGCGGCTGCCTGGCTGGTGCGGGCGCGCGCCTGAGCCGCGCGCGGCGGGCGCGCGCCGCTGCTCAGGCCGGGAAGAACTCGATCGGCTTGGTGGTCGTGATCGTCTCGACGTCGCGTGCCTCGAAGTGGAACAGCTTCACGCGCGCGACGATCTTCTGCTCGAGCTCGGGGTCGTGCAGCTCGCTGGAGACCACGCGGCACATGGTCACGTCGCCCGACGGCGCGATGGTGAATTCCAGCACCAGCTTGCCCTGCAGGTCCGGCTGCTCGCGCAGCGCGCGGCTGTAGAGCGCGTAGATCGCGCCCTTGTTGCGATCGAACACCAGCTCGATCTCCTCGGGGCTGCGCGCGGCCTTGCCGCTGACGCCCTTGCGGCTGGCGCTGCCGCGCGCCGCGGCGTCGGCGATGTTCGAATGCATCGCCACCGTGGTGTGGTCGGAGAGCGCGCCGGCACCGCCGCCGAAGCCGCGGCTGGCGTTCGCGGTGGTGATGCCGCTCGAGCCGCTGCCCGCCTTGGAGGCGATCAGCGAGCGGTCGGAGCGCGGATCCATGCTGACGTTGTTGGTCAGCGTCTTGGTCTGGCCGAGCGCCGCGGTATCGAGCGGGTCGCGCAGGTCGGCGAGCGCGTCCTTGATGGCGCGCATCGAGGCCGACTGCTCCATCTTCTTGCGCGCATCGGGCTTGGGCTGCTCGACCGGCTTGGGCTTCTCGGCCGGCTTCGGCTCTTCCTTCGGCTTCTCGATCGGCTTGGGCGGCGGCGGCTTCGGCCGCTCCTCGGTCATCAGGCGCGCGAGCCGCGGCGGCACCGCCTCCTCCGGCTTGACGTTGGACTTCGGCAGGTGGATCAGCGGCAGGCCCAGGCCCAGCACCAGGTACACGACCAGGCCGATCAGCAGGTAGCGCCGCAGGCGCTCGCGCTCCTCCGGATCGGCTTCCCACGGCAGCTCGTAGCTGCGGTAATACTCGGTCAGCGCCACGTTGTCGGTACTCCGGCTGCTCAGCCCTTGCGCAACGCGCCCGCGTCAACGGGCTTGTCCTTCTGCAACAGCGCGAACGAGATGCGCCCGTAGTCCGCGTCGGTGCAGGTGGTCATCACTTTCTTCAGGACCTCGTACGGCAGCGCCTTGTCGGCCATGACCGTGACCTCGCGCTCGGCGATGGTGCGGTCGGTCATCTCCTGGCCGATCAGCGTCGGCCGCTTCAGCGCGGCGCTCAGCGGGGCGATGATCGCGTCGGCGCTGCCGCTGACCTCCGCGACCGAGGCGACGCGCTCGCCCTGCACGAACACCTCGTCCTTGGTCAGCATCACCACCACCGTCTGGCGTGGCCGCTGCTCGGAGATCGACTGGGGTATCTCGATGCCCTTGCTGTTCTGCACCACCTCGACCTCGGTCGAGTAGACCAGCAGGAACGACACCATGACGCTGAGGATGTCGATCATCGGGATCAGGTTCAGCTCGGCGTCGGCGCGGTTGCGCAGCTGGTGCTGCAGCATGCGCCGCGCGCGGTTGGACATGCTCATGGCTTGCCTCCGCCGATGGATTCGAGCGACGGCGCGTCACCGATCGAGACGTCGGGGAACAGCTCGGCCTGTACCGTCTTCAGGCCGGCGTTGACCTCGGCGATGCGCGTGCGGTCCATCACCTGGATCAGCGTGTCGTAGGGCGTGTCGCGCTCGAGCAGGATGGTCGCATCGGTCTTGTCCGGGTAGCGCGACTTGACGAACTGCAGGTACTCGGTCAGGCCCTGCAGGTCGTAGCCGCCGGCCGCCAGGTTCGGCAGCGTGCGCAGCGGGCCGGTGGCGCGATCGGCGATCATCAGCAGGTCCTTGCGCACGATCACCTCGAGGTTGAGCCCCGGGGGCGGCTCGGTGAACGAGGTGTTGTTGCTCGGCAGCTTCAGCTCCAGGATCACCGTGCGGGAGAACACCGCGGTCATCAGCAGGAACGTCACCAGCACGGTGAAGATGTCGATCATCGGCACCAGCAGCAGCTCGGCGGGCTTGCGGCTGCGACGCAGGATCTTCTTGACGCCATAGGAACGACGCATGCTTCGGGTCCCCGTCCGGTTCGCTCGGGACTCGCGGCGCTCAGCCCGCGGCCTGGGGCTGCGGCTGGGTCTGGCGCTCGGTGATGGCGTTGAGGAACTTGACCGAGGCCATCTCCAGGCTGTCGATCAGCTCGGTGGTCTTGGTCTGCAGCACCGCGTGGATCAGCAGCAGCGGCACCGCGGTCATCAGGCCGAAGGCCGTGCAGTTCATCGCCACCGAGATGCTGGCCGAGAGCAGGTTGGCCTTCTCGGCCGGGTTCACCGTCGAGACCGCGGCGAAGGCGTTGATCAGGCCGATGACGGTACCGAGCAGGCCGAGCAGCGTCGAGAGGTTGGCGAAGGTGGCGATGTAGTGCGTGCGCTTCTCGAGCCGCGGCACGATGTCCATCAGGCTCTCCTCCATCGCCTTCTCGATGTCGTCGCGCCGCCGCGCCGACTGCACGCGCGCCAGGCCGTAGCTGAGGATCTGGCCGATCGCGGCGTTCGACTTGGAAGTGACCTGCACCGCCTGGCGGAAGTTGCCCTGCGACAGCAGCGGCGCCACCTCGTTCCACAGGCTGCGGTTACGCAGCGAGGTGTAGGTGAGGTACATGTAGCGCTCGATCGCGATCGCGACGCCAATGACCAGCACGATGGCGATCGGGTACATCATCTCCCCGCCGCCCTGGAAGAAACGGATGATCGCGCCAAAGAAATTCATCATCAGACTCCTGTGCCCCGAAGCGTACCCGGTAGCTAAAATGACATAAGGGATCGTTGCCGAGACCTACTTCTCATCCTTCTCATCCTTCGCGGCCGCTGGCGAGTGGTCGCCAGTCGCCGACGCCGGCGCCGCGGCGCCCTTCGCGTCCGGCTGCAGCGCGCTGAAGTAGCGGTACTGCCGGCGGAACACGTCGCGGTCCACCGGCGCGAGCAGCTCGTCGAGCAGGCTGTTGGGCGGCTTGCCCGCGAACTCGCCCAGGTCCGGCCGGCGCCACGGCACGACGTACATCACCTTCGGCAGCTCCTTGTTGCCGGTGATCTGCGCCGATTCGAGCTCCAGCCGGTCCATGACCTTGCCCGGCGCCCGTGCTCGCGGCCGCGGCGGCCGGGGCGCTGGCGGCCGGAGTGCCGGCTGGGGCCGGCTCCGCGGCCGTGGAGGTGGCCAGCTCCTGGGTCATCGGCGTGGCCGCGGTCCGCGGCACGCGCCGCCGGCGCCACGACCAGGGCGGCGGCGAGCATCCAGGTCGGCATCCAGGGCAACGGGTTCTTCATCGGGCACCTCCGCTCGTGCCGGCCGGCGGCGCACCGGCCGGGGCCGCGCCGGGACCTGTGCCGGCGGGGTGGCGCTCGCCGGTGCCGCCTGCGGCGCGGGCGCCGCCGGTGCCGCGTCAGGCGCCTTGATGCCGGTACGCGCCCGCAGGTCGGCGATCCAGCCGTTCACGGGCTTCTCCTCGCCGCTCAGCTCCTCCTTGTAGCGCTCGAAGTGCGGCAGGGCGGCCGCGGCTCGCCCAGGTACAGGTCGAGCAGCACGCCGGGAAGCGCGCTGCGCGGCCGCGTCGTTGGGGTCGGCGGGTCACGGCGTCGCCCGTAGGCCGCGCGCATCATCGGTGAACTCGCCCTGCTGGCGCAGCGTCAGGCCGAGCTCGTCCCAGGCCACGGCGCTCTCGGGCGTGCGCTCGGTCACGGTCCGCAGGCGCCTGCGCGGCCCTCGTCCAGCTGTCCGCGCGGGCGATCAGGCCGACGCTGATGCCGGCCTCGGCCACGCCGCCGTACTGCAGGTCGATCTGCTTGAACTCGAGCTCGGCGTCGGTCGTCCGGCCGGCCTTCTGCAGGCCGACGGCGCGGTGAAGTCGGCCGCGAGCTTCGGGTTTCGCCCCGGCGCCGCTGGCGGCGAGCAGGCCGGCCGAGGCCTCGCTCTTGCCGTAGCGCGCCGGCTTGAGCGCCGCGAGCGCCGCGGAAGCTCGGCGCACCGATTCGTCGTACAGCCCGTCGCGCGTGCGCTGCGCGCCGATCTCGTGCACCTGGATGGCCTGCTCCTCGAGCGGGAAGGCCTGCTCCTCGAGCAGCGCGGGTCGTACTGCCTGCGCCTCGGCGCTGAGCTTCTTCGGCCGCTCCGAGGCGAGCAGGTCCTGCGCCAGCATGCGGTACAGCTCGGCGGTCTCGTAGGTCGCGGCGGTCGTGGTCGCGGCGACGTTGTAGGCGGCCACCTGCTTGTAGGCGGCGACCGCGGCGTCCAGCGCCTTCTTGGCCGCGAGGCTCTGCTTCAGCGGCGCGGCGAGGCGCACGGCGCGGAAGGCATCGCGCACCGGCGCGGCGAGCGCCAGCTGCGCGCTGGCGGCCAGGAAGCGCGTGCGGTCGCCTGCTGCGCGCCGGCGCCGGCATCGGCGCCGACGATCTCGCGCTGCCAGTAGCGCTGCCGCTCGGCATTGTCGGCCTTGGCCGCGAGGTCGGCCGTGCGCTGGCGCGTCTCGATGGCCTCGCCCACCGGGGTCGGGTACTTCGCACCAGCTGCTCGAGCGGCAGCGATTGCGCGCGTGGTGTTGCCGGGCCTTGTCGTACAGGTCGGCGGCCTTGCCCAGCGCCTCGCGCACCACGGCCGGATCCTCGCCCGGCGTCGCCGCGATGCGCTCGAACTCGCCGCCGCGAGCTCGCCGCGCCCCGCTCGACGTACGCGACGGCGAGCTTGCGGGTCACGTCGGCGGCAAATTCACCCCTTCGGGTAGTCGCGCCGGTAGGCCTCGAGCACCTGGGTGGCGCGGTCCCACTGCTTCGTGTTGATCAAGGCCGCCGCGGCGTCGTACCGCGACGTCGCGACGATCTTCGAGCCCGCGGCACGCGCCACGCGCAGGGAAGTCGTCGGCCGCGCCGGCATCGTCGCCCGCCTTGCGCTTCGCCTCGCCCTGGCGGTACACGGACGCGGCCAGGCGCTCGGTGATGTCGGAGTACTCGGCGGCGGTCGGCGCGGCCTGCGCCAGGCGTTCGCGTAGGCCTTCGGCCTCGTCGTACACGCCCTGGTCGAACTGCGACTGGCCGATGATCGTCCAGCCGATGCGCTGCTTCGCGCCGTCGACCGGCGGTTGGCGCGCCAGCAGGTCGCGGCCGCCTGCATCGCGCGCGTAGTCCTTGGCGGTATGCAATAGTCCTGCGCGGCGCGCGTCAGCACGCCGGCGCTCTCGGGGTGCTGCGGGAAGGTCTTCGCGAAGCGCAGGCCGGATTCGGTCGCCTGCGCGTGCCGTGGGCTTGTCGGCCGCGGCCAGCGCGTCCTCCTGCTTCTGGTAGGCGATCAGCGCCGTATAGCGGCGTCCGCCGCCCTGGCGTACAGCGGGTAGGCGTAGGCGCTGCGCTCGTATTCCTTCGCCGCGCTGGCGTACTGGCGGCTCTCGAACAGCACCTCGGCCAGCAGGTAGTTGGTCTGCGCCGAATCGGGATCGTCGGGGAAGGAAGCTGAGTACTCTTGCCGTACCAGCGCGCCGCGACGCTGTAGTCCTCGAGGCGCTTGGATTTCTGCGCCTGCGCATGGTAGTGCTGCGCCAGGTCCCTTCAGGTTGCTCTTCAGCTGCCCGACGACCTCCGGGAAGTCCTTGCGCTCGCGGCCGCGCCAGAAGGCCTTGCCGAAGCCGTACGAATTCACGAACTCGGTCTTGCCGTCGACCACGAGTTCGGCGAAGCCGCCCTTCTCGTAGGCCTGATGGCCTGCATCGACAGGCGCGGTGCGCGCGTCCACCACGCGCGACGAAGGCACGGTAGGCGGCGGCCGCGTCCTGGAAGCGCTGCTTCGACGTACAGGTCGCCGAGGCGCCAGGTAGTACAGCCGCCAGGTGTACTGCAGCAACCGGCCGCGGCCCTTGCAGGAAGCCGTCGAGCGACTTGACGCCGTCGAGGTACGAGAAGGTGATGCTCATCACCCGCAGCGCGTCGTCGGCGAGCTCGCGGTCGGCGCGCCCATGCGCTCCCACTGGCGCGCATGGCCCTGGCCCTTGTCCGCGAGCAGCGCGGTCGAGCCAGCCGGGCGAAGGAGTCGAGGCTGTCCTCGTTCCGCCCCTGCTTGAACTGCGCCCAGCCGTGCTTGTAGAGCGACTGGTCGTAGAAGGTGGAGGCGTCGGGGCCGCGCGCGCGATCACGGCCGCGTAGGCCTTCTGCGCGTCGCCGTAGCGCCGGGCGGAGAACAGCAGCTCGCCGCGCCGGAACTGCACCTCGGCGATGTCGCGGCTCTGCGGGAAGCGCGCCACGATCGAGTCGAGCGTCGCGAGCGCCTGTTCCGCTGGCCGGTGGTCTCGTAGCGGCGCGCCAGCTGGTAGTGCACCTGGTCATTGCGCTTGTAGTCGGGGTAGGCCTTCAGCAGCGTCGTGTACAGGCGGATCGCCTCGGCCCCCTGCATGTCGATTTGCGAGACCTCGTTGCCATGCGCTCGAGCTCGCCGGACTCCAGGCTCAGGTCGCCGAGGCGGCGCAGCGCCTCGGCGCGCAGCTTCGGGTCGGCGTTCTGGATCTGCAGGAACTGCCGGTAGTTCTCCACGCCTTGCCGGCGCTGCCCGGCACCTGCGCATCCTTGCGCACCTCGATCACCTGCCGGCTGCCGGTGCTCGCCGATGGTCGGCGCCTGCGACGGCTTCGGCTTCGCGGCCTTGACCACGCCCGCGGACAGCGCGATGAGGGCGGCGGCGCAGGCGATGTCGTCGAGCGCTCATCGCGGCGCCTCGACGGCCGGTGCCGGCTCGCCGGCGTCCGGCGCCGGGTTGCAGCCGGTTCGGCCGGCGCTTCCTCGGCCGGCGCTCCTCGGCCGGCCCATCCGTGCCGGCGCTCGTCATGCCCAGCGCGCGCGCCGCCCGGCGGGTTCGCGGTCGGCGGCGGCGTCGCGGCCTGGTCGTAGATGTCGGCGAGCGCGAAGCGCGTCGACCAGGGCGGCCATAGCCGCCCGCGCTGCTGCTGCGCCACCAGTTCCTGCTCGGCGAGCTGCTCGGCGTAGCCGCCCTGCAGCGCGGCCGCCTTCGCCGAGCCCGCCGCGCAGCGCGTCGATGCGCGCCTGCAGCGCCTGGATGCGGGCGGCGAATTCACCGGTGTTCTGCGGCACGCTGGCGCGCCTTCTGCACGCGCACCAGCGGTTCTGCGCCTGGTTGAGCGCCTTGTCGACGGCACGCAGCCGGCGGCGCAGCTGGTAGTCGCGTTCGCGGAACTGCTGGTCGAGCTGCCACAGCAGCACGCCCTTGATCAGGTGCAGCTTGTCGCGGGCCTCGGCCATCTCCGGGTCGTCGCCGGCGGCGGAGTAGCCTCCTCGAGGTCTCGACGCGCGCCCATTGCGCGCGCTGCCCGGCGGTGCCGAGCGCCGGCGCATCGCCGCCGGTCTCGACCGGGTCGAAGCCGCAGGCCGACGCCGGCGCGGCGCGCCAGCAGCCGTCCCGGGCGGTCGATGGCCAGCAGCGCGTCGGCGCGCGGCAGGCGCTCGGCATGCGCCTTCCTCGCGCGTGTCGATCATCGCGCCGAAGGCCTCCATGCTGTCGTCCCAGCGATGCAGCACGTCGCCGAGGAACGCCGTCGCGGAAGTTCTTCAGGCCTTCCTCGAAGTCGTTGTCGGCCAGCACGGAGTAGAAGTAGCGCGACTGCGGCAGGCCGGGGAGCGAGCGGTCGCCGAGCTGCCAGAAGGAGTCCGGGCCGAGCGTCTTGTCGCCCTTCAGCAGGGCCGCGAGCATGTGGCCGTTGCCGATCTCGCCGATCGCGCCGTCGATGTTGGCCGATTCGGACTTGAACGAGTTCATCGCCGACTCGTAGTACTCCGAGGCCTGTGCCGCCGCGCCCAGCTGGCCGAAGGCGAAGGGCACGGCGAGGTAGGACTCCTGCACCGCGGCGTCCAGCAGGTTGCGCTGGTGCAGCGCCATCCACGGCACCAGCGCCTGGTCGTAGTGCCCGAGCTGCGCCTGCGCCCAGCCGGCGCCGAGCAGCGCGCGCGTCGTGTACGCGCCGGTCAGGCGCACGCGGTTGAGGGCCACCAGCGCCGCCGAGGGGTTCTGCGCCTGCAGCCAGGCGTAGCCCAGCGCGAGGTTGGCCTTGTCGCGCAGCGCGAGCAGCTCGCGGCTCTCGGTGTTGAGCGTGCCGACGGCGCTCAGGAGCGGCTCGGCCTCGGCGACGCGGTTCTGCCGCACCAGCGCGACGCCGAGGTTGAAGCGCGCGAAGGCCATCCAGTCCGGCGGGCCCTGCCAGCCGCGCAGCCGCGCGGCCGCCTCCTCGAAGCGGCCCTGGCGCATCAGCACGTTGACCGCCAGGTGCTCGCGCTCGGCCTCGAGCTCGGGCGCGAGCTTGCCGCCGACGCGGCCCAGCGCCTCGGCGCTGCGGTCGTAGTAGCCGCGCTGGTACCAGACCTTGGCGAGGTAGTACCAGGCGCGGTCGCGGATCGGCGCCGGCACGTCCGGCGTCAGCAGGCGCTCGAAGCGCGCCGCGGCCTCGTTGTGCATGCCGAGCTGCAGGTACAGGCTCCCGGCCTGCATCAGCGCGTCGTGCTCGTTGTGCGGCATGCGGCCCCATTGCTCGTAGGCCTCGAGGCGCGTCAGCGCCTCGAACTGCTCGCCGGCGTAGACGTGGAACAGCACGTCGCCGTAATGCAGGTCCTGCACGCGGATCTTCGGCAATTCGGTCGGCGGGCGATGGCGGTGCAGCGCGCAGCCGCCGAGCACCACGAGCATGGCGCACAGCAGGCCGCGGGCGAGCGGACCGCGTCGTGACATCTCCAGCCTCACTCCCAGTCCTTGATCTCGAACTCGGGCTGCTGGCGGCGCGCGCGGTCGCTGATCTTGAGCTCGAGGTACTTGGCGCCGACGCCCTTCTCGAAGCGGATCGAGGCGCCGCGCCGGTAGTCGCGGTCGTTGGGGCCCTTGCCGGAGAAGAACGCGACCAGCTCGTGCTGGCCGGCCTTGAGGTTGCCGACGTACAGGCGCTGCACGCCACCCTTGACCAGCGCCGCGGCCTCGCGCGGCGTGTACAGGTAGTTGCTGACCTCGCGGTTGTCGACCTTGAGCGTGATCGAGTCGAGGGCGAAGAAGTCGCCGACGTCCATCGACACGAACACCGCGACCTGCGTGTTCGCCGGGAACAGCAGTTCCTCCTCCAGCGCGAACAGGTCGCGGTTGAGATCGACGACGTCCTTCTTCAGGTCCTGGATCTGCTCGTCGAGTCCGCGGGTCGCCGCCGCCGGCGCGGTGGCGGCCGGCACGCCCGCCTCAGCAGGCGCAGCCGGCGCAGCGGTGGCCTCCGCCGGCGCGGCGCTGGTCGCCACCGCGGGCTCGAGCGGCGCCGCGGGTTCGGCCGCGGCGGCGCCAGCGGCCACCGAGGCGAGGCCCCGCGCCAGCAGCCAGGCGCGCAACACAGGTCTTCGGGTCTTGGGGGTCATGAGTCGTGCTCTTTTATTCAAGGTGTGCGTAGCGTGTCGTCGAGCAGCAGGCGCAGCCGGGCGACGTAGGTGCTGTCGCTCGACTGGTAGTCGCGATAGACGTAGCGCACCACGCCGGAGCGATCGATCAGGACGATCGAGGGCAGCCGGTCGATGCCGTAGGCGCGGCTCACCTGCATGGAACGGTCGGCGAGCAGCGGGAAGCGTGCCGGATGTTCGCGGGCGAAGCGGCTGGCGCGCTCCAGGTCGTCGTCGACGCTCACCGCGAGCGTGACCAGTCCCGCCGATCGATAGGTCGCCAGCACGCCCTCGAGCGCCGCCAGCTGCGCGGCGCAGGTGCCGCAGCGGCTGCTCCAGAACGACAGCGCGACCACGTCGCCGCGGTATTCGGACAGGCGCACGTTGGGGCCGGCGAACGCCGGCAGCGCGAATTCGGGTGCCGGACGGCCGATGACCGGGGCCTCGGCCGCGGGCAGCAGCCCTGCGGCGGACAGTCCCAGCACCAGCGCCGCCACGCGCCCGCGGATGTGGCCTCGGCTCACTACTCTATAGCTCCGTACCGGCCCGCCCTCGAGGAGTGCGGGTTTTGACATTATCGGCCCGTGACGGGCGGCCAAGGAAGGGCACGGGCACGATGCCAATCACAATTCAGGCTACGACCGCCGCTCAACGCACGCCGCGAAGGTACTCCCGCGGGCCGAATGCCGCAGGGCGTCGGCGATGCGCGACACGTCTCACTTGATCGGTGCCAGCGCGATCAGGCCGTCGTAGGCCGCGGCACTGCCGAGGCTCGTGCCCAGGCCGGAGGCCCACTTGAGCGCGGCGAACTCGCCGGCGCGGTTGTGCAGGGCGAGGTAGTTGAGCACCACGGTCTCGGCCAGCAGGTTGACCTGGTTGGCCGCGGGGCTGGAACTGGTGTTGACGTCGCCGGTGGAGACGAAGGCGCCGATCTGGTTGCGGATCGCGGTCGGGCGGCCGGTCGGGTTGTACACCAGGAAGAAGCCCACGCCGGTGTTCTGGTTGTCGGAGGTCCACTGGCCCTTGCCACGGCCGCCGGTCGAGTTGTCGAGCGCGCCGTTGGAGGACAGGGCCCCGTCGCTGAACACGTAGATCATCAACGGCACGCCGACGCGCGCCGCGTACTCCAGGCAGGCGCCCATGCACTCGCCGGCGCGGAAGTCACGGCCCTCGCCGGTGGAGCGGTCGCCGGTGTGGTAGTCGAAGCCGCCCATCTCGACGGTGCCGGCGCCGACATAGCCGTTGACGACCATCTTCATCACGGCGGACGTCTTGCGGTACTCGCCGTCGCCGTTGTACTCGGCGGTGGTGAAGATGCTGCTGCCGGCGCTGCCGACGATGTTGGCGTCCAGGTCCGGGTTGAGCGCGGTCTTGGCGTTGCCGAAGCGGTCGGCCAGGTAGGCCGACTTCACGTAGCCGCACTGCACCAGGTCCTTGACCACGGCGTCCTGCGTGATGCCGAGCTTGGTGTCGACGTGGTCGAGCTTGCGGCGGCTGAGGCGCTCGATCGACTCGAGCACCGCCACGGCGTCCTGCTGGCTCAGCAGGCCGACCAGCTTGCCGGTATCGACGAGGCCGGTGACGTCCGAGGCGCGGTCCACCTTGGTCGGGCGCGCGGTCACGTCCATCATGTACGAGGGCGCGCGCGAGTTGCCGCCCGAATCCGAGCTGTCCGAGCCGATCAGCGCCAGCAGGTCGCCGTTGGCGCCCGCCGCGTGGATGCCGTACATCGGGTTGTGCGGGTTGTTGCCGGTGTCGTTCTCGCTGCGCGCCGGAATGACGGCGCCGTTGACGTTGGCGCGCGTCGTCACCTGCGTGCGCGCCAGGATGCCGCGCAGGATCGCGCTGTCGCTGTGGAAGGCGAGCCCGAGCTGCTGGTCGACGAAGCTGCCGGTCGCCGAGCTGTTGGGCACCATGTTGCCCGGCAGGCCGAGCTTGCTGTAGCCGGCGGTCGAGAGGAAATCCAGCTGGCCGCCGCCCTGCCCCACCAGCACGCTGGAACCGGCCAGGCCGGCGCCGCCGGCCAGGTCGAAGGCGATGAACGGCACCAGGCCCGCGCCGGCGACGATGCCGCAGGAGGTCGCGAGCGCCGCGAGGTCGCTCGACAGCGCCGCCTCGGCCTGGCGCGGGTTGGCGAACAGCCCCAGCACCGAGCCGCCGGCGACCACGGCCGTGCCGCCGATGAACCCCTGCGCGAGGAATTCGCGCCGGCTGACCGGCGGCCGGTGGTCGGGATGGCGGAGCGGCTCGTTCAGTCCCAGGGGACGCTTGCGTCGGATCTTCATGGCATGGAGCCTCGTGACATGTCCTTGGGTGGGGCCTACTTGAGCAGCAGCGCGCCGCTGCCGATCACCGCCGCGCAGGCGGCCTTGGTGATGGTCTTGGTGCGATCCGCCGGGCAGCCGGCGCCGCAGGAGGTCGCCAGGTTGCCGATCAGGCTGTAGAGCTCGGTGCGCAGCTCGCTGTCGGTCGGCTGCGTCGCCAGGCTGGTGCCGACCGCCTTGCCGATCAGCGGATCGACCACCAGCGCCTTGTTGGCGTCGCTGGCGAAGTAGCTGCCGGCCGCGGCACCCAGGTTCAGGCCGGGGAAGAAGCTGGCGGCCTGGCCGGATTCCACCAGCGAGTCGCAGTACTGGATGGCAAGCTGCGCGACGCCCACCTGGTGCGAGGCCAGCAGCGCGTTCAGGTCGTACAGCGACGGCAGCTGCTGCTGCACGGTCATGTACGTCGTGCGCACATTGGCGTCGGTGGTCGCGACGCCGGTGACGCTCGCCATCGAGGCGTTGATCTCGCTGAAGTTGCGCGCGCCGACGTCCGGGACCGGCGCCGCATCCGGCGGCGTGGCCGGGGCCGGCACCGCACCCTCGGTGCGCACGTTGGTGTGCGTGCCGATCTGCTCGAAGGTCAGGAAGAACAGGTCGTTGTCCGGACCCTTCTCGAGCGGGATGACCGTGCCGACCTGCGAGAGCAGCTGGCCCTTGCCGGCGATGTAATTGGTGTTCGACACGGACGTGTTCAGCCGCGCGTAGGCCTGGCCGACCCGGGCCTCGGAGCCGTTGATGCCGATGCGCATGCCCTTGATCGGGATGTCGCCCGGCGTGGCGCTGGCGTCGAGGCTGATGAACACCGGCTTGCTGAACAGGTAGCTGTAGCTGTCGTAGCGGCTCACCTCGAACATGACGTAGCTCTGCGCCATGCCGCTGAGGCTGCTGACGTTGAACAGCAGGAAATAGCGCTCGCCGACGCCGGCGGCGAAGTTCTGCTGCACCTGGTCGAGCGTGAGCGCCTTGTTGTAGACCGCGGCGAAGCGGATGACGCCGGCCCACTTGGCGTTGCCCGCGGTCGAGTTGCCGAGCACGAAGGCGAGCGTGTCGTCCCAGTTCGAGAGCGTCCCGCCCTTGGCCGCGTCGACGTCGCCGGTGTAGTTGCCGTTGACGTACAGGCGGCGGCCGTTGACCGGGTCGTAGACCAGCACGACGTGCTGGAGCGACGCCTGCGCATCGCGGTCGGCGTCGGCGGTGACCAGGGCCGGCGCGCCGTTGGTGTCGGTCGCGGAGCTCCTGGCAAAGGCCTGGTACTGGTACTCGTGCTGGCCGAGCGTGAAGTTCTTGGTGGTCGTGCCGCTGCCGTAGCTGACCAAGTAGACATCCTCCTGGACCACGTTGGCGGGCGCCGCCCACAGCTCGAGCGAGTACTCGCCGGTTTCCTTGATCTTGTTGTACAGCTTGCTGCTGGCGCCGACGGTGGCCTGCGCCTTGCCGCCATTGGCACCGAAGGCCAGGCCCCAGCCGCCGACCCAGTTGACGTCGCCTTCGATCGTCAGGTTCGCGGCCGGATCGACGCCGCTGGTGTCGTCGGCGACCGCGCCACTGCCTTCCTTGAAGGTGTACTTGGCAATGATGCCGGTGTCATAGCGGTTCTGGCCGGCGGCGACCACGCCGTCGTACATCGCCAGCGCCTTGGAGACGATCAGCGAGGGATCGACCTGCGTCGGCGCGATGCCGTCGGCGAAGGCCTGGATCGCATCCAGCATGCGCTGCGAGCTGCCCGGGCAGTCGGTCGCGCCGCCCGCGGGGATCGCCCAGCAGTTGTGCGACTCCTCGTGCAGGCGCAGGTAGAAGCGCGACAGCACCGGCGTGTCGAGGTTGATCTTGGCCTGCGCCGCGGCGTAGGCCTCGGCGAGGTCGCCGCTGGCGAAGAACGGCGCCTGCGGCGTCGCCGCGCTGCTCGAGTGGCAGCGCGAGCAGAACTGCGTCAGCAGCGGGTAGATGGTCGAGCCGAACAGCGCCGGATCGGCCGGGAAGGTCTTGGTCGCGCCGACGTCCTTGTCCGGCGGCGCGGTCAGTTCGATCTGCGTGCCGCTCGCCGCGCCGCTCCCGCCGGCCCAGTTCTTGATCCAGGTCGTGAGGATGTCGGCGCAGGACTGGGCGCTCGCGAGCCAGCAATTGTGGCCGCCGGCGACCTTGGTCACCATGCGCGACTGGTCGGGCTGTGCCAGGTCGACGACCTGCAACGCGTCGTGGTAGGCGAGGTTGACGTCATCGCCACGCGCGAACATCGGCGACTGGCCGCCTTCCTTGTGGCAGTTGCCGCAGCGGTTGGCGCCCTTGATGTTGTCCCACAGGTTGATCTTGAAGGCCTGCACGTCGGCGCTGGCCGGCGCGGGGCCGCCGTAGCCGGCGACCGTCGGATCGGTGGTGTTCGGGTTCTGCGTCGTCGGCGCGCCGCCCGAACAGGCGGTGAGCACGACGGCCAGGGCGGCGAGGATCAGCTGGTTGAGGCGCTTCACTTGGGTGTCTCCCTCAATCGCCCATGCAGTACACGGCGGTGTCGGCAAACACCTGCTTCAGCTTGTAGCCGCCGGCCTTGAAGGCGGCCGCGACGGAAGCCACCTCGGCGCGGTCGGTGGCGTTGCCCGGGTCGCGCAGGCACACGGCCTTGAACACCTTCTTCACCTGGCAATCGGCGAAGGCGTCGCTGTTGGCCAGCTCCCAGCCCATGGACTTGGCGCCGCTCCCGCTGCCGGGCAGGCTCGCGCTCCAGCCGAGCTGGCGGTTGATGCCGGTGCGCCAGTAGTTGTCCCAGTGATCGTCGGTGGTGACGTAGCCGGCCTTGAAGTTGTCGGAATTGATCAGGTACTTCGGCTGCACCTGGCCCTGCGTGTACTGCAGCGTGCCGCTGGTGGCGTCGAAGTTGTAGTACGCCATCGACTGCACCAGCGGGTCCATGCCGGTGTGGCAGCCGGCGCAGCTGTTCAGGTAGATGCGGCTGTCGCCGCCGGGCGAGCGGCTCACGTCCTGGCGCACGCGGTCGGGCGGCTGCGAGGTGTCCATCACCGTGTCCATGTCGCGGCACAGGTGGTTGAGCATCGTGTAGCGGAACATCGCGCGATTGGTGCCGGCGATGAAGAACGCCTCGGCGGCGGCACGCGTGGTGATGATGCCGGCGGTCGCCGCGGCCGGCAGGCCGGTGACGGCCGACTGCGTGGTCTGCGTCAGCGTCGCCTGCAGGTCGACATCGTTGTCTTCGAGATACTGGTAATGGTTGTTGTTGCCGTTCGAGTACGCGGGCGCGCCCGAGGCGTTGCTCACGTAGAGGATGTCGCCGTGCAGCACCTCGCGGAAATCGACGTCGTCGCGCACCATGCCGATGACGGTCGCGGTGTAGTCGTTCAGCGGGACGAACACGGTCTGCGCGCGGTTGGTCCACGGCGCGACGAAGTTCTTCAGCGTCACGTCGTAGAAGTTCTTGTTGCCCATCGCGACTTGCGCGGCCGCCTGGGCGTTGCCGCCGGCGATGTCGGCCGCCATCTGCGCCAGCACCGCCTCGGTCGGCGGCACGCCGGCCAGCCGGTCGTGGATGCGCCGCGCCTGTTCGCGCGAGCCGGCCCAGGCCGGTACGCCGGCCTGCGCGGCCAGCAGCGCGGCGACGGCCGCTGCGCTGGCCCGCTTGAGCGTGAAGTTGCGCCTGGCGTGTTTCATCTTCGCTCCCGATTTGCGCTTTCCATCGCGCCGTGTGGGCCAATATACGCAGCCCCCGGCGCCCGCCGTAATGTCTCAAAGCACCGACGTCGCGTCCCGCAGACATCTCGCACATGACTGCGCGGGCGTTATGCTGCGCACGTCGATCTGCGAGCGGTATCACGGCACTGGATTCGGTCAAGTACGACCCTGTCGGGAGCGAATTTCCGCCTCGGCAGGACGGCGTGACGCGTGCCACGGCGCATCGCGGCATGGTTTTTCGTGACGCGGTTGGCAATCCCGGCAACAGGCGGCGATTCGAGGGAGATGCGAAGCATGGCCGGTACTCTGCGAGTCCTGACGACGCTGCTGGGCGCAGCGCTGCTGACCGCGTGCGGCGCGCGCGGCGACCCGGCGATCGGCGGCGGCCAGTCCGCCGGCACGGCCACGGTCGACTTCGCCATCGCCTACATCAGGCGCGAGCTGCCCACCGACCCGGCGCTGCTCGCCGACCTGCGTGGCCTCGACGACATCCGCCGGCACCGCACCTACTGGACGCGCGCCGACGTCTACCTGCGCGATCGCGCCTCGCCGTCCGGCATCGAGCGCAACCTGACGGCGAGCATCACCAGCACCGGGCTGTACGACATCAAGGACCTGGACGCCTCCCATGACGGCACGCGGCTGATCTTCGCGATGCGCGGCCCGATCGCCGCGAACCAGCAGTTCCGCGACCCGCCGTCCTGGCACATCTGGCTGTACGACATCGCCACCAGCACGCTGTCGCAGATCACCGGCGGCACGACCGACACCAACCCGGACGCGCAGGACGTCTCGCCGCACTTCCTGGCGGACGGCCGCGTGGTGTTCGCCTCGACGCGCCAGCGCGACGCCAAGGCGGTGCTCACCGGCGAGGGCAAGGCGAACTTCGAGGCGCAGACCGAGGCGCGCAACGAATCCGCGTTCGTGCTGCACGTGCTGGAGATCGACCCGAACACGCACGAGGCGGCCAACATCCGCCAGATCACCTACAACCGCAGCCACGACACCGATGCGACGCTGCTCGCCAACGGGCGCATCATGTACAGCCGCTGGGACAACGCCGCCGGCCGCAACGGCGGCGATGGCATCCACCTCTACACCGCGCACCCGGACGGCCGCGACGTGCAGCTGCTGTACGGCGGCCAGAGCCACGACACCGGCAGCACTGCGGCCAACCCGGTGCAGTTCATCAAGGCGCGCGAGATGCAGGACGGCCGCGTGCTGGCGCTGGTGCGGCCCGAGGAGGCGGTCGACTTCGGCGGCGCGCTGCACATCATCGACGTCGCGAACTACGTCGAGAACACGCAGCCGGTGAAGGCCGGCAGCCCGCTCGCCGGCCCGGCCCAGACCGCGGCGACGCCCAACGACGTGCGCACCGTGCCGGCCGCCGACCCGGCGGCGCCGCTCCCCTCGCCCGGCGGGCGCTTCAATTCGGCCTTCCCGCTGTGGGACGGCTCGCAGCGCATCCTGGTGAGCTGGTCGCAGTGCCGGCTGCTCGACACCACCGCCCACATCGTGCCGTGCACGGCCGACAACCTCGCCGACACCACCATGACGGCCGCACCGCCGCTGTACAGCGCCTGGCTGTTCGACCCGGTGGGCAACACGCTCAAGCCGGTGATCGATCCGGTCGAGAACACGATGATCCAGGACATCGTCTCGCTGCAGCCGCGCACCGCGCCGGCCTTCATCGCCGACGGCTCCACCAGCACCCAGCTGGCCGCCGACGGGCTCGGCATCCTCGACATCCGCAGCGTCTACGACTGGGACGGCGTCGAGACCGGCGCCGGCCTGGGCGGCATCTCCGGGGCCGCGCAGCGGGCGGCCGACCTCCGCGCAGCCCGCTTCCTGCGCGTCGAGAAGCCGGTGTCGCTCGGCGACGAGGACCTCAACGACGGCTTCCCCGACTACGACGACAACCTGGCCGACGACCGCAACATGCGCGAGATCCTCGCCTACGTGCCGATCGAACCCGATGGCTCGGTGCGCGTGAAGCTGCCGGCCAACGTCGCCTTCCGCATCGCGATCCTCGACGCCAACGCGCGCCGCATCAGCGCCAACCACACGGCGTGGCTGCAGCTGCGGCCCGGCGAGGTAATGTCCTGCAACGGCTGCCACCAGGGCGGCACCGGCACCTCGCACGGCCGCCGCGACCTCTGGGCCGCCGACGGCGCCTTCGCCACGATCTGGCCTGGCGCCGCCACCGCCAATACGGCCTTCCCGGGCACCGGCGCCACCTCGGCCATCCTGCCCACCTGCGCCGGCGAGACCATGGCGCAGGCGCGCTACGCGGTGAAGTGCCAGGACGACGGCAGCGCCGACGTGCAGGACGCCAACCCGGCCTCCGCCGCGATGCCGAGCGTCAACGTGGATTTCACCGACGTGTGGCTCGGCGGCGGTACCGGCAACGCGGCGATCGCCTTCGACTACTCGGGGCTCAGCACGCCGCGGCCGACCAGCTTCGCCTGCGCCAGCAGCTGGAACAGCGGCTGCCGCATCGTCATCAACTACGCCGCGAGCCAGGCAACCTCGCCCACGCCCAGCGCGGCGATCATCGAACCGCTGTGGAGCGTCTCGCGCGGCACCGTGCCGCCCGGCGGCACCATCGGCGCCGACACCTGCATCAACTGCCATGCCACGCACGCCGGGCCGGACATCCCCTGCACGCTCACGGTGAACGGCGTCGCCGTGTCGCAGCCGGTGCTGCAGGTGCTCGGGCCCGCGGCGGGGCTGGACCTCTCGCCCGACCCGGCCCAGGACCCCAAGGCCCAGGACCGTTCCTACGACCAGCTGATCAACGACCACACCTCGCCGGGCAATACCGGCGTGGACACCGCGACCTGCACCCAGACGGCGGCCACGGCCGGGAACTTCACCGCCTCGATCACCAAGGGATCGGCCAACGCGTCGACGCGGTTCTTCAGTATATTTGCCGCCGGCGGCTCGCATGCCGGGCGCCTGAACGGGGCCGAATTGCGCCTCCTGTCCGAATGGGTGGATATTGGAGCCCAGTACTACAACAATCCGTTCAATGCCCCGCTCAAGTAAGCCGGCCCTGCTGCTCGCGCTCGCCCTGCTCGCCCTGCTCCCCGGAGGAGCGGGCGCGAAGCCGCGCGAGCTGCTGCAGCTGTTCGTCACGACGCCGTACCTCGAGCTGCACACCGGCCCGGGGCGCGGCTACCCGGTCGCGCAGGTGGTCGGCCGCGGCGAAGCGGTCGACGTGCTGATGCGGCGCACCGAATGGTTCAAGGTGCGCACCGAGCGCGGCGTGGTCGGCTGGGCCAGCGAGCGCGACCTCGGCAAGACCGAGCTCGCCGACGGCACGCTGTTCACCTTCAACCGTGGCGACCGCGGCGGCTTCACCTCGCATGCCTGGGAAGGC
>JAXMGO010000013.1:0-118917 GCA_046347255.1 Steroidobacteraceae bacterium
GCGTCGGGCGGCGTCGCGCTCATCGGCGCGCCCCGGCGCCGGCGGCGTTCGCGAGCAGCGCGCCGTAGCGCGCGCGCGCGGCCGCGTCACCGCTGAGCGTGCCGAGCCGCAGCGCGCGCTCGAGCGCATCGTGGCCGTAGAGCGAATCGGCCGGCCAGCGGCGCAGCACGCCCGGCAGGCTCGCCTCCACCAGCGCGCGCGCCTCGGCGTAGCGCCCCAGGCCCGTGAGGCACCCCGCCCGGACGCTGTCGACGTGCGCGGCGCGCCAGGGTTCGTCCGGGTAGCGCGCGGCGATGATCGGTCCGGCGCTGGCGATCCGTTCCAGGCCGGCGCGGTAGCGCCCGCGGCGGCACTCGAGGTCCGCGAGGTCGGCGAGGATCGGGCCGTGCAGGCGGTGCCTGCTGGCGACCGCCACGTCGAGCGCGCGCTGGAACAGCGGCTCGGCTTCGCGCAGCTCCCCGAGGCCCATGCGCGCCAGCGCCAGGTTGCTGTAGATGAACGCCAGGTCGTCCTCGGTGCCGACGACCTGGCTGGCGCGCATGTCGAGCGATTCCTGCAGCAGCCGGCGCGCCGCGTGCAGTTCGCGCCGCTCGAGCTGCACGCGCGCGAGGTTGTTGAGCGTGCCGGCGAGCTCGGGGTGGTGCGCGCCATAGACGCGCCGCTCGATCTGCAGCGCCTGCTCGAACTGCCGTGCCGCGCCCGCGGCGTCGCCCTGCAGGTAGGCAACCGAGCCGAGCCCGCCGAGGATCTCCGCCGTGCGCGGGTGCATCTCGCCCGAGAGCGCCAGCCGGTCCTGCAGCGCCGCCTGGTAGCCGCGCTGCGCCTCGGCCATGCGGCCGTCGTAGAAGTCGGCGTCGGCCATGCCCTGCAGGGCGCGCGCCGCGATCTCGCGCTCGACCGGCGCCGGCCCGCCGGCGAGCCGCCGCGCCTGCTCGAAGCTGGCGCGCGCCCGCGCGTAGTCGTCGCCGCGGTGGTAGACGTCGCCGAGCGCGTCGTAGGCGCGCGCGCTGAGCGGCGCATCGCCGGCACCGGCGAGCAGGCCGGTCGCCTGGTCGAGCCAGCGCCGTGCGCCGTCGTAGTCGCCGCGCTGGTAGAGCACTTCGCCCAGCGCCACCGCCTGCCGTGCCTGCAGTGCCGCGGGCTGGACGCCGATGCGCGTCGCCTGCTCGAGCAGGCGTTCGCCATCCGTGAGCAGGCCGAGGCTCGCGTACACCTCGCCCAGCGTCGTCGTGAGCTCGGCGCGCACCACCGGCTCGTCCTGCAATCCGCTCGCCACCTGCTGCGCGCCGCGATCGAGCACCTCGCGCGCCGTCACCGAATTGCCGCGCGCCTCGCCCGGGTCCGAGACGGTGAACAGCGACTTGAGGAAGTCGACGGTGCGGCGCGCGGTCAGCGCCTGCTGCTCGGCCACGCGGCGTTGCGCGATGGCCTCGGTGCGCGCCCGCCAGGCGAGCGCCGCGAGCGTGGCCAGGCTCAGGCTCAGCAGCAGCGAGGCGGCGGCGATCGCCACCAGCCGCCGCTGCCGCCGCGCCTGGTCGCGCTGGCGCAGGCGATCGAGCGGCAGCCGCAGCATGCCGGCGATGAGCTTGAGCAGTCCGAGGCGGCGCTCGTCCGCACCGGCCCGCAGGTCGGCCGCGAGCGGCTCGGGAGCACCGCCGGCGACGTCGGTCGGCGAGTACACCGCCGACGGGAAGCAGGCCGATGGATCGCCGGCGGGCGCCGCGGGATCGCCCGCGACCACGCAGCACAGCACACGCGCCACGCCGTGCAGAGTGATGAACTGGCGCACCTCCTCGTTCACCCAGCGCGAGCGCGCGGCCTCCGGCGAGCAGACGACGATCAGCCAGTCGGATCCGGCGAGCGCCGTGCGCACGGCCGCGCCCAGGTCGGCCGAACTCGACAGCTCCTCGCGGTCGAGGAAGATCGGGCGCAGCGGCGCGGCGCGGCCGTCGCGCCCAGGTGCCGGCTGCAACGCCGCCGGAACGCGGTAGGTCTCGATGGCGCGGTGCAGCCAGCGCGCCCAGCGCCGGTCGTGGTGGCTGTAGCTGATGAAGGCCGCGTAGCGACGCGCCGTGGCACCTGGTTCCTGGAGCTGCGGGGCCATGCGGATTCCCCTCGAGCCGGCTGCGCTTGACAATGCAAATCGTTTCCAGCAGCGTCTATAAAGGCAAAGGGGGGTACAGCGCAAGGGCCGCAAAGCCCCGGCGCCGTCATCCGATCGATCCCGTCGAACCAGAACAAACGCCACGGGGGAGAACGCGCCATGTTCCATGACACCGTCCGCGAACCGGTGACCGCCGCGTCGCCGGCAGCGCGGCTGCTGCTGGCCGCCGCACTGCTGCTGGCCGCCATCCCGGCCCAGGCCAAGAAGCCGCTCATCGACTTCGGCATGGACAACGCCGCCAACAACGAGAACGGCGAGGCCTGGAAGTTCTCGAGCGCCGACTGCGCCGGCACGGCCGCGGCTTCCTGCGTGCTGGATTTCAGCAGTGCCACCAACAGCGGCCTCGTGAACATCGGCTTCCCGGTGCGCGTCGGCTCGAGCACGTACACGCAGGCGTACGTCGACAGGAACGGCATCCTGACCTTCGCCAGCGGGCTCGGGGCCTTCGTCGCCGCCAGCGACTTCACCGACCTCACGACCAACGTGGCCGGCGCGACCAACCCGTTCATCGCCGCGTTCTATCCAAACAGCGAGCTCATCATCCGCACGGCCACCGATCCGAGCGGCCTCGGCTTCGGCGACGGCGGCGCCGAGTACGGTCGCGGCACGGCCAACCCGTCCGGCACGGCCGGGAGCGATGCCACCGACCTCTCGGGCAACGTGCTCGCCTTCAAGGCCACCTGGGTCGAGGACCTCGGCACCGATCCGGACACCGGCCTGCCGCTGCTCGAGAACCCGGTGTCCACGCGCATCGTCCTCTACGATCGTTCCGCCGCCGGCGCGGCCGGCGACTTCGACCTGCGCATCGAGTACGGCAGCACCTACAACGGCGGCTCGGGCCACAACGGCATCGTCGGCTTCCGCCTCGGCTCCGATGCCGACCAGCACGTGGAATCGGCATCGACCGGCACGCCGACGCTGGTCTCGGGCGACAACGACTACTACTACCAGTTCCGCAATGGCCACCTGGTCGGCGCCGTGGTCGACAGCGACGGCGACGGCATCGCCGACGGGAACGACAACTGCCCGAACACGGCCAATGCGAACCAGGCCGACGGCGATGGCGACGGCGTGGGCGACGCCTGCGACAACTGCCCGAGGACCGCCAACGCCGACCAGGCCGACGGCAACCACAATGGCATCGGCGATGCCTGCGAGCCGCGGCGCTGCGACGTCGACGGCGACCGCGACGTGGACGTCTTCGACATCAACGCGATCCTGCGCGCGCTCGGCCGCAAGGCGAGCGGCCCGGTCGATCCGCGCGATGCCGACGGCAACCTGCGGATCACGCTGGTGGACGCGTTGCGCTGCACGGCCAAGTGCACGCGCCGGCGCTGCGCGCCGCGCTGACGCGGCGCCGAGGCCGCACGCGCCGGCGCGACGTTGACCGCGACGTGACCGCGAGGTTACGGTCGCGGCCATGGACGGAACCGGCGGGCGATGACGGCGGGCACGAGGACGGCGGCGGGCCGCTGGCGCGCGCGCGCGCGCCGCGCCCTGCAGCTCGCGGCCTGCGCGCTGCTCGCCTGGGTCGCATTCCGCACCGAGCGCGCCGAGCCACCGACGCTCGGCACGCTGCCGCAGCGACTGCTCCCGCCACCCGACGATCGTGCCGGCCTGCTGGCGATGAGCGGCGCGCCACAGCTCGCGCCGGGCCTCGCCACGATCGAGGTCATCGTCCGGCGCAACGACACGCTCGATGCGATCTTCCGGCGGCTGGAGCTCGACCTCGGCGACCTGGCGGAGCTGCGCGCCCAGGACGCGGTGCGGCCGGCGCTCGATCGGCTGATGCCAGGCGAGACGCTGCGCTTCCAGCAGCGCGACGGCAGCCTCTACGCCCTGCAGCGCGACGTGTCGCTGACCGAGCGGCTCGAGGTGCGCCGCGCCGCCGCAGGCCTGCGCGCCGACATCGTCGCGCGGCCGATCGAGCGCCGCCCGGCGCTGGCGCGCGGCGTGATCCGCGCTTCGCTGTTCGAGGATGGCGCGGCCGCCGGGCTCGCCGACCCGACCATCCTCGAGCTCGCGCAGATCTTCGGCTGGGACATCGACTTCGTGCTCGACCTGCGCGAGGGCGATGAGTTCGCGGTCGACTACGAGCGCATCTACCAGGACGACCGCTACCTGCAGGACGGCGAGATCCTCGCGGCGCGCTTCGTCAACCAGGGACGCGAGTACCAGGCGGTGCGCTTCGTCACGCCCGACGGCCGCGCGCGCTACTACACGCCCGACGGCCGCAGCATGCAGAAGGCCTTCCTGCGCGCGCCGCTGGAGTTCCGCCGCATCAGCTCGCGCTTCAGCCTCGGGCGCTACCACCCGATCCTCAACCGCATCCGCGCGCACAAGGGCGTCGACTACGCCGCGCCGAGCGGCACGCCGGTGCGCGCCGCCGGCGATGGCAGCGTGCGTTTCCGCGGCTGGCGCGGCGGCTACGGCAATGTCATCGAACTGCAACACGGCGGCGGTATCACTACCGTGTATGGGCACCTGTCGCGCTTCGCCAATGGCCTGGGCAACGGCCGCGCCGTCCACCAGGGCGACGTCATCGGCTACGTCGGCATGACGGGCCTCGCGACCGGCCCGCACCTGCACTACGAGTACCGGGTCAACGGCCAGTTCCGCAACCCGGCGACGGTGCAGCTGCCGGAGGCGACGCCGATCGATCCGGCGCTGCGCGACGCGTTCCTGCGGCAGACCGCGCCGTACCTGCAGGCGCTGGCGCCGGCGCTGGTGCCCGACCCGGCGGTCGCGGCCAGTGCGCCCGGCCCGGCCGGCGCGGCCGGCGCGTCCGGCGCGGCGCCGACCGGCCGATGAGCGCGCCGGACTTCATCAACCGCGAGATCTCGGCGCTCGAATTCAACCAGCGCGTGCTGGCGCAGGCGCAGGACGCGCGCGTGCCGCTGCTCGAGCGGCTGCGCTTCCTGTGCATCTCGAGCAGCAACCTCGACGAGTTCTTCGAGATCCGCGTCTCGGGGCTCAAGGAACTCAAGGAACTCGGCTCGACCGCGGCCGGCCCCGACGGCCTGGCGATCGACGAGCAGCTGGTCGCGATCCACCGGCGCGCGACGCAGCTGGTGAACGACCAGTACGCCTGCCTCAACGACGTGCTGGTGCCCGAGCTCGACCGCGCCGGCATCGCCCTGCTCGGCCCGGGCGGCTGGGACGGGCCGACGCGCGCCTGGCTGGAGCAGTACTTCCGCGAGCAGGTCGAGCCGGTGCTGAGCCCGCTGGGGCTCGACCCGGCGCGGCCGTTCCCGCGCATCCAGAACAAGAGCCTCAACTTCATCGTGCGGCTCTCGGGGCGCGATGCCTACGGGCGCGACAGCGAGCTGGCGATCGTGCAGGCGCCGCGCTCGCTGCCGCGCGTGGTGCCGCTGCCGGAGGAAGGCGGCACGCGGCGCTACATCACGCTGTCGGCGATCATCGAGGGCTGCGTCGCGCTGCTGTTCCCCGGCATGGAGGTGCGCGGCTGCCACCCGTTCCGCGTCACCCGCAACAGCGACCTGTTCATCGACGAGGAGGAGGTCGACGACCTGCGGCGCGCGCTCGAGGGCGAGCTGGCGCAACGCCGCTACGGCGATGAAGTGCGGCTCGAGACGGCCGCTGGCTGCCCGGCCGCGACCATCGAGTTCCTGCTGCAGCAGTTCACGCTCGGGCCGCTCGACTGGTATCCGGTGCCCGGGCCGGTGAACCTCAACCGCCTCTCGGCGCTCTACGACCTGGCGCAGCGGCCGGAGCTGAAGTACGCGCCCTTCGCCCCCGGGCTGCCCAGGGCGCTCGGGCCCGGCACCGACCTGTTCGCCGCCATCCGCGAGCAGGACATCCTGCTGCACCATCCCTACGAGAGCTTCGCGCCGGTGATGGACCTGCTGCGCCAGGCGGCCGCCGACCCGGCGGTGCTGGCGATCAAGCAGACGCTGTACCGCGCCGGCGATCACTCGCCGATCGTCGATGCGCTGGTCGCGGCGGCGCAGGCCGGCAAGGACGTCACCGTGGTGATCGAGCTGCGGGCGCGCTTCGACGAGGAGGCCAACATCGAGCTGGCGACGCGGCTGCAGGAGGCGGGCGCGCACGTGATGTACGGCGTGGTCGGCTACAAGACCCACGCCAAGCTGCTGCTGGTCGTGCGGCGCGAGCCCGAGGGCATGCGCCGCTACTGCCACCTCGGCACCGGCAACTACCACCCGCGCACCGCGCGCACCTACACCGACTACGGCCTGCTGACCGCGGCCGCCGACATCGGCGCCGACGTGCACGAGATCTTCCTGCAGCTCACCAGCCTGACGCAGACGCCGCGGCTGCGGCGGCTGGTGCAGTCGCCGTTCCGCCTGCACGAGACGCTGCAGGAGCTGATCGCGCGCGAGGCGGCGCACGCGGCCGCGGGCCGGCCGGCGCACATCATCGCCAAGCTCAACGCGCTGGTGGACCCTCAGACCATCACGGCGCTGTACCGCGCCTCGGCCGCCGGCGTGCGCATCGATCTGATCGTGCGCGGCGTGTGCGCGCTGCGGCCCGGCGTGGCGGGCCTGTCGGAGAACATCCGCGTTCGCTCGATCGTCGGCCGCTTCCTCGAGCACTCGCGCGTCTTCTGGTTCGAGCACGGCGGCAAGCCGCGGCTGTACCTCTCGAGCGCCGACTGGATGGAGCGCAACTTCTTCCGCCGCGTCGAGGTCGCCTTCCCGGTGCAGAGCGCGCGGCTGCGTGCCCGCATCCGCGCCGACCTCGACACCTACCTGGCCGACGACGTCAACGCCTGGCTGCTGCAGGGCGACGGCAGCTACCTGCGCCTGGCGCCGGCGCCGGAGGCCCCGCCCTGCGACGCGCAGGCACAGCTGCTCGAGCGCTGGAGCGCTCAGCGCATGCCGGAGTAGACGCGCAGGCGGAAGCCCTCGGCGCGCAGGAAGGCGATCTCCTGCTGCAGGTCCTCGACGCTGAGCGGATGGTCGCGCAGCCAGCGCGCCGGGAAGCGCAGCTCCAGGCCGCGCGGCCGCGGCGTCAGGTCGATGGCCGGCAGCGCGTCGCGGCTGCGGCCACGGTGCAGCAGCACCGCGAGGCGCAGCAGCACGATCAGCCGCAGCGCCAGCTGGTCCCAGGGCGGGATCAGCTCCTCGAGCCCGTCGAGCACCAGCCTGCGGCGGTGCGCGCCGACCAGCCGCGCCAGCAGCCGCTGCTCCTCGCGCGCGAAGCCGGGCAGGTCGGCGTTCTCGAGCAGGTAGGCGCCGTGGCGGTGGTAGCCGTTGTGCGCGACGTCGAGCCCGATCTCGTGCAGGCGCGCCGCCCACTGCAGCGTCTGCTCGGCCAGCGGGTCCTCGAGATCCCAGGCATCGCGCACCTGCGCGAGGAAGCCGAGGAGCGTGGCCTCGACGCGCTCCGCCTGCCCGGTGTCCACGTGGTAGCGGCCCTGCATCGAGGCGACGCTGCGCTCGCGCGCATCCTCGGCGCCGTAGCGGCCGATCATGTCGTGCAGCAGGCCGTCGCGCAGCGCGCCGTCGACGCAGCGCATCTGGCGGATGCCGAGCGCGCCGAACACCTCGGCGAGGATGACCACGCCGCCGGGGAACACGGCGCGCCGCTCCTCGGTCACGGCGGCGAGCTCGAGGCCGCGCGTGTGCCCGGCGCGCTCCAGCACCTCGAGCAGCAGCGCCAGCCCGTCCGGCGTGATGACGGCGCCGCCGTCCGGCCGCAGCTCGCGCAGGCTGTCGGCGATCGCACGCACCGTGCCCGAGCAGCCGACCGCGCGCTCCCAGCCGCGGCGCATGAACAGTTCCTGCACCGGCTCGAGCTCGACGCGCGCGGCGAGCCGGGCGCGCGCGATGCGCTTGGGCGAGAGCTTGCCGTCGTCGAAGCAGCGCTGGCTGAGCGTGACGCAGCCGACCTGCAGGCTCTCGAGCAGCTGCGGCTCGTGCCCCTCGCCGATGATCATCTCGGTGCTGCCGCCGCCGATGTCGACCACCAGGCGCCGGCCGGCCTCGTGCGGCGAGAGGTGCGCGACGCCGGAATAGATGAGCCGCGCCTCCTCCATGCCGGAGATGATCTCGATCGGATGGCCGAGGGCCTCGCGCGCGCGCTCGAGGAACGCCTGCTTGCGGCGCGCCACGCGCAGCGCGTTGGTGCCGACGACGCGCACGCTGCGCGCGTGCATGGCACGCAACCGCTGGCCGAAGCGCTCGAGGCATTCCAGCGCGCGCGCGGCGGTTTCCTTGTCGATGCGGCCGTCCTCGCCGACGCCGGCGCCGAGCCGCACCATCTCGCGCAGCCGGTCGATGACGACGAGCTGGCCGTGGCTGTAGCGGGCCACGACCAGGTGGAAGCTGTTGGATCCGAGGTCGACCGCCGCCAGGACCTCGGGAATGGCGCGCGGCGCGCGGCTCACCGGGCCATCAGGCGGTGAAGGAGGAGCCGCAGCCGCAGGTGGTCTGCGCGTTGGGATTGCGGATGACGAACTGCGCGCCGTCCAGGCCTTCGCGGTAGTCGATTTCGGCGCCGCCCAGGTACTGGAAGCTCATCGGGTCGATCAGCAGCTTGACGCCCTGGTTCTCGACCAGCGTGTCGCCGTCCTGCAGCTGCTCGTCGAACTCGAAGCCGTACTGCAGGCCGGAGCAACCGCCGCCCTGCACGAACACGCGCAGCATCAGCCGCGGGTTGCCCTCGCCCTCGATCAGCTGGCCGACCTTGCGGGCGGCGGCATCGGTGAACAGGAGCGGCGGTGCGTCGGTGACTATGGCGTCCATGGGAGTTAGTGTAGGAGCTGCCCCGGCGCGGGTCAAAACCGTGCCGGCGGATCTGCTACGCAGTCGGCGGCGGCGCCTCGGCCGTACCGCTGCGCGGCACCAATTTGCCGTTGATCTCCGCGCCCAGCGCCATCTCGATGACGCCGTAGTGGACATTACCGCGCACGCGCGCCTTGGCGCCGAGCACCACCCGCTCGGTGGCGACGATGTCGCCGTTGACGGCGCCGTTCAGCACCACCTGCGGGGCGAGCACCGAGCCCTCGACCAGCCCGTGCTCGCTGACCGAGAGCGCCGCGGCCGCGCCCTCGACGGCACGCACGCTGCCGTTGACGCGGCCATCGATGTGCAGGCCGCCGGAGAACTCGATGTCCCCCTGCACGCTCGCGGCCCGGCCGATCAGCGTGTCGATGCGGGCGGCGGTCTGCTTCTTGCGTCCGAACATGGCTGTCCCCCGTGCCTGGCGAGCCGCGGCCTCAGTGGCCGTCGACCGTCCAGACGAAAGTCTGGCGGTAGGGTGCCACGCCCTTGCGCCCGGGTCGAACTTCGATGGTCACGCGCTGCGGCCGGAAGTCGGCCGGCAGCGTGATCGGCTGCTCGACGCTGGCGAAATAGCGGAAATTGAAGGGCAGCAGGCTCGCGCCGCCGCCGGTCAGCGCGGCGAGGTCGACGCTCGCGGCCGAGGCGTTGCGTTCGCCATCGACGAGGATCGCGAGATCGCCGGCGATGGCCTCCTCCGGCCGCACCAGCCGGTTGAGGCTGAAGCGCAGCAGGTACTGGCGCGCGGCCTCGTCGCGCACCGCGATCTGGAACTGCTGCACGCGCACCGGCGCCGCGGCCGTCGCCGCGCCCTGCGGCAGCGCCAGCCCGCGGTAGAACTCCAGCTCCTGCTGCTGGCGCGCCACGTCGGCCTGCAGCTCGCCGATGGTGCGCGCCACTTCGGTGCGCTCGCGCGCCTGCGCGGTCTGCCCGGCGCTGGCCGCCGCCGCCTGCACGCGCAGCTCCTTGAGCGTGCCGTTGAGCTCGTCGATCCGGCCCTGCAGCTCCGAACGCTCCTGCGCGGCCTTGATGCCGTCGAAGCCGGCCTGGTAGTGGCCGAACTCGTAGGCCAGGTACAGCGAGAGGACCACCAGCAGCGCCAGCACCAGCAGCACCAGCCAGCGGCGTACCGGCGCGTAGGTGCGGATGATCAGCTTGCCGGGGATGTCCATGGCGGCTCGGGCGCTGGCTGGGCGGGCGGCGGTGGCGGTGGCGTACCCCGCTCCTGCCACCAGGCCGGATAGGGCGGCAGCCCCGCGGGGAACGCCTGCCGCCCCAGCTCGTGCAGCGCCCGCGTGTAAACCGGGCGCTTGAAGTAGATGACCTCGCGTATCGGTTGCCAGAAATCGACCCAGCGGCCGCGATCGAATTCGGGCTCGGCGGTCAGGTCGAAGCGGATCGGCGCGTCGGCCCGCTCGAGGCGCAGCAGGTACCAGCGCTGCTTCTGGCCGACGCAGGTCGGCCGGCCGTCGCGGCGGACGTAGCGCGCCGGCAGCCGGTAGCGCAGCCAGCGCTCGGTGCGCGCCACGATCGACACGTCGCCCGGCTCGAGCCCGATCTCCTCGCGCAGCTCGCGGAACAGCGACTGCTCGGCCTGCTCGCCCGAGCGGATCCCGCCCTGCGGGAATTGCCAGCCGCGGCCGCCGGCCCGCCGCCCGAGGAACAGCAGCCCGTTGCCGCCCATCAGCACGATGCCGACGTTGGCCCGGAAGCCGTCCCGGTCGATCAGGTCGTTCATGCCATACTTTGTAACCTGCCCGCGCACCCGGGCTCAAGGCTCGAGACCGAACCCGTGACGGCCGCCACTCCCGCCACCCCCACCGCCACCCTGTCCCGACCCGCCGCCCCGCGGCCCAGGCCCGTCCGGGGCCTGCTGCTGCTCGGCCTGCTGGCCACGCTGTGCCTGCTGGGTTCGCTCCTGATCGGCCCGGCCGGGATCGCCCCGGGCCGGGCCCTGGCGGCCCTCGCGGGCCACGGCGATCCGCTCGCCGTCTCCATCATGCAAACGCTACGCATTCCCCGCAGCCTTTCGGCCTTTGCCGTCGGCAACCTGCTGGCGCTCGCGGGCGTGCTGCTGCAGGCCCTGTTCCGCAACCCGCTCGCCGACCCCTACGTGCTGGGCGTGACCGGCGGCGCCTCGGTGGGTGCGCTCGCCGGGATGCTGGCCGGCGCAGGCCTGGTCACGCTGCAGTGGTACGCGACCGCCGGCGGACTGCTGGTCGGGCTCGCGGTCCTGACCCTGGGCCGCGGCGGGCAGACGCTGCGGCTGCTGCTCGCCGGGGCGGTGCTGGCGAGCGCCTGCGGCGCGCTGGTGAGCGTGCTGCTCGCGGTGGCCGACACCGGGCGCCTGCGCGGCATGGTGTTCTGGCTCGCGGGCGACCTCGGCTGGTCCGACCACCCGCAGGTCGACCTCGGCGTCGCGGCGCTGGCGCTGGCCGCGGCGCTGCTGTTCGGGCGGACGCTGAACGTGCTGGCCGCCGGCGAGCTGCGCAGCGCCAGCGTCGGGCTCGACGTCGGCCGCGCACGGCTCGGCGTGTTCGCCGCCAGCAGCCTGCTGACCGCCTGCGCGGTGCTGTCCGCCGGCAGCGTCGGGTTCGTCGGCCTGGTGGCGCCGCACCTGGCGCGGCTAGCGCTGCGCACCAGCGACCACCGCTACGTGGCCCCGGCCGCGGCGCTCGCCGGCGGCGCGCTGGTCTGCCTCGCCGACCTCGCGAGCCGCATGCTCGCCGCGCCGCGCCAGCTGCCGGTCGGGGCGGTGATGGCGCTGATCGGCGCGCCGGTGTTCATCGTGCTGCTGCGCCGCTCGGCGCCGGCCACCGACTGAGGCGGCGCGCGCCGCTCAGGCGCGGCGCTCGTTCACCACGCGGCGGCCGCGCGAGTACTCGTAGCCCTGCAGCATCAGCGCGCGGAAGCGCCCCAGGTCGTTCTGCGCCACCGCGTCGCGCACCGCATCGACGGCGCGCGCCAGCGCGTCGAGCGACTCGGCGCCGAAGTCGTTGAGGCGCTGGATCTCGAAGTACAGCTCCGGGCTGTCCTCGGACACGGCGCTGGCGACGTCGAACTGCGCGTCGAAGGTGGTGCTGGACATCTCCACCAGGCGCGGCGCCGACTCGCCGCTGGCGACCAGCGCGGTGATGAAGGCGATGTTGAGCGCGTGCGAGAGGCCGAGCACGTAGGCGATCAGGCGGTCGTGCTCGTCGGGGCCCATGACCACCTGCTCGGCCATCGTCGGGGCGAACAGCGCGCGCGCCGCCGCCAGCGCCTCCGCATGGCCGAGGTCGATGAAGATGACGTGGCGGCCGGAGAGCAGCTCGGTGTTCGGGCCGAACATCGGGTGGAGCGAGGTGACCTTGAGCCCGGCGGCGCGCAGCGCCTCATGGCCGGCACGGAGCGGTGACTTGAGCGAGCCGACGTCGAAGATGACGCCGCGCGGCCGCCGCGCCGCCAGCTCGCCGAGGATGCGGCCGGTGAGGCCGAGCGGCGTCGCCACGACGATGAAGTCGTGGTCGAGCGGCGATGCGCGCCAGTCGGCGATCTGGCGCAGGCCCGCGGGCGACGGCGCCGGATCGGCGATCTCGACGTCGAAGCCCTGCGAGGCGAGGAACTGCACGAACCAGCCGCCGATCTTGCCGCTGCCGCCGATCACCAGCACGCGCTGGCCGGCGCCGCCGCCCTGCGCGGCGACGCTCGCCTGCTCCTGGGTCAGCAGGGAGGAGCGGATCAGCAGGCGCATCAGTTCCTCGGCCGTGTCCGGCGGCACGCCGACGCGCGCCGCGTTGGCGCGCGCCGCGAGGATCACCTCGCGCTCGCGCGCGTAGTCGCGCGTGCCGCGGCCGGTGCTGCGCTTGACGCGCGCGATCTCGCGCCCGGTGCGCTGCCGCTCGGCGATCAGTTCCAGCAGGCGGCGGTCGAGGTCGTCGAGATGTCGACGCAGTTCGTCCAGTGTCATGGGGGCGGCGCTTCGGGCGGTGCTCGGGGACGGTCTTTGTAGCGGCCGCGCGCCGCCACCGCAAGGGCCACGTGCCGCCCGGCAGCCGGGCCGCGTGCGCGCGGCGCCCGGCGCGGCTAACATGGCCGCCCCATGTTCTGGCACCGCGAACACCTGCCCGACCCCCTGCCCGCCGAGCCGCTGGAGCTCGGCCGCCAGTGGCTCGAGGACGCGACGCGACGCGCGGAGCAGCCCAACCCGAACTCGATGGTGGTGGCCACCGTCGATGCCGCCGGCCGGCCCTCGGCGCGCGTCGTGCTGTGCAAGGACCTGTGCCCGGTGCCGGGCTACATCACCTTCTACACCAACTACGAGTCGCACAAGGGCCAGGACATCGCTGCCAACCCGCATGCCGCCGTCGTGATGCACTGGGACCACCGCCACCGCCAGCTGCGCATCGAGGGGCCGGTGGTGCGCACCAGCGCGGCGGACAGCGACGCCTATTTCCGCGGCCGCGCCTGGCAGCGGCGCATCGGCGCGTGGGCGAGCCGCCAGAGCCAGCCGATCGCCTCGCGTTCGGAGATGTACAAGCAGATCGCGCGCACGGCGCTCAAGCTCGCGGCGCCCGATCCGGGCGAGGACGAGCGCGCGCCCGATCCGGGGGTGCGCATCCCGCGGCCGCCCTACTGGGGTGGCTACCAGGTGTGGGCCGAGGCCGTGGAGCTGTGGTGCGAGGGCAGCGCGCGCATCCACGAGCGCGCGCGCTGGACGCGCAGGCTCGAGCCGCGCGCCGACGGCGGCTTCGACCCCGGCCCGTGGTCGGCGACGCGGCTGCAGCCGTAGCAGCGCGCCGCCACCGACTGCGATGGATACGCCCAGCGCCACGGACGCACCGCTGCTCGTCGCCGAGCAGCTGCAGATCGACGCCGGCGGGCGCGCGCTGGTGCGCGCGCTCAGCTTCGAGCTGCGCGCCGGCGAGTTCCTCGCGGTGCTCGGCCGCAACGGCAGCGGCAAGAGCCTGACGCTGCACACGCTCGCCGGCCTGCGCCGCCCGTCCGCGGGGACGCTGCGCTGCGGCGCGCGGCCGGCCAGCGAGCTCGGTCGCCGCGCCACGGCGCGCCATGTCGGGCTGTTGCCGCAGGACCGCGAGGACGCGCTGCCGCTCACGGCGCTCGAGTCGGCGCTGATCGGCCGCCACCCGCACCTGCGCGCCTGGCAATCGACCGGCGCGGAGGACGAGGCACTGGCGCAGCGCGCGCTCGCGCGCTTCGGCCTGGCCGCGCACGCGGCCCGCAGCATCGGCACGCTCTCGGGCGGCGAGCAGCGCCGCGCCGCGATGGCGGCGCTGCTGACGCAGCAGCCGCGCGTCTACCTGCTCGACGAGCCCACCAACCACCTCGACCCGCACCACCAGATCGAGGTGCTGTCGGTGTTCCGCGAGCTGTGCGGCGCCGGCGCGGCGGTCATCGCCACGCTGCACGATCCGGCGCTCGCCGAGCGCTACTCCGACCGCACGCTGCTGCTGTTCGGCGACGGGCGCTGGCGCCTCGGCCCGAGCCGCGAGGTGCTGACGCCGGAGGAACTCTCGGCGCTGTACCTCACGCCGATCATGGCGCTCGGCACGCCGGGACGGCGCGCGTTCGTCGCCGCCTGAGGCGCCGCGGCAGGGCCGGCTAGGTATCCGTCCGGCGTTGACAGCCGCGCGCGCCGCGCCCTAGAGTGCGCGCGCTGCCAGGTGCTCGGGAAGCCGGTGAGATTCCGGCGCTGCCCCCGCAACGGTAAGCGAGCAACACCAGGTTGCATCACACGCCACTGCGTACCCAGATGGGACGTGGGAAGGCGATGCAACCGGTGGCGGGACTCCCGCCACCTCGCTCGCGAGCCCGGAGACCGGCCTGGCGTTCGTTCCCTGTGACGCGGTGGGCGTCGGGTCGGGCGTCTCGCCTCACCCCCTTCCATCGCGGCGCCGGGTGTCGTCACTCGAGTCGGGCCCGTGCGGGCGAGCGCGGGCAGAGGGTTTCCACGATGTCCGCCTGTCCGCGCGCGGCCGCCGCCGCAGTGCTGTCCCTGTCGCTGTCATTGCCCCTGTCGCTGGCGCGCGTCGCGACCGCGCACGCCGCGGCCACCGCCGCGGCGCCGGCCGACGAGCTCACCGAGGTGGTGGTCACCGCCACGCGCACGCGCACGCCGCTCACCGAGCTCGCGGTGCCGGTGATCGTCATCGACCGCGCCGCCATCGAGGACGCGCTCGCCGGCGACGCCGCCGACCTGGTCGCGACCCTGCCGGGCGTCGAGATCGCGCGCACCGGCGGGCCCGGCCAGCCGGCCACGATCTTCATGCGCGGCACCGAGAGCAACCACACCGCGGTGCTGCTCGACGGCGTGCGCATCAATCCCGGCACCATCGGCGGCGCCGCGATCCAGAACATCCTGCCCGAGTCGATCGAGCGCATCGAGGTCGTCAAGGGCGCGCGCTCGACGCTGTACGGCACCGACGCCATCGGTGGCGTCATCAACATCATCACGCGCGCCGGCGCCGCGCGCGGCGTGGCGGGCTTCGCCTCGATCGGTCGCTACGGCACCAGCACCGTCGCCGCCGACGGCGGCGCGACGCTCGGCGGCACGCTCGACGTCGGCGGGAGCATCGCCGCGCAGAACAGCAACGGCTACGCGCCGCTGCTCGCGAACGACGTGCGCCGCGGCTACCACAACCGCAGCGGCAACCTGGACGCCACCTGGCGCGCGGCCGACGCGCTGGAGCTGGCCGGCCGCGCCTGGCGCGCCAGCGGCCGCAGCGAGTACACCGGCTACGACGCGAGCTTCAACCTCGCGCCGCAGTCCGAGGACTTCACCACCGCGGCCTATGCGCTCGCCGCGCACTGGACGGCGCGGCCCGACGGGCCGGGCGTGCGCGCCACGCTCAGCCAGGTGCGCGACGAGATCGACCAGCGCGACACCAGCGACTACGCCCACACGCGCCGCGACAGCCTCGACCTGCAGCTCGACCTGCCGCTGGGCGCGCGCCAGCAGCTCACCGCCGGCGCGCTGCTCGCGCGCGAGTACGCGCGTGCGCTCTCCTACGGCACCGCGCTCGACGCCCGCACCGACACCGCGCTGCTGTACGCGCAGGACCAGCTGCGCCTCGGCGCGGGCGAACTGCTGCTCGCCGGCGGCTACAACCACCACGAGACCTTCGGCAGCCGCACGACCTGGAACGTCGAGCTCGGCTGGCCGCTGGCGGCGGCGCTGCGGCTGCGCGCGGCGGCCGGCACGGCCTTCCATGCGCCGGATGCCACCGACCGCTTCGGCTACGGCGGCAATCCCGGCCTCAAGCCCGAGACGGCGCACGAGTACTCGGTCGGCGCGGTGTGGCAGCCGGCGTCCGGGCAGACGCTGCAGCTCGATGCCTACCAGAACCGCATCGACGAGCTGGTCGAGTACCAGCTGGTCGACCCGGTCAACTTCATCTACCAGTCGCGCAACGTCGGCCGCACGCGCATCCGCGGCCTCGAGCTCGGCTATCGTCTCGAGCTCGGCCGCTGGCACATCGATGCCGCGACGGCCTGGATGGACCCGCAGAACCTGAGCACCGGCGAGCAGTTGCTGCGGCGCGCGCGGCACACCGGCTCGCTGGCGCTGCGCTACCAGGGCAGCGCGCTGGCGCTCACGGCAACGCTCGGCGGCAGCGGGCCGCGCTCCGACGTCGACGACTTCGGCCTCCCGGCCCGCGACGCCGGCTACGCGCTGGTGGCGCTCGGCGCGCGCTGGCGCATCACGCCGGCGTGGAGCGTGCAGGCCAGGCTCGACAACGCGCTCGACCGCGACTACGCGCTGATCCACGGCTACCGCACCGCCGGGCGCAGCCTCACCGTGGCGACCCGCTACCAGTTACGCTAAGGTACGCCGGCCATGGGACACCGGCTCACACGCATCGTCACGCGCACCGGCGACGACGGCACCACCGGGCTCGGCGACGGCCGGCGCGTGCCGAAGGATGCCGCGCGCATCGAGGCCTGCGGCAGCGTCGACGAGCTCAACTGCGCGATCGGCGTGCTGCTGTCCCATCCGGCGGTCCAGGCACCGCTGGCCGCCTGCCTCACCGAGGTGCAGCACGAGCTGTTCGACCTCGGCGGCGAACTGACGATCCCGGGCAGCGTGTCGCTCGGCCCGGCGCAGGTGCAGCGGCTCGAGGACGTGCTCGAGCAGCTCAACGCCGCGCTGCCGCCGCTGAAGGAATTCGTGCTGCCGGGCGGCGGCAGCGCCGCCTCGGCCTGCCACCTGGCGCGCGCCATCTGCCGGCGCGCCGAGCGCCGCTGCTGGGCGCTGGCGCACCAGGAGCAGGTCGGCGCCGACGCGCTGCACTACCTCAACCGGCTCAGCGACCTGCTGTTCGTGATGGCGCGCGTGCTGGCGCGCCAGGAGAGCGGCGGCGAGATGCTCTGGCGCCGCGGGCGCGGCGGCGGCTCAGGCCAGCAACCCGCGTAGCCGCGGCCAGTCGAAGGCCGCTCCCGGATCGCTCTTGCGCCCCGGCGCCACGTCGCTGTGGCCGACGACACGCTCGCGGCCGAGGCTCGGGTAGGCGCCGCAGGCGGCGCGGATGAGGCCGGCGAGCACCGCGTACTGCGCGTCCGCGTAGGGCAGCTCGTCGGTGCCCTCGAGCTCGATGCCGATGGAGAAGTCGTTGCAGGCGCTGCGGCCGGCGTAGCTCGACACGCCCGCATGCCAGGCGCGCGCCCCGAAGGGCACGTACTGCGTGACCGCGCCGTCGCGCCGCACCAGCGCGTGCGCCGAGACCTTGAGGCCCGCCAGGCCCGCGAAGTACGGGTGCGCGGACGGGTCAAGGTTGCCGCTGAACAGCCGGTCGATCCACGGGCCGCCGAACTCTCCCGGCGGCAGGCTGATGCCGTGGACGACGACCAGCTCCGGCGGCACGCCCGGCGGGCGCTCGTCCCAGAAGGGCGAGAGCACCTGGCGGACGCCGGCGAGCATCCCGGTGAGCGGTTCGAGTGCGAATTCGGTTTGCATGCGGGGTCCCCGATGATGCCAAATTGTCGCCGATGAACCCAACAACCGCCGGCGACGGCCCCGCCCATGGACCCGGCGCGCTGCCGGGCAACGCCGCGCTGGCCGCGCGCGACCTGGCGCACGTCTGGCACCCGTGCACGCAGATGCACGACCACGAGTCGCTCGCGCCGATCCCGGTGCGGCGCGGCGCCGGCGTGTGGCTCGAGGACCACGCCGGCCGGCGCTACCTCGACGCGATCAGCTCCTGGTGGGTGAACCTGTTCGGCCATGGCAACGCCACGATCAGCGCCGCGGTCGCCGCCCAGGCGCGCGAGCTCGAGCACGTGCTGCTCGCCGGCTTCACGCACGAGCCGGTGGTGCGCCTGGCCGAGCGCCTCTGCCGCCTGGCGCCACCGGGCCTGAACCGCTGCTTCTTCGCCGACAACGGCTCGGCGGCGATCGAGGTGGCGCTGAAGATGAGCTTCCACTTCTGGCGCAACTGCGGCCGCGACGGCAAGCGGCGCTTCGCCACGCTGTCGAACAGCTACCACGGCGAGACGCTCGGCGCGCTCAGCGTCGGCGACGTCGAACTGTACCGCGAGACCTACCGCCCGCTGCTGCTCGACGTGCTCACCGTGCCCTCGCCCGACTGCTACCAGCGCCCCGCGGGCGCGAGCTGGGCGCAGCATTCGCGCGAGCGCTTCCGCGCGATGGAGGAGACGCTCGAGCGCCACGCGCACGAGCTGGCCGCCGTGATCGTCGAGCCGCTGGTGCAGTGCGCCGGCAGCATGCGCATGTACGACCCCGTGTACCTGACGCTGCTGAGGGAAGCCTGCGACCGCCACCAGGTGCACCTGATCGCCGACGAGATCGCCGTCGGCTTCGGCCGCACCGGCACGCTGTTCGCCTGCGAGCAGGCCGGCATCACCCCGGACTTCCTCTGCCTGTCGAAGGGCCTGACCGGCGGCTACCTGCCGCTGTCGGCCGTGCTCACCAGCGACGGCGTCTACTCGGCCTTCTACGCCGAGTACCTGGCGCAGCGCGCCTTCCTGCATTCGCACAGCTACACCGGCAATCCGCTGGCCTGCGCGGCCGCCAACGCCACGCTCGACATCTTCGAGCGCGAGCCGGTACTGGAGCGCAACCGCGCGCTGGCGGCGCACCTGGGGCGCAGCGCCGCACGCCTCGCCGACCACCCGCACGTCGCCGAGATCCGCCAGACCGGCATGATCCTCGCGATCGAAGTGGTCGCCGACCGCGCGACCCGCGCGCCGTTCCCGTGGCAGGAACGGCGCGGCCGGCGCATGCACCGCCACGCGCTCGAGCAAGGCGTGCTGCTGCGGCCGCTGGGCGAGGTGGTGTACTTCATGCCGCCCTACGTGATCACGCCGGGGGAGATCGACCACATGGTCGACGTCGCCGCCGCCGCCATCGACGCGGGCACGCGCGCGTGAGCGCGCCGCGCGCCTACGTCGCGGCGGCGCTGGCCGCCGATGCCGAGCTCGAGCTGCCGGCCGCGGTCGCCAACCACGTGGTGCGGGTGCTGCGGCTGCGGCCCGGGGCGATGCTCCCGCTGTTCGACGGCCGCGGCGGCGAGTACCCCGCGACGCTGCTCGCCGCCACGGCGCACGGCGCCCGCGTGCGCACCGGCGCGCACGCCGCGATCGAGCGCGAATCACCGCTCCACCTCACGCTGCTGCAGGGCATCGCACGCGGCGAGCGCATGGACCTGATCGTGCAGAAGGCCACCGAGCTCGGCGTCGCGCGCCTCGTGCCGCTCGCCTGCGAGCGCAGCGTCGTGCGGCTCGACGCGGCGCAGGCGGCCAGGCGCGTGGAGCACTGGCGCGCGATCGCAATCGCCGCCTGCGAGCAGTGCGGCAACCGCCTGCCGGTGATCGACGCCGTGCTGCGGGCGCAGCGCCTCGCCGAGGCGCCTGGGCCATCGCCGCGACGCCCGGCGACGCGAGCGCGCCGGCCTGGCGCGCGCTGCGCGCGACTGCTGCTCGCGCCGGGCGCCGTCCTGCCTCGCGCGGGCCGCGGCCGGGCTCGACGCGGCGACGCTGCTCATCGGCCCCGAGATCACCAGCCCGGGGCCTGAGCGAGCGCGAAGCCGCGCTCGCCGCGCGCGCCGGCTATCACGGCCTCGCGCCGGCTGGCCGCGCATCCTGCGCACCGCGCTTCACCGCGCTGCTCGCCGCGCTGGCGGTACTGCAGGCGCTGGCGCGTCGATCTTGGCAGCGAGCCGCGCGACGCCGGCGCGGCGGCGACGGGCGGCCCGTGCATCTGGGTCGATGCCGATGCCTGCCCGCGGGTCATCCGGGACATCCTGGTCCGCGCCGCCGAGCGCACCGGCGTCATTGGTCACGCTGGTGGCGAACCAGCCGCCCGCCGTTCCGCGACTGCCGAGCCTCAGGACGCTGCAGGTGGCGCCGGGCTTCGACGTGGCGGACAACGAGATCGTCCGGCGCGTCGGCGCCGGCGACCTGGTGGTCACCGCGGACATCCCGCTCGCCGCCGAGGTCATCGCCCGCGGCGCCGAGGCGCTCAACCCGCGTGGCGAACGCTACTCGCCCGACACGATCCGCGGCATCCTCTCGATGCGCGACTTCATGGACACGATGCGCGCCAGCGGCCATGTCGGCGGCGGCCCGCCGCCGCTCGGCCTGACCGAGCGCAATGCCGCCTTCGCCAGCCACCTCGATCGCTGGCTGGCACGGCGGCCGCGCAGCTGAGGCGCCGCGCCGCTCACCGCAGGCGACGCGTCTCCGGCGGATCGCGTTCCTCGAATTCGCCTTCGATCGTCACGCCGCCGTGCGCGCGCCCCGCGCCCGGTGGCGGTCCGGCCGTTTCCCCGGCGTCGCCCGCACTGGCCTCTCGCCGCATCAGCAGCGCCGCGCCGCGCAGCAGCAACGTGCCGGCGAGCTGCGCCAGCATCCCGACCAGCAGCGCCACCAGCAGGGCGCGCCCGCCCGCGGCGAAACCGTCGAACAGCATGCGCAGCAGCGCGATGATGACCATGATGGCGGCGACCAGCCCGCCCACGCCCATCAGCAGCACGCCGCCGAGCGCGCACAGCGCCGCCCGCCGCATCCCCGGCCCGCCGTGCATTCCCGTGCTGATGAAGACGAATGGCCGCAACTCCCGCCTCCGTTCCCGCAGTGGCGCACCGCTGCAGGGACATCGTGTGTGTGTGTGTGTGTGCCCGCGCCCACTCTACACCGCCGGCGCGCTGGCCGGCGCATGCGCGATGCCTGGCCAGCGCCGCGCACCTTGCCGATGAACGCGCATGGCGCCCGCCGGCCCTGGCGCAGCCTGCGCCCGTGCGCCGCTCCAGGGTTCCACCAACGGAACGTGTCATGGCGCAGGCTGCGCCAGGGCCGGGGCTTTCCCGGGCACCCTTAAGCCTTCAGCGGGAATCGTGCGCGGCGCGGGACCTGGCGCCGCCGTGCCGGCTGCGCGCCGGCTGAGCGTCGACTAGGGAGTAGCCCGCGTCTCGTCCGCGATCATCTGCTCGATGCGCTCGAGATCCGGCACGATCGGGCTGTCGTTGATCATGCGCACGCGGCACAGCAGCGGGCCGCGGTCGCCGAACGGCTGGGTCTCCGGCTTGACGACTTCCGGGCCGATGCGCACCAGCTGCGGGAAGCCCTGCGACAGCAGCGCGAAGCAGCCGCCCTCGAGCCGCGTGCCGAGCGCGTGCACGATCACCAGGCGCGCGCGCGCGCTGGCCACCGGGATCGACTGGCCGCTCATGCCCTCGAAGCTCACCAGCGGCACCTGCCGCCCGTTCCAGCCGACCAGCCCGAGGTACCACGGCGGCGCGCCGGTCATCTCCGCCGGCACCTGGAAGCCGACCACCTCGGCGACGCAGGCACGCGGGATCACCAGCCGGCCCTCGGCCAGCGGCACCAGCAGGCTGTAGATCTCGGCCGGCAGGTTGCTCACGGGGCGTTCCCGCCCGCCGCGGCGAGCTGCGCGCGCCGGCGCGCCACCAGCGGCGTGATCGCGTCGATCAGCTGGCTCTCCTGGTAGGGCTTGCCGAGGTAGTCGTCGACGCCGAGCTCGATGGCGCGGGCGCGGTGCTTCTCGCCGACGCGCGAGGTGATCATGATGATCGGCACGTCCTTGAGCCGCGCGTCGTTGCGCACGTGCATCGCGACCTCGTAGCCGTCCATGCGCGGCATCTCGATGTCGAGCAGGATGATGTCCGGGGTGTGCTCCTGCAGGATCGCCACCGCGTCCATGCCGTCGCGCGCGGTGAGCACGCGCATGCCGTTGCGCTCCAGCAGCCGCTGCGTCACGCGGCGCACGGTGATCGAATCGTCGACCACCAGCGCGAAGGTGCGCCGGTCGGCGCGCTCGCGCGCCACGGTCGGCGCGGCCCGGCCGCGCCATTCGGCGCGCACCAGCGCGACGATGTCGAGGATGATGACGACGCGGCCGTCGCCCAGCAGCGTCGCGCCGGAGATGCCGCGGATCGAGGAGATCTGCGGGCCGACCGGCTTGACCACGATCTCGCGGCTGCCGATCAGTTCATCGGCCACCAGGCCGGTGGAATGCTCGCCGGCGCGCACCAGCACCACCGGGATCGTGGCCTCGCCCTCGGGAAGCGGCGCCGGCTCCATGCCGACGAACAGCGCCAGTGGCTGCAGGCGGAACTTCTGGCCGCCATAGTTGTACGAGGCGGCGTCGCGACCCAGGTGCTCCGCCACCTCCGAGCGCGGCAGGCGCACCACGCCCTCCACCATCGGCAGCGGCAGCGCGTAGTACTCGTCGCCGGTGCGCACCACCAGCGCGTGGCTCACGGCGAGCGTGAACGGCAGGCGCACGGTGAAGGTCGAGCCCTTGCCGGGCACGGTCTCCATGTGCAGCGCGCCGCCGAGCTTCTTGATCTCGGTCGCCACGACGTCCATGCCGACGCCGCGGCCCGCGGTCTGCGTCAGCACGCCGGCGGTCGAGAAGCCCGGCTCGAGCACCAGCTGCATCACGTCCTCGTCGGAGAGCTGCTGCCCGGCGCGGATCAGCCCGAGCTCGATGCCCTTGTCGCGGATCGCCTTGAGGTTCATGCCGGCGCCGTCGTCGCTGACCTGGACGATGACCTCGGCGCCCTCGCGCTGCAGCTGCATGCGGATCTGGCCGGTCTCGCCCTTGCCTGCGCGCAGGCGCTCGGCCGGCGGCTCGATGCCGTGCGCGACGGCGTTGCGCAGCATGTGCTCGAACGGCGGCAGCATGCGCTCGAGCACCTGGCGGTCGAGCTCGCCGGTGGCGCCCTCGACGACCAGCTCGGCCTGGCGGCCGTTGTCGGCCGCGGCCTGGCGCACGATGCGCGCCAGGCGCTGCACGTGGCGCTGGAACGAGACCATGCGCGTGCGCATCAGCCCGTTCTGCAGCTCGGTCACGGTGCGCGACTGCTGCTGCAGCAGGTTCTGCGCCTCGGCCACCAGCGACTCGAGCAGCTGCTGCAGGCTGGCGACGTCGCTGGCCGATTCGGCCAGCGCGCGCGAGAACTGGTGCAGCGAGGAGTAGCGGTCGAGCTCGAGCGGGTCGAATTCCGAGCGGTGGCTGCTGTCGCCTTCGTGCCGGTGCAGGATCTGGGTCTCGGTCTCGATCTCGAGCTTGCGCAGCTGTTCCTTCAGGCGGGTCACGGTGCGCGAGAGCTCGCCGAGGTTGAACTCGACCGAGCCGAGCTGCTGCTCGAGGCGCGCGCGCGCGATGCTGACCTCGCCGGCGTTGTTGAGCAGCTGGTCGAGCAGCTCGGCGCTGACGCGCGCCATCTCGCCGCGCTCGGGCTGGCCGACCGGCTCGCGGCCGGGCGGCACCAGGCCCGGAGGCGCCAGGCTCGCCGGGGCCATGCTCGCCGGGGCCGGGCTCGACGGCGCGACCGCCGCGACGGGCTCGACCGGCGCCAGCGGCGCGGCGAAGGCGGCCACGGCGGGCAGCGCGGCTTCGATCGGCGCCGGCTCCGGCGTGACGGGTTCGGCCGGCGCCAGCTCGACCGGCGGCGGCGCCGCGAACGGCATCGCGACCGGTTCCGGTGCGACGATCGGCGCGGGCATGGATACGGGCGCGGCCGGCGCGGCTTCGACCAGCGGCTCCGGCACCGGCGCCAGCGTGGCCGGCGGCACGAAGGCGGGCTCCGGCGCGAGCGTCGCCGCGATCGGCATCGGCGCGCGGGCGGCGGTGCAACCGGCGGCGGAGGCGGCGCCGGGGCCACCACGGGCGGCGGCTCCACGGCGAGCACGCCCTGCGCCACGGCATGGATGCGCGCGATCAGTTCGTGCGCCGGGGCGACCGGCCGGTTGGCAGCGACCAGCTCGCGCATGCGCGCCAGCTCGTCGATCGTCGCCTGCACGGTGGCGCGGGCGCGTTCGTCGCCCGCCGCCGTGCCGTTGCTGATCTGCACGATCAGCGTCTCGAGCTCGTGCGCGAGATCGCCCATCGCCTTGACGCCCGCCATGCGCGCACCGCCCTTGAGCGTGTGCAGCGGGCGCTTGAGCGCGGCCACGCGCTCGGCGCTGCCGGGCTCGGCGTTCCAGGCGTGCATCGCGAGCTCGGACGCCTCCAGCAGCTCGGTCGCTTCCTCGCAGAAGATCGCGGCGATGTCCGGATCGAAATCGGCGCCGGCCTCGACGATCGGCGGCGGCGGTGGAGGTGGCGGCGTCCAGGCGGGTGCGGGCGGGAGCTCCTCGGGAGCCGGCGGCGGTACGAAGGCCGGCGGGGCAGCGACCACCGGCGGCGGCGCGAATGCAGCCGGCGCGACCTCGATGGGCCCCGGCTCCTCGGGTATCAACAGTCCGGGCGGCGTGACCAGCGACAGGCTGGTTTCAGCGAGCACCGGGTTCAGGCCGGTGCTGCTCGGCTGCTCGGCCGCGGCCTCGGCGATGCGGCGGTCGAGTTCCGCCTCGGTGCGCGCGATGCGTGCGCGCAGCGTGTCGTGCACGGCGAAGTAGCCGGTCGACTCCTCCAGGTGCCCGGCGACCTGCTCCATCGCCACCATGCAGTCGGCGAGCAGCGCCAGGTCCGAGTCGTCCAGGCCGACGCCGCTGTCGAAGGACTTGCGCAGCCAGTGGTTGAGCGGCTCGGCCAGGCGGATGCCATGGCGCGCCTCGGCCATGCGCGAGCTGCCGGCCAGCGTGTGGCTGGCGCGATAGACCTCCTCGGTCAGCACGTGTGGCGCCAGCCGGCCACGCTCGCGCTGCAGCCAGGCGCGCACCGTGGCGACGTGGCTCGAGGTCTCGCGCGCGTAGATGTCGCGCAGCGCCTGGTCCTGTTCGAGCGCCGCGGCCGGCGCCGCGGCTTCCTCGGCGACGGCGGGCGCGACGGCCGGCGTGGCGAGCGGCGCCGCGCTGGCCACGGGCGTTTCGACGGCGGTGACCGGCGCCGCGGCCGCCGCCACGGCAGCGGCGGCGGGCAGCGCCGCGCGCGTCTGCGTGGCACCGAGTGGCAGCGCCGTCGCGGCCCGCGGCGAGCGCATGCGCGCGCGCGATCAGCGCGGCCGTGTCGGTCCGCCCGGCCTGGCCGGCCTCGAGCTCGGCCACCAGCGCCGGGAGCAGGCGCACGGAATCGCGCAGCACCTCGAGGATCGCGGGACTGCGCACCAGCGTGCCGCTGATGATGCGGTTGAGCAGGTTCTCCATCGACCAGGCGAACTCGCCCAGTTCGCGGGCACCGACCATGCGGCCGCTGCCCTTGAGCGTGTGGAAGGAGCGCCGCACGGCGGCGAGCGCATCGGCATCGAGCGGGTTCTGGTCCCACACCGGGAACTGCCGCTGGATGAGCGCGATCTCCTCGTGGGCTTCCTCGATGAACAGCTGCACCAGGTCGGCGTCGGCCATCGGCGCGGGCGGCGCCGGGGCGCGCGCCGGCGCCAGCACCGGCGGCTCGGGCACGCGCCGGTCGGTGCTCTCCAGGTCCTCGGGCGCCTTCGGCGGCGCGATGCGCACCGTCTTCTCGTAGGTGCCGGCGCCCAGCGCCGGCACCGTCGGCACGACGCGCTCGGGCTCGCGCGACAGCGCCTCGAGGCAGGTCTGGGCATTGTCGAGCATGTACCAGGGATCGCTCCGCCCGGCCTGCAGCGTCTCGATGTAGTACTCGACGCTGACGATCGCGTCGGCCAGGCGGTCGAGGTACTCGCCGGAGACGGCCGTGCCGCCCGGCTGCATCACGCGCCGGAGGTGCTGGGTGACGCCCTCGACGATGTCGACGGCGCGCCCCTTGCCGAGCATCAGCAGGCCGGCCTTGATGCCGCGCATCAGCTCGGCCCAGGAATCGAAGCCGAGCGCGTCGAGCGTGCCGGTGACGTTCTGCGCGACCGCTTCCTTGACGCGCGCCAGGTTGACCACGCATTCGCGCAGCACCGCCGCCTGCACCTGCTGGAAATCCTCGTCGGGCAGCTCGCCGCCGGCGGCCTCGGCCCCGGGGGCGCGCGGCAGGATCAGGCCGACCAGCTGGTCGTCGAGGTGATCCTCGACCTTGATCAGTTCGGCGGCGATCTGCACCAGCGCGGCGTCGCCGCTCTGGTCGCGGCCGGAGGCCACCGCCTCCAGGCGCGTGGTCGCCTCCTGCACGCGCGCGCGCAGGTCGCCCAGGCCCAGCACGCCGAGCGTGTCGCCGATCTTGCGCAGCATCTCGATCTGCGCGGCGATCTCCTCGCCCTGGCCGCCGCCGCGGCGCACGAACAGGTCGAGCACGTCCTTGACCTTGGTGAGATCCTCGCGGATCGCCGCGGCCACGGTGTGCATCAGCTTGACCGAGGGCGCCGAGAGGTTCTCGCGCTCCTGCTCGATCGACTCGTCGACCGGCAGCAGCTCGGACAGGCGGAAGGAGGCGCGCACCGCCGCGACGCGCGGGCCATTGGTGGTGGCGCGCGCCACGTAATAAAGGAGGTTGTTGAGCAGCTCGACCGGCGGGCTCTGCGCGTAGCGGAACTCGCCCTGGTCGTAGATGCGCTTGAGCTCGCGGTCGGCCAGGCCCAGCAGGCGCTTGACCGAGACGCTCCCCTCCAGGCCGTTCTCGCGCAGCGCCTCGATCAGCGCGCCGGTGACCCACCACAGCTGGAACACCGGCTGCTGGGTGGCGATCTGCTCGATCTTGTTGGCGACCGCGCCGAGCAACTCGAGGTTCTCGGGCGTGCGCTCGCCGCGGATCCAGCCGATCAGGCCGCCCTGGAAGCGCGCGCGCAGGCGCCGCGCCCACTGCGCGACGTTGAGCGGCGGCTCGCCCGGCGCCGGCGCCGCCGGCTGCGCCTGGCGGTCGGACTTGAGGTTGAGCAGCAGCAGCGTGCCTTCGGACAGCAGCGCGCTGCCGCGCACCGCGCGCAGGTCGTTGAGCAGCGGCAGCAGCACCAGCGCCAGGTCGCGCCCGCCGGCGAGCACGCGTTCCAGGTAGCCGGGGAGCTGCACCATCGCGCGCATCAGCGCGTCGAGCACCTCGGCGTGGTTGCGCTTGTCGGCCGCCGTCTCGATCAGGTAGCGGCCGACCTGCTCCATCTCCTCGGCCAGCAGCGCGGCGCCGTAGATCTCCAGCATGCGCAGCGCGCCCTGCACCTGGTGCAGCTCGGCGACGCAGCGCTCCAGCAGCGCGAGGTTGTCGGGCTGCTCGACGTGCGCCTCGAGCGCGGTGCGCGCGTCGGCGAGCGAGACGCTGATCTCGCGTGCCGCCGCCTGCAATGTCTGTGTGCCGACCTCGCTCATGCCGCCGCCCCCGGGCTCAGGCCTTGGCCTTGCGCGCCAGGCCCGACACGGCGGCCGCGGCCGGCATGCGCAACTGCCCGGTGGTATCGCTGGCGCCCGGCAGCCGGAAGCCCGAGACCGAGCGGCGCAGCGCCGCCGACAGGTCCGCCAGCTTGATGATGGCCTGCGAGGTCGCCGCGGTGGAATCGGCCGACTGCGCGCTGATCTCGCGCAGCACCTGCATGTTGCGCGCGATGTTCTGCGCCGCGGCCGACTGGCTGTGGGCGCTCGCCGAGATGTTCTGCACCAGGCTGGCGATCTGGTTGGAGACCTGCTCGATCTCCTGCAGCGCCGCGCCGGCGTTCTCGGCCAGCAGCGCGCCGCCGACCACGTCGGTGGTGCTGCGCTCCATCGACACGACGGCCTCGTTGGTGTCGCTCTGGATGGTGCGCACCAGCACCTCGATCTGCTTGGTCGCGTTGGCGGCACGCTCGGCGAGGCGCTGCACCTCGTCGGCGACCACGGCGAAGCCGCGGCCGGCCTCGCCGGCCATCGAGGCCTGGATCGAGGCGTTCAGCGCCAGGATGTTGGTCTGCTCGGCGATGTCGCTGATCAGCTCGACGATGTTGCCGATCTCCTGCGAGCTCTCGCCCAGCCGCTTGATGCGCTTGCTGGTCTCCTGGATGGTCTCGCGGATGGTGTTCATGCCGTCGATCGTGCGGCGCACGGCGTCGCCGCCCTTGTGCGCGACGTCGACCGAGTGGCGCGCGACGTCCGAGGCGCGCTCGGCGTTGCCCGACACCTCCTCGGTGGAGGAGGCCATGCCGGCGATCGACTCGCTCGCCGAGGCGATCTGCTTGGACTGCGCCGAACTCGCCTTGGCGAGGTGCGTGGCGAGCGCCTGCGTCTGGCGCGCGGCGCCGTCGAGCTGGATCGCCGAGCCATTGATGGTCGTCACCAGCTTGCGCAGCGCCTCGACCGCGAAGTTGACGGAGTCGGCGATCGCCCCGGTGATGTCCTCGGTGACCGTCGCCTGCACGGTCAGGTCGCCGTCGGCGAGGTTGGCCATCTCGTCCAGCAGCCTGAGGATCGCCTGCTGGTTGCGGTCGTTCTCCTGGCGCTGCGCCTCGGCGAGCTGCTGCTCGCGGTCGGCGGCGGCGCGCATGCGCCCGAGCTGCACGACCAGGTAGGCGAGCGGCAGCAGCGCCAGCGCGCCGATGACGGCAGCCGGCCAGGCGATGCCGAGCATGCCGGGCAGCAGCAGCGCGGCCGCGGCCGCCGTCACCACCAGCAGCGCGGCGGCCACGGCGATCAGGCGCAGCTGGCCCGAATCGGCGCCGTTGCTCATGCGGCGGCCCCCAGGAACAGCGGGTCCTCGAGCAGCGTGCGCAGCGAGAGCACCGGCCACTGCTCGCCCGGGCGGCGGAAGCAGCCCGCCAGGTACTTGCCGCAGCGCACGATGGTCGGCGGCGCGTCGGCGGTGAACTCGTTCTCGGGGAAGCGGCGGAAGCCCAGCACTTCCTCGACCAGCAGCCCGGCGGGGATGTCGCGGTGGTTGGCGACGATGACGCGCGTGTTGCGCGTCATCGGCGTCGTGCCGGCGTCCAGGTAGAGCCGCAGGTCGATGATGGGCAGCAGCTGGCCGCGCACGTTGGCGAGCCCGAGCACCCAGTTCTTCGCGCCCGGCACGCGCGCCATCGCCGAGGGCACGCCGAGCACCTCGCGCGCCTCCTCGCGGGCGACCAGGTAGAGCTCGCCCGCCATGCGCAGCGCCACGCCGACCCACTCGCGGCCGGCGGCGACGCGCGCCTCCGCGCTCGCGGTGACCGCCCGCGCCCGCCGCTCGAGCTCGGCGAGGAGTTCGTAGGGGCGGTCGCGCAGCGTCTTGAGCGGTGCGGGCTCCGTCATGCTCACGCGGCCAGCGCGGCCTGCGCCTTCTCGACCAGCTGGTCGGGCGTCACCGGCTTGACCAGGTAGTCCACCGCGCCCTGGCGCAGGCCCCAGATGCGGTCGGTCTCCTGGCCCTTCGACGTGACCATGACGATCGGAATGGCGCGGGTGACGGGATCGTTGGCGAGCGTGCGCGTGGCCTGGTAGCCGTTGACGCCGGGCATGACGATGTCCATGAAGATGAGATCGGGATGCATCTGGCGCGCGAGGCGGATGCCCTCGGCGCCGTCGCCGGCCACCGCGGTGCGGTAGCCGTGGCGCTCCAGCGCCTTCTGCATCACGTGTACCTCGGTCGGCGAATCATCGACGATCAGGATCAGCGCCATGCCTCATCTCCCGATGTGCGCCTCGATGGCGCCCAGCAGCTCGTCCTTGGTGAAGGGCTTCGTCAGGTAGTGCTCGGAGCCGACGATGCGGCCGCGGGCGCGGTCGAACAGGCCGTCCTTGGAGGACAGCATGATCACGGGGATGGAGCGGAACACCTTGTTGTGCTTGATGAGCGCACAGGTCTGGTAGCCGTCCAGGCGCGGCATCATGATGTCGACGAACACGATGTCGGGCTGGTGGTCGGCGATCTTGGCGAGGGCGTCGAAGCCGTCGACGGCCGTGTGGACCTCGCAGCCTTCCTTGGCGAGGAGCGTCTCGGCGGTGCGGCGGATCGTCTTGCTGTCGTCGATCACCAGCACCTTCAGGCCCTTGAAAGGCGTAGCGGTACCACTCACCCCGGAGTCACTCCTTTGCGCGCTGGATTGCATCGTCCGACACCTCGCGGGCCGCCGCTGTGACCTGATCCGGCCCCTTGCGATAGTGTCGGGGTTTTAACATATCGGCGGGAGGGGGGCCATGCCACCTGCGTCACGTTTTCGGCAACCAGCGACCCCCCGCCAGTACATAATTCCCGGGCGGCGCGACAATGCCGCGCGGGCCCCGGCATCCTGACCGGCCTGCAGCTGCAAGGAGCATCGATGAGCACCGGGGTCCGACTCGCCGTCGTGATGGATCCGATCGCCGACATCAAGTTCGCGAAGGACACGACGCTGGCGATGCTGCTCGCCGCGCAAGCGCGCGGCTGGTCGCTGCACTACCTGGAGCAGGGCGACCTGCGGCTGCGCGACGGCATCGCCGAAGGCACCAGCCGGCCGCTCAGCGTGCGCGCCGACCCCGCCGACTGGTACAGCCTCGGCGAGCCGGCGGCCGGCCCGCTCGGCGCCTTCGACGTCATCCTGATGCGCAAGGACCCGCCCTTCGACACCGAGTTCATCTACACCTCGTACATCCTCGAGCGTGCCGAGGCGCAGGGCGCGCTGGTCGTGAACCGCCCGCAGGGCCTGCGCGACATGAACGAGAAGGTCTACACCGCCTGGTTCCCGCAATGCTGCGCGCCGACGCTGATCACGCGCGACATGGAGGCGATGGCCGCATTCGGCCGCGAGCACGGCAAGATCGTCTGCAAGCCGCTGTTCGGCATGGGCGGTCGCTCGATCTTCGTGCTCGAGCCCGGCGACAAGAACCAGCGCGTGGTGCTCGAGACGCTGACCGACTACGGCCAGCGCTTCGCGATGGTGCAGCGCTACCTGCCGGAGATCGCCGTGACCGGCGACGCGCGCGTGCTGCTGATCGACGGCGAACCGGCCCCCTACGCGCTGGCGCGCATCCCGGCGGCCGATGACAACCGCGGCAACCTCGCCGCCGGCGCCAAGGGCGTCGGCCGCGAACTCGGCGAGCGCGACCGCTGGCTCGCCGGCCAGATCGGCCCGGTGCTGGCGCGCGCCGGCATGCTGTTCGTGGGCCTGGACGTGATCGGCGGCTACGTCACCGAGATCAACGTCACCAGCCCCACCGGGGCGCGCGAGCTGTACAAGCAGTTCGGCATCGACGTCACCGTCATGCTGATGGACGCCATCGCACGGCGGCTGGCGCAGCGCGGCCCGCGATGAACGCCGGCACCGGCGAGGCGGCCGCGATGATCGGGGCGAGCGCCGAGGGCCGCGCCCCGGTCGCCGACCGGCTGATCGCCATGGTGTTCCTGGCGGCGCTGCTGCACGCCATCGTGCTGCTCGGCATCACCTTCGTCGCCCCCGACCGCGGCGGCAGCGCCGCGCCCGGCATGGAGGTGCTGCTGGTGACCGAGGACCTGCCCGCCAGCGACCGCAACGACCAGGCGGCCTACGTCGCCCAGCGGACCCAGAAGGGCTCGGGCAACACGCGCAAGGATGCGACGCAGACGCCGAGCGCCATCCCGGCGGCGCAGTCCGCCGGCCGCGACGCCGCGGACACGCCGCAGCGCACGCGGCCGCCGGCCGGCGGCGCCGTGCTGACCAGCTCGGCGGCCAATGCCGACATCCGCTACTTCGCCTACCAGCACGACAGCGTTCCGGAGGAGCAGCTCTCGGCCAGCGCGCGCGCGCCGCGCAGCGGCCGCGGCGAGGGCGACGAGCTGGTGCTGCGCGGCGTGCTGCGCGCCGACCTGTGGCTGGGCCCGGATACGCGCGCCTCGCGCCTCGCCCCCTACCTCGACCACTGGCGGCGCAAGGTCGAGCGCATCGGCACGCTCCACTACCCGGTCGCGGCGCGCCGTGCCGGGATGTCCGGCAGCCCGGTCATCGAAGTCGCAATCCGCTCCGACGGCCGGCTGACGGACGTCACCGTCCGCCGCAGCAGCGGCTTCCCGGAGCTGGACCAGGCGGCGCTCGGGATCCTCCGGCTCGCCAGCCCCTTCGACCCCTTCCCGCGCGACCTGGCGGCCGAGCACCGGAGCATCCGCTTCTCGTACCAGTGGGAATTCACCGACGGCCGCGTCGGGCCCGGCACGCTCACGCAGGGCGGCGCACCTTGAGCCCGGCCGGCGGCGCCCCCATACTTGCCGCAGCGATGTCGAACCCGCATTCCCTCGCGAACCACCTGCTCATCGCCATGCCGGCGCTGGCCGACGGCAATTTCGCCCAGGCGGTGACGCTGATCTGCGAGCACAGCGACAAGGGCGCGCTCGGCATCGTGCTGAACAAGCCGCTCGGCATGAAGCTCGGCGACGTGTTCGCGCAGATGCACCTCGAGGCGGCCAGCGCCGCCACCGGCGAAGCGGCGGTGCTGCGCGGCGGCCCCGTGCACCCCGACCGCGGCTTCGTGCTGCACCGGCCAGGCGGTCGCTGGGACTCGACCCACGTGGTCTCCGAGCTGATCCAGGTCACCACCTCGCGCGACATCCTCGGCGCGATCGCCCGCGGCGAGGGTCCGCCGGACGCCTTCATGGCGCTCGGCTACGCCGGCTGGGACGCCGGGCAGCTCGACCGCGAGATGCTCGACAACGCCTGGCTGTCGCTGCCGATGAACGAGCGCATCGCCTTCGAACTGCCGTACGAGGAACGCTGGCAGGCGGCCTGGCACATGCTGGGCGTCGACAGCTCGCGCGTCAGCCTCGTCGCCGGCCATGCCTGAGGCGGCCCCAGAGCTCGTCCTCGCCTTCGACTTCGGCCTCAAGCGCATCGGACTCGCCAGCGGCGAGAGCCTGACCGGCTCCTCGGCGCCACTGGCCGCGGTCCGCAACGGCGCCGGGCCCGACTGGGACGCGATCGACCGCCAGGTCGCCGCGCTCCGCCCGGACCTGCTGGTCGTGGGCAGCCCGTATAATGCCGACGGCAGCCCCGGGGCCCTCGGCGACGCGGCGACGCGCTTCGCCCGGGCGCTCGGGGAGCGCTACGGCCTGCCGGTCGCGCGCGTCGACGAACGCTACTCCTCGATCGACGCCACCGGACGGCTGAAGGAGCGCCGCGCCGCCGGCACGCATCGCCGGCGCCTGCGGCGCGAGGACGTCGACAGCGCCGCGGCCGCGGTGATCCTGGAGCGCTGGTTCCAGGAGGGCGGCGGGCGCGGCGGCGGTTGAACCTGGCCGAGGAGCTATCGATGAACCCGCAACGCCGCGCCGACGGGAGCCTGCGCCACCTGATCACCCTCGAGGGCGTCACGCGCGCCGAGGTCCTCGGGCTGCTGGACGCCGCGCAGCGCTACGTGCGCAAGCTCGGCGAGACGCCGCCGGGCAACCGCTCGCTCGCGGGCATCACCATCGCCAACCTGTTCACCGAGCCCTCGACGCGCACCCGCGTGTCCTTCGACCTGGCCGGCCGGCGGCTCGGCGCCGAGGTCGTCAACATCGAGGTGCAGCTGTCCTCGCGCGCCAAGGGCGAGACCATGATCGACACGGTGCACACGCTCGAGTCGATCCACTTCGACGTCTTCGTGATCCGCGACGCCGAGCCGGGCGTCGTCGCGCACGTCGCCGCCAACGTCGGGCCGCACGTCAGCGTGCTCTCGGCCGGCGAGGCGCACCTCTCGCACCCGACGCAGGGGCTGCTCGACGCGCTCACCGTCCGCCAGTACAAGGGCGATTTCGCACCGCTCCGCATCGCCATCGTCGGCGACGTGCGCCACTCGCGCGTCGCGCGCTCGGCCTTCGAGGTGTTCACGACGCTGGGCGTGCGCGAGCTGCGGCTGGTGGCGCCGCGCGGCCTGATGCCGGACCCGGGCGAGTTCCCCGGCTGCACGCGCGCCGACGACATCGACGCGGGCATCGCCGGCATGGACGTCGTCATGATGCTGCGTATCCAGAAGGAGCGCATGACCGAGGCCGCGATCCCCGACGGCGGCGAGTACTTCGCGCGCTTCGGCCTGACGCCGGAGCGGCTGCGGCTCGCGCGGCCGGACGCCATCGTCATGCACCCGCAGCCGATGAACCGCGGCGTCGAGATCGACTCGGCGGTCGCCGACGGGCCGCAGTCGGTGATCCGCGCGCAGGTCAGCAACGGCGTCGCGGTGCGCATGGCGGTGCTGCAGCACGTCACCCGGCGCGGCGGGGGCGCATGAGACCGGCGGAACGCCCGCACCGCGGCAGCATCGAACTCGAGCAGGCGCGCGTGCTCAGGCACACGCGCTTCGACGGCGAGCAGCACGTGCTGCGCCTGGAGGCGCCGCGCTGCGCGGCGCGCGCGCTGCCCGGCAGCTTCGTGCACCTGCGCTGCGACGCCGCGCTGCCGATGCGCCGGCCGCTGTCGATCATGCGCGCCCACGCCGCCGAGGGCTGGATCGAGCTGCTGTACAAGGTGGTCGGCCAGGGAACGCGCCTGCTGGCCACGCGCCGTCCCGGCGATGCGCTCAGCCTGCTCGGGCCCATCGGCCGCGGCTTCGAGCCGCGCCCGCAGCGCCCGCGCGTGCTGGCGCTGGGCGGCGGCGTCGGCATCCCGCCGATGATCTTCCTGGCCGAACGGCTGCACGAGCAGCGCACGGCAGGCTGGAAGCCGCTGGTGCTGATGGGCTCGGAGATCCCCTTCCCGTTCCAGCCGCGGCCCTCGCGCATCGTCGTGCCGGGCGTCGCGCCCGACGTCATCGCGACCATGCCGCTGCTCGACGAGTGGGGCGTCGCCGCGCGCCTCGCCAGCCGCAGCGGCTTCCCGGGCTGCCACGATGGCTTCGTCACCGACCTGGCGCGCGACTGGCTGCGCTCGCTCGACGCGGCCGCGCACGCCGAGGTCGAGATCTTCGCCTGCGGCCCGACGCCGATGCTGCGCGCGGTCGCGCAGCTCGCCCGCGAATTCGGCCTGCCCTGCCAGGTCTCGCTCGAGGAGTACATGGCCTGCGCAGTCGGCGGCTGCGCCGGCTGCGCGGTGCGCGTGGTCACCGCCGAAGGCGCGGCGATGAAGCGCGTGTGCGTGGACGGGCCCGTATTCGACGCGGAGGCGGTCTTCCCCGCGGCCTGAGGGTGGCGCGTGCGTGGCTTGCGGCGCGCGCATGAAGCCCGTCCGGCCGGGCCAAGCGTGCGCCCGTGCGCCCCTTCCGGGTTCCACCAAGAGAACGTGCCATGGCGCACGCGCCGCGCCCGGACGGCGCTTCCACGGGCCTTCTTAAGCGCCCCGGAGCGCCGCGTCGCGCACGCGTCGGCACCCGGCGCGAGCGGCTGGATGCCGCGCTCAGCCGAAGTTGATCTTCGCCTCGAGATTGGTGCGCGAATCGGCCATCGCCAGCGCCTCCTCGAGGGAGATGCGGCCTTCCTTGTGCAGCCGGTGCAGCGCCACGTCGAAGCTCTGCACGCCGCGTTCGCTGCTGCTGGTGATCGATTCCTTGATGCCGACCACGTCGCCGCGCTTGATCAGCTCGGCGATGTGCGGCGTGTTCAGCATGACCTCGACCGCGGCGACGCGCTTGCCGTCGACGCCCATCACCAGCCGCTGGCCAAGCACCGCGCGCAGGTACTGCGACAGGTCGAGGTTGACCTGGTTGTGCTGCTCCTGCGGGAACATGTTGATGATGCGATCCATCGTCTCGGCGCAGTTGTTGGCGTGCAGCGTCGCCAGCACCAGGTGGCCGGTGCCGGCGAGGTTGATCGCCGCCATCATGCTCTCCTGGTCGCGGATCTCGCCGATCAGGATCACGTCGGGGGCGGCGCGCATCACGCCGCGCAGCGCGCGCTCGTAGCTCTTGGTGTCGATGCCGACTTCGCGCTGGTTGACGATCGAGCGCTTGTTGGTGTGCAGGAACTCGATCGGGTCCTCGATCGTGACGATGTGGTCGGAGGCGTTACAGCGCGCACGGCGCGCGCGGCCCTCGATGCCGGCCTGCAGGTGGTACTGGTGCCGGGCCTGTGCGCGCCGCCGCCGCGCTGCACGCGGAGCCTGCGGGTGCTCGCCTCGCTCGCCGACGCCATCGGGCACCTGCCGGGGTGGTTCGCGCCCGGCCCGGCGCCTTGATCCAGGTCAAGCGCGCGCCGTGGTCCGCCGCGCGTGCCCCCAGTACGTTTGTATCCCTAGAACTTCGGGCCGCGCTTGCGGGTAGCATTGTCGGCCCGCGAGCGCGCGGAATTCCGCAACCCGCCGGCCTGGCCGGCCCCGAATGGAGGTGCCGCCTTGGACGTAAGGTACAGATCTATGCCATCACCAACGTGGCCGACGCCGTCGGCACCGTGGACGCGGGTGCCGACCTCATCGGCGTGGCCTGCGACAACGACCGCAGCGTGGTCGAGGACTGCAGCATCGAGGAGACGCGCGCGATCTTCGCCGCCGTCGAGCAGCGCTGCCTGACGATCGCGCTCTCGCTCGGCACCGACGTGGATCGCATCGTGCGCATGGTCGCGGCGACGCGCCCGAAGATCCTGCACCTGGCCGCGCGCGAGCTGCCGCTGCCGGTGCTCGAGCAGCTGCGCCAGCGCATCGCGCCGGTGAAGCTGATGGTCGCCGTGCTGGTCGATGGCCCGGGCGCCGTCGACGTGGCGCGCGCGCGCGCCTACGCCGACTACATCATCCTCGACTCGGGCTCGAGCAAGGAAGCGGTGACCGGCGCCACCGGCCGCACGCACGACGGAACGTCAGCGCGCGCATCGTCACCGAGGCGCGCATCCCGGTGGTGCTGGCGGGCGGACTGGCGGCCAACGTCGCCGAAGCGGTGCGCGTCGTGCGCCCCTGGGCGGTCGACTCGTTCACGCGCACCGACCTGGCGGCCAGCGCGGCCGCAAGGACCTCGACAAGGTGCGCGCCTTCGCCCGCAACGCGCGCGCCGCCGCGGCGCAGCTCTAGGTACATCGGGCGCCGGCGGCGATTGACGCCGCCGGCCGCCGGTGCTTAAGGCGCGCCGTGAACGCCACGACCCCCGCAAGGAACTCGACGGCCTGCTCGATACCGCGATGCGCAGGCGCTGCGGCAGGTGCAGGTGCAGGGCAAGCACGAGTCCTTCGCCCTCGGCATCAGCGCCGACGGCGAGGAGATCTCCATCGGCGACGACGTGCCGACCCTGCTCGACCCCGCACGCGCCACGCGCGCATCAGCCCAGGTGGACGAGGCGATCGCGGCCGGCCCGGTGCGCGCCATCGCCCTGGTGCGCAACATCTCGCTGACGCACACCCCCACCGGCAAGCAGGCCGACGCCGTCGAGGTGGTGCTCGACCACCGCGACGACACCGCCATCCGCTGCTACATGCCGTACCAGTTCAAGCAGGGCAAGTTCAACACCGCCCAGCTGGTCGCGACCGCGGACGCCCCCGAACGCCTGTTCCCCGCCGCCGGCTGAACGCGCGGCGCCGACGCCTGGCGCGCGTGGTGCTTCCGGTGGCGCGACGCCCGCAGGCGCGCGCCGCCGATCCTGGCGCGCGCGCCCTCATGCGCACGGCAGCGCGCGCCGCGCGCTCAGCGCGCGAAGTTGATCTTCGCCTCGAGGTTGGTGCGCGAATCCGCCATCGCCAGCGCCTCCTCGAGCGAGATGCGGCCTTCCTTGTGCAGCTTGTGCAGCGCCACGTCGAAGCTCTGGATGCCGCGCTCGCTGCTGCTGGTGATCGATTCCTTGATGCCGACGACGTCGCCGCGCTTGACCAGCTCGGCGATGTGCGGCGTGTTCAGCATGACCTCGACCGCCGCCACGCGCCTGCCGTCCACGCCCATCACCAGCCGCTGCGCGCACGGCGCGCAGGTACTGCGACAGGTCGAGGTTGACCTGGTTGGCCTGCTCCTGCGGGAACATGTTGATGATGCGGTCCATGGTCTCGGCGCAGTTGTTGGCGTGCAGCGTGGCGAGCACGAGGTGGCCGGTGCCGGCCAGGTTGATCGCCGCCATCATGCTCTCCTGGTCGCGGATCTCGCCGATCAGGATCACGTCCGGGGCGGCACGCATCACGCCGCGCAGCGCGCGCTCGTAGCTCTTGGTGTCGATGCCGACCTCGCGCTGGTTGACGATCGAGCGCTTGTTGGTGTGCAGGAACTCGATCGGGTCCTCGATCGTGACGATGTGGTCGGAGGCGTTGTCGTTGCGGAAGTTGATCATCGACGCGAGCGTGGTCGACTTGCCCGAGCCGGTGGCGCCGACCATCAGCACCAGGCCGCGGCGCAGCATCGCCAGGTCGCGCAGCACTTCCGGCAGGCCGAGCTGGTCGAGCTTGGGCATGTCGGCGGTGATGTAGCGCAACACCATCGCCGGGTAGCCGCGCTGGTAGAAGACGGCGACGCGGAAGCGCCCCAGGCCCGGCTCGGAGATGGCGAAGTCGATCTCCAGCTCGCGCTGGAAGTACTCGATCTGCTCCGGCGTCATCAGCCCGAAGGCCGCCGAGCGCACCGCGGCCGGCGGCAGCACCTGCTTGCTCACCGACATGATCTGGCCCTCGATCTTGATCTTGATCGGGGCATTGGAGGTGAAGAACAGGTCGGAGGCCTTGCGGTCCACCATCAGCTTGAACAGCGGACGGGTGTTCAGCACCGGCTGCGAATCGCTGCCGGAGATACGCACCGCCTCCGGATCGGTCTCGTCGGCGGCGCCCATCAGAAGTGCTGCCCCTTCGCTTCCTCGACGATCGCGAGGTCATCGCCGGTCTCGACCGGCTTGGATTCGCGCTTGCTCTCGAGCTTGACGCGCAGGCGCAGCTCGTTCTTCGAATCGGCGTTGCGCAGCGCGTCCTCGTAGGAGATCTGCCCGCTCTCGTACAGCTCGAACAGCGCCTGGTCGAAGGTCTTCATGCCGAGGCGGTTGGAGCGCGCCATGACTTCCTTGATCTTGGCGACTTCGCCGCGGAAGATCAGGTCCTGGACCAGCGGCGAGTTCAGCATGATCTCCATCGCCGCGATGCGCCCGCTGCCGGCCTCGCGCGGGATCAGCCGCTGCGAGACCAGCGCGCGCACGTTCAGCGACAGGTCCATCAGCAGCTGCTCGCGCCGGTCCTCGGGGAAGAAGTTGATGATGCGGTCGAGCGCCTGGTTGGAGCTGTTGGCGTGCAGCGTCGCCAGCACCAGGTGGCCGGTCTCGGAGAACTGGATGCCGTACTCCATGGTCTCCTTGTCGCGGATCTCGCCGATCAGGATCACGTCCGGCGCCTGGCGCAGCGTGTTCTTCAGCGCCGTGTGCCAGGAATCGGTGTCGACGCCGACCTCGCGGTGGGTGATGACGCAGCCGCGGTGCGTGTGCACGTACTCGACCGGATCCTCGATCGTGACGATGTGGCCGCGGGTCTTCTCGTTGCGGTAGCCGACCATGGTCGCGAGCGTGGTCGACTTGCCCGAGCCGGTGCCGCCGACGATGATCACCAGGCCGCGCTTGGACAGCACCACTTCCTTGAGCACCGGCGGCAGCTCGAGCTCCTCGAAGGTCGGGATGCGCGCGTTGATCAGGCGGATCACGCAGCCGGTATGGCCCTGCTGCACGAAGGCGCTGACGCGGAAGCGGCCGATGCCCGGCGGGGCGATGGCGAAGTTGCACTCCTTGGTGGCGTCGAATTCCTTCGACTGCCGGTCGTTCATGATGGCGCGCACCATGGTCGCCGACTGCTCCGGCCCCAGCGGGCGTTCCATCTGCGGCCGCACCTCGCCATCGATCTTGATCGCCGGCGGGAAGCCGGCGGTGATGAACAGGTCCGAGGCCTTGCGCTCGACCACCCGCCGCAGCAGGTCCTGCATCAGCTTGATGGCCTGCTCGCGTTCCATCAGAGCGCGTCCTTGTTCTGCGCCTTGTAGCGCGCCTCTTCCTTGCTGACGACGCCCTTGCCCACCAGCTCGGCCAGGCACTGGTCGAGGGTCTGCATGCCGGCGGCGCCGCCGGTCTGGATCGAGGAGTACATCTGGGCGATCTTGCCCTCGCGGATCAGGTTGCGGATCGCCGGCGTGCCGATCATGATCTCGTGCGCGGCGATGCGGCCGCCGCCGTTGCGCTTCAGCAGCGTCTGTGAGATCACCGCGCGCAGCGACTCGGACAGCATCGAGCGCACCATCTCCTTCTCCTCGCCGGGGAACACGTCGACCACGCGGTCGATGGTCTTGGCGGCGGAGCTGGTGTGCAGGGTGCCGAACACCAGGTGGCCGGTCTCGGCGGCGGTCAGCGCCAGGCGGATGGTCTCGAGGTCGCGCATCTCGCCGACCAGCACGATGTCCGGGTCCTCGCGCAGCGCCGAGCGCAGCGCCTCGCTGAAGCCGAGCGTGTCGCGCTTGACCTCGCGCTGGTTCACCAGGCAGCGCTTCGATTCGTGCACGAACTCGATCGGGTCCTCGATCGTGATGATGTGGTCGGGACGGTTGTCGTTGCAGTAGTCGATCATCGCCGCGAGCGTGGTCGACTTGCCCGAGCCGGTCGGGCCGGTGACCAGCACCAGGCCGCGCGGCAGCATGCACAGGTCGCGGAAGATCTTCGGCGCCTGCAGGTCCTCGAGGCTGAGGATGGTCGAGGGGATGTTGCGGAACACCGCGCCGGCGCCGCGATTCTGGTTGAAGGCGTTGACGCGGAAGCGCGCCAGCTTGGGGATCTCGAAGGAGAAATCGGTCTCGAAGAACTCCTCGTAGGCCTTGCGCTGCTTGTCGTTCATGATGTCGTACACCATGCTGTGCACTTCCTTGTGGGCCAGTGCAGGCATGTTGATGCGCTTCATGTCGCCGTCGACGCGGATCATCGGCGGCACGCCGGCCGACAGGTGCAGGTCGGAAGCGTTATTCTTGACGGCGAAGGCGAGGAGTTGGGCGATGTCGACTGCCATCCGGGTTCCTTGATGCGGGCACCACGGGCTCTTGCGGATCGCTGGATGCCGGTTCCGCCGCAGTATAGCGGAGGGTATCCGCAGCCAATATGTTAATCCTTTCGCAGAATTCGCCAGCCGCCGACCCGCTGGCCGGCAATCTGCGCGCGCTGCGTGCGCGCATCGCCGCGGCTGCGGCCGCGGCCGGCAGAACTGAGCAGCAGGTCACGCTCGTGGCGGTCGGCAAGGGCCAGCCGGCCGCGCGGCTGCGCGCCGCGGCGCAGCTCGGGCTCGAGCACTTCGGCGAGAACTACCTGCAGGAAGCGCTGCCGAAGCTCGATGAGCTCGCCGGCCTGGAGCTGACCTGGCACTACATCGGCCGGCTGCAGGCCAACAAGACGCGACCGGTGGCCGAGCGCTTCCAGTGGGTGCACGGCGTCGACCGGCTGCGCATCGCCGAGCGGCTGGCGGCGCAGCGGCCGCACCACGCGCCCCCGCTCAACGTGCTGCTGCAGGTCAACATCGCGCACGACGACGCCAAGGCCGGCGTGGCGCCCGAAGCGGTGCCGGCGCTGGCGCGCGCGGTCGCGGCGCTGCCGCGGCTCGCGCTGCGCGGCCTGATGTGCATGCTGCCCGAGGGCCTGGACGCCGGCGCGCGGCGCGCGGCCTACGGCGCGCTGCAGCGCCTGCTGGCGGAGTGCAACGCCGGCGGGGCCCGGCTCGACGCGCTCTCGATGGGAATGAGCGGCGATTTCGAGGACGCGGTGGCCGCCGGCGCCACCCACGTGCGCATCGGCACCGCGCTGTTCGGACCGCGCCCCGCGGCTTGATTAGAATGTGCCCCGGATCGGCCAGCCTGGATGCCCACATGGAAGCGCCCCTCGGCAACACCCGCGTCGCCTTCGTCGGCGGCGGCAACATGGCCCGCGCGCTGATCGCCGGGCTCCTGCGCCACGGCGCGGCACCGGCGCAGCTCGCGGTCGGCGAGCCCGATGCCGCGCAGCGCGCAGCGCTGGCGCACGAACTGGGCGTGGCCACCGCGGCCGACAACGCCACGGCAACCGCTGGCGCGCGCATCGTCGTGCTGGCCGTCAAGCCGCAGGAGATGGCGCGGGTGGCCGCCGACCTGGCACCGCGGCTCGCCAGGGGCACGCTGCTGCTGTCGGTGGCGGCGGGCATCACTACCGGCGATCTGGCGCGCTGGTACCCGGAGGCGGCCGTGGTGCGCGCGATGCCGAACCGCCCGGCACTGGTCGGCGCCGGCGTGACCGGGCTGTACGCGGCGCCCGGCACCGACGCGAACGCGCGTGCGCTGGCCGGCACCGTGATGGCGGCGGCCGGACGCACCGTCTGGGTGCAACGCGAATCCGATCTCGACACGGTCACCGCCCTCTCGGGCAGCGGGCCGGCCTACTTCTTCCTGCTCGCCGAGCAGATGGCCGCCGCCGGCGTGGCGCTCGGCCTGGAGCCGGAGGCGGCGCAGCTGCTGGCGGCCGAGACGCTGTATGGCGCCGGCCAGCTGGTGCACGCCGATCCGGCGCTCGAGCGCCAGCGCGTCGCCGTCACCTCGAAGGGCGGCACGACCGAGGCGGCGCTCGCGCGCTTCGCGACCGGCGGGCTCGAGCCGCTGGTGCGCGCGGCGGTCGAGGCCGCCGCCCGCCGCAGCGCCGAACTCGCCCGCCAGTTCGGTTCCGGCAACTGAATCCGCCCCGCAAGGACCCCACGCATGGCCGCCCTCGTCTACCTGGTCGAAACCCTGCTGTCGCTGGCGCTGTGGGCCTTCCTGTTGCGACTGCTGCTGCAGTGGGTACGGGCCGACTTCCGCAATCCGCTGGCGCGCGCGCTGGTGCAGCTCACCAGCCCGGTGCTGGTGCCGCTGCGGCGCGTGCTGCCGGCGATCGGGCGCTTCGACACCGCCTCCGGCGTGGTGGTCGTGGTCCTGGCGCTGGCGCACGCGGCCAGTGCACCGCTCCTGTACGCGCGCGCGCTGCCGCCGCCGCCCGCCTGGGCGCTGCTCGCGCTGTTCACGATCCTGCGCGCGACGCTGTGGACCTTCTTCGCCGCCATCTTCCTCTACGCGCTGCTGTCGCTGATCGCGCCGGGCACCTATTCGCCGGCGCAGTCGCTGCTGACCTCGCTGGCCGAGCCGGTGCTGCGCCCGTTCCGGCGCCTGATCCCGCCGCTCGGCGGCCTGGACCTCTCGCCGCTGTGGGCGATCATCCTGATCCAGGCGCTGCTGATCCTCCTCAGTTGAACGAACCGGCCGACTGGTGCAGCACGCGCGGCGCCGACCTGCTGCTGCGGCTGCGCGTGCAGCCGCGCGCCCGGCCCGAGGGCCCGGCCGGCCTGCACGCCGGGCGGCTGCGCCTGCGGGTCGCCACGCCGCCGGTGGACGGGCGCGCGAACCAGCGCGTCACCGCGCTGCTGGCCGAGCTACTCGGTGTGCCCACCGGCGCGCTGGAACTGCTGCGCGGCCAGTCCGGACGCGACAAGGACGTGCTCGTGCGTGGTGCGGCCGCGAGCATCGAGACGGTGCGTGCCACGCTGGACCCGGCGCCCGGGCGCTGAAATCCCGGTGTTTTCCGTATTATCCCCATGAGCTTAGCGACGCATCTGCATCCCGCCCCTGAGGCGCGCGACCCGCGGCGCGATGCTGTGCGCGAATGGCGACAGTCGCGCACGCGGCGCCTGCGTCCGGGCGCGTGATGCGCTTGGGCCTAGAAAAAAAGGCATCTGCGCGCTAGTCGAGCGATGAAATAACGATTTGCGCGCGCGCGCGCATGTGTTATGTTGCGCGCCGTTTCGCGAGAAAGTGATTGTTTGTCCCGCGAAAGTGACTTTAACCCTCGAGGAGATTCGGCAATGGCGAAGAAAGGTGGGGCTCCGACGAAGTCGGAAATTCTGGCGCAGATCTCGAAGGACAGCGAGCTGTCGCGCAAGCAGGTCAGCGAAGTGTTCGAGTCGCTGAACGGCATCATCAAGAAGAGCCTGCGCGGGAATGGCCTGTTCACCCTGCCCGGCCTGCTGAAGCTGAAGGTCGTGAAGAAGCCCGCCACCAAGGCGCGCGAAGGCGTGAATCCGTTCACCGGCGAGAAGATGATGTTCAAGGCGAAGCCCGCGAGCAAGAAAGTGCGCGCGCTGCCGCTGAAGAGCCTCAAGAACATGGTGAACTGATCGACCCGCCGATCAGGCCATAGCTGCAAGGCACGAGGGCCCGGCCAGTCATGGCCGGGCCCTTTTTTGTTCCGCCTGCCTGTCCGGCCGGCGCCGCGCGCCTCAGGCCTGCGCGGCGAGATGCTCGCCCACCGCCGTGCGCAGCTCCTGCAGCCGGCCGTGGAAGAAGTGGTCGCCGCCGGCGAAGATCCGCAGCGCCGGCGGTGGCTGGAACTGCCCCGCCCAGGCCCGCACCGCGGCGCAGTCCACCAGGTCGTCGGCATCGCCGATCACCAGCAGCCACGGGCAGGCTGGTCGCGGCAGCGACGCTCCGAGCCGCGTCACGGCGGGCGCGACGGTGATGAGCTGCGCCGGCTGCGCGGCCAGGGCGGCGCGCAGCGCGACCGCCGCGCCGAAGGAGAAGCCTGCCAGCGCCAGGGCGGCCCCCGGCCAGCGCTGCCGCCCCCAGGCGATCACCGCCAGCGCGTCGTCGGTCTCGCCGCGGCCGTCGTCGTAGGCGCCCGTGCTGCGGCCGACGCCGCGGTAGTTGAAGCGCAGCGTCGGCATGCCTTGCTCGTGCAGCGCGCGCGCCAGCGTGTGCACCACCTTGTTGTCCATCGTCCCGCCATGCAGCGGATGCGGATGGCAGACGACGCCGAAGCAACGGGCCGGGCCGCCCGGATCCTCGAGCAGCGCCTCGAGCGTCCCGGCCGGACCCTCGATCGCGAGCGGCGTCCTTGCCGGCGGCGGCGCGCTCAAGGATCGCCCTTGGGGGCCGCGGCCTTGAAGTCGAGCGAAGCCGAGTTGATGCAGTAGCGCTGGCCCGAGGGCTGCGGCCCGTCGTCGAACACGTGGCCGAGGTGCGCGCCGCAGCGCGCGCAGCTCACCTCGGTGCGCACCATGCCGTAGCCGCGGTCGACGGTGGCGCGCACGCGCTCGCCGGCGAGCGGCAGCCAGAAGCTCGGCCAGCCCGAGCCGCTGTCGTACTTGGTGCGGGAGGAGAACAGTTCTGCGCCGCAGCATACGCAGCTGTAGGTGCCCGTTTCCTTGTGGTGCGCGAAGGCGCCGGTGAAGGCCCGCTCGGTGCCCTTCTCGCGCGTCACGTGGTACTGCAGCGGCGTCAGGCGGCGCCGCAGCTCCTCGTCGGTCGGCATTGGATCGTTCATGCGTGGACTCCGCGTGCGAAACGCCGCGCCGTGGCCGGCGCGCGCGCCGCGATTATCGCGCCGCCGCCGCCAGGCGCGCGAGCAGCGCGCTCAGCCGCCGGGCGAAGCCACCCGGGTCGCCCAGCGAACCCTCGTCGGTCAGCAGCGCCTGCTCGTACAGCACCTGCGCGAACTCGGCGAACGCGGTCGCGTCGCCCAGGCCGTCCAGGTAGCGCAGCAGCGCGTGGGCCGTGTTGACCTCCAGCGCCGGCCGGGAGGCCGGCAATTGCTGGCCGTGGGCCTCGAGCATGCGCCGCAGCTGCGCGCTGGGCTCGCCTTCGGGCCGCACCAGGCAGGCGGGCGATTCCTGCAGCCGCTGGCTCGGCCGGACCTCGCCCACGACGTCGCCGAGCGCCTCCTTGAGCCGCCGGCACAGCGACTTGTCCTCCTTGCGCTCGGCGTCGCTGCGCGCCTCGGCGGCCGCGCCGGGCGGCGCCTCGAGTTCGCCGCGCGCCGCGTCCTTGAGCGGCTTGCCCTGGAACTCGCGCACCAGGCCGATGACCCACTCGTCGACGCGGTCGGCGAGCAGCAGCACCTCGATGCCCGCTGCGCGCAGCCGCTCCAGGTGCGGGCTGCCGCGTGCCGCCGCCAGGCTGTCGGCCACCACGTAGTAGATGCGTTCCTGGCCGGGCTGCATCCGCCCGACGTAGTCGGCCAGGCTGGCGAGGGCCTGCTCGCCCTCGCCCGTGGTGCTGGCGAAGCGCAGCAGCGGCAGCAGGCGCTCGCGGTTGGCCGGGTCCTCGCCGATGCCCTCCTTGAGCACCGCGCCGAACTCGCGCCAGAACCCGCGGTACTTGTCCGGTTCGCCCTCCGCCAGCCGCCCGATCATCTCCAGGGCGCGGCGCGCCAGCGCGGCGCGCATCGCCTCGACCTGGGCATCGGTCTGCAGCAGCTCGCGCGAGACGTTCAGCGGCAGGTCGGCGGCGTCGACCACGCCACGCACGAAGCGCAGGTAGCGCGGCAGGAACTGCTCGGCGTCGTCCATGATGTAGACGCGCCGCACGTACAGCTTCAGGCCGCGCGCCGCGTCGGGACGCCACAGGTCGAAGGGTGCGCGCGAAGGCAGGTACATCAGGCTGGTGTATTCGCGCCGGCCCTCGACGCGGTGGTGGCTCCAGGCGAGCGGCTCGGCGCCGTCGTGGGCGATGTGGCGGTAGAAGTCGCGGTACTCCTCGTCCTTGATGTCGGTGCGCGGGCGCATCCACAGCGCCTGCGCCTGGTTCACCACCTCGCTGGCGGGCGCGGCGCCCTCCTGCGGCAGGTGCACCGGGAAGGCGATGTGGTCGGAGTAGCGCCGCACCAGCGCGCGCAGCCGCGGCGCATCGGCGAACTCGCGCGCCTCCTCCTTCAGGTGCAGCACCACGCGCGTGCCGCGCCCGGCGAGCTCCAGCGTCGCGACCTCGAATTCGCCGTCGGCGCCCGAGCTCCAGTGCACGCCCTCGCCCGGGGCGGCGCCGGCCGCGCGGGTGTACACCTCGACGCGGTCGGCGACGATGAAGGCGGAATAGAAGCCGACGCCGAACTGGCCGATCAGCTGCGCATCGCGCTGCTCGTCGCCGCTCAGGCGCCCGAGGAACTCGGCGGTGCCCGATTTCGCGATCGTGCCCAGGTGCGCGACGGCCTCAGCGCGCGTCATGCCGACGCCGTTGTCGCGGACCGTCAGCGTCCCGGCCCCGGCGTCCGGCTCGATCCAGATGCCGAGTTCGCCGCCGCCCTCCAGCAGCTCCGGGCGCGACAGCGCCAGGAAGCGCAGCTTGTCGTTGGCATCGGAGGCGTTGGAGATCAGCTCGCGCAGGAAGATCTCGCGGTGGCTGTACAGCGAGTGGATCATCAGGCGCAGCAGCGCGCGCACTTCGGCCTGGAAACCGTGGGTTTCGCGGTTGGACTCGGACATCGACGGGGCCCGCCTCGGAGCGCCCGGCGGACGGCCGGGCTTCGCGGCCTATATGCAGCGGGAAAGCGGGAATTTCAAGCCAGGCGACGCAGCAACTGCACGCCGGCGGCGAGCCAGTCGTCGAGTTCGTCCCAGGCGAGCAGCAGGATTTCCAGGGGAATGCGCCTCTGCGGAGCGGGTGTCGGCTTGCGTGTGCATCATAGGAACGGCGGCCGTGCACCGCCGTGCGCGGCCTCACAGGCCGGGCAGCGCGCGATGCTTGCCGCGACGCTGGCGCCTGCGTACGCTGTGCGGCGGAACATAATGCGCGGGCTCCGCGCCGGATATCGTCAACTCATGCAGCGGATCGTCGTCCTGAATCCGAAGGGCGGCTCGGGCAAGACCACGGTGGCCATCAACCTGGCCGCCTGCTTCGCGGTCCGTGGCGAGCTGCCGGTGCTGATGGACCACGACCCGCAGGGCTCGGCGGCGCGCTGGGTGCGCAAGCGCCGGGCGGAGCAGCCGCCGATCCACCTGGTCAGCGCGCACGAGCGCGACAGCCGCACGACCCGCGCCTTCCAGCTGCGCATTCCCGAGGGTGCCACGCGCGTCATCGTCGACACCGCTGCGGCCCTCGACGCGCACGCGATGCCGGACCTGGTGCGCAACGCCGACAAGATCCTCGTGCCGGTGCTGCCCTCGGACATCGACATCCACGCCTGCTCGCGCTGCGTCGCGAACCTGCTGCTGGTGGCGAAGGTCAAGCGCCGCGAACGGCGCCTGGGCATCATCGCCAACCGCGTGCGGCGCAATACGCTGGTGTACAGCTCGCTGACGCGCTTCCTCGAGACCCTGGACGTGCCGATCGTCGCGACGCTGCGGGATTCGCAGAACTACCTGCGCGGCGCCGAGCACGGGCTCGGGCTGCACGAGATGAAGGCCTACCAGGTGGGCGAGGACCTGCAGCAATGGCAGTCGCTGCTGGACTGGCTGGAACTGCCGCCGCTGCAGGCGACGGCGACCGCGCCGGCACCGGCGGAGCCGGTCGCGCTGAACGTCGGGAATTCTTCCTAGGGGCCGGCGCGGGATCGCGCGCGGCGGCCGGCTACTTCTTCGGCTCGGCGTCCCAGGTGCTGCGCACCTTGTCCGCCCACGACTTGTAGTTCGACCAGGTGTGGATGTTGCGCGAGATGGCGGCCTGGCGGCCACGCGCGCGCTGCAGCGGCTCGGGCCAGCGCGCGCGCGGATCGGAGCCCGCGGCGACCGGCGCCTGCCCCTCCTTCCGCATCGGCTTGTCGACGACCATGCTGTCGCGCTTGTCCATTGCTGTTACCCGCTGTGTGCGAGTCGAGACTACGCGTTGCGGTGCGGGCGCCGACAGGAACTGAGTCACACGCGGCAAGCGGCTGCCGCACTCCCGGACGGAGTTCACGCGCGGCATTTAACCTATCAAGCCACCAGGCGGTAGCAGGGGCGGTAGGCGCTGCCCGGGAGCTTCATGCGCCACTGCGCGACGAATGCCGCCAGCAACCGGTCGAGCAGCCGCATCAGCTGCGCGTCGCCGCACAGCTCGAAGGGCCCGTGCTGCTCGATCGCGGCGATGCCGTGCGCCTTGACGTTGCCGGTGACGATGCCGGAGAAGGCGCGCCGCAGGTTGGCCGCCAGCGCATGCGTCGGCTGGTCGCGCCCGAGGTCGAGCGCGCGCATCGAGGCATGCGTCACCTCGAAGGGCCGCTGCAGTTCGGCCGGCACCGACAGCAGCCAGTTGAAGTTGTAGGAATCATTCCGCTCGCGGCGGAATTCCCGCACTGCCTCGAAGGAGCGCACCATGTGGCGCGCCACCGCGGCCTCGTCGCCGATGATCACGGTGAGGCGCGCCAGCGCCGCCGGCCCCAGCGTGCCGCCGATGAACTCGCTGACCTGCTCGAACCAGGCGGCGCTCGCCTTCGGGCCGGTCAGCACCACCGGCAGCGGCTGCTCGGCGTTGGCCGGGTCGAGCAGCACGCCCAGCAGGTAGAGGATCTCCTCGGCGGTGCCGGCGCCGCCGGGGAACACCACGATGCCGTGGCCGAAGCGCACGAAGGCCTCGAGGCGCTTCTCGATGTCCGGCATGATCGCCAGCTGGTTGACGATCGCGTTGGGCGGCTCGGCGGCGATGATGCCGGGCTCGGTGATGCCGATGTAGCGCCCGCTGCTGATGCGCTGCTTGGCGTGGCCGATGGTCGCGCCCTTCATCGGTCCCTTCATCGCGCCCGGGCCGCAGCCGGTGCACACGTCCAGGCCGCGCAGGCCGAGCTCGTAGCCGACGCGCTTGGTGTACTGGTACTCGACGTGGTCGATCGAGTGGCCGCCCCAGCAGACCACCAGGTTCGGCCGCTGCTTGTGCTCCAGCAGCCGCGCATTGCGCAGGATGTGGAACACGGCGTTGGTGATCGCCGCCGGCTGCGCCAGGTCGAAGCGGCCGCTGCCGGCGATCTCGTTGTCGGTGTAGATGATGTCGCGCAGCACCGCGAACAGGTGTTCCTTGATGCCGCGGATCATCTCGCCGTCGACGAAGGCGCCGGCCGGGGCATTGCGCATCTGCAGCTTGATGCCCCAGGCGTGCCTGAGGATCTGCACGTCGAAGTTGCGGTAGCGCTCCAGCACGTCCTTCGGGTTGTCGGTGTCGCTGCCGGAATTGAGCACCGCGAGCGCGCAGCTGCGGAACAACGGGTACAGGCCGCCCTGGCTGGTGTCGAGCAGCCGGGCGATCTCGGCCTGCGAGAGGTTCTCGAGGCTGCCACGCGGGCCGACGCGGGCGTCGACCGACTCGGGGATGACGATGCTGGTTTCCATCGGCGGAAGGCGCGCGCGGGCGCGGCGCGTCAGGGCTGGATCTCGATGCGCGTGTCGTCCTGCGTCATCATCCACAGCTCGACCATGTCGCCGTTCGACAGCGCGATGCAGCCGTCGGTCCAGTCCTGGCTGTAGTAGTACTCGGGCGGATGGCGCAACGTGTTCGGCAGGCCGTGGATCATGATCGAGCCGCCCGGATCCCAGCCGTTGCGGCGCGCGCGCTGCCGGTCGGCGGTGCTCGGGTACGACACCTGGATCGACAGGAAGAAGTCGCTGCGGGCATTGCGGCGCGTGAGGCGATAGCTGCCCTCGGGCGTGCGGAAGTCGCCGGCCCGCTCCTTTGGTCCGTCGGGCACCAGCCCGAGCGCCACGCGGAAGCTGCGCAGCACCGCGCCGTCGCGCATCAGGTACAGGCGCCGCTCGCCCTTGTGGACCAGGATCAGGTCGGCGACCGGCGGCGGCGCGCTGCTGAGGTTCGCGCCCGCCCCGGCACCGCCACCGGCGAGCACGGCCTCGGGCTCGGCACGGACGCCGGTAGCGACGAGCAGCAGCACGAAGAGGGGCAGGCGGCGCAGCATACCCGGGCATTATAGGCACTGGCCCGCCGGGCGGCGACCGTGCAGGGTTCACACGTCGGCGAGGGTCTCGACGCGCGGCACGATGATCTGGGCGCCGGGCTGCAGGTCGCCGAAATCGACGTCGGGATTGAACTGCTGCAGCAGCCACACCGGGATGCCGGCATCGTGCTTGGTGAGGCTCCATAGCGAGTCGCCGCGCCGCGCGATGTAGATCTCGGTGCCGACGATGCGATGCGAGCTGAAGTACTCGGCCTGCAGCCGCTCGTGGTAGTCGCGCCGCTTCTGCTCGAACTGCACGCGCGGCACGCGGCGGAAGTCGAGCTTCAGGCGCCGGCCGATGACCAGCGGCGAGCCGCCCTGCAGGCCGTTGAGCGCGCGCAGCCGCGTTGCGCCGATCCCGAGCCAGTCGGCAAAGTGGCCGATGGTCTCCGCCGCCGCGATGCGGATCGAGCCGTCCGCCGCCACCGAGTAGTCGATGACGTCGACGGTGGTCGCCGCCGTGGCGCCGGGCAGCAGGTTCGGGCTCTGCGCGGCGGCCTGCGCCGCCGACACCGGCTCGACGCGGCCGGACTCGCGCTCGGCTACGTCGGCCGCGCGCGTGTCGGCGCGCGTCTCCTCGACCGCGCGCGCGGCGCTGTCGCCGGCCGCCGGTGGCGTTTCGACGGCGGCGGCCAGCCGCAGCCGCTGCCCCTCGTAGATGTGGTCCTGGTCGCGCAGGGCGTTGAAGGCCATCAGCTGGGTGGCGTTGACGCCGGTGCGCGCGGCGATCGCCGACAGCGTGTCGCCGGCGCGCACCACGTAGCTGGCGCTCTCGGAGGCGGCGGCCGGCGTGGCGGCGGGCGGCGCCACTGGCGTGGTGGCGGCCGGCGCGGCCGGCGCCGCTGTCGATGTCGATGTCGATGTCGAAGTCGCGGCGGCGACCGTGGCGACCGCCGGCTCCGGACGCGCGCCGAGCCGCTGCGCCAGCGCCTCGCTGGTCCAGGCCGGCGCCGAATCGGGCAGCCGCAGGCGGTAGCCGCGCGGCACGCTGCGCTCGCCGCGCCAGACGGCCGGCAGCAGCGCCGGGTTGAGCGCCCGCAGCGTGGTGTGCTCGACGCCGAGCACGCGTTCCAGCGCGGCGGCCGAGGCCGCCGCCGGCAGCGCCACCTCGCGGAAGTGGTTCTCGGGGCGCGCTCGATCGCGCCGAAGTACTTGTACGGCTCGCGGTCGATGGCGAGCGCGGCGAGGAACGACACGTAGAAGTTGCGCGAGGCGAAACCGAAGCTCGGGCTGTGGTAGTCGCGCACGATGCGCACGATGTCGTCGCTCCCGACCTGGTCCCGGGCACGGCGCACGCCGGCGGCGCCGTGGTTGTAGGCGGTGATCGCCAGCGGCCAGGTGCCGAGCACGCGGTAGTTGTACGCAGCAGCTGCGCGCCGCCGCCTCGGTCGAGCGGAACGGGTCGAGCCGCTCGTCGACCGAGCGGTCGATGCGCATGAACAGGCGGCCGGTGGAGCGCATGAACTGCCACAGGCCGCTGGCGCCGACCTTCGAATAGGCCTCGGGGTCGAAGGAGGATTCCACGTGCGGCAGCGCCGCGAGTTCGGCCGGCAGGCCGCGGTTCGCCAGCGCCTCGGCGATGTGCGTCTCCCAGGCGCCGGCGCGCTTCAGCCCGGCGCGGAAGCGGTCCGACTGGCCAAGCTGGAAGCGCACGTCGTCGACCGCCGCGAGCAGGCGGGCGGCGCCCGCCTCGGCGCCCCACAGTTCGCGCACCCGCCGCTCCTCGCTCGTCGCCGGCTCGGCGCCGGCGGCCACGTGGCGCAGCGCCGCCTGCCAGCGCTCGCGCGCGGCGTCGACCAGCTGCTGGCGCACGCGCGGCGCGGCATCGGCGAAATGCAGCGTCTCGTAGACGATGCGCAGGTCGCGCTGGTCGTGGATGTAGCCCTCGCTGGTGCTGATCTCGCTGTAGACGCGGATCCAGAACTGCACGTCCGGCTCCAGCTCCGGCGGGCGCGGCAGCAGGTCATCGGCGGCCGACGCGGCACGGGCGAGGCACGTGAGCGCCAGCAGCAGCACAAGCAGGGGGCGTCGCAGCATGGTCGCTATAGTTAGCACAGGCGGGGCGCGTGTTGCAGGCACCATTGCCCGAAAAAAAGGGCGGCCGGCGCATCACGCGGGCCGCCCAGCCTGGCCGGTGAGGACCGTCAGGCCGCCGGCCTGCGCCGGTGGCCCGGGTCCGTCAGCCGCACTTGGAATCGCCGCAGTTCAGGCAGGTCATGCAGCCGTCCATCATGACCACCGCCGCCGTGCTGCACTTGCTGCACAGCTGGGCGCCGTCGGGGAAATGCGACTTGGCGAAGGCATCCTGCTGCTTCTGCCGCGCCTCGAACTCGGCGCGCTTCTCGTCCACCAGCTTCTTCTGGTGCTCGTCCAGCTCGGGCTTGCGCAGCAGCCCGATGGTCTGCAGGTGCTTCTCGATCACGTAGCCGAGCTCGGCGATGATCGAGGGCATGAACTTGCCGCCCGGCTGCCAGTAGCCGCCGCGCGGGTCGAACACCGCCTTGAGCTCGTCGACCATGAAGGTGACGTCGCCGCCCTTGCGGAACACCGCCGAGATGATGCGCGTCAGCGCGACGATCCACTGGAAGTGGTCGAGGTTCTTCGAATTGATGAAGATCTCGAACGGCCGGCGCTGCTCGTGCTCGGTGCCCTCGTTCAGCACGATGTCGTTGATCGTGATGTACATGGCGTGGTCCGACACCGGCGTCTTGATCTTGTAGGTCGAGCCGATCAGCACCTCGGGGCGCTGGATCTCCTCGGTCAGGCGGATGACCTTGGCGCCGCTGCGGGCGCGCAGCTCGGCGGGCGGCGCCGCGGCAGCCTCGGCCTCGTTCGGCTTGCCGACGCGGTACTTGACGATGCGCTTGTCGATCTTCCTCGGGTCCATGGCTCAGAACTTCCCGTAGTAGCCTTCTTTCATCGCGTCGTAGAGGTTGGCGGCGGAGTGCACCTCGCCGTCGTACTCGATCTCCTCGTCGCCGCGCGCCTCGATCTCGCTGCCGTCCTCGAGCGTGAACACGTAGACGGTGTTCTTCAGGTCCTTCTCCTTCACCAGCACGCCCTGGAAGGCCTCGGGGTTGAAGCGGAAGGTGGTGCAGCCCTTCAGCCCCTGCTCGTGCGCGTACAGGTAGATGCCCTTGAATTCCTCGTAGGGGAAGTCGGTCGGCACGTTGGCGGTCTTGGAGATCGAGGAGTCGATCCACTTCTGCGCCGCCGCCTGGATGTCGACGTGCGCGCGCGGCGTGATGTCGTCGGCCGTCGAGAAGTAGTCCGGCAGCGCCTCGGCCGGGTTGCTCGAGCCGGGGAGCGCGCGCGGATTGACCAGCTCGCGGTAGGCCAGCAGCTCGAAGGACAGCACGTCGATCTTCTCCTTGGTCTTGCGACCCGGGCGGATGACGTTGCGGAAATAGTGGTGGGCGAAGGTCGGCTCGATGCCGTTGGAGGCATTGTTGGCGAGCGACAGCGAGATCGTGCCGGTGGGCGCGATCGAGGTGTGGTGCGTGAAGCGCGCGCCGACCTGCGAGATCTGCTCGACCAGCTGCGGCGCCACCTCGGCCATGCGGCGCATGTAGCGGCTGTAGCGCGCGTGCAGCACCCGCCCCGGGATGCGCGCGCCGACCTTCCAGCCGTCGGCCGCCATCTCCGGACGCTTGCGCAGCATCTCGCGCGTCACGCTGAACTCCTCGTTCATGATCGGCGCCGGGCCCTTCTCGCGCGCCAGCTCCAGCCCCGCCTCCCAGCCGGCCACCGCCATCTCGCGCGACACGTCCTCGGTGAACCTGAGCGACTCGGGCGAGCCGTACTTCATGCCGAGCAGCGTCAGCGTCGAGCCGAGGCCGAGGAAGCCCATGCCGTGGCGGCGCTTGCGCATGATCTCCTCGCGCTGCGGCGCGAGCGGCAGGCCGTTGATCTCCACCACGTTGTCGAGCATGCGCGTGAACACGCGCACCAGCTCGCGGTACTCGTCCCAGTCGAAGCGCGCCGCGGCGGTGAACGGCTCGCGCACGAACTGCGTCAGGTTGACCGAGCCGAGCAGGCAGGAGCCGTACGGCGGCAGCGGCTGCTCGCCGCAGGGGTTGGTGGCGCGGATGTTCTCGCACCACCAGTTGTTGTTCATCTCGTTGACGCGGTCGATCAGGATGAAGCCCGGCTCGGCGAAGTCGTAGGTGGACGACATGATGACGTCCCACATGCGGCGCGCCGGCAGCTTCTTGTAGATGCGGCAGGCGACCAGGCCGTCGTCGTTGACGACGTAACCGGCGTGCACCGGCCACTCGCGCCAGACGAAGTGCAGCGGGTCGTTCAGGTCGGGCTGCTCGGCGTTGCACTCCTGCGCGCTGATCGGGAAGGCGAGCTTCCACTCCTGGTTCTCGCGCACCGCCTGCATGAACTCGTCGGTGACCAGCAGCGAGAGGTTGAACTGGCGCAGGCGCCCGGCCTCGCGCTTGGCGCGGATGAAGTCCATCGCGTCCGGATGGCCGACGTCGAAGGTGCCCATCTGCGCGCCGCGGCGGCCGCCGGCCGAGGACACCGTGAAGCACATCTTGTCGTAGATATCCATGAACGACAGCGGCCCGGAGGTGTAGGCGCCGGCGCCGGTGACATAGGCGCCGCGCGGCCGCAGCGTCGAGAACTCGTAGCCGATGCCGCAGCCGGCCTTGAGCGTCAGGCCCGCCTCGTGCACCTTGCAGAGGATGTCGTCCATCGAATCGCGCACCGTGCCCGAGACGGTGCAGTTGATGGTCGAGGTCGCCGGCTTGTGCTCGAGCGCCCCGGCGTTGGAGGTGACGCGGCCGGCGGGAATCGCGCCCCGGCGCAGCGCCCAGAGGAAGCGCTCGTACCAGTGCTCGCGCACCTCGACGCGCTCGATGTCGGCCAGCGCGCGCGCGACGCGCTGGTAGGTGTCGTCCATCGTACCGTCGATCGGCGTGCCGTCCTTGGCGCACAGACGGTACTTCGACGCCCAGATATCGAGCGAGGCTTCCTGGTAGGGAACGCTCTCGATACCTCGTTTCTCGACCTTCACCACGGAATTCATATTAGCCTTCCCCAGGATCCCCGCACCGCTCCCCCAAACTCCCTAGCAAGCCCCGAAAACGCCCGGACCCGCCCGCAAATGGCCGTCGCGGGCAGATACAAGATTTTGTGGCAGGGGATCGAGAGACTAATTAGCAGATTCGGGGCGGTCAAGATTATGGAAGCTACGGATGGCACCCTGATTCTGCTTTCATAAACAGCAGCTTAAGGAAATTTCGGCCGCGGAAGACCCGGCAGATTTTTCTGCTGCGCCGAATGGTGTGACGCACGTCACACAATCAATATCTTGTATCCACAGCTTTCTCCACACGCTGCCCACAGGCTGTCCACGGCGGGGCCCGCGGCACGCCCTCTTGAATACCGATGCGCGAGCCACACATCTCGGGAACAGGAGGCGGCGGCATCGGGATGCCGTCGCGGCAACAAAGCGACAACCGGAGTCCACTGCCATGACCATCGTGCGCTACGAGCCCTGGACGCTCATGAACCGCCTGCATCGCGAGATCGACCAGATCTTCGGGGATTCGTTTGCCGCGCCGGCCGCGTCCGGCGAGGCCTCGGTGGCCTGGGTGCCGTCGGTGGACGTGCACGAGGAGCCCGAGCGCTTCGTCGTGCATGCCGACCTGCCCGGCGTCGAAGCCGGCGACATCCACGTCACCACCGAGAACGGCGTGCTGACGCTGCGCGGCGAACGGCGCTTCGAGAAGCGCGCCAGCGAGAAGGGCTTCGAGCGCCTCGAGCGCGTCTCGGGCGCGTTCCTGCGGCGCTTCACGCTGCCGGACAACGCACTGGCCGAGCAGATCCAGGCCAAGCACGTCAACGGCGTGCTCGAGATCACGATCCCGAAGCGGCGGGCGGCGGAGCCGAAGCGGGTCGAGGTCGAGGTGAAGTGAGTCCCGCGGCGCCGTCCGCGGCGTAGCGGCCGTGGCGGCCGTAGCGGCGCGACGGCGCGCAGGGCACGGCGCGCCGCGGCAGGCCCGCGCGCCAGCGCCGCACCGCGGCGTAGAAGCGCAGCAGGTCGCCGCCGGCCTCGGCCAGCAGCCGCTGGAAGCCGAGGATGCGGCCACAGCTCGACACGGCGGCCAGGTGCGCGTTGTTGAGCCCGGCGGCGATCCAGCCCTCGTAGCCGCTCGCCACCCCCTCGGCCCGCGCGTAGTCCTGCAGCGCGCGCCCCGCCGCGTCGAGGCGGGCGCGCTTGCGCGCGCGCAGCTCCGCCGCCGGCGCCGGGGCGTACGGCGCCGCGAGCTCACCGCGCGCCGGCGAGATCGCGGCGAGCGCCGCCTGGCGGCGACGTTGCGCGAGGAAGCCCTCCAGCTCGGCGGTGCGGCGCGCCAGGCCAGCCAGCGCGCCAGCCCCTCCTGCTCGACCGTCATCGCGAACGCCTCGTTGAACTCCGTGTCCCCGGCAGGTAGAGCCGCTGGTGCGCGAGCTCGTGGAACAGCGTCGCGACCAGCGTGTTCTCGCCCTGGCGCAGCATGCTGCTGACCACCGGGTCGTTGAAATGGCCGAGCGTCGAGTAGGCCGACACGCCGGCCACCAGCACGTCGTCGCCGCGGCGCGCGAGCTGCCCGGCGTAGCGGCGCGCGTTGGCCTCGCGGAAGTAGCCGCGGTAGGCGACGCAGCCGGTGAACGGGAAGCACCAGCGGCGCGGCTCGACCGCGAACTCCGGCGCCGCGACCACGTTCCAGACGACGTACGGCCGGCCGATGTCGGCGTAGCTGCGGTAGCTGGCGTTGTCGGGCAGCGCCAGGGCGCTGACGGCGAAGTCGCGCGCGGCGCGCACCGTCTCGAGCTGCGCCCGCAGCGCAACCGGCGTGGCCGGATCGGCGATCACCTGGCCGAGCGGCCGGCGGCGCGCGAGCACCCGCGCCTCGCCGTGCGCCGCCTGCACCAGGTAGCCCGCGGTGCTGCAGGCGCCGAGCGTCGCGGCGAGCAGGCCGGAGGCCAGCAGGCGCAGCCAGCGAAGCGGGGAGCGATGCGTGGCGTCGGGTAACATGCGCGCATGCAAGTCTATCTGGTCGGCGGCGCCGTCCGGGACCGGCTGCTGGGCCGCACGCCGCCGGAACGCGACTGGGTCGTGACCGGCGCGACGCCGGAGGCGATGCGCGCGCTCGGCTATCGCCCGGTCGGGCACGACTTCCCGAATAGCTGCGCGAGACCGGCGGGGATGCGCGCTCGCGCGCACGGAACGCAAGGTGGCGCGCAGCTACCCGCGGCTTCGCCGCCGAGTTCTCGCCCAGAAGTGACGCTCGAGCAGGACCTGCAGCGGCGCGACCTGACGATCAACACCATGGCGCAGCGTGCCGACGGCAGCCTCGCCGACCCCACGGCGGCCGCGCCGACCTCGAGCGGCGAGTGCTGCGGCACGTCTCCCCGGCCTTCGCCGAGGACCCAGTGCGCATCCTGCGCGTGGCGCGCTCGCCGCGCGCTTCGCGCCGCTCGGCTTCGGCATCGCCGAGACGCTCGAGCTGATGCGCGGCATGGTGCCGCGCGCCGGCGAGGCCGCGGCGCTGGTGCCCGAGCGCGTGTGGCGCGAGCTCGAGCAGGCGCTGGGCGAAGCCGCGGCCGCTGGCCTTCTTCGAGGCGCTCGCCGCCGGCGCTTGAAGTGGTGCTGCCCGAACTGGCATGGCCTGCGCCGCGCGCTGACGGCGCGCCGGCTGCCGGTGCGCGCCACGGCGCTGGCGGCAGGCGGGAGCAGCCGCCGCGGTGAAACCGCCGCGCTCGCGGCCGAGCTCGACGCGGCGCGCATCGAGACGCCAGGCGCGCGGCTGCGCCTGCGGTCGATTACGCGAATTGCTGCGGCTCGCGGCAGAACTGCGCGCGGCTGGGCGGGGATGCGCCGCCCTCGCGCAGCGGCTCAACGATCCCGACTGGCTGCTCGCGCTGCTCGAAGGCCACCGACGCCCTGCGGCGGCCGGAGCCTTCGCCGCGGCGCTGCAGGCCTGGGCCGCGCGCGCCGTCGCCACCGGCACGCCGCCGGCCGAGGCCGCGCGATGAGTCAACGCCCTGCAAGAGCGGCCGGCGCGCGGCCGCCGTGCGCCCCGATCCGGCGAGAATCGCGACGCTCGCGGGACCAGCCATCGCCGCGCACCTGCGCGCGCGGCGGCGCGCGGCGCTGCTCGCCGCGCCGCAGCCCTAGCCGCAGCCCTGGCCGCAGCCTGGCCGCGGCCAGCCGCAACCCGGCGCGACGGCCCGCGGGGCGTCGCGACGCGTGCAGGCGCCGCAGGTCCTGTACCGGCCCGGCACCGGCGCATCCCAGCCGCGCGTCAGCGCCAGCGCCTTGAAGGTCTCGCCCATCTCGCCCGGCAACAGCAGCTGGCGCGCCTCGCTCGAGGCGCGTGCGCGTGCGCACGTCGGCCGCTGACCTGCACGTCGGCCTCGTGCCGCTCGCGAGCAGGGAAGGCCGCCTGCGTTGCGGTAGCCCGCGACTTCGAGCCCGGCCACAGCGCCGCCTCGGCGAGTCGCGTGAAGTCCACCAGGGCGGTGATGTCCTGCAGCCCCGGGTGCAGGAACGGATCGGCGTGCGCGCGATGCCGGTAGTGGCAGCGCAGCGTGCCCGCGCCGCGCGCCGGGTGGTAGTACTCACCGCGCCCGACGCCGTAGTCGACGACGAGCGCGACGCCGCGCCCGAGCGCGGCGCCGAGCGCGGCGATCCGGCCGTCCGCCTCGGGGCACAGCTCGGAGACCGAGGCCCTGCAGCAGCGGCGCGCCGAGAGCTCCGCCTCGATGCGCGCCAGCTCGCCGCGCAGCGCCGCGTCGGCCGGCCGTTCGGCCACGCGAGGCGCCGCATCCGCGTCGACTCGACGCGCGCGCCATCGGCCCGGCGGGACGGATCGCGAAGCAGTCGAAGGGCAGCGCATCGGCGACCTCGTTGGCGAGGATCACCCCATCGAGCGGTTCGGCCGGCAGCGCATCCAGCCACTCGACGCGCCCGGACAGGTCGGCGGGGAGCGCCGCCAGGGTGGCGCTGGCGCTCGCGCAGCGCCGCTCACCTCGAGGATGCGGTAGCGCCCGCGGCAGCGCGCCAGTTCCGCAGCGTGCCCAGCAGCGTCGCGGCAAGCCGCCCGCTGCCGGCGCCGAACTCGAGCACCTCGCCGGCGGTGGCCGCGAGCACCGGGGCGATGGCGCGGGCGACGCACCGGCCGAACAGCGGCGAGAGCTCCGGCGCGGTGGTGAAATCGCCCGCGGCACCGAACTTCTGCGCGCCGGCGCTGTAGTAGCCCAGCCCCGGCGCGTACAGCACCAGCCGCAGGTAGTCGGCGAACGACAGCCAGCCGCCGTGCGCCGCCAGCGCCGCCGCGAGCGCGGCGCGCACGCGCGCCGCATGGGCGGCCTGCGCCGCATCAAGGGGTGGAAAGCTCTGGACTTCGCCGGCGCGCACCATATTCTTGACGATGATGACGCAAGAGAGACTCCCGCCGCCATTGCACGGCCGCACGGCGCTGGTCACCGGCGCGGCGCGGCGCGTCGGCGCCGAGATCGTGCGGCACCTGCACGCCGCCGGCGCCAGCGTCGTCATCCACTGCAACCGCTCGCTGGAGGAGGCGCGCACGCTGGCCGCCGGGCTGGAGAGCGAGCGCGCCGGCTCGACGCGCGTGGTGCGCGCCGACCTGCTGGACACGGCGGCGCTGCCGGAGCTGGTCGCCGCGGCCACCGACGCCTTCGGCGGCCTCGACGTGCTGGTGAACAACGCCTCGACCTTCTACCCGACGCCGTTCGGCAGCATCACGCCGGCGCAGTGGGCCGACCTCTCGGGCACCAACCTGCAGGCGCCGCTGTTCCTGGCGCAGGCGGCCGCGCCCGCGCTGCGCCGCACGCGCGGCCTGGTGGTCAACATCGTCGACATCCACGGCCAGCGGCCGCTGCGCAATTACCTGGCCTACTCCGCGGCCAAGGCGGGCCTCATCATGCTGACGCGCGCGCTGGCGCGCGAGATGGCGCCCGAGGTGCGCGTCAACGCAGTGGCCCCGGGGCCGGTGCTGTGGCCCGAGACCGGGCTCGATCCGCAGCAGATGAACGAGATCATCGAGCGCACGCTGCTCAAGCGCGCCGGCGAGCCGGCCGACATCGCGCGCGCGGTGCGCTTCTTCGCCGCCGAGGCACCGTTCGTCACCGGCCAGGTGCTGGCGGTCGACGGCGGACGCAGCGTCGGCTGGTAGCGGATCTGCCGGGGGCGCCGCGTTACGCCGCGCCGAGGTCGATCCCGGAGTCGGCCAGCGGCGGCACCGTCGGCGCGAACTCGTGCCACAGCTCGGCGAGCGTCCGCCCCGCGGACGGATGGCGCCAGCCGGGCATGAGCTCGGCGAGCGGCCCGAGCATGTAGCCACGACGCAGCAGGTCCGGCCGCGGCAGCACCACGCCCTCGTGGCACCCTGCGATCCCGCCCAGCACCAGCAGGTCGATGTCCATGCGGCGCGGCGCCCACTTCGGGTCGGCGCGGCCGCGGCCGCACTGCTCCTCGATGGCGTGCAGCGCCTCGACCAGCGCCGCTGGCGCCAGCGCCGTGTCGAACACCGCGGCGGCATTGAGGAAATCCTCGCCCTCGAAGCCGACCGCGGCATTGCGGTAGCAGCGCGAGAAGCGCGTGCCGGGGAAGCGCGCGCGCAGCAGCCGCGCCGCCTGCGGCAGGCGCCGCTCCGGCTCGACGTTGCCGCCGAGCGCGACGCCGGCGAGCCTCATCGCCGCAGCCCGCTCACCGCCGCCGCTCGATGATCACGCCGACGTCGCGCGCATGGCGGATCGCGCCCGGCTTGTTGATCGTCAGCCGCACCCACGCCAGCCGGAATTCCTCCAGCAGCAGCGCCGCCAGCCGCTCGGCCAGCGTCTCCACCAGGTGGAACTGCGACTCGCCGACGAAGGCCAGCACGCGCTTGGCGATGCCCTTGTAGTCGGTGGTGTCGGCGATCGAATCGCGCGTCGCCGCGCGGGCGCAGTCCGCCGGGATCTCCAGGTCGATGACGACCTTCTGGCGGATGCGCCGCTCCCAGTCGATGAACCCGATGATGCACTCGACTTCCAGGCCGCGCAGGAACAGGCGGTCTTCGACGGGCGGTGAACTCATGGTGCGGTGGTCTTCCCCGGTGGCGCGAGCTCGGCGATGCCCCAGCGCGCCCGCACGCGCACCGTGCGCGGCGAGCGTTCGCCGGCGCGCAGGCGCTGCAGGCCGGCGAGCGCGATCATGGCGGCATTGTCCGTGCAGAACTCCGGTCGCGGATAGTACACGCGCGCGCCGCGCGCGCGCGCCGCGGCGCTGAGGCGCGCGCGCAGCGCCTGGTTGGCGCCCACGCCGCCGGCCACCACCAGCGCATCGTGGCCGGTGGCCTCCAGGGCGCGCAGCGCCTTGGCGCACAGCGTGTCCACGATCGCCTCCTGCACGCCGCAGGCGACGTCCGCCCGCAGCGCCGGCGTCAGCTCGCGCCCGCGCACCGCCAGCATCACGGCGGTCTTCAGGCCCGAGAAGCTGAACTCCAGCCCGGGCCGGTCCAGCATCGGCCGCGGGAAGCGGAACTGCCCGGGCCGCCCCTGCGCCGCCAGCCGCGCGAGCTCCGGCCCGCCCGGGTAGTCGAGCCCGAGGAGCTTGGCCGACTTGTCGAAGGCCTCGCCGGCGGCGTCGTCGCGCGTCTCGCCCAGCACGCGGTAGGCGCCGATCGACTGCACGTCCACCAGCATGGTGTGGCCGCCGGAGACCAGCAGCGCGAGGTGCGGGAACGGCGGCGGCTCGGGCTCGAGGAGCGGCGCGAGCAGGTGGCCCTCGAGGTGGTGGACGCCGAGCACCGGCAGGTCCCAGCCCAGCGCGAGCGACTGGGCCAGCGCCGCCCCGGTGAGCAGCGCCCCGACGAGCCCGGGGCCGGCCGTGTAGGCGATGCCGTCGAGCTGCCCGGGGCCGGTCGCGGCGTCCGCCAGCGCGGCGCGTACCAGCGGCAGGAGCCGCCGCACGTGGTCGCGCGAGGCGAGCTCCGGCACGACGCCGCCGTAGGGCCGGTGCAGCTCCACCTGGCTGTGCAGGGCCTGCGCGAGGAGCCCCTGGCGGTCGTCGACGACGGCCGCGGCACTCTCGTCGCAGGAGCTTTCGATGCCGAGAACCCGCATTTTGCCTTTTGTCCCGCCCGCCTTTAGAATCCCCGCCCCCTGCCCTCGCTGGCGGGCAACAATCCGCCAGTTGAATCAAGAGGTTGAGATTCGATGCCGAGCGTCCGTATCCGCGAGAACGAGTACTTCGACGCCGCCCTGCGGCGATTCAAGCGTGCCTGCGAGAAGGCAGGCGTCCTCGCCGAGCTGCGCCGGCGCGAATTCTACGAGAAGCCGACCCAGGAGCGTAAACGCAAGAAGGCCGCCGCCGTGAAGCGGCACCTCAAGCGTCTCTCGCGCGACTTCGTGCGCGCCGCGCGCTGAACGCCGCGCGCCTGAAGTGGAGCTGAAGGCCCGCATCCAGGACGACATGAAGGCGGCGATGCGCGCCGCCGAGAAGGATCGCCTGGCGACCATCCGCCTGATCATGGCGGCGATCAAGCAGCGCGAAGTCGACGAGCGCATCCAGCTCGACGACACCCAGGTGCTCGCGGTGCTGGAGAAGATGGTCAAGCAACGGCGCGAGTCGATCGCGCAGTTCCAGGCCGGCGGCCGCGCCGACCTGGTCGCCAAGGAAAACGCCGAGCTCGCCGTGCTCGCCGCCTACCTGCCCGAACAGCTCTCCGAGCAGGAGCTCGACCGCCTCGTCGCCGAGACGGTCGCCGCGACCGGCGCCGCCAGCATCAAGGACATGGGCAAGGTCATGAACGCCCTGAAGCCGAAGGTGCAGGGCCGCGCCGACATGGGCGCGCTGGGCGCGCGCATCAAGGCCCGGCTGTCCACGCCGGCCTGAAGCGGCCGCCGGCGGCCGCGCGCGCCGGGCCCATGCGCCCGGCGGTAGACTCCCACGCATGGCCGGCCGCATCCCCCAGGGCTTCATCGACGAGCTGATCGCGCGCGCCGACATCGTCGAGCTGATCGGCGAGCGCGTGCCGCTGAAGAAGTCCGGGCGCGAGTTCAAGGCCTGCTGCCCGTTCCACGACGAGAAGACGCCCTCGTTCTGGGTGAGCCCGGACAAGCAGTTCTTCCACTGCTTCGGCTGCGGCGCGCACGGCACCGCGCTCGGCTTCCTGATCCAGTACGACCAGCTCGCCTTCCCCGAGGCGGTCGAGGAGCTCGCGCGGCGCGTCGGCATGGAAGTGCCGCGCGAGGCGGGCAGCGCGCAGCGCAGCGCGGCGAGCGAGGGCCTCACCGAGATGCTCGGTCGCGTCGCCGGCTTCTATGCCGAGCAGCTCGACGCGAACCAGCGCGCGCAGCAGTACCTGCGGGGCCGCGGCCTCACGCCCGAGACGCTGCAGCGCTTCCGCATCGGCTACGCGCCCGACGCCTGGCAGGAACTGCTGCATCGCTTCGGCGCCACCGAGGAGTCGCGCCGCGCGCTGCTCGCCGCCGGGCTGGTCATCGCGCGCGAGCGGCCGGCACCCGGACAGGAGCCGTACTACGACCGCTTCCGCGACCGCGTCATGTTCCCGATCCGCGATGCGCGCGGCCGCGTGATCGCCTTCGGCGGGCGCGTGCTCGACCGCGGCGAGCCCAAGTACCTCAACTCGCCGGAGACCGCGCTGTTCCACAAGGGCCGCGAGCTCTACGGCCTGTACGAAGTGCGCCAGGCGCGGCTGCCGCTCAAGCGGCTGCTGGTCGTCGAGGGCTACATGGACGTCGCGCGGCTGCACCAGTCGGGCATCCACTACGCGGTCGCCACGCTCGGCACCGCGACCACCGCCGAGCACCTCAAGCGCGCCTTCCGGCTGGTGAGCGAGATCGTGTTCTGCTTCGACGGCGACCGCGCCGGGCGCGCCGCGGCCTGGCGCGCGCTGCAGAACGTGCTGCCGGAGGCGCAGGACGGCCGCGAGATCCGCTTCCTGTTCCTGCCCGAGGGAGAGGACCCCGACTCGCTGGTCGGCAAGGAGGGGCGCGAGGCCTTCGAGCAGCGCATCGCCGGCGCGCTGCCGCTGTCCGAGTACCTGCTCGGGCAGCTGCGCACCGAGGTCGACCTGGCGCACGCCGACGGCCGCGCGCGCTACGTGGCCCTCGCGCGGCCGTTGCTCGCGCGGCTGGGCACCGGGGTCTACCGCGAGCTGCTGATCGAGCGCCTCGCCGCCGACATCGGCTTCAGCGGCGAACGGCTGCGCGAACTGCTGGCCGCGGACGCACCGGCGCCCGCGCCGGAGCGCGCCGCCGGCGCGGGCGCGGACGGCGCGGCGCCGCGGCCCGCCCGACGCGCCGGCCGCGGCGGGCTCGTCACCCAGGCGATCCAGCTGCTGCTGCATTTCCCCGCGGCAGCGGCGCGGTGGGCGCGCCGCTGCGCGCGCGGTGGCCCGGCTCGACGTGCCGGGCGCGGCGGTGCTGAACGAACTGCTGCGCCAGCAGATCGAACATCCGGCCGCTTCCGTGGCACAGACGCTCGAACGCTGGCGCGAACGGCCCGAGGAGGGCGCACCGGAACTCGCGCGGGCGGAGACGCTCGTATCCGATGTGGACGCCGCCAGCCGGGAACTGGCCGACAGCCTGGAGCGGCTGTGCGGCGACCAGCAGCGCGCGCGCATGGACGAACTGATCGCCCGGGCCCGCGACGGCCGCGTGGACGAGGAAGAAAAGCAGGAGCTTCAAGCACTTATACGCGACCTGGGGCGGCCGGCGAGGAGCCCGGGCCAGGACGGGTCGCGCTAGCCCGGGCGTGCTGCGGTGCGGTGGGCTCGAGCCGCAGCGGCGAGGTCCAAGAGGTGGCCCCCGGGGAGGCTCCTGGCGCCGGCGCCGAGGATGACCCCCCCTCCAGCAAACACGTTGGCGATCCGATAGTGGTTTTGGGTAGACTTACGGGCTTTTCCGTGTGTGGGCGCGGTTCCCTGGGGGACCGATGCGTCCCTCGATCATTCAAGGGCAGCCACCGACGATGACACGCAAGCACAAGACGCCGCCCGCCGCCGCACCTCGCAAGCACGCTGCGCCCGCGAAGCACGCCGCGCCGAAGAAGCCGGCCGCCCCCGCGCCCGCCGCGGCCAAGCCCGCGGCAGCCGCCACGAAGCCCGCGGCCGCGAAGGCGGCAGCCCATGGCAGGACGCCGGCACCAAAAGCGGCGGCCGGCACGCATGGCCACGCCCATGGCAACACCCATGGCCATGCCCAGGCACAGGCCCAGGGACATGGCCACGCCGCGGCCAAGGCCGCGCCGCCCAAGGGCGGCAAGCCCGACGCCAAGGCAGCCCTCGCCCCGGTGAAGGCCGGCGCGAAGTTGCCGGTGGCCAAGGCGGCCGGCGCCGAGCGGCTCACCGTCGTCGGCATGCCCGACGACCGCCAGTCGCAGCTCAAGCTCCTGATCGCGCGCGGCAAGGAGCAGGGCTACCTCACCTATGCGCAGGTGAACGACCACCTGCCGTCCGAGATCGTCGATCCCGAGCAGATCGAGGACATCGTCAACACGATCAACGACATGGGCATCCCGGTGTACGAGAAGGCACCGGACAGCGAGTCGTTGCTCGCCACCGAACCGTCCACGCCGGCCGACGAGGAAGCCATCGAGGAAGCCGCCGCGGCGCTCGCGGCGCTCGACGCCGAGCTCGGCCGCACCACCGATCCGGTGCGCATGTACATGCGCGAGATGGGCACGGTCGAGCTGCTGACGCGCGAGGGCGAGATCCGCATCGCCAAGCGCATCGAGGAAGGCCTGAACGCCGTGCGCGGCGCGCTGGCCACCTACCCCTGCACCTTCGAGCACCTGCTGCGCACCTACGAGCTGATCAAGGCCGGCCAGGCGCGCCTGATCGACATGGTCACGGGCTTCATCGACCCGAACGCCCCGGACGTGATCGCGCAGCCGCAGAACCCGACCAAGATCGAGGTCGAGGCGGCGGAGGAATCCGGCGACCAGGAAGAAGGCGAGGATGCCGAGGACAGCGAGGAGGAGGCCGTCGACACCGGGCCCGACCCGGAGGAAGTCGCGCGGCGCCTGGCCTCGCTCGCCAAGCTGCAGCAGCAGTCGCTGGCGGCGCTGCAGAAGGCCGGCCCGCTCGACCCCAAGTCGCAGAAGCTGCGCAAGAAGCTGGCCGCCGAGTTCATGGAGCTGCGGCTCGCGCCGCGCATGTTCGAGGCGCTGACCGCGCAGCTGCGCGCGCACATCGGCGAGATCCGCCAGATCGAGAAGGAGATCATGGCGATCGCGGTGCGCGATGCCGGCATGCCGCGCAAGGACTTCATCGCCACCTTCCCGAAGAACGAGACCAGCGGCCGCTGGCTCGCCAAGCACGTCAAGGCCGGCAAGAAGTACTCGGCGCAGCTGGCGCGGCTCAAGGAGGAGATCGAGCGCCGGCAGAAGAAGCTGCAGCAGCTCGAGGTCAGCTACCACCTCTCCATCACCGACATCAAGGACATCAACCGCGAGGTGTCGATCGGCGAGGCCAAGGCGCGCCGCGCCAAGAAGGAGATGGTCGAGGCCAACCTGCGCCTGGTCATCTCGATCGCGAAGAAGTACACCAACCGCGGCCTGCAGTTCCTGGACCTGATCCAGGAGGGCAACATCGGCCTGATGAAGGCGGTCGACAAGTTCGAATACCGCCGCGGCTACAAGTTCTCGACCTACGCCACCTGGTGGATCCGCCAGGCCATCACCCGCTCGATCGCCGACCAGGCGCGCACCATCCGCATCCCGGTGCACATGATCGAGACGATCAACAAGCTGAACCGCATCTCGCGGCAGATGCTGCAGGAGATGGGCCGCGAGCCGACGCCGGAAGAGCTGGCGGTGCGCATGGAGATGCCCGAGGACAAGGTGCGCAAGGTCCTGAAGATCGCCAAGGAACCGATCTCGATGGAGACGCCGATCGGCGACGACGAGGATTCACACCTCGGCGACTTCATCGAGGACACCAGCGTCGCCTCGCCGATCGACCAGGCGACGATGGAGTCGCTGCGCGAGACCACGCACTCGGTGCTGGCGCAGCTGACGCCGCGCGAGGCCAAGGTGCTGCGCATGCGCTTCGGCATCGACATGAACACCGACCACACCCTCGAGGAGGTCGGCAAGCAGTTCGACGTCACGCGCGAGCGCATCCGCCAGATCGAGGCCAAGGCGCTGCGCAAGCTGCGCCATCCCTCGCGCTCCGAGCAGCTGCGCAGCTTCCTGATGGAGGATTGAGGCGCCGCCGGCCCGCGCGGGCCGGCGCGGCCTCAGTCGCCGAAGGCGCTGCGCAGCGCCGCCGATTCCAGCCGCGCGCGCTGCAGCAGCTCGAGCCAACGCGGCGCGTCGAAGCCGAAGCGGCTGAAGGCGGCGAGGTGCCCGGCGACCTGCTGCTCGTCCTGCCCGGCGCCCGAGCCGATCACCGCCACCGCCAGCACGTCGTTGAGGTTGGCGCGCCCGCCGCGCGTCGCCTCGAGCGTGTCCTGCTCGGCGATGGCGTTGCACACCGCTTCCGGCAGCCGCCAGTCCAGCGCCAGCGCCAGGCCGATGCGCGCGTGCCAGGCGATCAGCAGCGCGGTGCGCGCCGCCGGCGCACGCAGCCCGGGGGGTGCGGCCTCCAGCTGCGCCAGCAGCGCCAGCTTGCCGATGTTGTGCAGCAGCCCCGCGAGCAGCGCCTCGTCCGGATCGACGCAGCCGGTGGCGGTCGCGACCAGCCGCGCCAGCGTCGCCACCGCGGTGCTCTCGCGCCACTGCAGCCGCAGTTCCTCGCGCACCTCCAGCAGCCGCGGCGCGTGCCGCAGCTGCGCCAGCGCATAGGCGTACACCGCGCTGCGCACGCAGTCGCGGCCGAGGCGCATCACGGCGAGCTTCAGGTCCGCGGTGCGCGACCCGCCGGCGGCGAACATCGCCGCGTTGGCGATCGTCAGCACGCGGACCGCGAGGCCGGCCTCCGCGGCCAGCAGCCGCGCCAGGCGGTCATCGTCCAGGTTCTCGTCGTCGAGCGCGGCGCGCGCGCGCTCGGTCATCTGCGACCAGGCGGGCAGCTCCACCGCGCCACGGCCGATCGCCGCGGCCAGCTCCTGCGCGAAGCGCCGCGCCAGCTCGCCATCGGCATCGCGATGGTCCTGGGCTGGATGGGCCGACTGCATGGAGTGGCGCCTCAGTCCCGGCTCGCGCGCCGGCTGCGCGCGCTCTGCAGCGCCGCGAGCATGCGCGCCTCGCCGCTGCCGAGGCCGGCGCGTGAGGCGATCTCGGCGGCATCGGCCCCGGCCGCGGCGAGCTGCGCGGCGACGCCGTAGTCGGCCGCGGCCCGACCGGCCGCCGGCACGCAGGCCACCGGGATCGGCGGCGCGCCCGCCGGTGCCTCGCCCACGCGCTGCTCGAGCAGCTGCTGGTTCTCGAAGCGCACCAGGTCGAGCTGCTCGAAGATGCGCCCCAGCTCGAGCCCCACCACGCGCCGCAGCCGCTGCGTCGAGCGCAGTTCCAGCACCAGCACCAGTGCCAGCGCCACGATCGCCGCGGCCAGCGCGGCTTCGGACCAGTCGTAGCTCACCATGTCGCCTCCGGGACGGAAAATTGACGCGGCCGCGCACCGCGCGCGCCGCCACCCAGGTACTGGAGCAGGAACCGTGCCATGTTCAGCCGCCGGCCGGATCGCCGGCGGCGCGGCCGGCCGCCGCTTCCTGGCCGAGGACCATGACGACCACGCGGCGGTTGGCGTTGCGGCCGGCCGGCGTCTGGTTCGGCTGCAGCGGGTGCTGGTCGGCATAGCCGATGACCGCGAGGCGCTGCGCCACGACGCCGTGCTGCGTGAACAGGCGCACGACGCTGGCGGCGCGCGCCGCCGACAGCTCCCAGTTCGACGGGAAGGCGAGCGTGCCGATCGGCCGGTCGTCGGTGTGACCCTCGACGCGGATCGAGTTGGGCCAGGGCCGCAGCGCGTCGGCCAGGTTGCCGAGCGGCGCCTGGGCCGCCGCCGCCAGCGCCGCCGAGCCGCTGCCGAACAGGAGGTCGGTGCTGATCTCGACCTCGATGGCATTGCCGCGGCGCGTGACGTGCACGCGCTGGTCCTCGATCTGCCGGCGCATCACGGCGCCGATCTCGCTGGCCATCGCGTCGAGCTGCCGCTGGTTGGTCGCGTCGGCGCCGCCGGCGGGCGCCGCTGCCGGGCGCGGGTCGGCCGAGCTCGGCCGGGTCTCGCCGCGCGCGGCGTTGCCGCGCGCCTGGGGCAGCGGCATCAGCGCGTGCGCCGGCAGGCCGGCGCTGAACATGCGGTTGACCTCGCTGATCGGCAGGTGCTCGGACAGCAGCCGCGGATCCTGGCCGACGGCGATCGGCTGCGGCGAGCGCGGCGTGCCGCGGAAGGCGGCCGACAGCGCGTCGGAGAGCACGCGGTACTTGCCGGCGTTGACCGACGACACCGCGTACATGACGACGAAGAAGGCCAGCAGCAGCGTGATCAGGTCGCCGTACGGGATGGCCCAGGCTTCGTGGTTCTGGTGTTCTTCGTGGCGGTGCCGGCGTGCCATGGGCGTTGCCTCAATGCAGGAAGCCGTGCAGCCGGCCTTCGATGCTGCGCGGGTTCTCGCCCTGGGCGAGCGCGACCAGGCCTTCGATCAGCATCTCGTTGACGTGCGCCTGCTGCTGGATGGTGGACTTGAGCTTGTTGGCCATCGGCAGGAACACCAGGTTGGCGAGGCCGATGCCGTACACGGTGGCGACGAAGGCCGCGGCGATGCCGTGGCCGAGCTTGGAGGGGTCGGCGAGGTTCTGCATCACCGCCATCAGTCCGAGCACGGCGCCGATGATGCCGAGCGTCGGCGAGTAGATGCCCATGCCCTCGAACACCTTGGCGGCGCGCAGGTCGGCCGCCTCGCGCGCGCCCATGTCCACCTCGAGCGTGTTGCGGATCGAGTCCGGCTCGCTGCCGTCGACCACCAGCTGCAGGCCCTTGCGCAGGAACTGGTCCGGCTCGGTGGCCAGCACCGGCTCGAGCCCGAGCAGCCCCTGCTTGCGCGACAGGTGGCTCCATTCGACGATCTTGCGGATCAGCGCCTCCGGCGGCCGCTGCGGCGGGCGGAACACCCACGGCAGGATGTCGAAGGCGCGGCGCATCACCGCCAGCGGCGTCTGCACGCAGATCGCGGCGACGGTGCCGACCACCACGATCATGAAGGCGGCCGCCGACAGCAGCGCGTGCACGCCGGCGCCCTTGAGGATGGCGCCGACGATGATCGCGACCAGCGCGAGCAGCAGCCCGATGACGCTCAGCAGGTCCACGCGTCCCGCTCACCCGGCGCTAGGCGCGCCACTCGGTCAGCTGCGACTTCAGCCGCAACAGCGCCTGGCCGTGCAGCTGGCAGACACGCGACTCGGTCACCTTGAGAACCGCACCGATCTCCTTGAGGTTCAGCTCCTGCTCGTAATACAGCGACAGCACCAGCCGCTCGCGCTCCGGCAGGCGCTCGATCGCCGCCACCACCGCGCGCCGCACCGCGTCGTCGACGGTCTCCTCCAGCGGGTCCGGGCCGTTGTCGCGCAGGCGGTCGAGAGCGGACTCTTCGCCGTCCTCGGCATCGTTGAGCCGCAGCAGCTGGCAGCTGAGCGCCTCCTGCAGGATCTGGTGGTAGTCGCCCACCGACACGCCCATGTGCGCCGCCACCTCGGTGTCGGTGGCCTCGCCGCCGCGCACGGCCTCGACGGCGCGGAGCGATGCGGCGGCGGCGCGCGCCTTGCGGTGCACGGAGCGCGGCGCCCAGTCGAGCTTGCGCAGGGCGTCGAGCATCGCGCCGCGGATGCGGATGCCGGCGTAGGTCTCGAAGCTGGCGCCGCGGCCGGTGGCGTAGTGCTGCGCGGCCTCGAGCAGGCCCATCATGCCGGCCTGGATGAGGTCCTCGACCTCGACCTGCGGCGGCAGGCGGCCGGCGAGGTGGTAGGCGATGCGCTTGACCAGGTCGGCGTGCTGGCGCACCAGCGCGTCCAGGTCGCGTTGCGGGGCGGCGTCCGCGTAGGCCCTGGCGCCCTTCACTGGACCACCCGCAGGCGCGTCGCCGCGCGCGGCAGCGACCGTTCCAGGAAGAATTGCAGGCGACCGCTGGGGCTGGGGGGCATCGGCCAGTTATCGGCCGCCACCGCCAGTTTCTTGAATGCCCGGGAGGCCGCGCTGCCCGGGTAGGCCTCGACCACGGTGCGCTGGGCCCGCACCGCGCGCGCCAGGCAGGCGTCCTCGGGCACGTCGCCGACATAATCCAGCTGCACGTCCAGGTAGCGGTCGGCGACGCGCTGCAGCCGGCGGAAGATGCCGCCGCCGTGCTCGCCGGCGCGCAGCATGTTCACCACCACGCGGAAGCGGCCGAGCCCGTGCTCGCGGCTCAGGACCTTGATCATCGCGTAGGCGTCGGTCAGCGAGGCCGGCTCGTCGCGCAGCACGATGAGCGCCTCCTGCGCCGCCTGCGTGAAATGCAGCACCGACTCGGCGATGCCGGGCGCGGTGTCGACGATCATCACGTCGAAGGCCTGCGGCAAGGCGCTGCAGGCACGGATCAGGCCGGCATGCTCCGGCGCGCCGAGCGCGGCGAGGCGCGCGATGCCGTTGCCGCCGGGGATCACCTGCACGCCGGCGGGCGTCGCCACCAGGATCTCCTCCAGCTCGCGCTCGCCGCGCAGCACCTGCTCGATCGTGCAGCGCGGCGTCAGGCCGAGCAGCACGTCGACGTTGGCGAGCCCGAGGTCGCCGTCGAACAGCAACACGCGCTTGCCCGACAGCGCCAACGCCGTCGCGAGGTTGATGGCGACGGTGGTCTTGCCGATGCCACCCTTGCCGCCGGTGACGGCGATCACCTGCACCGGTTGCGCGGCGACGTCACGCACCGCCAGCTTACGCTGCGACATTCCTGGATCCTCCGAAACGATGTACGAGCAGATCTTCATCGGCGCTGGCGCCCGAGGCCCGGGCCAGCTCCGCGGCGCGCGCGACGAGCTGGTGGGCGCGCGCCGGGCGCAGGTCCTCCGGGATGCGCGGGCCGTCGGACAGCAACGCCACCGCGAGGCGCGTGCGCAGCAGTGCCGACAGCGCGCCGCCGAGGCTGGCGGCCTCGTCGAGGCGCGTCAGCACCACGGCCGCCGGCTCGAGCTCGCGCAGGCGCCGGGCGCAGTCCTCCAGCACCACCGCCTGCGCGCTGGCCGGCAGCACGCCGAGCAGTTCCAGCCCGGGGAGCGCCGCGCGCAACTCCGCGACCCGCCCGGGCGATTCCCCGGTGCGCGTGCCGAGGCCCGGCGTATCGACCAGCACCAGCCGCGCGTGCGGGTGGCTGGCGCGGCGCGCGGCCAGCTCGGTCGCGCTGGCGGCGGTCTCGACCGCGACGCCGAGCAGCCGGCCGAGGATGCGCAGTTGTTCATTGCCGCCGATGCGCTCGTCGTCGATCGACATCAGCAGCAGCGAGCCGCTGTCGTGCTCGAGCACCCAGCGCGCCGCCAGCTTGGCGAGCGTGGTGGTCTTGCCGGCGCCGCTCGGGCCGACGAGTGCAAGGCAGCCACCGTCGCCGGCGGGTGCCGCCGCGACCGGCAGCTGCCGCGCGAGCAGCGCCAGGTGCGGCCGCTGCGCCGCGTGCGCCTGCGCGCCGGCGGGCAGCTCGGCGACGATCCCGCGGGCGATGTCGCGTGCGATGCCGAGCTCGGCCAGCTCGATGAGGGCCTGCGCCTTCTCCGGTTCGCGGCGGGTGTAGTCGTTCCAAGCCAGCGCCGCCAGCTGCTGCTCGAACAGCAGGCGCAGCCCGCGCAGCTCCGCGTGCAGCAGTTGCGCCGTGCCGGTGGCTTCGGCCGCGTCCAGTGTCCAGGGCGTGTCGGCGTCGCCGTCCTGCGCCGCGGCGGCCGGCGCAACGGGCGCTGGTGCGGCGGTGGCGGACGGCTGCGCGGTGGCAGGCGACGATGCGGTGGCGGCGCTCGCGGCGGCCGGCGCAGCCGGGGTGGCCGGGGTGGCCGGCGCGGTGGCATCGGCGGCCGCGGGCGTGCGCGCCAGCAGCAGCTCGGCGCCGTGCAGGCCCGCGGCGGCATCGACCGCCGCGCACACTTCGACGCCTTCGGCCAGCTGCCGCGTGCTGAGGATCACCGCGTCGGGACCCTGCTCGAGGCGGACCAGCCGCAGCGCCGCGCGCATGTCGTTGGCCAGGTAGCGTTTCATTCTCATCGTGGGTTCCTGTTCAGCGGCCTACCGCCGCCACCAGGCGGATGCGGCGGTTGTCGGGGATCTCGTTCCAGGCGAGCACGTGCAGCGCCGGCAGGCTCGCGCGCGTGAAGCGCGCCAGCGGCGCGCGCAGCGGCGGCGCGACCATCAGCACGGCGGGCTCGCCCGCGGCTTCCTGGCGCTGCGCCGATTCGCCGAGCCGCGCCTGCAGCCGCTCGGCCAGCCCCGGCTCGAGCGCCGCGGCGGCGCTGCCGTTGAGCGAGGCCTGCAGCAGCTGCTCGAGGTCGGGTTCCAGCGTGATCACCGGCACCTCGCCGGTGCTGCCGACGATGTCCTGCACGATCTGGCGGCCGAGCGCGACGCGCACCTGCGAGGCCAGCAGCACCGGGTCCTGGGTGCGCGCGGCGTGCTCGGCCAGCGTCTCGACGATCAGCCGCAGGTTGCGGATCGGCACGCGTTCGGCCAGCAGCCCCTGCAGCACGCGCACCACCGCGGCCAGCGGCAGCGTCTTCGGCACCAGCTCCTCCACCAGGCGCGGCGCGCTCTTCGCCAGGCCGTTGAGCAGCTGCTGCACCTCCTCATGCCCGAGCAGCTCGTGCGCGTGCGTCTGGATCACGTGGCTCAGGTGCGTGGCGATCACGGTGCCGGCGTCGACCACGGTGTAGCCGAGCGTCTGCGCCTGCTCGCGCCGCCCCGCCTCGATCCACACCGCCTCCATGCCGAAGGCCGGGTCGCGCGTCTCGATGCCGGCGAGCTTGCCGAACACGCGTCCGGGGTTGATCGCCAGGTCGCGCTCCGGGTAGATGGTGCCCTCGCCCACCGGCACGCCGGCGAGCAGGATGCGGTAGGCGTTCGGCGCCAGCTGCAGGTTGTCGCGCACGTGCACCGCCTGCACCAGGAAGCCGAGCTCCTGCGTGAGCTTGCGGCGCACGCCGCGGATGCGTGCCAGCAGCTCGCCGCCGGCGTTGCGGTCCACCAGCGGCACCAGCCGGAAGCCGACCTCCAGGCCGATCGGATCGACCGGCTGCACGTCCTCCCAGCTGAGCTCCTTCTGTTCGGCCGGCGGCGGCGGTGGCGGCGGCTCCTCGGCCGCGCGCGTCGCCGCCACCTGCGCGCGCTGGCGCAGGATGTAGGCGGCCGAGCCGAGCGCCGCGGCGCCCAGCAGGAATGCGACGTTCGGCATGCCGGGGATCAGGCCCATCACGCCGAGGAGCGATGCCGCGACCGCGAGGCCGCGCGGCTGGCGGAACAGCTGCGTCGCGAGCTCGCTCCCCAGGTCCTGGGCGCGCGACATGCGGGTGACGATGATCGCGACCGCGGTCGAGAGCAGCAGCGCCGGTATCTGCGCCACCAGGCCGTCGCCGATGGTCAGCAGCGTGTAGACGCGCGCCGCGTCGCCGAAGCCGAGGCCATGGCTCAGCGTGCCGATCGCCAGGCCACCGACGATGTTGACGATCAGGATCAGGATGCCGGCGGTGGCGTCGCCGCGCACGAACTTGCTGGCGCCGTCCATCGAGCCGTAGAAGTCGGCCTCGCTGCGCACCTCGGCGCGGCGCGTGCGCGCCTCGTCCTGCGTGATCAGGCCGGCGTTCAGGTCGGCGTCGATCGCCATCTGCTTGCCGGGCATGGCGTCGAGGGTGAAGCGCGCGCTGACCTCGGAGATGCGGCCGGCGCCCTTGGTGACCACGACGAAGTTGATGATCGTCAGGATCGCGAACACCACGATGCCGACGGCGTAGTTGCCGCCGACCACGAACTCGCCGAAGGCCTCGATGACGCGCCCGGCGGCCGAGGTGCCCTCGTGGCCGTGCAGCAGCACGACGCGGGTCGAGGCGACGTTGAGCGCCAGGCGCAGCAGGGTCGAGAGCAGCAGCACGGTCGGGAAGATGGCGAAATCCAGCGGCCGCGCGACGCTGACCACGGCCATGACGATCAGCACCGAGAGCGCGATGTTGAAGGTGAACAGCACGTCGAGCGCGATCGCCGGCAGCGGCAGCACCACCATCGCCAGCACGCCGAGCAGCAGGAGCGGTGCGCCCAGGCCCCGCTGCAGCAGCAGTCGCAGCGCCAGCGGCGCCGGGGCGGTCTTGATCACGGCTTCGGCCATCGGTACTCGTTCAATGCCTGTCGCGGGACGTGGAATCCCGGCACGGATGGAGCAAGTCCCGTGCCGGCCGCCGGCGTCGGTTCTCCGGCACCGCGCGGCGCGCCCGGAGCGCGACGCGCGTCACGCTTTCAGCGCCGCGGCGGCGCCGGCGGGGGCGTATCGATGTGCGGCGGGGGCGGCGCGCGCATCCCGCGGCGGCGGGCGGTGCGCAACTGGTAGACGTAGGTGAGGACCTGGGCGACCGCGGTGTACAGGCGCGCCGGAATCTCGTCGCCGATCTCGCAGCCGGCGTGCAGTGCCCGCGCCAGCGGCGGGGCCTCGACCAGCGGCACGCGGTGCTCGGCGGCGATCTCGCGGATGCGCAGCGCCACCAGGTCGCAGCCCTTGGCCACGACTACCGGCGCGCGCATGCGGTTCTCGTCGTAGCGCAGCGCCACCGCGTAGTGCGTCGGGTTGGTGATCACCACGTCGGCGCGCGGCACTTCCTCCATCATGCGCCGGCGCGCCAGCTCCTGCTGCGCGCGGCGGATGCGGTTGCGGATCTCGGGGTTGCCGTCGACGTCCTTGCTCTCCTCGCGGATCTCCTCGCGCGTCATGCGCAGCGCCCGCTGGTGCTGCCACAGCGTCAGCGGCACGTCGACCAGCGCGATCAGCCCGAGCGCGCCGCCGAGCGCGATCAGCGCGCCGCCGGCCAGCGCCAGCGCGTGCGCGATCGCGGTCGCGACCGGCTCGGCGCCGAGCAGCAGGAACTGGCGGGCCTGGGCGCGCAGCACCACGACCGCGACTACCGCCACCACCGCGACCCGCGCCAGCGACTTCAGCAGCTCGATGCCGCCGCGCAGCGAGAACATGCGCTGCAGGCCGGCCACCGGATCGAGGCGCGACCAGTTGAGCGCCAGTGGCTCGCCACTGATGTTCCAGCCGCCGATCAGCAGCGGCGCCAGCACCGCGGCCGCCAGCAGCAGCCCGAGGATCGGCGCCGCGGCCAGCAGCCCCTGCAGCGCCGCCGCGCCCAGCGCCGGCAGCAGCTGCCCGGTGTCGGTCGCCGCCGCGCGCGAGAAGCTCATCGAGTGCGCAACCAGCGCCAGCAGCCGCCCGCCGACCACGCCGCCGAGCAGGTACAGGCCGACGCCGCCGGCCAGCGTCACCAGCGCGGCGCTCAGGTCGCGCGAACGCGGCACCTCGCCGCGGCGGCGCGCCTCCTCCAGCCGGCGTGGTGTCGGTCGTTCGGTGCGGTCGCCCTGCTCGCTCTCGGCCATCGGCGCCGCCCGCTAGGGCCCCGCGGTCAGCGCGCGCAGCAGGCCGAAGCTCTGCGTCAGCAGCTCGACCAGCCCGCTCTGCATCAGGGGCAGGCCGAACAGCACGATCGCCAGGCCGAACACCAGCGTGACCGGCAAGCCGACCGCGAACAGGTTGAGCGCCGGCGCCGCGCGGCTCATCGCCCCGAAGGCCAGGTTGATCACCAGCAGCGCCGTCATGCCGGGTAGCGCGATCTTCAGCGCCCCGGCGAACAGCGTGCTGCCCCACAGCGCCAGGCGCTGTAAGTCCTCCGGGCCGAGCCCGCGGGTGCCGACCGGCAGGCCGCGGAAGCTGTCGACCAGCAGTTCGATGACGGCGAGGTGGCCGTCGAGCGCGAGGAAGGTCAGCGTGCCGAGCACCACGTACAGCTGCCCGAGCGCCGGCGTCTGCACGCCGCGCAGCGGGTCGAGGTTGAAGGCGAAGCCGAGGCCCATGCCGTTGGCGAGCAGCTGGCCGCCGAGCGCCAGCGCGTCGAACACCATCTGCAGCGCGAAGCCCAGCACCACGCCGATCAGCACCTGCTGCACCGTGACCAGCACGCCGTCGGCCGACAGGAGCGGCGCCGGGGCGCTGGCCGGCAGCAGCGGCAGCACCACCAGCGTGAGCGCGCCGGCGAACACCACGCGCAGCCGCCGCGGCACGTAGCTGCCGCCGAACACCGGCGCGACCATCACGCAGGCGCCGATGCGCAGGAACGGCCACAGCGCCAGGCCCAGCCACTGCTGCAGCTGCGCGATGTCGACGGTCACCACCGGCGCGCTGCTCAGCCGATGAGATCGGGGATGCTGGTGATCAGCGTGCGCGTGTAGCTGATCAGCTGGTTGAGCATCCACGGGCCGGTGATCACCAGCGCCGCGGCCATGCCGATCAGCTTGGGGATGAACGACAGCGTCATCTCGTTGATCTGCGTGGCGGCCTGGAAGATGCCGACCAGCAGGCCGATCACCAGCGTCGTCAGCAGGAGCGGCGCGGCCAGCAGCAGCGTCATCTCGAGCGCGTGCCGGCCGATGGTCATCACGGTTTCGGGTGTCATGGGATTTCCTCGGCGGTGGCGGTCAGCGCACGAAGCTCGCGGCCAGCGAGCTCATCACCAGCCCCCAGCCGTCGACCAGCACGAACAGCATGATCTTGAAGGGCAGCGAGATCAGCACCGGCGAGAGCATCATCATGCCCATCGACATCAGCACGCTGGCCACCACCAGGTCGATGATCACGAAGGGTATGAACAGCAGGAATCCGATCTGGAAGGCGGTCTTCAGTTCGCTGGTGACGAAGGCCGGCGCCAGGATGGTCAGCGGCACGTCCTGCGGCTTGTCGTAGCCCTTGCCGCCGGCGATGCGCACGAAGGTCGCGATGTCGGCTTCGCGCGTCTGCGCCAGCATGAACCCCTTGAGCGGCTCGACGCCGCGCTCCAGCGCCACCGAGGTCTCGATCTGGCCGGCCATGTACGGATCCAGCGCGTCGGTCTTGATGCGCTCGAGCACCGGGCTCATCACGAACAGCGTCAGGAACAGCGACAGCCCGACCAGCACCTGGTTCGGCGGCGCCTGGCCGGCGCCGATCGCCTGCCGCAGGATCGCCAGCACGATCACGATGCGCGTGAAGGCGGTCATCATCAGCAGCGCCGCCGGCAGCAGCGTGATCGCCGTCATGAGCGCCAGCAGCTGGATGCTCAGCGTGTAGGTCTGGCCGCCAGCGGCGCCCTGGACGCTGACGGCGGGGATGCCCGGGGTCACGGCCGGGACCGCGAGCGGCGCCAGCAGCAGCAGCCACGGCAGCAGGCGGCGGATCATCGCCCGAAGCTCCGCGCCACCACGGCGCGCAGCGCGGCGGCGAACGACGGGGGCGCGGCGGCGGCTGCGGTGGCCGGCGCGCTGGCGCTGGCGGACGCGGCGGTGCGCGCGGCGGCGTCGGCCGCCACGGCGACGCTGTCGCCGAGCACCAGCAGCGTGCGCACGCTGCCGGCGGCCACGCCGAGCAGCAGCTCGTGGCCGCCGACCCGGACCAGCACCACGCGCTCGCGCGAGCCGAGCGCGGCCTGCGCCACCAGTTCGATCGCGCGGCCGTCGCCGGTGCCGAGCCCGCGCATGCGGCGCAGCACCCAGCCAGCAGCGGCCACCGCGGCCAGTACCAGTGCCAGCGACACCACGACGCGCAGCAGCCCGCCGGTGGGGCCCGGGAGCGCGGGTGCCTGGGGCGCGGCGAACGGCGTACCGGCCGCGGCGGCGGCGGCGGCTGCTGCGGGCAGCGTCGCCGCCAGCAGCAGCAACGCCATGCCGGCGCGGCGCCAGTTCGGCGCGCGTGTGATGCGGTTCACGGAATTCAACGGCGCGGTCCTCGGTCTCGGCAGTGTCCTGCCGGGAGGAGGAGCAATCCGCGTGCCAGCGCCGGGCGGCGGAAAACCGGCGCGGTGCCGCCGGCCGCGCCGGCGGCGGCTGGGTCAGCCGAGGGCCGCCTGCAGCATCTCGATCTCGGTCTGCGATTCGAGCACGACGCGCACCGCCATGCCGTCGTCGAGGCCGAGCACCTTGGCGGCTGGCAGGAGCGATACCTGCGTGTCGTCGCTCTTGCCGGCGGCGATCTGCCCCGCCAGTTCGACGGCGACGATCAGCAGGTCGGTGAGGTCGGGATTGCCGCCGTGCGCGCGGCTGCGGTCGAGCTGGGCACCGACCGCGGCTGCGATCTGCTCGGGCAGCTTCCAGTTCTCGACCAGCGCCTGGCCGATGCCCGGATACCAGTCGCGCAACACGCTCGCCTTGACGTCGGGATTGCGATGCAGCACCGAATCGCGCGCGGCGCGCGCGATGATGTAGACCTTGCCGATGTTGTGCAGCAGCCCGACCAGCAGCGCTTCATCGCCGCGCGTGGCGCGGGTCTCGCGCGCGATCGCGTGCGCCAGGGCGGCGACGCGGATGCCTTCCTGCCAGCACTGCTCCAGGTCGCCGCGGATGTGCGCCAGCTCCGGCGCGCGCTTCAGCTGCGCCGAGGCATAGGCCAGTGCCGCCACCCGGATGTTCTCGTGCCCGATGCGCGTCACCGCGAGCTTGAGGTCCGAGACCGGCTTGCCACCGCGATGCAGCAGCGTCGAATTGGCCATGGTCAGCACGCGCGCCGTCAGGCCGGCGTCGGTGCCCAGCACCAGCGCGATGCGCTCGGCGGTCACGTTGGCGTCGGCCAGCGCCTGCTGCAGGCGCGCCGCGGCCTCGGGGAACGAAGGCAGCTCGACGCGCCCGCTGGAGAGCTCGCGGGCGAGCTCGGTCACGAATTCAAAGGCCGAACTGCTGGATTCGCCCTTGCGGGCCGCTGGGGTCGCCAAGATCGTCTCTCCGCTGCACTGCAGGCTGCCGGCAGGTTGTCGGCCGGGACCGTGGCGGCTTGAGGGCCGCTACTTGAGCTTGCGGATCCGTTCCGCCGGGCTGATGACGTCGGTGAGCCGCATGCCGAATTTCTCGTTGACGACCACGACCTCGCCGTGGGCGATCAGCGTCCCGTTGACATAAATGTCGAACGGCTCGCCGGTGGCGCGCTCCAGTTCCACGACCGAGCCCTGGTTGAGCTGCAGCAGGTTGCGGATGCTGATGCGGCTGCGGCCGACCTCCATCGACAGGGTCACGGGGATGTCGAGCACCACGTCGAGGTTGACGTCGGCGGTCGCCGGCGGGGGCGCGTCGGGCCGGAGCGTATCGAGCGGGGCCGGCTGGGCCTCGACCGGGACGGCGGCAGCTTGGGTGTTCATTGCGGACCTACCAGCGGTGAAGTGGAATGGGCGGCCGAGCGGCGCGTGATGCGGCCCTGCACCTTGACGGCCTGCTGGCCGCGCGAGGCGCCGTAGCTGCCGCGCAGCAGCGGCACGCCCTCGGCGTACAGCGTCACGTTGCCATCGAAATCGCAGGGAATGACGTCGCCGGGCTTGAGGTCGAGCAGCCGGCCGAGCGTGAGGCGCGCGTGGCCCAGCACCGGCACCAGCTCGACGTCGGCCTCCTGGATCTCCTCGCGCAGCGTCGTCGGCCAGCGGTCGTCGCGCTCGCTGCGATCGCTCTGCATGCCGGCGTCGAGCATGTCGCGGATCGGCTCGATCATCGAGTACGGCATCGTCACGTGGAACTCGCCGCCGTGCATCTGGCCACCGCCGCCCTCGAACTCGATGCGGAACGGGCAGACGACCACGACCTCGGACGGGCTGACGATGTTGGCGAACTGCGGGTTGATCTCCGAGCTGACGTAGTCGATCGACAGCGGCATCACCGGCGTCCAGGCGTCGGTCAGGCCGCTGAAGGCCTGGCGCAGCACCATGTGGATGATGCGGCTCTCGGTCGAGGTGAACTCGCGGCCCTCGATCTTGGCATGGCGGCCACTGCCGCCGAAGAAGCTGTCGACCACCGTGAACACCAGGCGCGAGTCGAGCATGATGAGCCCGGTGCCGCGCAACGGCGGGAACTTCAGCAGGTTGAGGCTGCAGGGCACGTGCAGCGTCTGCACGTACTCGCTGAACTTGACCATCTGCACCGGGGCCACCGAGATCTCCGGCGCGCGGCGCATCAGGTTGAAGAGGCTGATGCGCAACAGGCGCGCGAAGCGCTCGTTGACCATCTCGAGCGTCGGCATGCGCCCGCGCACGATGCGCGTCTGCGTCGCCAGGTCGTAGCTGCGCGCCTCGCCGGGCACGGCGGCCGCCTCGGTGTCGACCGCACCGTCGTCGACGCCCTTCAGCAGCGCGTCGATCTCGTCCTGGTTGAGGATTTCGGCGCCCACGTCGCGCCTACTGGATCACGAAGCTGGTGAAGTACACGCCCTCGACCGCCTCCGCCTTGGCGCCCTCCTCGGCGAGGATCTTGCGGATCGCCGCCAGCGTGTCGGCGCGCAGCTGTTCCTTGCCGGCGGCGCTGACCAGCGTGTCGTACTGCTGCGCCGAGTACAGCAGCACCAGGTCGTTGCGGATCGCGGGCTCGTTGTTCTTGATCTCCTCGACCACGGCGGCGTCGCGCGACATGGCCTCGAGCGTCAGCTGCAGGTAGCGGGTGCTGCCCTCCTGGCCGAAGTTGACGACGAAGGCCGGGTCGAACTTGTAGTAGATCGGCGCCGCCTTCGGCGCGGCGTGCTCGGCGGCAGCGACGGTTTCCTCCTTGGGCTTTGGCTTGGGCTTGAGCGCCAGCCAGGCGCCGATGCCGCCGCCCACCACGACGACCGCCGCGATGATGATCAATGGGAGCCTGGACTTCTTCTTGGGCGCGTCCGCCGGGGCGGCGGCCTTGGCGTCGGCCTTGGGTTTGTCGTTTGCCATGATGATGCGTGTTCCCGGCGTGTCTCGAGGTGATGGGCCTGGAAGTCAGGGAGCAAGGGCCGTGCCAGACGGTTTTCCGTCGCTGCGCGCCTCAGGCGTAGTCGTCGACCAGCCCGAGCGCGCGCACCACGGCCGGCGCGGCGCCGGCGCCGTTATCGGCCGGCGTGGCGCCACCCGCAGGCGCGCGGCCGCCATTGTGTGAACCGTGTCGCGTTTCCTGCTGCACCGAGGCCTGGCCGAGCTGCAGGCCGGCGGCCGCGAGCATTTCCCGCAGGCGCGGCAACGCCTCCTGCAGCGCAGCCTGCGTGTCGGCGTGCGCGACGCCGAAGGCGACGCTGACGTTGCCGTCGCGCACGTCGATGCGCACTTCGAGCGGGCCGAGGTGCTCGGGCGAGAGGCGCAGCGTCGCGGCCTCGACCTTCTGGTCGGCGAGGAAGCGGATTTCGGCGGCCACGGCCTGCGGCCAGGCCGGGTCGCGCACCGGGACGCGCACGGCGCGCTCCAGCGGCGCGTCGGCGAACGCCGGGCGCAGGCCCTGCACGATGTCGAGCGTCGCCTGGGCCGGATCGGCCACCCTGGCGGCCGTTGCCGTGGGCGGCGGCGCGTGCTCGCGCACGGCCTCGCGGCCGGCGCTGCCGGCGGCATCCGTCATGCCGGCGATTGCGGCCTCGAGCAGGTTGTTCGCGGCATCGGCGGCGGCCGCGGCGGCCGGAGTCGCGGCGGACCCGCCGTGCGCGCCCGGGACGCCGCCGGCGGAGGCCGACGGCCGTGGTGCGCGGGCGGCGTCGCTGGCGCCACCCGTCGCGACCGGGTCGGTTGCCGAGGCGGCGCCGCGCGCAAGCGCATCCGCGGCCAGTGCGCTGGCCGCGGTGGCCATCGCCGCGGGCGCCGGCGGCTGCTCGAGGAGGCGCAGGAGCGTGGCGATGTCGCAGGGTGCCTCGGCGTCGTCGCCGTCGGCGTCGTCGGTGTCCTTCTGCCGCGCGCTGCCCGCGGGAGCCGCGGGAGCGGTGCCAGGTGTCGCGGCGGCGCGCGCCAGCGTCTGCCCGAACCCTTCGCCCTGCTCCAGCAGCCGCAGCAGCTCGGCGACGGTGAGCACCTCGCCGGGTGCCTCGGCATCGTGGGCGATGGCGCCGCCGGGCGGCGCCGCGGGTGGCGCAGTGGATGCGGCGGGCGCGGCCGGGGTGGCCGGCGCGCCGCCGGTGAGTGCGGCTGTGCTCATCATCGGTGGACTCCCTGGCGTTGCGCGCGCTCGTCCAGCTCGCGCTGGGCGCGCCGTTCCTCGACCTGGCGTTCCTCGTGCCGGGCCTTCTCCATGACCTTGCCGACGGCGCTGCTGCGCACCGCGGCGCTCTGCCACTGGCTGTGCTGCCGCGCGTGCTCGAGGCGCGACTGCTGCAGCAGCGCGCGCTGCTGGGCGATCGCCTCGTCGAGCCGGGCGATGAAGACCTGGAACTCGCGCAGCCCGCGCGCCTGCAGGCCCGAGCGCGCGCGTTCGTGGAAGGCCTGGTGGTATTCCTCGCGGTAGCGCTCCAGTTCGGCCAGCCGCTGCTCGGCGTCCGCGAGGTGCTGTTGCGCGCCGGCCAGCCGGCGGGCGCAATCGCGCTCGGTGCTGCGCACCAGCCGGTCGACGGGTTCGAGTCTCTTGCTGCGCTTGGTCATCACTTGTGGTCCCTGGCGTCTCCGCCTCAGTCGCTGCCGATCACGGCGTGCAGCTGCGCGACGCTGTCGGCGAAGCCCACCCGCTCGTGCATGTCCTGCCGCAGGTAGGTCTCGATCTGCGGCCACAGGCCGATGGCGGCGTCGACGCGCGGGTCGCTGCCGCGCTGGTAGGCGCCGATCGCGATCAGGTCGCGGTTGTGCTCGTATTGCGCCGAGACCTGCCGCAGGCGGCGCGCCAGCCCGAGGTGGGCCGAATCGACGATGTCGTGCATCACGCGGCTCACCGAGGCCTCGACGTCGATCGCCGGGTAGCGGCCGGCATCGGCGATGCGCCGCGCCAGCACGATGTGGCCATCGAGGATGGCGCGCGCGGCATCGACGATCGGGTCGTTGGGATCGTCGCCCTCGGCGAGCACCGTGTAGAAGGCGGTGATCGAGCCCTCGCCGCGCTCGCCGTTGCCGGCGCGCTCGACCAGCTGCGGCAGGCGCGCGAACACCGACGGCGGGTAGCCCTTGGTGGCCGGCGCCTCGCCGATCGCCAGCGCGATCTCGCGCTGCGCCTGCGCGAAGCGCGTCAGCGAGTCCATGATCAGCAGCACGCTCGCGCCCTGGTCGCGGAAGTACTCGGCGATCGTCGTGGCGAGCCAGGCGCCGTGCAGGCGCATCAGCGGCGGATGGTCGGCCGGCACCGCGACGACCACGGCGCGCGCCAGGCCCTCGCGGCCGAGGATGCGCTCGATGAATTCCTTGACCTCGCGGCCGCGCTCGCCGATCAGGCCGACGACGATGACGTCGGCGGCGGTGTAGCGCGCCATCATGCCGAGCAGCACGCTCTTGCCGACGCCGCTGCCGGCGAACAGGCCGATGCGCTGGCCGCGGCCGACGGTCAGCAGGCCGTTGATGGCGCGCACGCCGACGTCGAGCGGCTGCGTGATCGGCTGGCGCGCCAGCGGGTTGATCGGCGTGCCGGTGAGGCGCAGGTGCGTCGCGGCGCCGATCGGCCCGAGTCCGTCGAGCGGCTGGCAGGCGCCGTCGACGATGCGGCCGAGCAGCTCGGGCCCGACCGGCACGGTGCCGGCGCGCGTGCGCGGCAGCACGCGCGCATCGGGCTTGAGCCCGTGGATGTCGCCGGTCGGCATCAGGAACAGGCGCTCGCCGGCGAAGCCGACCACCTCGGCGTCGACATGCTGGTCGTCGCTGGTGACGATCTCGCAGCGGTCGCCGACCGCGGCCTGGCAACCGACCGCCTCGAGCGTCAGGCCGACCATCCGCGTCAGCCGGCCGGCCACCGGCGGCGGCGGCACGTCCTGCAGGCGCGCGGCACAGCGCCGCAGCGCGGCGTCCCAGCGCGGCTGGGCGGCGGTGCGCGCGGCGTTCATGCCCCGCCCCCGCCGTCGCCGCGGCCGCGATCATCGCCGAGCACCGCGGCGATCGCGGCGCCGAGGCGCTGCTCGACGCGGGCGTCGATGGTGGAATTCTCGCTGGTCACGCGGCAGCCGCCGCGGCCCAGCACCGGATCCTCGACGATGGCCCAGGCGGCGTCGGCGCCGGGCTCGCGCAGGCGCTCGCGCACCAGCGCGGCGTCGTCCGGGTGCAGGTGCACGCGCACGTCGCGCGTCGCCATCGGCAGCAGCGCGACGGTCTCGCGGATGACCGCGACGATCTGGTCGGGCTGGGTGCGGATCTCGCGGCGCACGACCTGGCGCGCGATCGCGCCGGCGAGCGCGGCCAGCTGGTGCTCGACCTGCTCGTCGAGCTCGCGCAAGGGCTGCGCGAGCAGCTCGAGGATCTGCGCCCAGTTCCGCAGCCGCTGGTCGAGCTCGGCGAGCCGCGCCTGCTGTTCCTGGCGCGCGGCCGCGAGGCCCGCTTCGCGACCGGCGGCGAAGCCGGTGTCCCAGGCCTCGCGCTCCAGCGCGTCGAGGTCGCCCAGGCGGCGGCTGCGGCCCACCAGCGGGCCGTCGACCGCCGGCGGCACCCAGGCCGCCACGCGTACGGCAGCCTCAGACATACTCCTCTCCGCCGCGACCACCGAGCGCCAGGCGCCCTTCGTCCGAGAGCCGGCGCGCCGTCAGCAGGATCTCCTTCTGCGCGGCCTCCACCTCGCTCAGCTTGACCGGGCCCTTGGCCTCGAGGTCGTCCTTGAGCATGGTCGCGGCGCGTTCCGACATGTTCTTGAATATCTTCTGCTTCATTTCTTCGTCGGCGGCCTTCAGCGCGATGATCAGCTTGTCGCCGGGGATCTCGCGCAGCAGTTCCTGGATGCCGCGGTCGTCGACCTGCGCCAGGTCCTCGAAGACGAACATCAGGTCCTGGATCTGCTGGCTCAGCGTGGAATCGGACTTGGAGATTTCCTCGATGATCTTCGCCTCGGCGGCGCCCGCCAGGTTGAGGATCTCGGCGGCCACCTTCGGGCCCCCGAATCCTGCGGATTTCGTGCCCTTGTTGCCCGTGAACTGCTTCTCAAGAACCTCGTCGAGTTCGTTGAGCGCCGAGGGGTGGATGCCCTCGAGCATCGCGATGCGCATGATGATGTCGGGTCGCTGCGCCTCGGGCAGCGCCAGCAGCACCTCGGCCGACTGGTCCGACTCCAGATATGACAGAACGATGGAGACGATCTGCGGGTGCTCGTAGCGCAGCATCTCCGCCACCGCCTTCGGCTCCATCCACTTGAGCGTCTCCAGGCCGCGGCTGTTGCGGCCGCGCAGGATGCGGTCTATGACGTTGCCGGCCTTGTCGTTGCCGAGCGCCTCGACCAGCACCTTGCGTACGTATTCGTCCGAATCGACGCCGAACGAGGTGTGCTGCTCGACGGCCGAGGAGAAGCTGGCGAGCACGCCGGTCACCTCCTCGCGCGAGATCCCGGAGAGCTGCGCCATCGCCATGCCGACGCGCTGCACGTCCTTGGCGCCGAGGTGCTTGAGCACCTGCGCCGCCTCCTGTTCGCCGAGCGTCAGCAGCAGGATCGCCGCCTGCTCCACGCCGGACCGCGACATCTCCGTTGCGCTCATTTCTCGGCCACCCAGGTCTTGACCACCTGCGCGACGCGCTTGGGATCCTGGGCGACCAGGTTGCGCGCCTGCACGATCTGTTGTTCGAAGGCCAGCGGCTGGCCGGGGATCGCGGCCGCGGGCGCGGCGCCCGCCTGGCCCGCCTCGCCGGCAACCGCCTCGATGCTCAGCGGCGCGGCACCGCCGCCCGCCGCCGCGGCTGCCGCCGTCGTCAGGTTGCGCAGCAGCGGCCGCAGCACGCCGAGCGCCAGCACCAGCAGCACGATCGCGCCGAGCGCCAGGCGCACGGCGTACATGACCCAGGGCCGCTGCCACAGCGGCACGGCCTCCGGGGTCAGCGTGGTGGATTCGTCGCGGAACGCGGCATTGACGACGCTGACGCTGTCGCCGCGCGCCTCGTCGTAGCCGACCGCGCTCTTCACCAGCTTGGTGATGTCCTCGAGCTGCGCGGCGGCGAGCGGCTGCGTGGTCTCCTTGCCGTCGGCGCCGGTGACCTTGACGTTGTCGAGCAGCACCGCGACGGTGACGCGCTTGATGCGCCCGCCCGGCTGGTGGCTGTAGCTCAGCGTACGGTCGATCTCGAAGTTGCGCGTCTCCTGCTTCGAGGAATTCTCCGGCTGGCTCGCGGCGGCAGCGGCGGCGGCCGTGGCCGCGGCCGGGGTGCCCGGCGCGGCGCCAGCGGGGGCGCTGGCGGGCACGGCGACACCGCCCTGCGGCGGCTGGTTGGTGAGCGCGCCCGGCACGCCGCCGGCCTGCGCGGCCGTGTTGCGCGTGACGCTCTCGGAGGTCTGTTCGCTGCGCACGATGCCGCTTTCGGGGCGGTACTGCTCGCGCGCCTCCTCGCTCGCGCCGGCGTCGAGCTCGACCGTGGTCTGCGCGCGCACGCGGTCGGCGCCGACCAGCGGCGCGAGCATCTGCTCGATGCGCTGGTCGTAGGATTCCTCGAGGCGCTGGGCGGCCTCGAACTGCTCGGTGGCGATGCTCTTGCCGTTGGCGTCCGGCGAGGACAGCAGGCGCCCCTGCTGGTCGACCACGGTGACGTGCCCGGCGTCGAGCTCGGGAATGCTCGAGGCGACCAGGTGCACGATCGAGGAGACCTGCTCCGACTCGAGCCGGCTGCCCTGGCGCAGCTGCACCAGCACCGAGGCGCTGGCCGGCCGGCGGTCGCGCACGAAGGCCGACTGCTGCGGCAGCGCCAGGTGCACGCGCGCCGCCTCGACGCCGCGCAGCGCGGCGATCGTGCGGCCGAGCTCGGTCTCGAGCGCGTACTGGTAGCGGGCGTTCTCCATGAACTGGCTGACGCCGAAGCTGCTGTCCTTGCTGACCAGGTCGAGGCCGGAGCTGCTGCTCTCGGGCAGGCCCTGCGAGGCGAGCTGCAGGCGCGCGTCGTGCACCTTCTCCGCCGGCACCATCACGGCGCCGGTGCTCTCGTTGAGCTTGTACTGGATGCCCGCGGTCTGCAGCGCCTGCACCACCTCGCTGGTGTCGCGCGCCGAGAGGTTGCCGTACAGCAGGCTCCAGTTCGGTCCCTGCCACCACAGCATCACCGCCACGCCAACCGCGACCGCGGCGGCCACGCCGAGCAGCAGCAGCAGCGGCCGCAGGCTCGCCATCACGTTGCGGGGCATGTCCAGTGTCTGCTCATTCGCCATGTGGGTTCATCCGCCCTTCAGATCGGCATGTTCATGATGTCCTGGTACGCGCTGACGAGGCGGTTGCGCACCTCGGTGAGCGCGCGGAAGGACACCGCGGCCTTTTGCGACTCGACCATCACGCGCGCCAGGTCGACGCCCTCGGCGCCGCGCTCGAAGGCATCGGCGAGCTTGCCGGCCTCGAGCTGGCTGCGGTTGACGGCGTCGATGCCCTGCTTCAGCAGCGTGCCGAAGCCACCCACCGGGGCCGGACCGTTGGCCGCGCTCCCGGGCCGCGCCAGCGCGCCGGTCTGCGCCGACAGCGCACGGATCTGCGCCAGCACGTCGTTGATCTGCATCGAGCTCATGCGGCGCTCCCGGCCATGCCGGCCACGTCGACGCCGGCCGCGCGCATGCGCGCCAGCTTGTAGCGCAGCGTGCGCGGGCTGATGCCGAGCCGCGCGGCCACGCGCTCGCGGCTGCCGGCGCCGCGCAGCGCCTCGAGGATGATCTGCTGCTCGGCTTGCGCCAGCGTGTTCGCCAGCCGCGAGCCATTGGGCACGGCGGCGGGTTCGGCGCGCAGCTCGGCATCGGCCGCCAGCGTGTCGACCTGCTGCGCCAGCTCGATGTCGCCGGCGCGGATCTGGTCGCCGTCGCACAGCACCACGGCCCGCTGCATCACGTTCTCGAGCTCGCGCACGTTGCCGGGCCAGGCGTGCGTGAGCAGCACCTGCGCCGCCGCGGCCTGCAGCGCCGGCAGGCGCGAGCCCGGCGGGCTGTGCAGCGCCAGCAGCCGCATCGCCAGCGGCAGGATGTCCTCGCGCCGCGCGCGCAGCGGCTGCAGCGCCAGCGGGAAGACGTTCAACCGGTAGTAGAGATCCTCGCGGAAGCGGCCGTCGGCGACGTCGGCGCGCAGGCGGCGGTTGGTCGAGGCGATCACGCGCACGTCCAGGGCCACGGCCCCGCGGGCACCGAGCCGCTCCACCTCGCGCTCCTGCAGCACGCGCAGCAGCTTGGCCTGCAGCGGCAGCGGGAGCTCGGAGACCTCGTCGAGCAGCAGCGTGCCGCCCTGGGCCTGCTCGAACTTGCCGGCGTGGGCGGCGTGCGCGCCGGTGAAGGCGCCGCGCTCCCAGCCGAACAGCAGGCCTTCGAGCATGTTGTCGGGGATCGCGGCGCAGTTGATCGCGACGAACGGCCCGGCGGCGCGCGCCGAATGGCGATGGATGTAGCGCGCCAGCACTTCCTTGCCGGTGCCGGATTCGCCGGCCAGCAGGATGGTGCACTCGCTGCGCGCGACGCGGCGCGCCAGCTCGAGCAGGCGGATCGAGGCCGGGTCGATGGCGACCGGATCGAGGTCGACACCGTGTTCGGAAGGTATGGAGTTCGCCATGGCTGCTGCAGCTCGCACCGGTTTCGCTTGATACCGTGGACTACAGAGCAAATTGCGTGCCGGCCGGCAAAACGTGATGCGCGTCACGCGGCAGCGGGCTGCCGTATTGCCGGCTGTCAACTTCCCGTCGCGTGGAGCTCGCTCGCGACCAGTTCGTACTTGCGCAGCTTCTCGACCAGCGTCGTGCGACGCAGGCCGAGCAGGCGCGCGGCCTGGGCGACGGTGCCGCCGGCGGACTCGAGCGCACGCACGATCAGGTGGCGCTCGAGCGACTCGAGGTACTGGCGCAGGTCCAGCCCGTCGGCGGGCAGCTCCATCAGCGCCGGGGCGGCGGCGTCCACCGCGGCCGTCGCGCCGGCCGTCGCGGCGCTGGCGCCCGCGGTGCTGGCGCCCGTCGGTTCGGCGCCAGCGGCAACATCGAGCAGCGCGGCGAGCGCGCCGGCCGATTCGGGTTCGGGCAGGTCCGCCGGCTCGATGCCCGCTCCGACCACGACCGGCGGCTCCGGCGCCGCGCTGGCGGGCGTCCAGTCGGCCGGGCGGTAGCGCGGCGGCAGGTCGGCGACGCCGACCGGCGCGCCGTCGCACTGGATCGAGAGGCGTTCGATCAGGTTGGCGAGCTCGCGCACGTTGCCGGGCCAGCGATAGGCCTGCAGCGCGGCGATGGTCGCGGCGGTGAAGCACACCGGGTGGCGGTGCGCGGCGGCCACGCGCGTGGCGAGCGCCTCGATCAGCAGCGGCAGGTCCTCGCGCCGCTCGCGCAGCGGCGGCATCTCCACCGGCACGACGGCGAGGCGGTAGTACAGGTCCTCGCGGAAGCTCCCGCGGGCGATCGCCTCCTCGAGGTTGCGGTGCGTCGCGGCGATGACGCGCACGTCGCAGCGCTGCGAACTGCAGCTGCCGACGCGCTCGTAGACGCGCTCCTGCAGCACGCGCAGGAGCTTGACCTGCATCGTCGGGTTCATGTCGCCGATCTCGTCGAGGAAGATCGTGCCGCCCTCGGCCAGCTCGAAGCGGCCCTTGCGGCTGGCGAGCGCGCCGGTGAAAGCGCCCTTCTCGTGGCCGAACAACTCGCTCTCGAGCAGGTCGGCGGGAATCGCGCCGCAGTTGATCGGCACGAAGGGCCGCGCGCGGCGCGGCGAGCAGTCATGGATGGCGCGGGCGACGACTTCCTTGCCGGTGCCGGATTCGCCCAGGATCAGCACGTTGCTGTCGTAGGCGGCCACCTGGCGCACCAGGCGGTTCACCTCGTTGATGACCGCGGATCGCCCGGTCGGCAGCTGCACGGCCTCGTTCGCCGCCGCCGGCGCCACGCCCCCGGCATTGACCGCCTTCCGGACAAGGCCCTGGAAATCCTTCGTCGCCTCGATGACCACACCGTCCTCCCCAAGGCCGGCGGCAAATCCCGCAAGGCCTGGGGAGCAGACTAAGCCCGCGTTATGCAAAACGCAGGAATTACGTCACGTTGCGGGTGTGCCGACTGTCGCACATCCCTCACGACGTGCGGGATTTCTTGACATCGGCCAGGTGCCGGCGGTGGCGCAGGAAGGTGAGCCGGCCGATCAGCTCGGCGATGGCGTCGGAAACCTGGTCGAAGCGGATCCTGACCTCCCCGTCCTCGCAGGCGGTCACCTCGCCGCCGAGGTCGAGCATCTGCGGCAACGCGCCGCGCAGCTGGATGCGCAGGGCGCCACGCGATCCGGGCTGCGGCGCCGCGCCCTTCGGCCACCACGAGGCGCCGAGCGAATTGAAGCGCACGCGGGACAGGGCCGCCGGATGGCCGCGCCGCACGACGTCGCCGAGCATCTGCAGCACCAGGTTGAGCTTGAGCTCGATGCGCGCCAGCTCGGCGAACAGCGGCCCGGTCTCCTCCTTGTTGTCGCGCACCGGGCGTTCCTCGACTGCGACGCAGGCCTGCAGCAGCAGCAGGTTGCTGTCGTCGGCGAGCGCCTGCGCGAACGGATCGCGCGGCTGCGGCAGCGGTTCCCAGGCGACCGGCAGCACGTCCTCGCAGGCCAGTTCGTCGAACAGGACCACGGTATCGATGCCTTCGGTCATGCTGTACCCCGTGCGCTGCGGCTGCCGGGCGGCATTGTATCCCCGCGGCGCGCCCCGTCAGCCGGTGTGCGCCAGCGGCGCCCCCGGCGCGGCGCGCGCCGGCTCGGGCCCGATGGCCACCCAGGCGCTGCGGATCTCGGCCAGCAGCGCCAGGACTTCGTCGAGGCTCGCCATGCGATCCTCGGCGTTGGCGCGGATCAGCTGCCGCCCCATGTATTCGTACAGGTCGCCGAGGTTGTGCGCCAGCGCGCCGCCGCGCTGCGGGTCGAGGCTGGCGCGCAGTTCGTCGATGATCGCCAGCACGCGTTGCAGCAGCTGCGCCTTCTGCGCCCGGTCGCCCCGCTCCATGCAGCCGCGGGCCGCCTGCAGGCGCTGCTGGGCGCCGTCCATCAGCATCAGCACCAGCCGGTGCGGATCGTCCTGGGCCACGCCGCCGTGTGCGGCGACGCTGTGGTAGGCGGCGAGCTGCTGGTGGCGCGAATAGGCGGACATGTGACCGAGTTCTCTGGCGTTATCCCGATGGACAGGGTAACGGCCGGAGGCCGGTGGTCTTTAGCGTGGCGGCGCCGGGCGGCGCCCGACCGGAGACTCAGCCCGACTTGCTGCTGCCGTAGTTGCCGATCGACGCGGCGTTCGCGAGCTGCTGCGTGAGGAAGGTCGAGGTCTGCTGCAGCTGCGCCATCAGCGAGTCGAGCGCGGTGAACTGCTTGAGGTAGCGCTGCTGCACGATGGCCATCTGGTCGTTGAGGCGCTGCGTCGCATCACTGACGCTCAGCTGTGCGTCGGTGAGGTTGTTGTTGCGCGCCGCGATCGCGCCGTTGCTGGCGAGCAGCTTGTCGATGGCGGCGTTCAGGCGGGTACCGACGCCGCTGGCGCCGCCGAACAGCTGCGCGACCGCATCCGGACTGGCCGCCAGCGCCGCGTTCAGCTTGGTGCTGTTCACCTGCAGCTGGCCGTTGGCGTCGGTGGTGATCCCCACCGCCGCGAGCGACCCGTAGGCGCTGGCCAGGCCGGCCACGCGGTCGGTGGCGCCGCGCACCATCTGGTCGCTGATGTCGCCGAGCAGCCAGTCGCCGAGCATCGGTCCGCCGGTCTTGGTGCTGGCGTTGTAGCTGCCGAGCGTGGCGAACTGGCCGCGCATGCCGTTGAAGGCGGAGACGAACTTCTGGATGTTCGCGACCACGCCGGCCTGGTCGTTGGCGATCACCAGGCTGGTGGGCGCGCCCTCGTTGGCGGCCTTCAGCGTCAGCGTGACGCCGTCGATCGCCTTGGTGACGACATTGCTGGCGCTGTGGTGCTCGACGCCGGAGACCAGCACGATGGCGTCCTGCGCCGCCTGCTGCTCGGTGTAGTTGGCGGTCGCGCCGGGCGCGTAGGCGAGTTTCGCCAGGCCGCCGTCGCCGCCGCTGGCGCTGACCTTGATCGCCTGGCTGGCGCCGGTGGCGGCCGAGGTCAGCACCAGCTGGGCGCCGTTGACGCCATAGACCAGCGTCGCGTTGATGCCGTTGTTGTCCTTCGCCGCGTTGATCGCGTCGCGCACGTCGGCCAGGGTGGCGTGCCTGGAATCGATGGCGACCGAGAAGCCGGCGCTGGTGCCGAGCTGCAGGGTCAGCGTGCCATAGCCGACGACGGCGGTGCCGCCGCCGGTGAAGGCCGTGGAAATCAGCTGCTCGGGCTGCGCCAGCTGCGTGGTCTCGATCGTGTAGGTGCCCGGTACGGCGGTGGCGTCGGCGCTGGCGCCGAGCACGTCGGCATTCGCCGGCGTCGCCGTGAACAGCGAGAACTGCTCGAGGCTCGCCAGCGGCTTGAGGGCCGACTGGAAGCCGGCCAGCGCACCCTTCAGCGTCCCGAGCGCCGAGACCTGCGTGGCGATCTTCTGGGTCTCGCGCGTCAGGCGCGTGTCGGTCGGCGCGCGCTCGGCCTGCACCAGCTGCGTGACCAGCGACTGGATGTCGAGGCCCGAGCCGATGCCCAGGGACTGGATCACTCCGCCGCCGGTGCCGTTGGTCGCGCTGGTGGTCGCCATGTCCGCTTCAGTCCTGTCCTGTGAGGGCGCTCAGGCCGTGACGTTCAGCGTGTTGCGCCCGCTCTCGCGACGCAGCACCTCGGCGATGTGCACGACTTCCTCGCTCGGAATCTGGCGGACGAGTTCGCCGGTGGCGCTGTTGTAGATGCGCACGATGGTCATCCCGGTGGTGTCGTCGAAACTGAACTTCATGTCGTGCCCGTTCTCGCGCAGGTACTCTTGCAATTGCCGTGCCGCGATCCTCGCCTGCTGCTGCGGGTCCGGGAGCGATGCCGCCACCGGCCCGGCCGGCGCCGGGGCCGCGCGGCCCGCACCCGGCACGGACGCCGCCGCCACGGCGGCGCCTGCCGGCTGGGGCGCGCCCGGCGCGCTCCAGTCCGTTCCCGCCGCCACGCCCGTCGGACCGGTGACCACGCTCATGGTGTGCCTCCGTCACGCCCGCACGGGCGACGACAACCATGCGGGCGCGGACGGGTTGCCCCGGTCCGCGCCCTCTACCTGCAGAGCCGGTTCATGCCGTCCTCACCTCACTGCATTACTGCAGCAGCTTCAGGACGTTCTGCGGCACGGAGTTGGCCTGGGCCAGGATCGCCGTACCCGCCTGCTGCAGGATCTGCGCACGCGTCAGCCTGGCCGTCTCGGCGGCGAAGTCCGCATCCTGGATGCGGCCACGCGAGGCCGAGAGGTTCTCCGACGCCGTCTGCACGCTGGTCACCACCGACTCGAAGCGGCTCTGCATGGCGCCCAGGGAGCTGCGCAGCGAGCTGACCGAGGCCAGGGCGGCATCGACCGCGTTGATGGTCGAGTTCGCCTTGGCGACCGTGCCCACCGACGCGGCGTTCAGCGCCGCGCTGCCGAGGGCCAGCGAGCCCGCCGTGTAGCCGATCGCCGCCGCACCGGCGCCGCTCAGCGTCACGCTGTTGAGGGACACGAGGTGGATCGTGCCGACGGCCGTCACCGCCGTCGTCGCGCCCTGCGCCGTGTCGAAGGCCAGCGCCGCATTGACGCCGTTGTTGGTGCCGCCGCCGGTGCCGTGCAGGCCGTCATTGGCCGTCTCGGCTCCGCCGAGCGTCTGCGACACGGCGATGTTGCGGCCGTCCGCCGCGTTCATCGTGATCAGGCCCGTGCCGCTGTCGAAGGTCGCCGTCACGCCCGTGGCGCCGGTGTTGGCGTTGATCGCCGCCGCCGCCGCATCACCCGTGAGGACCGTGGCGCTGCCGTCGTAGCCACTGAAGATCGACGTGCCGTTGACCGAGAGGCCATAGCCCGCGCCCGAGATGTCCGTCCAGGCGGCCTGCACGGTCGTGTCGGCGGTGGCCGTCAGGCCCGAGACGCCGGCCGAATTGATCGCCGCCGCCTTCGCCCAGGCACTGCCGTTGGTCTGGCCCGAGCCGGAGCCGGCCGACGAGGCGCCGACCGAAACCGCGGCGGCCGTGCCGACCGCGATCTTGAGCGAGCCGGAGGTCAGGGCCGTGCCGGTGACGACGCCCGCACCCTGCTGGCCGACGGCCAGGGCAGAGTTGTACGCGGTGTTGCTGCCGCTGACGGTGCCGATGTAGTCGGCCGTGCGGCCGATCGCGCTCGAGCGCATGCTGGTCGACAGGTTGATCGACAGGGACTCGCCGACGTTGGCGCCGATCTGGAAGGCGGCGCTGCCGAAGGAGCCGTCGAGCACCTTCTGGCCGTTGAACGAGGTCTGCAGGGCGATGCGGTCGATTTCCGCGAGGCGCTGCTGCACTTCCTGGTCGAGTGCCTGGCGGTCCGACAGCGAGTTGGTCGCGTTGGCCGACTGCACCGCGAGTTCACGGATGCGCTGCAGGTTGGTGGTCACCTCCTGCAGGGCGCCTTCCGTGGTCTGCGCGAGCGAGATGCCGTCATTGGCGTTGCGCGCAGCCTGGTTGAGGCCGTTGATCTGGGTGGTCATGCGCGAGGCGATGGCGAGGCCCGCCGCGTCGTCCTTCGCGCTGTTGATGCGCAGACCCGAGGAGAGCCGCTGCAGGGCCTCCGCCAGGCTGCTCTGCGATGTCGACAGATTGCGCTGGGCATTCAGCGACATCGTATTCGTGTTGATCATGAGTGACATGGACTCTACTCCTGGTGAATAACCCAGCGCACGGTGCTATCCGTAGCGCCTGTCCCGAAACCCGCGGCAAAACCGTGCCGCACCATCGTCGGGGACCTTATCGGTGCTGCCGGGGGCAACTTGAGCGGCTGCAAGTCGACCCGGGGCAAACTGTCGAGCGCGTCACAATCACCGTTCACAGGTAGTTGAACAGCGAGAGCTTGGCGATGCTCGCGTAGGACTGCTGCGCGGCCTGCAGGCTCACGTACTGCTGGTTCATGCGCGAGACCGCCGCGGCGTAGTCGAGGTCCTGCAGGTTCGACACCGCCGTGGTCAGGTCGGCGCTGCGTCCCTGGCGCGCGCTTTCCGCATCCGTCAGCAGCGACAGGCGCGCACCCACGGTCGCGCGCACCGTCGAGAAGTGCTCCATCGCCTGGTCGATCTGCTGCAGCGAGGCGTTCAGCGACGTCGCGAGCCGGGCGCGGCCGGCGTCGTTGCCGGCGCCGGCGACCAGCGCGCTGGCGAGCTGGTCGAGCGTCGCGAAGACGTCCTGGGTGCCGGCCGCGGCGAGCGTGTAGGAATCGCCGGCCGCCGGCACGCCGCTGATGCTGACCTGCGCGCCGCGGAACGCGATGGTGCCGCCGTCGACGTAGTTGCCGCCAGCCACCGTGTTGCCGCCGCTGTCGGTGACCTGCCAGGTGGTCGGCGTCGTGAAGGCGAGCGTGTAGGTGTCGCCGATCCACTGCGTGCGGTCGGTGATGCTGCCGGTGTCGAGCACGCCGCTGCCGGTGTTGCCGGCCGCCGCGGCGGTGGTGAACGTGCCATTGCCGGCGCGGATGTCGCCGAACACGGCCGAGCCCGCATCGGAATCGGCGACGAACTGCGTGTCGTCCACCTGCAGCTGGCGCTGGCCGGCATCGCCCAGGTAGGCCATGCGGCCGCTGCCGTCGCGCGCGAAGGGCTGCGTCGCGGCGGCGAAGCCGGCGAACAGGTAGTCGCCGTTGCCGTCCTTGCGGTTGGCGATGCCCTGCAGCTCGCCGCCGCGGGCGCGCAGCTCGGTGGCGATCGCCTGGCGGTCGCTGTCGGTGAGCGTCGCGGTGTTGGCCTGCAGCACCAGCTCGCGCACGCGCTGCAGGACGGTGGTCGAGTCGGCGAGCGCCTGCTCCTCGAGCTGCAGGCGGCCGGTGACCGCGATGCTGTTGTAGCCGTACTGGTCGACCTGCGACTGGCTGCGCGTCAGCTCGTAGAGCTGCGCGGCGGCCACCGGGTCGTCGGCCGGCGTCTGCACGCGCTTGCCGGTCGCGATCTGGTTCTGCGTCTTCGCCAGCAGCGACTGCTGGCGCAGCATGGCCGTGACGGCCAGATCGTGCATCGCGGACGTGGAGATGCGCATCACCATGGTCAACCCCGGCTCGTGGCGTTGAGCAGCGCCTGGAACAGCGTGTCGGCGACCGCGATCACCCTGGCGGCCGCCTGGTAGGCCTGCTGGTAGCGCACCATGGCCGCGGCCTCCTCGTCGAGATTGACGCCGGAAACCGCGGACATCTGGCTGGTGGCGTCGTCGCGGATCACCTGCTGGGCATCGCGCCCGGTCTGCGCCTGGCTGGTCTGCACGCCGATGCTGCTGATGAACTGCCCGACCGCGCCCTGCACCGAGGTGCTGCCGCCGGCCAGCACCTTGCCGGTGAGCAGCCCGGCGAGCTGCAGCGCGTTGCGGTTGTCGCCCGGGACGTTGCCCGTGGCGTTGATCGTGAAGCGGTCGCCCGCGGCCGGCGTGCCGCTGAGCGCGATGTCCATGCCGTTGAAGCCGAGCGTGGCGCCGGGCGTGTAGCTGGCCCCGGAGGCGACCGTGTTGCCGCCGGCGTCGGCGATGCTCCAGCCGCCGCCCGCGTCGAAGGCGAGCGTGTAGGTGCCGCGCACCCAGCCGGCCGGGTTGCCCACGGTGGCCGTGGCGATGGCGGCGCTGCCGCTGTTGGTGGCGGCGGCCGAGGCCAGCAGCGGCGCCGCCGCCGCGACCCGGGCGGGATCGCTGACCAGCACGCCGAATCCGCTGATGGCCTGCGCCGTCGGCTGGATCGCGTAGCGATCGCCGGCCTGGGCCGTGCCCGAGACGACGATCTGCAGTCCGTCGGCGACGAAGGGATCGGCGGGCGTGCCGCTGCCGCCCAGGGCGACCTGGGTGCCGGTGTCCTGGCGTACCAGCGACCAGGCGCTGCCGTCGTACTGCAGGGTGTAGTCCGCGGTGGTCAGGCCGCCGATGTCGGCGCGCGTGACGCTGACCGAGGCGCTGCCGCCATTGTCGGTCGCCGGCAGCGTGCGCACGTCGCCGATGCCGAAGAACGTCCCGCCGAACTGGCCGTTGAGGTCGAGGCCGGCGGCGTGCTGCTGGTTGAACTGGCCGGCGACGGCGACCGCCACCTGGCCGAGCGTGTTGCGCGCGCTGGCGAGCATCGTGTCGCGGAACTGCAGCAGCCCGCCCAGCGTCCCGCCGCTGATGGCGCGGGTCACGTCGACCGAGGTGCCGCTGACCTGCAGCGCGAGGTGCGGCCGGGTCGGATCGAAGCTGTCCGGCACGGTGACCAGCCGCGACGCGATGCTGCCGCTGACCAGCGCCTGGCCGGTGCCGATGAACACGCTGACCGAGCCGTCGGACTGCGCCACCGTGCTGACGCTGACGTGCTGCGACAGCTGGTCGACGAGCCGGTCGCGCTGGTCGAGCAGGTCGTTCGGCGGCTGCTGGTTCTGGCCGCGGGCCGCGACGATCTGGCGGTTGATGTCGGCGATGCTCTGCGCCAGCGACGTGACGCTGCTCGCCTCGCTGCCGAGCTGCGTGTCGATCTGCGCGCCGATGGTGTTGAGGCTGTCGTTGTAGCTCCTGAGGCGCGATACCAGCGTGCCGGCCTGGCTCAGCAGCACCTGGCGCGCCGCCGTGGAGGTCGGCGCGTTGGCGACGCCCTGCGCGGCGTTGGTGAACTGCTGCAGCGTGGTGGCGAGGCCGGTGTTGGCGTCGCTGAACAGGTTGTCGATGCGGCTGGCGAGCGTCGCGACGGTGTCGAGCTGCTGGAACCCACTGGTCGCGCTGCGCACCTGGCCGGACAGCGCCGCGTCGAAGGCGCGGCGGATGTCCACGACCTGCACGCCGCGGCCGACCCAGCCATTGCCGAGCGGATCGGCGCCCTGGGTCGCCAGGTCGACGCTCTGGCGGTTGTAGCCCGGGGTCGCAGCGTTGGCGATGTTGTGGCTGGTCGTGTCGAGCGCGCGCTGGAAGGCGAGCAGCCCCGAGACGCCGGTGGTCAGCATGTCAGCCACGGTCACTCCTGCGCTGCGTGCGCGTTGGCGTGCTCATCACGCCGGTCCCTCGGCGCGGGTTGTCGGCATCGCGGCGGTCGACTTGAGATCCTGCCGCGCCTGCAATTCCCGCACTGTCGCCGCGGTGGCGACCAGCTTGCGCACATAATCCGGATCGGTCGCGTAGCCGCCGCGCTGCAGCGCGCTGGCGAAGGCGTGGGTGTCCGCGCCGGTGTCGAGCGCGCCCGCGTAGCGCGGATTGCCGGCGAGCAGCCCGGTGTAGTCGGCCACACCCGCGGCCGCCGAATCGTAGCCGCGGAACGCGGCCGCGACGCGGCGCGGGCCGGCGGCATCGAACTCGGTGGTCGCGGCGGCGACGGCCGCGCCGTTCCAGCCGTGCTGCGCCTTGATGCCGAAGAGGTTGAAGCTGGAGCGGCCGGCGGTCGCCGGCACGTGCCGGCCCCAGCCGCTCTCGAGCGCCGCGTGCGCGATCACCGTCTCGGGCGCGACGCCGAGGCGCCGGCCCGCCGCCTCGGCGAGCGGCGTCATCGCGCGGACGAACTCCGCCTGCTGCGCCGGGGTCGCCGTCGCGGTGGCGGGCATCGCGTTCGCGCCGGGCGCGGCGGCGGCGGCCGGCGTGGCCGTGCCCTCCGCCGGCCGGGCGAGCCCGGTGCGCGCCAGTTGCTCGACCAGCAGGTCGGCGAGGCCGAGGCCGCGTCCCTGCGACAGCACCACGCTGAGCTGCTGGTCGTACATGTCCTGGTAGAAGCGGGTCTGCTCGCTGTCGCCCATGCCATCGGCCAGCGAGGCCTCGCGCATGGTCTTGAGCATCATGCGGGTGAACAGGCTCTCGAACTGGCGCGCGGCGGCGCGCACCGCGGCCGGGTCGTCGGCGTGCGCGGCGCCCTTGAGGCGCTCGAGCCCGCCGAAGTCGGCGTAGTAGCCCGGATTGATCGCTTCGATGCTCATGGCGGGGCCGTCCGCGGGTCGCTCAGATGACCACCAGCTCGGCGCGCAGCGAGCCGGCCTGGCGCAGCGCCTCGAGGATCGCCACCAGGTCGCCGGGCGCGGCGCCCACCTGGTTGACGGCGCGCACGATGTCGTTGAGGTCGACGCCAGCCTCGAACACGAACATGCGCGCCGCCGGCTGGTCGACGTTGATCTCGGTGCGCGGCGTGGTCACGGTCGTGCCCTGCGCGAAGGCGTTGGGCTGGCTGGTGTCGCTGCGCTCGCGGATCGTGACCGACAGCGAGCCGTGCGCGACGGCCGCCGGCAGCACGCGCACGTGCGAGCCGATGACCACGGTGCCGGTGCGCGAGTTGACGATGACGCGCGCCGGGGCCTCGCCCGGATCGATGGTGAGTTCCTGCAGCGCGGCGATGAAGGCGACGCGGCCGGCGGCGTCGGCCGGCGCCGTGACGCGCACCGAGACCGCGTCGCTGGCGGTGGCGGTGCCGTCGCCGAAGGTCTTGTTGACCGCCTCGGCCAGGCGCGTGGCGGTGGTGAAGTCGGGGGTGTTGAGGTTCAGCGCGACGAACGGCAGCTTGCCGAAGTTGCTGCCGACCTCGCGCTCGACGGTCGCGCCGTTGGGCACGCGGCCGCCGCTCGGCACGTTGACGCTGACGCGCGAACCGTCCTTGCCGCTGATGCCGAAGCCGCTGACGATGACGCTGCCCTGCGCCATGGCGTACACCTCGCCGTCGGCGCCGCGCAGCGGCGTCATGACCAGGCTCCCGCCGCGCAGGCTCTGGGCGTTGCCGATCGAGGCCACCGTGACGTCGATGGTCTGGCCGGGCTTGGAGAACGGCGGCAGCTCGGCCGTGACCGTGACGGCGGCGACGTTCTTGAGCTGCGGGTTGACGTTGGCCGGCACCGTGACGCCGAACTTCGCCAGCATGTTGAGGATGCTCTGCACCGTGAACGGCGCCTGGCTGGTCTGGTCGCCGGTGCCGTCGAGGCCGACCACCAGGCCGTAGCCGACCAGCTGGTTGCTGCGCACGCCGCCGACGCTGGCGACGTCCTTGACGCGCTCGGCCAGCACCAGCCCGGGCAGCAGCAGCGCCGCCAGCGCCACCAGCTGCAGGATCCGGATCCAGCGCGCCGCGCGGCGGCGCTCCTTGACGGGATTGATCATCAGAAGGGCATCCATTTGGAGTCGAAGAACCGCGCCAGCAGCGACTTGGAGTTGGCGGCCGCCAGCACGCCCTGCGAGCCGTACTCGATCTGCGCGTCGGCCACCTTGTAGGAAGGCACGGAATTGTCCGGCCCGATGTCGACCGGGCGGACAATGCCCTGGATGCGCACGTACTCGCGTCCCTGGTTGAGCGTCATCCACTTCTGGCCGCGCACCAGCAGGTTGCCGTTGGCCAGGCGCTTCGCCACGGTGACCGTGATCGAGCCGGTGAGCTGGTTGCTCTGCGCGCTGTCGCCGGCGCCGGCGAAGCTGGTCGAGTGATCGAGGCTGTTGTCCAGCACCGAGCGGCCGTTCACCGTCAGCGGCGCGCCGGCCAGCGTCGGCGCCGCGAGGTCGGCCTTGGTCTTCTTGCTGGTGTTGGTGGTAGCGCTCTTCGAGGCCTGGGTCTTCTCCTCGAGCGTGACCGTCAGCACGTCGCCGACGCGGCGCGCCACCGCGTTCTCGAACAGCGGCAGGTCGTGGCCCGCCTGGTAGATCGCGCCGTCGCCGGCCGTGGCCGCGGGCAGCGGCTCGGGCTCGGTCGCCATGAAGTCGCCGATGCGCTCCGGCGCCGTGCGGCAGGCCGCCAGCGGCAGCAGCAGCAGTGCGAACCAGGCGGACGGGTGCGGACGTGGCATGGCGGGCATCCTCAGACGTTGTTGCTCAGGTACTGCAGCATCTGGTCGGTGGTCTGGATCGCCTTGGTGTTCATCTCGTAGGCGCGCTGCGTCTCGATCATGTTCACCATCTCCTCGACCACGTTGACGTTGGAGCTCTCGACCGCGCCCTGCTCGAGCGTGCCGAGGCCCGACTGGCCCGGCGTGCCGGGCTGGGCCGTGCCGCTGGCGGCGGTCTCGAGCAGCAGGTTCTCGCCGCGCGGCTGCAGGCCGGTCGGGTTGACGAAGTCGGCCAGCTGCAGCGTGCCGACCTGGGTCGGGGCCGACTGCCCGGCGAGCAGCACGCTGACGACGCCGTCGGCGCCGATGCTGATGCTCTGCGCGCCCTGCGGGATGTTGATGCCCGGCTGCACCACGTAGCCGCTCGAGGTCACGAGCTGGCCCTGGCTCGAAAGCTGGAAGTCGCCGGCGCGCGTGTAGGCCAGCGTGCCGTCCGGCAGCAGGATCTGGAAGAAGCCGCGGCCGTTGACCGCGAGGTCGAGCGAGTTGCCGGTCTGGCTGAGGTTGCCCTGCGTGTAGGTCTTCTCGGTCGCGACCACGCGCACGCCGGTGCCGAGCGACATGCCCGACGGGGCCTGCGTGTCCTGCGAGGTCGCGGCGCCGACCTGGCGCACGTTCTGGTAGAGCAGGTCCTCGAACACCGCGCGGCTCTTCTTGAAGCCGGTGGTGTTGACGTTGGCGAGGTTGTTGGAGACCACCGCCATGCGCGTCTGCTGCGCGTCGAGGCCGGTCTTCGCTGCCCAAAGTGCTGGATTCACGGGAACTCCTTAGGGTGTCTGCAACAGCTGCGCGGCCGTGGCCGCGTCTTCCTCGGCGGTGCGGATCGCCTTGACCTGCAGTTCGTAGCGGCGCGCCAGCTCGATCATCTGCGTCATCGTCTCGGCGATGTTGACGTTGCTGGTCTCGAGCACGCCGGAGGCGATCTGCACGCCGGCGTCCGACTCGGCCTGCGTGCCGTCGGCCATGCGGAACAGGCCGTCGGCACCGCGCTGCAGCGCCGCTTCCGGCGGGTTGACCAGCTTGATGCGGCCGACGGTCGAGACGGTCCGGGCGCCCTGCCCGAGCGGCACGATCGACACCGAGCCGTCGCGTGCCACGCTGATCGCGGCCTGCGGTGGCACGGTGATCGGCCCGCCATCGCCCAGCACCGGATGGCCGGCGCCGGTGGTGAGCATTCCGGTGGCGTCGACGCGCAGGTCACCGGCGCGCGTGTAGGCCTCGGTGCCGTCCGGGGCCTGCACCGCCAGCCAGCCGGCGCCGTGCACCGCGACGTCGAGGTCGCGACCGGTCTGCTCCAGGCCGCCGGTGGTGCTGTCCCAGCCGACCGAGGCATCCACCGCGTAGGCGCGCGACGGCAGGCCGTCGCCCTGCACCGCGAGGCTGCGGAACGCCGACAGGTCGGCGCGGAAGCCGGTGGTGCTGGCGTTGGCCAGGTTGTGGTTGTTGGCCGCCTGGGCGCGCAAGGTCTCCTTGGCGCCCGACATCGCGATGTAGACCAGTCGATCCATGCCACGTCTCCGTGCTTGCTACGCGTGGTGCGTCAGCGGATGTTGATGATCGACTGCGTGATCTGGTCCTCGGTCGAGATCATCTGCGCGTTGGCCTGGAAGTTGCGCTGCGCGACGATCATCTTCACGAGCTGCGCCGTGATGTCGACGTTGGACTGTTCGAGCGAGCCGGACTGGATCAGGCCGAAGCCGGAGTTGCCGGCCTGGCCGTTGAGCGCCTGGCCGGAGGTGAAGGTCTCGGCCCAGGCCGTGTTGCCGAGCGACTGCAGGCCCTGCGGGTTGGCGAAGTTGGCGATCGCCACCTGGCCGAGCGAGAGCGAGCGGCCGTTGGTGTAGCGCGCCTGCACCACGCCGGTGGCGTCGATGCTGATGCCGATCAGGCGGCCGGTGGTGTAGCCGTCCTGCGTGACGTTGTTGACGCCGAAGGCATCGCCGAACTGCGTGGAGCGGCTGAAGTCGAAGCTCATCGTGATCGGGTTCGCGCCGGTGGTCGGCGTGTAGGTGCCGTAGGACACCAGGCCGTTGGCCGGTGTCGCCAGCGCGCCGGCCGCCGTGTAGGCCAGCGGCTGCACGCCGCCGACGGCGACGCCGTCGACGTACTGGTAGGTGTCCCAGGTGTTGGCGGTCGCGGTCTTGACGAAGTACAGGCTGGCCGTGTGCGCCGCACCGAGCGAGTCGTACACGGTGAGGCTGGTCGAGTTGGTGTAGCTGCTGGTGTCGGTCGGGTCGAACGGCGCCGTCACCGGCTGGGTCGCGCCGGCCGGCAGGTTGAACACCAGTTCGGCGTTGGTGGTCGGCGCGGGCGCGCTGTCGCTGGTGACGAGGCGCAGGTCGGTGAGCGTCGAGGTGTTGAAGGTGCCCTGCGCGGTCACCGGGTAGACCTGCAGGCGCTGGCCCTCGGTGGTGGTGACGTAGCCGGCGTTGTCGGTCTGGAACGAGCCGGCGCGCGTGTAGGCCATCGCGCCCGCATCGCTCAGCACGAAGAAGCCCTGGCCGCTGATCGCGAGGTCGAGGTTGTTGCTGGTCGCCTCGATGTTGCCCTGGCTGAACTGCTGCGCCACCGCCGCCAGCTTGACGCCGTGGCCGGTCTGGGTGCGGCTCACGCCCTGCGGCGAGACGGCGAACAGCTCGGCGAACTCCGAGCGCGACTGCTTGAAGCCGCTGGTCTGCGAGTTGGCGACGTTGTTGGCGGTGACGGCCAGGTCCGCCTGCGCCGCGTTGATGCCGCTCAGGGCAATGCCGAATGACATGGGTGCTTCTCCTTCAGATGATCTGCGTCACGCTGCCGAGCGCCACGGCGCCCAGCTCGCGGGTGTTGAGGGTCAGGCTGGTGCCATCGCTCCCGATCGACACGCTGCCGACGGTCGCGTACAGCGAGGGCTGCAGGGACTGGCCGGCGCCGCCGACGTTGGCGACCGCCTTGATGGTGTAGCTGCCGCTGGGCAGGGCCGCGCCGCTGTCGGACAGCCCGTCCCAGGCGAACTGCTGGGCGCCGGCCGTGGCGGGCACGTTCAGGTGCCGCACCAGCTGGCCGGCGGCGTCGTAGACGCCGACCGCGAGGCCGCTGGCGCCCTGCGGCACCGTCAGCGTGCCGTACAGGCTGCTGCCGGCGGCGTAGCTGGCCTTGTCGCCCGGGGCGAGGATCGCGTGGCCGACCAGCGTCGCGCCCGAGAGCGCCTGCGAGGCGCGCAGCGAGCTCGACAGCGTCGCGAGCGAGCCCTGCATCGACTGGATGCCCGACACGGTGCCGAACTGCGCCAGCTGCGCGACGAACGCCGTGCTGTCGAGCGGCTTGAGCGGGTCCTGGTTGTTGAGCTGCGTCGACATCAGCGTCAGGAAGTCGTTGATGTCGAGCGTCGACGCGGTCTTGCGCGTCGCACTGGCGGCCGCGCCGGCCGCGGCGTTGACTGGGTTCGTGGTGGTCATCGTCGTAGGGCTCCTCGCCGCGGTGCGCCTCAGCCCTGGCCGAGCTTCAGCGTCGCGAGCATCAGGTTGCGCGCGGTGTTCATGACCTCGACGTCGTTCTGGTAGGCACGCGAGGCGGAAATCATGTCGACCATCTCCTCGACCACGTTGACGCTCGGGGCGAAGACGTAGCCCTGGGCGTCGGCGAGCGGATTGCCGGGCTCGTAGCGGCGCTGCGGCTCGGCGCGCGACTCGGTGATCGCGGCCACGCGCACGCCGCTGCCGGCGGCGTCGGCGGCGCCGGGCTGCACCGCCTGGAACACCGGGTGGCGCGCGCGGTACACCTGCGTCGCGTCGCCGCTGACGCTCTCGGCGTTGGCGAGGTTGCTGGCCACCGTGTTGAGGCGCACCGACTGCGCGCTCATGCCCGAGCCGGCGATGTCGAAGATGCGGAAGCTGGACATGGCGACGGTCTCCCTACTGGCCGGTGATGGCCGTCATCAGCGAGCGCAGCTTGCTGTTGATGAAAGTGAGCGTGGCCTGGTAGCGCACGGCATTGGCGGCGTAGGCGGACTGCTCGAGCTGCGCATCGACGGTGTTGCCGTCGAGCGCCGGCGCCAGCGGCACGCGGTACTTGAGCTCGGCCGGCGCGGCGGCCGCATCGGCGCCGGCGGCGAGGCCCTGGTGGCGGGGCTGGGTCGCGCGCAGCGGCAGCGTGCCGCCCGCGTCCCCGCCGGCCGCGGCCAGCGCCGCCTTGAAGTCGATGTCGCGCGACTTGAAGCCCGGCGTATCGGCATTGGCCAGGTTGTTGGCGAGCAGCTCCGTGCGCCGCGACTCGAGCATGAGTGCGCGCGTATGTACCCCCAGGTAGGCGTCGATGCTGTCCGGCATGCGATCCTCGCTTGCGATGCGTCCGCGCAAACAGGAGCAAGGGCTGTGCCAGCAGGTCGCGCCGGCCGGTGGCCGCGCCGGAAGTGTGATGCGCGTGGGATTTCGCCGCGCCGGCACGGGCGGCGGGCGGCAAGCGGTTGCCGGCGGGCGGCGCGTGGCAGCCGCAGCGGGGTGCCGGCGAACCGGGCACGGTGGCTATCGGCGCGTCCCGGCGCGGACTTGAGCGTCAGGGAACCGTCACCGCGCGTGGCACGGCGCTTGCTCCTTCTTCCACGCATGAAACCCAGCCATCGCCACGCGCTGCTGGCACTGCTGCTCGGCGGCGCCTGTGCCGCCGCGGACACCGGCCAGGACCCGCAGAGCCTGCGCGCCGCAGCCGAGGACGCCGTGCGCGCGCGCCGCCGACACCCGCGGCCTGCACGTGCAGGCCGCCACGCTCGATCCGCGGCTGCGGCTGCCACGCTGCACGCAGCCACTGAACGCCACGCCCGGCGGCGACGGCACGCTGCGCGCCGAGGTGCCGGTCAGCGTACGCTGCGCCGGTGAACGACCCTGGTCGCTGTACCTGGTGGTGCGGGTCGAATCCGAAGTGCCGGTGCTGGTGGCGCGACGCGCGCTGCCGCGCGATGCCGCGCCGCTGGCCGGCGATTTCGCTATTGCCACGCGCCGCGTCGCCGGCTTCGCCAGCCAGTACGTCGGCGATCCGGCCGCGCTCGCCGGCCGCCGCCTGCGCCGCCCGCTCGGCGCCGGCGAAGCGCTGTCGCTGGACGCACTGGCGGTCGCGCCGGTCGTGCACCGCGGCGAACAGGTGACGCTGGTCGCGCGCAGCGCTGCGGTCGAGATCCGCGTCGCCGCGGTCGCGCTGGCCGACGGCCGGCCGGAGGATCGCATCCGGGTGCAGAACCCGATGTCGCAGCGCGTAATAGAAGGAGTGGTGCGCGGCCCCGGGCTGGTCGAGGCGCCTTTATGACAAAATGCCGACCTGGCCCTAAACCTTTCGGCCACCGGGCCGATACGACCGTCGGGATCTGAGAGGAGATGGAAGTGGCCATGCGCATCAAGGGAACCGACAGCAGCCCCGTCGACAGCGGCGGCACGCGCGCCGTCGAACGTGTCCGGCGCTCCACGCCCGTTGCCTCCGGCACGACGCCGGCGCAGTCGGGCGTCGACAGCGTGCACATCACCGATTCGGCGCGGCAGCTTGCGAACCTCGAACAGGCGATCCGCGACGTGCCGGAAGTCGACGCGCAGCGCGTCGAGACGCTCCAGCAGTCCATCGAGCGCGGGCAGTACCAGGTCGATGCCGGGCGCATCGCCGACCGCCTGCTGCAGCTCGAGGGCGACATCGCCGCCAGCGGCAAGAAGGCCTGAGCATGTCGACGGCCGGCGCGGTCCGCCCCGCGGACGTCGCGCGTCACGTGGAACGCATCCTCGGCGATGAGGCACGCTTGCTCGGCGAGCTCGAGCAGCTGCTGCGCAGCGAGGCCGAGGTGGTGCGCGGCGACGATGCCGCGGCGATCGAGCGCATCGGCTCCTCGCGCCACCAGTGCATCGATGCGCTCACCAGCCTCGAGGCCGAACGTGGCGCGGCCTGCCGCATGGTCGGCGGCGGCGATCGCGGCGATTTCCAGCGGCTGCTCGACTGGTGCGATCCGGGGCGCCGGCTGTACGCCCGCTGGCAGGGCAACCTGGCCATCGCCCGCCGCTGCAAGGAACAGAACGACCGCAATGGCGCGGTGGTCACCGCGCGCCTCAATCGCGTCGGCCAGCTGCTCGCGCAGCTGCGCGGCGCGGCACCGCCGGCCACCTACGCTCCGGGCCCGGCGGCCCAGGCCGCCAGGTTCGGGCATCGCGACTTCGGCAGCGCCTGAAGCGCGTTCGCCTGCAGCGCGTTTGATCCCGGCGCGGGCCCGGGATGGCGCCCGGCGGCCACGCCGGTGACAATGGCGCCATGAGCGATGCATTGCAGACCCTGCTCCTCGGCATCATCGAGGGCCTGACCGAATTCCTGCCAGTGTCGAGCACCGGCCACCTGCTGATCGCCGAGCACTGGCTCGGCGCCCGCTCCGAGCTCTTCAACGTTGCCATCCAGGCCGGCGCGATCCTCGCCGTGGTGCTGATCTACTGGCGCCGCCTGCTGCAGCTGCTGCGCTTCGCCAGCCTCGAGCACCGCCTCTACCTCGCCAAGCTGGCGCTGGCCTTCGTGGTGACCGTCGCGGGCGGACTCGCCGCCAAGCACCTCGGGCTGGCGCTGCCGGAGACCGTCGGGCCCGTGGCGCTGGCGCTGGTGGTCGGCGGCGTCGCGATCCTGCTGGTCGAGTGGCACGCGCGCGGACGGCCGCCGGTGGCGGACATCAGCTGGAACGCCGCATTCTGGGTCGGCGCCGCGCAGGTGCTGGCGGCGGTGTTTCCCGGCACCTCGCGCTCGGCCGCGACGATCTTCGCGGCGATGCTGGCCGGTGTCGGCTCGCGCCCGGCGGCGACCGAGTTCGCCTTCCTGGTCGGCATCCCGACGATGTTCGCGGCCACCGGCTACGAACTGCTGAAGCAGCGCGGCGCGGACGCCGCCCTGGTGGACTGGAACGCGCTGCTGCTCGGCTTCGCCGCCGCGGCGATCGTGGCCTTCGCGGCGGTGAAGTGGCTGCTGCGCTACGTGCAGTCGCACCGCTTCACGGTGTTCGCCTGGTACCGCATCGCCGCCGGCCTCGCGCTGCTCTGGCTGGTGCGCTGACGGCGGGCGCGGCATGTGCGGCCGCTACGTCACCCCGGCACAGGCCGCCGCCGAGCGCGAGTTCTCGCTGCGGCGGACGCAGTGGCAGTTCCAGGCGCGCTTCAACGTCGCGCCCTCGCTCGACGTCCCGGTCGTGCGCCGCTGCGCCGACGGCTGGGAAGGCCTGATGATGCGCTGGGGCCTGGTGCCGTTCTTCGCCCACGGCGAGACGCCGCGCTACAGCACCATCAACGCGCGCATCGAGACGCTCGCCACGGCGGCCAGCTACCGCATGCCGTGGCGCCGCGGCCAGCGCTGCCTGCTGCCGGCCCGCGGCTTCTACGAGTGGCACGTGGCGGCGGACGGCGGCAAGTCGCCGTGGTACATCGAGGCCAGCGACCAGGCGGTGTTCGGCTTCGCCGGGCTGTGGGACCGCTCGGTGCGCACCGACGGCACCGAGGTGCTCTCCTGCACGATCATCACGCTGCCGGCGAATCCGCTGCTGGCGCGCATCCACAACGTCAAGCAGCGCATGCCGGCGATCCTGGAGCGCGCGGCGCAGGCCGACTGGCTCGGCGAGGACGCGGACGCGGCGCTGGCCGCGCTGCGCCCCTACCCGGAAGCGCGGCTGCGCGCCTGGCCGGTGGGCCGGCGCGTGAATTCGCCGCGCAACGACGGCCCGGAACTGATCGCGCCGCTGGATGCCGCCGGCTAGCGCGGCCGGCGCGCCGGCATCAGCGCAGGCGCAGCCACTGCCAGGCGGCGTAGCCGGCGAGCGTCATCAGGAGCGATCCGCCGACGTGCACGCCGATGGCGGCGGCGGCCCAGACGGCCCGCCCCTGCTGCAGCAGCGTGAACACCTCGGCCGAGAAGGTCGAGAAGGTCGTCAGGCCGCCGCAGAAGCCGGTGGTGATGAGCAGTCGCCACTCGGGGCTGACGTCCGGGTTGCCGGCGATCCAGGCGAGCGCCGCGCCGATGACGAAGGCGCCCAGCAGGTTCGCGGCCAGCGTGCCGGGCGGCACGCCGGGCAGCAGCCCGTTGAGCTTCAGGCCGAGCGTCCAGCGCAGCAGCGCGCCGAGCGCCGAACCGACCGCGACCGCGAGCAGCGATTTCCACATGCCGCCGCAAGGATACGCGATCCGGCGCGCGCGCGCCGGATCGCGTCCCCGTCGCGGATCCTCAGAACGAGTAGACGATGTTCGCCGTGGTCAGCGTATCGGTCTTCTTCAGCGGCGCCGGCGGCTTGGTGTTGTAGCGCGCGTCCAGGCCGACGGCCAGCGCGAGCGCCGTGGACATCTTCACTTCCACGCCGATGAAGTTGGTCAGCAGCGTGTTGTTGGAGCCCGCCTCGGCCGTCAGCTTGTCGACCACCTTGGTGGTGGCGGTCAGCTGGTTCTCGTAGGCGAGACCCGCAGTGGCGATGGCGTTGTTGCTGCTGCTGCCGGGCGTGGCCAGCGTCGGCTCGGTCTCGATGCGGCGGAAGCCGGCGCCGACCTGGCCGGAGAGCTTGACCCGGTCGGTATCGACGAACTTGTAGCCGAGGCCGGTGGTGGCGCTGGCGGAGTACTTGAAGCCGCTGAACTTGTCGTTCTCATAGCGCAGGCCGCCGAACCAGAAGGCGCGGCTGCTGAAGTTGTAGTCCGACTGCCAGGTTGCGAGGTAGCGGTCGGCGGTCTTGGTGCCGGAATTGGTGGCGCGCAGCGCGGCCAGCCCGAGCTCGTGCTTCCACTTGTCGACCGTGGTGCTCATGCCGAGCTTCAGGTTGATCGTGTCGGTCTGGGTGTTGCCGCGCGCGAACACGATGCCGGCCTCGCCCTTGCCCTTCCATTCGGCGTGCGCTGCGCTCGCGGCGAGCAGCAGTGCCAGTGCCGGCAGCAGGCGCGTATTTCTTTCGTACATGTCACTCATTCCTTTGGTGTGACCAGGAGTTGGGGGGCGCGGATTATCACCGCGCCCCCGGGGTCGATCAACCCCAAAATTCCCGCACGCGGCGCGTGCGCGGCGCGCGCTTCAGCCCGGCATGGAGCGCAGCGCCGCAGCCCTGCGTCGAGGACGCGCCGGGCCCGGTGATCCTGGCGACGGACATGCTAACCTCCAGCGCTGCAGTACGGGGCACGAGCCACCCACACAACCGGATCACGAGGTCCCGAGCAAAGATGATCAACGGCAGCAGCGTGCGCCGCGCCGCGCACCCCGTACACCCGATCTTCGTCGACCGCTGGTCGGCGCGCGCCATGTCCGGCGAGCCGCTGGCGGCCGCCGAGCTGATGACGCTGTTCGAGGCCGCGCGCTGGGCGCCGTCGGCGCACAACTTCCAGCCCTGGCGCATGCTGTATGCGCTGCGCGGCACGCCGCACTGGCAGCGCTTCCTCGACCTGCTCAACCCCAGCAACCAGGTCTGGGCGCAGCGCGGCGGCGCGCTGGTGCTGTTCATCTCGCGCCACCACTTCGACAACGGCAAGCCGTGCCCGACGCACTCGTACGACGCCGGCGCGGCCTGGCTCAGCTTCGCGCTGCAGGCCTTCGCCAGCGGCTTCGCCGTGCACGGCCTGCAGGGATTCGACTACGAGCGCGCGCGCACCGAGCTCGGCGTGCCCGAGGCGTTCAGCGTCGAGGCCATGGCCGTGGTCGGCCGGCCCGGCGACAAGGCGCAGTTGAGCGAGGAGCTGCAGCGGCGCGAGGCGCCGAACGATCGCCGGCCGCTGTCACAGACGGTGTGCGAGGGCAGCTACTCGCTCGAGTGAGCGCCGCGCGGCACGGCGCGCGCGCCTCGCGGCGCTATTCGGCGCGGCCGAGCCGGGTGAGCGTCGCGATCATCCAGTCGCGCGGCATGCCGGATTCGGCGGCGATGCGCAGGCCGTCGGCGCTGTCCCAGGCGCGCTCGCCGATCAGGATGCTGATCGTGCCGAGCAGCTCGCCGACCTCGACCGCCACGGCCAGGTCGCGCTGCACCTCGTCGCCGGGCGCCGCCGGCCCGGTGCCATCCAGCTGGGCGAGCACGCCGCGGATGCGCCCCGAACTCTCCCACCGCGTCGCGACCTGCAGGGCGGCGCGACCGGCGAATTGCTCGAGCAGCGTCGCGCAGGCGATCGCCGCCGCGGCTTCGCCGCCGCGCCCGCGCAGGCGCTCCTCCAGCACGCGGTACACGACCAGCGGGCCGAGCGCGCGCAGCAGCACCAGCAGCTGCGCGCCGTGGCGCTCTTCCGGGCAGACGCGGCGCGCGTACAGGTCGGCCGCCAGCGTGGCGCGCGTGGTGCGCTCCCACAGCAGCTGCGGCAGGCGCGCGAAGGCGGCCGCCTCGCCGCGGAACACCGGTTGCATCAACGCCAGCGCCGCGAGCGACTGCAGCCCGTCGGTGCCGCAGACGATGACCGCGCGCTGCAGCGTCTCGACCGGATCCTGCGTGACGCGGTACCAGGCGCTGTTCGCCAGGCGCAGCACGTCGCCGGCCAGCACCGGGTCGCGGGCGATGATGTCCGCCAGGCGCGTCGCGGCCGCGGTCGGATCGCGCACGGCTGCCATCAGCTGCGGCATCAGCATGGGCCGGCGCGGGAAATGCCGTTCGGCGAGCTCGCCGGCCAGCGCCGCCTCGAGCGCCGGGCGCAGCTCCCGCAGGAGCTGCGCCTCGGCATCGGCTCCGGCCGGCGCACCCAGCGCGTGCCGCCAGAGCGCGCGGGCGGACGCGGCCAGCGCCAGGCGCAGGCTGGCATCCGCCGGGTCATCGGCGCCGCGATCGGCCGGAATCGCCGGCGGCGCGGCGACCGCGCCGTCGCCGGCGGGCACTGCCGCCACGCTGGCGCCGCGCGGCGCCCGGCCGCCGAAGCAGCCGCGCACCGCGGCTGCCAGCCTCGCCATCATTCCGCGCTGTCCGTCCGCCAAGTCGGCACCCCTGCAACGCCGGCCACAACGCGGGATTTTACATTACGGACTCATTAATCTTCCGTGCGCGACGTCCCGCGACTGGATTCATGCGCGGCGCGCATCAATCGGCGCCGGGTTGGCGTGGCAGAATGGCTCTCGCGAAAGCCCCACGGCGTGCGGGGGCCGCAGGGAGGCTGGCCCGAAGTGGATGTATCGGTATCAGGACCGGGGACATTGCGCACCGAGATCGCTCACGACTGGGACGCATTCGAGGCGCTGCGCGAGGAGTGGCGGCGGCTGCTGCCCCGCTGCGGCGCCGATTCCATCTTCCTGACCTGGGAGTGGCTCGACGCGTGGCTCGACTGCGGCGCGCGGCGCTGGCGGCCGGCCATCGTGCTGGTGCGCGATGCCGACGGCACGCTGGTCGGCATCGCGCCGTTCTACCACGCCAGCTACCGGCTGTTCGGCACGCTGCCGGTACGCGTGCTGCGGCTCGCCGGCGATCATCCGACCGGCGCCGAGTACGGCGACATCATCGCCGTGCGCGAGCGCGAGGCCGAGGTGTGCGCGGCGATCGGCGCGGCGCTGCGGGACTGCCAGCACGACTGGGACGCCCTCTGGATGCCCAACATCGCCGGCTGGAGCGGCGCGCTGCAGCGCCTGCGGCTGATGGCCGAAGCCGGCGGCCTGCAGGTGCGCACGCGACCGATCGCCTTCGGCCACATCGACCTGCCGCCGACCCTGGCCGACTTCGAGAACATGCTGTCGGCCAATCGCCGCCAGCAGATCCGCCGCAAGCGGCGCAACCTGCTGAAGGACCCGGGTGTCGCGCTGTCGTCGCCGGACGACTCCGCGCACCTGGACGGCGCGCTGCAGGACCTGTTCCGCCTGCACCACGCCCGCTGGATGACGCGGGGTGATCCGGGCACCTTCGAGCGCAAGCCGATGCAGGCGGAGTTCTACCGGCGCTTCGCACCGGTGGCGCTCGCCAATGGCTGGCTGCGGATCCACGTGCTCAGCACCGCTGGCACGGCGCGCGCCATCCAGTACGGCTACTGCTACCGCGGCGCATTCCTGCAATTGCAGGAGGGCTTCGACCCGGCCTACCAGGCCGACGCCGGCAACGTGCTGCGCCACTACGCGATCGAGCGCAGCATCGCCGAGGGCATACACGACTACGACTTCCTCGGCGAGATGACCGAGCACAAGTCGCGCTGGCAAGCCACCAGCCGCGGCGGCCACGACGTGATGCTGGTCGGCGGCACGCTGCGCGCCCTGCCGCTGCGGCTCGCGCCGCTGTGGCCCACGGGCCGCTTCCTGCGCGGCCAGGGCGAATTCGCGGCGAGCGGCGGAGTGGACTCCGGGCCGCAGGACCCGGAAGCCGGCTGAGCGCGACGGCCGGCCATCGCGGCCACGGCCGGCGCCTGCGGGCCGTTGATGTGGAGAGGGCCCGCTCGCGCGGGCCCTCTCCTGCGGATCCTCGGGGTACCGGTCCGCAGCCTCAGTTCTCCATGACCACCGCGAGCTTCTTCGCGGTGAACACGCGCGTGCCGGCGTTGTACGTGCCCTGCGCCACGACATGCTCGGCGGTGTTGGTGCCGTCGAGCGCCGTGGTCAGCGCCGTGACGAAGTCGGCGAAGCTGGCGAAGGTATCGGTCGTCCCGGTCTTCTCGTGCGCGATCGCGAACAACGCGGTCGCGCCGGTGTCGCCGACGATCTGCACCGCGCCCGCGAGCGTCGTCAGGTCGAGCTGCTGCGGACCAATGCCGATGCTGTGGCGTTCCGCGGCCGACAGGTCGCCGAGCGTCAGGCCACTGGCGGCCAGCGGCGTGACGAACGGGGCCGTGATGCCGGGATCGTGCCAGCTGATCTTCAGCCAGGCGTTGGTCGAGGCATAGTCGACCAGCGTCACCGCCTTGAAGTCCGCCACCGGCGGCGACGCCGTCGGCGCCGCCGTGCCGAACGGCGCGACGAAGCCGAAGAAGCGCGCCGGCGCGCCGGCGACGAACGAGGCCGGGAGCGGCAGGATGCCGGTGTCGACCAGGTAGCTGGCGGCCGTGGCATCGTCGGCGCTGGTGACGCCCGTGCCGGTGAAGTCGAAGGCCGCGGCGCCGTGGCGGTCGACCACCGGGCGCCCCTCGATCGCCATCAGGTTGAGCGCCACCGAGCCGGCGGCGCCGCCGCTGCCGGCGGTCGCGCTGTTCACCAGGCCCCACAGGCTGGTGACTTCGAGACGCACGTGGCCACCGTTGGCCCCGGTCGCGTCGAACACCGGATGCGAGGGATCGGTGGTGTCGTCCAGCTTGCCGAACACGCGGATGCGCTGGCCGACCGAGATGTCCGCGATGCCGAAGGCGCTGCCCGAGCCCGCCTTGGTCACGCCGGTCGTGTCATCGACGGTGATCGTCACCTGGTGGCGGTCGAAGCCGCAGTGGCCATCGCGATGCTCGAAGGTGCCACCGCGCACGGTGAGCGAATTGCCGCTGCGCGCCACGACGACGCCGTTGATGCCGTCGCCCTTGGAACTCTCGACGCTGGTGCCGGCGAGGACGCGCGTCGCGGTGAACTCCTGGGTGGCCGTCGTCAGCGTGCCGAAGGCGGCCGACAACAGGCCGGGCGTCGCGGCCAGCGCCTGCGAGAGCTGCGCCAGGCCGGCGTCGCCCGAGTAGGCGACGCCATCGATCTCGTAGGACGTCGCGCTCGTCACGTGCACGGTGAAATCACCCTGCGACGTGGTACTCGAGTGGAACGGCTTGACGGTCACCGTATAGGTGTTGGCGGTGGTGTCCACGCCGGTCACCGGGCCGCGCACGCGCAGGTCCTTCTGGTCCGGCGGCACGACGCTGGCTTCCAGGACCGGGCTGACCGTCACCGTCTTGGCCGTGTTGTCGACCGAATTGGAGGCCAGCAGGTTGAAATCGAAGGCGATGTGCCCGGCGCTGTGGTTGGTGATGACCAGCGGCTTGCCGGGGTCGAGCTGCACCTGCATCTCGACCTGGCCGAGTGCCGCACCGGTGCTGTCCACCGGGCTGACCTGCAGGCCCGTCGACGAGCCGTCGTCGACCACGATGTTGGTGTCGCTGCCGGAATAGTCGAGCGTCACGCTGCCGGCGACGTACTTGCCGGGCGGGATCTGCTTCGCGCTGATGACCTCGGTGAGGTCGACCAGGTTGGCGAAATCGACCGCGGTCGTCACCGGCAGGGTCTCGACCACCGTGCCGTCGTCACGCTGCAACTTCAGCGAGATGATGTCGACGGTGTAGCTGAGGAAGTCGCCGGGGGCGTCGGTGATGGTCACGACGGCGGCACCGCAGGCGGTGGCGCCGCAGCCGCTGCCCGCGAGGCTCGAGGAGCCGCCACTGCCGCCGCAGGCGGTGAGCGCCCCGGCCAGCAACATGACCAGCGGCCCGAGCCGCCGCCGCAGGAACGACGCCGGTGCGAAGCGCGGCGCGTGCTTGGATCGTTTCATCGTGACTCTCCTTTCGACATGCGTTCTCGATGCCGGTGCGCGGGCCACCTGGCATCCAACGAGTTGCGGGATTCTGCTCCGTGCGGGCAGTTCCGGGTATGTCGCCCGACGGCGACAACCGTCCCCTTCGGGTTCGACACTGCAACGCAGGTGTCTGTCCGGGCGTTGACCGCCGCGGTTCCAGGGGCGACAAATTAAATTTGATTAAGTCGCCGATTGGCGACGGCGTGCCAGCCGCCGGCGGATCGCCGCGGCGATGTCGTCGACATCGCCGATGCGCAGCAGCAACGCGGTGCCGACAAATCCCGCAGCCGCGACGCCGATGGTGGCGGCCAGCGCGCCGAGCTTGGGCAGGAAGCGCATGTGCGCCCAGTCGGCGAGCAGCCAGTGCGATCCGAGCCAGCAGATCGCCGCCAGCAGCGCCGCGGCCAGCAGCACCTTGCCGAGCGTCGCCGCCATGCGCTGGGTGTGCAGCCGGCCCAGCTGGCGCCGCATCAGCAGGTAGAGGATCAGGAAGTTGAGCGTCGCGACGCAGCCGGTGGAGAACGCGAGGCCCCGGTGTCCCCAGCCCAGCCGGAAGGTGAAGACGTAGTTGAGCGCCAGGTTGACGCCGACCGCGATGAAGCTCACCAGCATCGGCGTGCGCCGGCGGTCGAGCGCGTAGAAGGCGTTCACCAGCACCTTGAGCGCGGCGTAGCCGGCGAGGCCGATGGCGTAGAAGCGCAGCGCGCCGGCAGCCTGCGCGGCATCGTAGGCGGTGAAGCGGCCGTGCTGGTAGAGCACCGAGATGATCGGCTCGGCGAGCAGCATCAGGCCGAGCGTCGCGGGGATCGTCAGGATGAACGCGAGGCGCATGCCGCGCGCCAGCTCGCTGCGGAAGGTGGTCATGTCGCCGACCGCCGCCACGCGCGCCAGCAAGGGCAGCGTCACGGTGCCGAGCGCCACGCCGAACAGGCCGAGCGGCAGCTGCATCAGGCGGAAGGCGATGCTCAGCCAGAAGATCGGGCCATCGCCAAGCGTCGAGGCGAACATCGAGTTGATCAGCACGTTGACCTGCGTGGTGCTGGCGGCGATCACCGAGGGCCCCATCAGCCGCAGGATGTCGCGGATGCCCTGGTCGCGCCAGGCGAAGTCGGGGCGGAACAGGTAGCCCACGCGCCGGAGCGAGGGCAGCTGCACCGCGAGTTGCAGCGCGCCGCCGACCAGCGTGCCGACCGCGAGCCCCAGCACGGCGCGCGGCCCGAAGTGCGGATCGAGCCAGTAGCCGAGGATCACGCCGCCGGCGATCGACCCGAGGTTGAAGAAGCTCGAGGCCATGGCCGGCATGCCGAAGACGTTCTTGGCGTTCAGCAGCCCCATCACCAGCGCGGCGAGCGACACCAGCACGATGAACGGGTACATGACGCGCGCCAGCGTCACGGTCAGCGCGGCCTTCGCCGGGTCGAAGCCCGGCGCGAACAGCGCCACCAGCCAGGGCGCGATCAGCATGCCGAGCAGCGCCAGCACGGTCAGGAACATCGCCGTCAGCGTCCCGACCTTGTTGGCGAGCCGCCAGGCGGCGTCATCGCCCTGGCGGGCGATGGTGCGGCTGAAGGTGGTGACGAAGGCCGTGGAGAGCGCGCCCTCGGCGAACAGGTCGCGCAGCAGGTTCGGCGTGCGGAAGGCGACCGTGAAGGCGTCCATCGCGCGGCCGCCGCCGAACAGCGCCGCGAAGATCTGCTCGCGCGCCAGCCCAAGCAGGCGCGAGCACATCACGGCGAGGCTGATGATGCCCGCGGCGCGGGTGTTGAGCTTCTCGCCGCTTGGGCTGCTGCTGTCCTCGGCCATGCAGCGCGCAAGCGTAGCGGTTGCCGGCGCGCGCGACAATCGATATATACTCGAGTTCACAGCGATTGGAGACCCCGTGGCCGGCAGCCGCGCCCGCACCCCGAAGGATCTGGCCCTGGCCGACGATTTCCGCGTCGAACGCGGCGGCCAGCGTTTCCTGGCCGACCGGCGCATCGCGCTGCTGGAGGCCATCGGCGAGTGCGGTTCGATCACCGCCGCGGCGAAGCGCGCCGGGCTGAGCTACAAGGCGGCCTGGGATGCGGTCGAGGCCATGAACAATCTCGCCGA
>JAXMGO010000014.1:0-113589 GCA_046347255.1 Steroidobacteraceae bacterium
GCGAGGATCGCGTACCAGAAGTTCGCCTTGAAGCTCGCGAGGATCACCAGGAACTCGCCGACGAAGCCCGACGTGCCCGGCAGGCCCGAATTGGCGAGCGCGAACAGCACCATGAACGCGCCGAACACCGGCATGGTGTTGATGACGCCGCCGTAGGAGCTGATCTCGCGGCTGTGCACGCGGTCGTACATGACGCCGATGCAGAGGAACAGCGCGCCGGAGATCAGGCCGTGCGAGACCATCTGCACCATCGCGCCGTCGAGGCCGCCGACCGCGCCGTTGAGCGCGCCGGTGTTGGCCTGGATGTCGAAGGCGACGAAGGCGCCGAGGGTGACGAAGCCCATGTGCGCGATCGAGGAGTACGCCACCAGCTTCTTCATGTCCTGCTGCACCAGCGCGACGAAGCCGATGTAGACCACGGCGATGAGCGACAGCGCGATGATCAGCCAGTCGAGCTCGCGGCTCGCGTCCGGCGCGATCGGCAGGCTGAAGCGCAGCAGGCCGTACCCGCCCATCTTCAGCATGATGGCGGCCAGGATCACCGAGCCGCCGGTGGGCGCCTCGACGTGCGCGTCCGGCAACCAGGTGTGCACCGGCCACATCGGCACCTTGACGGCGAAGGCCAGCAGGAAGGCGAGGAAGATCCAGCGCTGCTCGACGAGCGTGAGCGGCAGCGCCTGGAAAGCGTCGAGCGCGTAGCTGCCGGTCTTCAGGTGCATGTAGATCAGCGCGACCAGCATGAACACCGAGCCGAGGAAGGTGTACAGGAAGAACTTGATGGTCGCGTAGACGCGCCGCGGGCCGCCCCAGATGCCGATGATCAGGAACATCGGGATCAGCATGGCTTCCCAGAAGAAGTAGAACAGCAGCGTGTCGAGGGCGCAGAACACGCCGATCATCAATCCTTCGAGGATCAGGAACGCGGCGTAGTACTGCGCCGGGCGCTTCTCGATCACCGTCCAGGCGGCGATGATCACCGGCACCGTCATGAACGCGGTGAGCGCGATCAGCGGCACTGCGATGCCGTCCACGCCCAGCGCGTACTCGGCGCGGAACAGCGGGATCCAGGGCGCGCGCTCGACGAACTGCCAGGCGGCCGAGCCGGCGTCGAAGCGCAGCCACAGGCAGGCGGCGCACCCCAGGGTCACGATCGAGACGAGCAGCGCGAACCAGCGCGCCACGCGCGCGCGCGAGTCGCCGATCGCCAGCGTCGCGAGGCCGCCGAGTACCGGCAACCAGATCAGGGTCGAGAGCAGTGCATTTGCTGGCATGATGGTGAGGCCCGATCCACTAGACCCTGAACAGGAACCAGCCGAGGAAGGCCGCCAGCGCGACGACCATCCAGAAGGCGTAGGAATAGAGGTAGCCGCTCTGCACGCGGCGCACCTGCAGCGCAAGCCAGCCGACCAGCGAGGCCGAGCCGTTGACGGCCGCGCCGTCGATCAGGCCCTGGTCGCCCCCGTACCACAGACCCAGGCCCAGGCCGCGCGCGGCGCGCGCGATGACGTTCTCGTTGAACCAGTCGAAGTAGTACTTGTTGGTGAGCAGGCGGTAGAGCGGCGCGAGCTGCTGGCTCAGCTTCTCCGGGATGTCCGGGCGCTTGAGCCACAGGTACCAGGCCGAGGCGACGCCGAGGGCGGCGAGCGCGAACGGCCGGCTGAAGATCCCGTGCACGGCGAAGGCCACGGGGCCGGCGTACTCGCGCCCCATCTCCCCCACCACGTCGTTGGACTCGAGCACCTTGATGGCGTCGCCGAAGTAGCCGCCGAACAGCACCGGCCCGACGGTGAGGAAGCCGATCAGGAGCGAGGGGATCGCCAGCGCCACCAGCGGGCCCTTCATGTCCCAGCCGACGTCGTGGAAATGCTCCTCGGCGTGGTGGTCCATGCGGCTCTTGCCGTGGTACGTCAGGAAGATCATGCGGAAGGTGTACAGCGCGGTGACGAACACGCCGGCCATCACGCAGAAGTAGGCGTAGCCGGCGCCGAAGCGCGGGTGCGCGGCATGCGCCGCGAGGCCCACCGCCTCGATCAGCGAATCCTTGGAGTAGAAGCCCGCGAAGAACGGCGTGCCGATCAGCGCCAGCGCGCCGATGAGGCTGGTCCAGTAGGTCACCGGCATGCGCGACTTCAGGCCGCCCATCTTGCGCATGTCCTGCTCGTGGTGCATCGCGATGATCACGGCACCGGCGGCGAGGAACAGCAGCGCCTTGAAGAAGGCATGGGTCATCAGGTGGAAGATCGCCACGCTGTAGGCCGACACGCCCAGCGCCACCGTCATGTAGCCGAGCTGCGAGAGCGTCGAGTACGCGACCACGCGCTTGATGTCGTTGTTGACGATGCCGAGGAAGCCCATGAACAGCGCCGTGGTCGCGCCGATCACCAGCACCACCGACAGCGCGACCGGCGAGTACTCGAACAGCGGCGACATGCGCGCCACCATGAAGATGCCGGCCGTGACCATCGTCGCGGCGTGGATCAGGGCCGAGATCGGCGTCGGGCCTTCCATCGAATCCGGCAGCCACACGTGCAACGGCACCTGCGCCGACTTGCCCATCGCGCCGATGAAGAGGCCGATGCAGGCGAGGTCGATCGCCGCCCAGTGCCAGCCGCCGGGGATCGCCAGCACCCGGCCGACCATGTCGGGCGCGGCCGCGAACGCGCTGGCGTAGTCGAGCGAGTTGGTACAAAGGACGATGGTCGCGATGCCGATCAGGAAGCCGAAGTCACCGACGCGGTTCACCAGGAACGCCTTCATGTTGGCGAAGATGGCGCTCGGCCGCGTGTACCAGAAGCCGATCAGCAGGTAGGAGACGACGCCGACCGCTTCCCAGCCGAAGAACAGCTGCAGGAAGTTGTTGGACATCACCAGCATCAGCATCGCGAAGGTGAACAGCGAGATGTAGGCGAAGAAGCGCTGGTAGCCCGGGTCGTCGTGCATGTAGCCCATCGTGTAGACGTGCACGCACAGCGAGACGAAGGTCACGACCACCATCATCAGGACGGAGAGCCGGTCCACCAGGAACCCGACCTTCATCGTGATGCCGTCGCTCACCAGCCAGGTGTAGACCGCGTCGTTGTAGGGCACGGCACCGCCGACCAGCAGCGCCTTGAGCACCACGCAGGAGAGCGCGCAGGAGGCCGCGACCGCGAGGATGGTGACCGCGGCCGCGCCGCCGCGCCCGATCAGTCGCCCGGCGAGGCCGGCCAGGATGGCCGCCGCCAGCGGCAGCAGCGGGATGGCCAGCAGCAGGTTCGGATTCAATGCCATGAGTCGCCTTCGCCCGTTCCCTGAGGCTCAACCGCGCAGGCGGTCGAGTTCCTCGACGTCGATGCTGCGCCGCTCGCGGAACAGCACCACCAGGATCGCCAGTCCGATCGCCGACTCCGCCGCCGCCACCGTCAGCACGAAGAACACGAACACCTGGCCGTCGAGCTGGCCGAAGTGCCGCGCGAAGGCGACGAAGTTGAAGTTGGCCGAGAGCAGCAGCAGCTCGACGCACATCAGCAGCAGCAGCACGTTGCGGCGGTTGATGAACATGCCCGCGACCGAGAGCGCGAACAGGATCCCGGAGATCGTCAGCATGTGGCCGAGCGTGATCATGAGCGCTTCTCCGGCGGCATCTTCACGAGCTTGAAGCGCTCGCTGGCGCGCGCGCCGACCTGGCGCGAGATGTCCTGCACCTTCAGGCCCGGCCGCTTGCGCATCGTCAGCGCGATGGCGGCGATGATCGCCACCAGCAGCAGCATCGCCGCGATCTCGATCGCATAGGCATAGCGGGTGAACAGCACCGTGCCGAGCTCGTGCGCGTTGCTGTAGTCGGCCGGCAGCGGCACGGCCGGCTGCGTCGTGTCCACGCCGAGGCGGCGCGCGGCGACCACGCCGACCAGCTCGAAGATCACCAGCCCGGTCACCAGCCAGCCGAGCCAGGCGTAGCGCGTCCAGCCCTTGCGCAGCTCCTCGACGTGGATGTCGAGCATCATGACGACGAACAGGAACAGCACCATCACCGCGCCCACGTACACCAGCACCAGCACGATGGCGAGGAACTCGGCTTCGATCAGCAGCCACAGCACGGCGCTGGTGAAGAAGCACAGCACCAGGCTGAGCGCCGAGTGCACCGGGTTCCTCGAGGTGATGACGCCGAGCCCGGCGGCCACCAGGATGACCGCGAAGGTGTAGAACAAAGCCTGTACCAGCACTGCAGCTCCCTTCCCGCCTGCGCCCCGCCGCCCCGCCTCAGCGGTAGCGGGCGTCGGCCGCCTTGTCGGCCGCGATCATTGCCTCGTAGCGCTCGCCGACGGCGAGCAGCTTGTCCTTGCTCATGATGTTCTCGCCGCGGTTCTCCATGTGGTATTCATGGATCCGCGTCTCGACGATCGCATCCACCGGGCAGGCCTCCTCGCAGAAGCCGCAGAAGATGCACTTGAACAGGTCGATGTCGTAGCGCGACGTGCGGCGCGTGCCATCCGCGCTCATCCCCGAGTCGATGGTGATCGCCAGCGCCGGGCACACCGCCTCGCACAGCTTGCAGGCGATGCAGCGCTCCTCGCCGTTCGGGTAGCGGCGCAGCGCGTGCAGGCCGCGGAAGCGGTACGACTGCGGCGTCTTCTCTTCCGGGTAGAAGATGGTGATCTTCGGCCGGAACAGCGTGCGCGCCGTGAGGGCCAGGCCCTTGGCGAGCTCGGTCATCAGCAGCGTCTTGATCGGGTTCACTCTGCGCATGCCGACCTCAATGGCTCCAGGGGCCGACGCCCCACCAGGCGAGCAGGCCCTCGACGCCGATCCACACCAGCGTGATCGGGATGAACACCTTCCAGCCGAGCCGCATGATCTGGTCGTAGCGGTAGCGCGGGAACGTCGCGCGCAGCCAGAGGAACGAGGACAGGAAGAAGAACAGCTTCACCGCCAGCCAGTGCAGGCCGTTGCCGAGCAGCAGGCCCAGCACCGGCACGTGGCGCACCCCCGCGTCCGCCGGCACGATGCCGTCGAACGGGCTCAGCCAGCCGCCGAGGAAGAACACCGAGGTGAGCGCCGAGATCAGGATCATGTTGGCGTACTCGGCGAGGAAGAACAGCGCGAAGGCCACGCCCGAGTACTCGACGTGGAAGCCGGCGACGATCTCGGACTCGCCCTCGGCCACGTCGAAGGGCGCGCGGTTGGTCTCCGCGACGCCCGAGATGTAGTAGATCAGGAACAGCGGGAACAGCCAGACGACGTACCAGTGCCACACGCCGCCCGCCTGCGCCTCGACGATCTTGCCGAGGTTCAGGCTCCCCGCCGCCATCAGCACGCCGACCAGCGCGAAGCCCATCGCGATCTCGTAGGCGACGATCTGCGCCGCCGAGCGCATCGCGCCGAGGAAGGCGTACTTCGAGTTGGTGGCCCAGCCGGCGATGATGATGCCGTACACGCCCACCGAGGTGAGCGAGAGGACGTACAGGAGCCCGGCGTCGACGTTGGCGATCGAGAAGCCCGGCAGCAGCGGCACCACCGCCCAGGTCGCGAAGGCCGGGATCAGCGCAATGGCGGGCGCCACCCGGTGCAGCACCTTGTTGGCCGCCGACGGCACCACGACTTCCTTCAGCAGGAGCTTCACCACGTCGGCGAACGGCTGCCCAAGGCCCATGAAGCGGAACAGGCCGAAGATGCCGACGCGGTTCGGGCCGATGCGCAGCTGCATCCAGCCGATCAGCTTGCGCTCCCACAGCGTCGTGAGCGCCACGCCGGTCACCAGCACCAGCGTCACGATGACGACGAACACCAGCGAGTGCAGGTAGCCGGGCAGCCCGAGCCAGAGGTTGATGAGCGCGTTCATCGCCCGCCCCCGCCGTACACGGCCGTGGTGGCCTGGCCTTCGCGGGTGCGTTGCAGCGCCGCCGCGCGGCGCAGCACCGCGTCCACCTGGTACATCGGCACGTCCTGCACCTCGCCCGCCGCCGCCGGGGCGCCGAGCGCCGCGGGCGCGCCGGCCTTCGCGCTGACGCCGCCGAGCGCGGCGCGCAGCTCGTCGCGCACGTCCTCGGAACTCTGGTACTCGAAGCCCGCGAGCCCGAGCTGGTTGGCGAGCACGCGCAGGATCTTCCAGCCCGGCCGCGCCTGGCCCACCGGGCGCGCGGCGCCCGACTGGCTCTGCCAGCGGCCCTCGAGGTTCACGTAGGTGCCCGAGGTCTCGGCGAAGGTGCCGGCGGGCAACAGCACGTGCGCCACCTTCTTGAGCTCCTCGGAGGCATAGGGCGTGACCGCGACCACGTACTTCGCGGCCGCGAGATCCGCCTTCAGGCCGCTGTCCGCGGCCGGCTCCAGGCCGTGCAGCAGGTAGCCGGCGAGCGGCTGCTCGAGCATCTGCCGCGCATCCTTGCCCGCCTGGGCACGCGCCGCGCCGCCCGCGCCGCGATGCGGCAGCACGCCCGCGAGGTGCGCGCCGGCGGCATTGCCGCCTTCGGCGAGCTCGCCCAGCGTCGCGCCGGTCGCCGCCGCGAGGGCCTGCGCCAGCTGGCGCAGTTCCGCATAGTTCCCCGCGCGCAGCGCCAGTGCGCCGAGCCAGATCGCCTTGCGCTGGCCGGCCTTGAGCGCCGCCGCAAGCGCACGCTCGGTGTCGCCGACCTTCGCGCCGCGCAGCAGCGCCGCCACGCCGGCCGGAGCCGCCGCGCCGTCGAGCGCCGCCGCCAGCACGCCGGCGAGCGCACCGGCCAGGTCGGCACCGGCGAGCGTGCCGGCCACCGGGAACAGCACCGGGAACGCCGCGGGATTGACGAAGCCGACGCGCGCACCGCGCCGCGCCGCCTTGCGCACCCGGTGAGCCAGCAGCGGGAGTTCGCGCCGCAGGTTCGAGCCGACGACCAGCAGCCCCTCGAGCCGCTCGACGTCCGCGATCGCGAGGCCGAGCGAGGGGACCAGCGCATCGGCGGCCTGGTCGCGGAAATCGCGCCGCCGCAGCCGATGATCGATGTTCGCGGTGCCGAGCCCGTCGGCGATGCGCGCCAGCAGGTGCAGCTCCTCGAGCGTGCTCGAGGGGTGCGCCAGCAGGCCGATGCCCGCGGCGCCGGCGTGCTCGCGCACCTTGGCGAGGCCCTTGGCCGCGGCGCCGAGCGCCGTTTCCCAGTCCGCCTCGCGCCAGCTGCCGTCGCTCGCGCGCACCAGCGGCGCCTGCAGGCGATCCGGCGCGTACACGCCCTCGTAGCTGAAGCGGTCGCGGTCGGCGATCCAGGTCTCGTTGACCGCCTCGTTCGGGCACGGCACGACGCGCTTCAGCTCGCCGCGCAGCACGTGGCCGTAGAGGTTGGCGCCGAGCCCGTCGTGCGGCGAGATCAGCGGCACCTGGGTCATTTCCCAGCCGCGGCCGTGGAAGCGGAACGGCTTGCTGGTGAGCGCGCCGACCGGGCACAGGTCGATGATGTTGCCGGAGAGCTCGTGCTCGACGCTGCGCTCGATGTAGGTGCTGATCAGCGTGTTCTCGCCGCGGCCGATCGTGCCCAGCTCCTGGATGCCGGCGACGTCCTGGCCGAAGCGCACGCAGCGCGTGCAGTGGATGCAGCGGGTCATGTCGGTGGCAACCAGCGCACCGAGGCTCTGGTCGCGCACGACGCGCTTGCGCTCGACGTAGCGCGAATCGCCGCGGCCGAAACCGACCGCCAGGTCCTGCAGCTCGCACTCGCCGCCCTGGTCGCAGATCGGGCAGTCGAGCGGGTGGTTGATCAGCAGGAACTCCATCACCGCCTTCTGCGCGGCGATGGCCTTGGGCGACTTGGTGAAGACCTTCATGCCCTCGGCGACCGGCGTGGCGCAGGCCGGCAGCGGCTTGGGCGCCTTCTCGACCTCGACCAGGCACATGCGGCAGTTGGCCGCGACGGGGAGCTTCTCGTGGTAGCAGAAGCGCGGGATGTAGACGTCGTGGGCGTCGGTGACGCTGATGATCATCGCGCCCTTCGGCGCCTGCATCGCGACGCCGTTGACCTCGATGTTGACGGTGTCCTCGCTCATGCCGCGCGCCGCTCCGCGTCCACCAGGCTCTTGCCACCGTGCTCGATCATGTATTCGAACTCGGGGCGGAAATGTTTCATGAAGCTCTGCACCGGCCACGCCGCCGCGTCGCCCAGCGCGCAGATCGTGTGGCCCTCGATGCGGCCGGCGACGTCGAGCAGCAGCTGCAGGTCTTCCCTGCGGCCCTGCCCGGCGAGGATGCGCTGGAGCACCCGGTGCATCCAGCCGGTGCCCTCGCGGCACGGCGTGCACTGTCCGCAGGATTCGGAATGGTAGAAGCGCGCCAGCCGCTCGAGCGTGCGCACCATGCAGGTGGTCTCGTCCATGACGATGACCGCGGCCGAACCGACGCTGGAGCCGGCGGCCCGCAGCGCGTCGATGTCCATGTTGGTCTTCAGCATCACCTCGCCCGGCACCACCGGCGTCGAGGAGCCGCCCGGGATCACGGCCTTGAGCTTGCGCCCCTTCCACACGCCGCCGGCGATCGCCAGCAGCTCGGCGAACGGGATGCCGAGCGGCAGCTCGTAGTTGCCGGGCTTCTCGACGTGGCCGGAGACCGAGAAGATGATCGTGCCGCCCGAGTTCGGCACGCCGAGGCCCGCGAACCATTCGGCGCCCTTGCGCATGATGGTCGGCACGGAGGCGAAGCTCTGGCAGTTGTTGATGGTGGTCGGCGCGCCGTAGAGGCCGTAGGCGGCCGGGAACGGCGGCTTGTAGCGCGGCCGGCCCTGCTTGCCCTCGAGCGACTCGAGCAGCGCGGTTTCCTCGCCGCAGATGTAGGCGCCGGCGCCGGCGAAGCCGTAGAGGTCGAAGTCGATGCCGGAGCCCTGCAGGTTCCTGCCCAGCAGGCCGGCCGCATAGGCTTCCTTGAGCGCAGCCTCGAAGCGCGGGATCGGCTCGCCGAGGAACTCGCCGCGGATGTAGTTGTAGCCGACGGTCGCGTTCATCGCGTAGCCGCCGATCGCCATGCCCTCGATGACCGAGTGCGGGTTGTAGCGCAGGATGTCACGGTCGTGGCAGGTGCCGGGCTCGCTCTCGTCGGAGTTGCACACCACGTACTTCTGCATCGTCGCGTTGCGCGGCATGAAGCTCCACTTCACGCCCACCGGGAAGGCCGCGCCGCCGCGGCCACGCAGGCCCGAGGCCTTGACGGTCTCGATGATCTGCTCGCGCGGCGGCTTCTCGGCGAGGATCTTGCGCCACGCCTGGTAGCCGCCGAACTTCTGGTAGGTCTCGAGCGTCCAGCTGCGTTCGGCCGTGAGCGGCTCGAAGCACACCAGGTTCAGCTTGTCGGTCCACGCGCTCATGCTCACCGCATCCCGCTACTTGAGTTCATCGAGCACCCGATCGACCGATTCGGGCGTCAGGTTCTCGTGGTAGACATGGTCGACCATCATCATCGGCGCACCGGTGCAGGCCGCGAGGCACTCCTCCTCGCGCTTGAGGAAGACGCGCCCGTCGGCGGTGCTCTCGCCTTCCTTGATGCCGAGCTTCTTCTCGACGTGCTGCAGGATGCGGTCGGCACCGCGCAGCATGCAGGAGATGTTGGTGCAGACGCTCACGTGGTGCCGGCCGCACTTGTGGGTCTCGAACATCGAGTAGAAGCTCGCGACCTCGTACACCTGCACCGGCGGCAGCTGCAGGTACGCGGCCACCGCGTCCATCAGCTCGGGTGTAAGGTGACCGTGGTTCTGCTCCTGCGCGGCGCGCAGCGCGGTGATGACCGCGGAGCGCTGCCGGCCCGGCGGGAACTTGCCGACCCAGTGGTCGATCTCCTGGCGCGTGTGCTCGGACAGCACCGCGGCCTTGCCGCTTGCCTCGGCCATCAGCGATCGACCTCCCCGAAGACGATATCCTGGGTGCCGATCACCGCGACCACGTCGGCCAGCATGTGGCCCTGCACCATCTCGGCCAGCGAGGACAGGTGCACGAAGCCCGGCGCGCGGCACTTGACGCGGTAGGGCTTGTTGGCGCCGTCGGACACCAGGTAGACGCCGAACTCGCCCTTGGGCGCCTCGACCGCGGCGTAGGTCTCGCCGGCCGGCACGCAGTAGCCCTCGGTCATGTACTTGAAGTGGTGGATCAGCGATTCCATGTCGCCCTTCATCCGCTCGCGCGACGGCGGACGGAGCTTCGGATCGTCGACGATCACCGGGCCCGGGTTGGCGCGCAGCCACTGGACGCACTGCTGGATGATGCGGTTCGCCTGGCGCATCTCGGCGATGCGCACCAGGTAGCGGTCGTAGCAGTCGCCGTTGACGCCGACCGGGACGTCGAAGTCGACCTCGGCGTAGGCGTCGTAGGGCTGCTTCTTGCGCAGGTCCCAGGCCACGCCCGAGCCGCGCAGCATCGCGCCGGTGAAGCCGAGCTGCAGCGCGCGCTCGGGACTGACGACGCCGATGTTGACGGTGCGCTGCTTCCAGATGCGGTTGTCGGTGAGCATCGTCTCGTACTCATCGACGCAGTTCGGGAAGCGGCGGGTGAAGTCCTCGATGAAGTCGAGCATCGAGCCGGAGCGCGCCGCGTTCAGCCGGTCGCAGACCTTCTGGTCGCGGAACTTGGTCGGCTGGTAGCGCGGCATCGAGTCCGGCAGGTCGCGGTACACGCCGCCGGGACGGTAGTAGGCGGCGTGCATGCGCGCGCCCGAGACCGCCTCGTAGCAGTCCACCAGGTCCTCGCGCTCGCGGAAGGCGAACAGGAACATCGTCATCGCGCCGATGTCCAGGCCGTGCGAGCCGATCCACAGCAGGTGGTTGAGGATGCGCGTGATCTCGTCGAACATGACGCGGATGTACTGCGCGCGCAGCGGCGGCGTGATGCCGAGCAGCCGCTCGACCGCCAGCACGTAGGCGTGCTCGTTGCACATCATCGACATGTAGTCGAGGCGGTCCATGTAGCCGATGGTCTGGTTGAACACCTTCGACTCGGCCAGCTTCTCGGTGCCCCGGTGCAGCAGGCCGATGTGCGGATCGGCCTTCTGGATCACCTCGCCGTCCATCTCCAGCACCAGGCGCAGCACGCCGTGCGCGGCCGGGTGCTGCGGACCGAAGTTCAGCGTGAGGTTCTGGATCTCGGCCATTACTTCAGCCCCGGGTCCAAGCGGTTGTCGTCGCGGATGACGCGCGGCACCAGCGTGCGCGGCTCGATCGTCACCGGCTGGTAGACCACGCGCCCCTGCGCGGGGTCGTAGCGCACCTCGACGTTGCCGATCAGCGGGAAGTCCTTGCGGAACGGATGGCCGATGAAGCCGTAGTCCGTGAGGATGCGGCGCAGGTCCGGATGGCCGGCGAACTGGATGCCGAACATGTCGAAGGCCTCGCGCTCGTACCAGTTGGCCGAGGCCCAGACGCCGACCACCGAATCCAGCGCCGGCTCGTCGTTGTTCTCGCACCAGGCCCGCAGCCGCAGGCGCTCGTTGTGCGTGACCGAGAGCAGCTGGTAGGCGACCGCGAAGCGGCGCCCGCCGGAGAGCGTGTGCCCGGCGGCGCGATTGACGCCGCGGCTGAAGCCCGAATCGGTGGCCGAGCTCGTCTGCCACTCGGTGCGGCCGTAGTCGAGGAAGTCGAGGCCGGAGAGATCGACCAGTTCCTCGAAGCGCAGCGCCGGATCGTCGCGCAGCACGCGGGCGACCTCGAGCAGGTTGGCCGCCGCGACGTCGAAGGACATTTCAGCGGCGAGCGAGGGATAGCGCTTGACCTTCTCGCCGAGGCGCGCGCTCACCCGCCCGGCCATTTCCTCGATATGTGCCACCACTTTGGACCGCTGCTCCCTATCCGTACCCTGGCCCTGCCGCGCAACCCGTCCGCCGGCCCGGCCTCAGGCCGCCACCGGCGCCGGCTGCGCGCGCCGCTGGATGCGGCGTTGCAGCTGGACCAGGCCGTAGATCAGGGCCTCCGCGGTCGGCGGGCAGCCCGGCACGTAGACGTCGACCGGCACGATGCGATCGCAGCCGCGCACGACCGAGTACGAGTAATGGTAGTAGCCGCCGCCGTTGGCGCAGGAGCCCATCGAGACCACCCAGCGCGGCTCGGGCATCTGGTCGTAGACCTTGCGCATCGGCGCGGCCATCTTGTTGGTGAGCGTGCCGGCCACGATCATCACGTCGGACTGGCGCGGGCTCGGGCGGAACACGATGCCGAAGCGGTCGAGGTCGTAGCGCGAGGCGCCGGCGTGCATCATCTCGACGGCGCAGCAGGCGAGGCCGAAGGTCATCGGCCAGAGCGAACCGGTGCGCGCCCAGCCCACCAGGCTGTCGACCTGCGTCAGCAGGAAACCGCGCTGCGCAAACCCCTCGGGACCGCCGGCAGCGGCCTCGTCCGCGGAGGTGTCTAGTCCCACTCCAGTGCCCCTTTCTTCCATTCGTACACGAAGCCGACCACCAGGATCGTCAGGAACACGCCCATGACCACGAGGCCGAAGGCGCCGGTTTCGCGCAGTGACACGGCCCAGGGCACCAGGAAGGCGATCTCCAGGTCGAACACGATGAACAGGATCGCGACCAGGTAGTAGCGCACGTCGAAGCGCATGCGCGTGTCTTCGAAGGCTTCGAAGCCGCACTCGTAGGCGGAGAGCTTCTGCGGGTCGCCGCGGTGGCGGACGCCGATGCGGCCGAGGATGTTGCCCAGCCCGAGCAGCACGACGGCCAGGCCCGTCGCCACACCCAGGAAGATCAGTACCGGCAGGTAATTGGCGATCATGCCCGAGCGCTCTCCGAATCAAAAAAGGGGCAGACCGCTGCTCGTCGATCCGCCCCCGTGATTTCGCATCTTACGCACATCTGGTGCCGACGGGGAGATTCGAACTCCCACACCTTGCGGCGCTAGCCCCTCAAGCTAGTGTGTCTACCAATTCCACCACGTCGGCGATGTGTTCCGAATTAGAGAAGATACCTACTTGGGCTGCTGCTGCGCCGGAGCCGCTGGCGTGTCGGTGACGCTGCCCGCCGGCTGATCCGTGACGCTGCTGCTCGTCGCCGGCAACTTCTTCGAGCCCACGTACGCGAGCGAGAGGCTCGTCACCATGAACACCGCGGCGAGGATCGCCGTGGCGCGCGACAGCGCCGTGGTCGCGCCACGCGCGCCGAACACCGTGCCGGACGCACCGGCACCGAAGCCCGCGCCGGCATCCGCGCCCTTCCCGCGTTGCATCAGCACCAGCACCACGATCAGCACCGCGCAGACGAAGTGCACGGCCATCAAGGCAGAATGCAGCATGACAGTCCTTACTTTTGCTCAGGCGGCCGCGGCCACGATTGCCAGGAACTCGTCCGATTTGAGCGAGGCGCCGCCAATCAGGCCACCGTCGACGTCGGGCATGGAGAACAGCTCGCGGGCATTGCCCGCCTTGACGCTGCCGCCATAGAGGATCCGCAGTCCGTCCGCGATCTTAGCATCCTGGCGCCCCACCTGCTCCCGCAGGTAGGCATGGATCTGCTGCGCCTGCTCCGGACTCGCGGTGCGGCCGGTGCCGATCGCCCACACCGGCTCGTAGGCCAGCACGCCGCCGGCGAGCGCCTGCACGCCGCACAGGTTCACGACGGCGGCCAGCTGCCGCCCGACGACCTGGGTGCTGATGCCCGCCTCGCGCTCGGCGAGCTGCTCGCCGACGCACAGGATCGGCACCAGGCCCTTGCCGAGCGCCGCGGCGTACTTGCGCGCCACCAGCTCGTCGTCCTCGTGGTAGAGCGCACGCCGCTCCGAGTGGCCGACGATCACGTGGGTGCAGCCGACGTCCTTGAGCATCGCGGCCGAGACCTCGCCGGTGTAGGCGCCCTGCGCCTCGGCGCACACGTCCTGCGCGCCGAGCCCGACCGGGCCGTCGCGCAGCGCGCGGGCGGCCTCGTGCAGGTACACGAACGGCGGGCACACGACGCAGCCGGGCGCGTCGGACTTCAGCCCACCCAGCACGGCCTCGAGCAGCGCGGCGTTCTCGGCGCGCGACCCGTGCATCTTCCAGTTACCGGCGACGATCTTGCGGCGCATGGTGCTCCCCGCCCCGAAACGGCGCGCGATGATAGCCACGCCCCCGTCCGGGTGCAACGCGGGATGCCGGGGAGGCGCCGCGCTGGCCGGATCCCGGGGGGTTCAGGCCCGGACGGCCCGGACCGCCGCGGCGATCTCCTCGGCCGCGGCGCGGGCGACGGCCGCCTCGTGGGTCTCGACCATCACGCGGATGACGGGCTCGGTGCCGGAGGCCCGCAGCACCACGCGGCCATCGCTCCCCAGCCGCTGTTCCACGCGGGCGCAGGCCGCGGCGACCTCGGGGACCTTGAAGGGGTCGTAGCGCTTCTCGACCTTCACGTTGAGCAGCACCTGGGGGAGCTTCTCCATGCCGGCCGCCAGCTCCGCCAGCGACTGCTTCTTCTGGCGCATCACCGCCAGCACCTGCAGGGCGCTGACCAGCCCGTCGCCGGTGGTGGTCTGGTCGAGGCAGAGGATGTGGCCGGAGCTCTCGCCGCCGAGGATGCCGCCGGTCTCCTTGAGCCGCTGCAGCACGTAGCGGTCGCCCACGGCGGCGCGCTCGAAGCCGATGCCGCGGCGCCGCAGCGCCAGCTCCAGCCCGAGGTTGCTCATCAGCGTGCCGACCACCGGACCCTTGAGCGTGCCGCGATCCTGCAGCGCGCAGGCGATCACGTACAGCAGCTGGTCGCCGTCGACGATGCGCCCGAGGTGATCGACCATCTGCAGCCGGTCGCCGTCGCCGTCCAGGCCGATGCCGACGTCGGCGCGCACGCCGGGGACGGTGAGCTGCAGCAGTTCCGGCGCGGTCGAGCCGCAGCCGTCGTTGATGTTGCGGCCGTTGGGCGAGCAGCCGATCGGCACGATCTCGGCGCCGAGGTCGGCGAGCGTGCGCGGCGCGACCTTGTAGCCGGCGCCGTTGGCGCAGTCGATGACGATCTTCAGGCCGGCGAGGTCCAGGCCCGGCGGCAGCACGCCGCGGCAGAACTCCTGGTAGTAGGTGCGCGAGGTGTCGACACGCTTGGCGCGCCCGAGCTCGCGCGAGGCGCGCGTGACGGGCGGTGCGTCCAGGTTCTGCTCGATCTGCTCCTCGAGCTCATCGGAGAGCTTGCCGCCGGTCGCATCGAAGAACTTGATGCCGTTGTCCTCGTACGGATTGTGCGAGGCGCTGATGACGACGCCGAAGTTGCACTCGAAGCGGCGCGTCAGGTAGGCGATGCCCGGCGTCGGCAGCGGACCGATCAGCAGCACGTTGACGCCGGCCGCGACGAAGCCGGCCTCGAGCGCGGCCTCGAACATGTAGCCGGAGAGGCGCGTGTCCTTGCCGATGAGCACGGTGCCGCCATTGGCCGCCAGCACGCGCGCCGCGGCGCTCGCCAGCCGCAGCGCGAAGTCCACCGTCATCGGGTGCTCGCCCACCCGCCCGCGCACGCCATCCGTCCCGAAATACTTCCTGCCCACGCCCGCTCCTCAAGCCATCAGGTTGACGTGCCGGCACCGCCGGCACATGGTTCCGGGTCCCGCCGCGCCGCTCAGCGCCTGGCGGCGCCGCTCAGTGCCCCTTCGGCGCCGCGCAGCGCCGCGGCCACGCGCACCGCATCGTACGTCGCCGCCACGTCGTGCGCGCGCACGATGTGCGCCCCGCGCAGCACGGCGATCGCCGCCAGCGCCACGCTCCCCGCCAGCCGCTCGCCGACCGCGCGCCCGGTGAGCTCGCGCAGCAGCGACTTGCGCGACAGGCCCAGCAGCAGCGGCAGGCCCGCCTCGCCCAGCTCCGGGAGCCGCCGCAGCAGCTCCAGGTTGTGCTCCAGGCGCTTGCCGAAGCCGATGCCCGGGTCGAGGCACAGCCGCTCCGGCGCGATGCCGGCTTCGACGCAAGCCTGCACGCGCGCCGCCAGCATTGCCTTGACCTCGTTCACCACATCCGCATATTCGGGGTCCTGCTGCATGGTGCGCGGCTCGCCCCGCATGTGCATGAGGCACACCCCGGCACCGCTGGCCGCCGCGGCCGCGAGCGCCCCCGGCCGCTGCAGCGCGCGCACGTCGTTGATGAGCCGGGCGCCCGCGTCCACCGCCTGGCGCATGACCTCCGGCTCGCTGGTGTCGACCGACAGCACGGCGGGCGTCGCGCGCGCCAGCCCGCGGATGACGGGGATCACGCGCCGCAGCTCCTCCTCGGGCGGCACCGGCGCGGCGCCCGGGCGCGTGGACTCACCGCCCACGTCGATGATCGCCGCACCTTCGGCCACGAGCTCCAGTCCGCGGGCGACCGCGGCACCCGCATCGGCGTGCCGGCCACCGTCGGAGAAGGAATCGGGCGTTACGTTGAGCACGCCCATCACGAGCGGCTCGGCGAGATCGAGCCACCCGCCACCGCAGCGCAGCCGCGCTCGCCTCATGCGCGCCGCCTCGCGGGGACTTCAGTGCTGGCCGGCGGGCGAAGTGCCGATCGGGCCGCTCGGCCGGTCGGGCGTGCCGGCCACCGCCGGCTTGCCGCCGGGCCCGGCGCTGCCGCTGTCGTCCCAGCCCTCGGGGGGCTTGGGCGCGCGCCCGGCCATGATGTCCTGGATCTGCGACTCGTCGATGGTCTCGTACTTGATGAGCGCCTGGGCCATCGCGTCGAGCTTGTCGCGGTTGGTGACCAGGATGTCGCGCGCCTTTTCGTAGGCCGTGTCGATCACGCGGCGCACCTCGACGTCGATGACGTGCGCGGTCTCGTCCGAGACCTGCTTGTGCTGCGTCACCGAGCGGCCGAGGAACACCTCGCCCGACTCCTCGCTGTAGGTGAGCGGGCCGAGCCGGTCGGACAGGCCCCACTTCGTGACCATGTTGCGCGCCAGGTTGGTGGCGCGCTCGATGTCGTTGGAGGCACCGGTGGTCACCATCTCGGGGCCGAAGGCCAGTTCCTCGGCGATGCGGCCGCCGAACAGGCTGGCGATCTGCGACTCGAGGCGCTGCTTGCTGTAGCTGTAGCGGTCCTCCTCCGGCAGGAAGAAGGTGACGCCCAGCGCGCGGCCGCGCGGGATGATCGTGACCTTGTAAACCGGATCGTGCTCCGGCAGGTTGACGCCGACGATCGCGTGGCCCGCCTCGTGGTAGGCGGTGTTGAGCTTCTCCTTGTCGCTCATCACCATCGAGCGGCGCTCGGTGCCCATCAGGATCTTGTCCTTGGCGCACTCGAACTCCTCCATCGACACCAGCTTGCGGTTGGCGCGCGCCGCGAACAGCGCCGCCTCGTTCACCAGGTTGGCGAGGTCGGCGCCGGAGAAGCCCGGAGTGCCGCGCGCGATCAGCTGCGGCTTGACGTCGTCGGCCAGCGGCACGCGCCGCATGTGCACGCGCAGGATCTGCTCGCGGCCGCGCACGTCGGGCAGCGGCACCACGACCTGGCGGTCGAAGCGGCCCGGGCGCAGCAGCGCCGGATCGAGCACGTCCGGCCGGTTGGTGGCCGCGATGACGATGATGCCCTCGTTGCCCTCGAAGCCGTCCATCTCGACCAGCAGCTGGTTGAGCGTCTGCTCGCGCTCGTCGTGGCCGCCGCCGAGGCCCGCGCCGCGGTGCCGGCCGACCGCATCGATCTCGTCGATGAACACGATGCAGGGCGCGTGCTTCTTGGCCTGCTCGAACATGTCGCGCACGCGCGAGGCGCCCACGCCGACGAACATCTCGACGAAGTCGGAGCCGGAGATGGTGAAGAACGGCACCTTAGCCTCTCCGGCGATGGCGCGCGCCAGCAGCGTCTTGCCGGTGCCGGGCGAGCCGACCATCAGCACGCCCTTGGGGATCTTGCCGCCGAGCTTCTGGAACTTGCCGGGGTCCTTGAGGAAGTCGACGATCTCGGCGACCTCCTGCTTGGCCTCCTCGACGCCCGCGACGTCGGCGAAGGTGACGTTGACCTGGTCCTCGCCCAGCAGGCGCGCGCGGCTCTTGCCGAAGGACATCGCGCCGCGGCCGCCGGCCGAGCCCTGCATCTGCCGCAGCATGTAGATGAACACCAGGATCAGCAGCGCCGCCGGGGCGATCTGCAGCAGGAACTGCAGCAGCAGGCTCGGCTGCTTCGGCGCGCGGCCCTCGATGCCGACGTTGGCCTTGGTCAGCTCGCCGATCAGCGCGGTGTAGTTGGTCTCGGGGTTGTAGGCCTGGAACTTGCTCTTGTCCTTGCGCGTCCCGTAGATCATCTCGCCCTGCAGGACCACGCTGTCGACCCGCCCCTCGTGCACGTCGGTCAGGAAGGCCGAGTAGTTGACCTGCTCGGGCTCGCCCGTGCCGGGCATGAAATGGCTGAACATCAGCAGCAGCACGAGCAGTACGGCCGCCCAGACGAGAATGTTCTTGGTCAGATCGTTCAACTTGTTCGTACCTTCGCGCCGGGCAAGAACCCGGCAAATTCCGCAGCTTAGACGCGCTCTCCGAGGACGCTACACCATCCTCGCCCCCATCGCCACCGAGCCGGTTTCAGCGCCGCGGGACGGCGAAACGCCCGCAGCCCCTCACTGGACACCGCCCCATTGGCAGCTTGATGAGGGCACGATCGCCCCGCTTCAAGGCCAGCCCGCCCGAGCCCGCCGCAAATCACGCCGGATAATTGCCTCTTCGGCGCCTGATCGCATCAATTTACCGAATTTTCGAAGCCGAATTGAGCAATCGCGGCGCCGCCCCGCAACACCCCCCTCCAGCGCTGGCACGGGCGTGCCCATCCGTCCGGCACGACCCACGCACGGGGATCCGCTGGCGGGCTTCCCGCGGGACCGTGCGCGACAGGATGTCGCGCACGGAGCCTCCAGGACGGATTCACGGCGGTCCCGCGGTACCCCCGCCGGCGGATCCCCGCACGCCACGCCCGCCAGTTGTGGATAATCGCCCCCATGCCCCTGGCCGAAAACCAGCTGCGCTTCCTGCGCGGCCGCGCCCACCCTCTCAAGCCCGTCATCCTGATCGGCCAGCACGGCCTGAGCGAAGCCGTGGTCACCGAGACCGCGCGCGCTCTCGCCGATCACGAGCTGATCAAGGTGAAGGTGCGCGGCGCCGAACGCGACGCGCGCGATGCGATGCTGGCGGAGCTGGCCCGGCGCACCGCCGCCGAGCTGGTCACGCGGATCGGGCACGTCGCGGTGCTCTATCGCCGGCGCGACCGCGAGCCGCGCCTGCCGCTGCCGGAACCGGCCGCGGGCACGGCGGCCCCGACGGCTCAGGCGTAGCGGACCGCGACGATCTCGTAGGAGCGCGTGCGGCCCGGCGCGGCCACTTCGACCACGTCGCCGCCCGACTTGCCGATCAGCGCGCGCGCGATCGGCGAGCCGACCGAGATGCGGCCGGCGCGGATGTCGGCCTCGTCCTCGCCGACGATCTGGTAGCTGGCCTTGCTGCCGTCGTCCTGGTCCTCGAGGTCGACGGTGGCGCCGAACACCACCTTGCCGCCGGCATTGAGCGCGGCGACGTCGATGACCTCGGCGGTCGAGAGCCGCGCCTCGATCTCGCGGATGCGCCCCTCGATGAAGCCCTGCTGCTCGCGCGCCGCGTGGTACTCGGCGTTCTCGGACAGGTCGCCGTGCGAGCGCGCCTCGGCGATCGCCTTGATCACCCGCGGCCGGTCCTCGCCCTTGAGGCGCTTGAGCTCGGCGCGCAGCTGCTCGGCGCCGCGCGCCGTCATCGGCGAGCGCTTCATGCGGAGACCTCGCGGTGCAGGTCCTGCAGGCGGTTCACGTCCACTTCATCCAGGTGGTCGAGCGCCTCGCAGGTGGCGAGCGCCGCCGCCAGCGTCGTGTAGTAGGTCACGCGGCGATAGACCGCCTCGCGGCGGATCGAATTCGACTCGAGCACCGCCTGGCGCCCCTCGGTCGTGTTGACGATCAGGTCGATCTCGTCGTTCTTGATCATGTCGACGATGTGCGGCCGGCCCTCGCGCACCTTGTTGACGCGGCGGCAGGCGATGCCCGCGGCCTCGATGACGGTGGCGGTGCCGGAGGTGGCGACGATCTCGAAGCCGTGCGCGACGATGCGCCTGGCCAGCTCGACCACGCCGCTCTTGTCGCGCTCGCGCACGCTGATCAGGCACAGGCCGCTGCGCGGCAGCGTCACGCCCGAGGCCGCCTGGCTCTTGGCGTAGGCCTCGCCGAAGGTGCGGCCGGTGCCCATCACCTCGCCGGTCGACTTCATCTCCGGGCCGAGGATCGGATCGGCCTCGGGGAACTTGGTGAAGGGGAACACCGCTTCCTTCACCGAGTAGTACTTGGGGATGCGCTCGCTGGTGGCGCCGACGTCCTTGAGCCTGCGGCCGGCCATGACGCGCGCCGCGACCTTGGCCAGCGGCACGCCGGTGGCCTTGGAGACGAACGGCACGGTGCGCGAGGCGCGCGGGTTCACCTCGAGCACGTAGATGGTGCCGTTCTGGATCGCGAACTGGATGTTCATCAGCCCGATGACGTTCAGCGCCTGCGCCAGGCGCCGGGTCTGCTCGCGCAGCTCGTCCTGCAGCGCCGCCGACAGGCTGTTGGGCGGCAGCGAGCAGCTCGAATCGCCCGAATGCACGCCGGCCTGCTCGACGTGCTCCATGATGCCGCCGATCAGCACGTCCTTGCCGTCGCAGATCGCGTCGACGTCGACCTCGATGGCCACGTCGAGGAAGCGGTCGAGCAGCACCGGGCTGTCGTTGGACACCTGCACCGCCGAACCCATGTAGGCGCGCAGGTCGTCCTCGTTGAAGACGATCTCCATCGCGCGGCCGCCGAGCACGTAGCTCGGCCGCACCACCAGCGGGAAGCCGACCTCGCGCGCCAGCTGCACCGCCTGCTCCTCGGTGCGCGCCGTGGCGTTGGCCGGCTGCTTCAGGCCCAGGCGCTTGACCAGCTGCGAGAAGCGCTCGCGGTCCTCGGCGACGTCGATCGAGTCGGGGCTGGTGCCGATGATCGGCACGCCGGCGGCCTCGAGCGCGCGCGCCAGCTTCAGCGGCGTCTGCCCGCCGAACTGCACGATCACGCCCTCCGGCTTCTCCTTCTGCACCACCTCGAGCACGTCCTCGAGCGTGAGCGGCTCGAAGTACAGCCGGTCGGAGGTGTCGTAGTCGGTCGACACGGTCTCCGGGTTGCAGTTGACCATGAGGGTCTCGAAGCCGTCCTCGCGCAGCGCCAGCGCCGCATGCACGCAGCAGTAGTCGAACTCGATGCCCTGGCCGATGCGGTTCGGGCCGCCGCCGAGGATCATGATCTTCGGCCGGCGCGTCGGCTGCGCCTCGCACTCCTCCTCGTAGGTGGAGTACAGGTAGGCGGTCGAGGTGGCGAACTCGGCGGCGCAGGTGTCGACGCGCTTGTAGACCGGCAGCACGCCGAACTCGCGCCGCTTGGCGCGGATCGACTGCTCGGTGCTGCGCACCAGCGTCGCGAGGCGCCGGTCGGAGAAGCCCATGCGCTTGAGCTCGCGCAGCCGCTCCACCCCGAGCGCCGCCTCGCCCTCGCGGCGCACGCGCGCCTCCTCGGCCACCAGCGCGGCGATCTGCGCCAGGAACCACGGGTCGATGCCGGTCAGCTGCGCGACGCGCTCGCCGCTCCAGCCGGCGCGCAGGGCGTCGGCGACGTAGAGGATGCGGTTGGCACCCGGGGCCCGCAGCTCGTAGGTCAGGAGGTTGGTGTCCTCCTCCGACAGCGGCAGCGCCAGCAGCGGGTCGAGCCCGTCGAGGCCGGTCTCGAGGCCGCGCAGCGCCTTGTGGAGCGATTCCTGGAAGGTGCGGCCGATCGCCATCACCTCGCCGACCGACTTCATCTGCGTGGTCAGGCGGTTGTTGGCGGCCGGGAACTTCTCGAAGGTGAAGCGCGGCACCTTGGTGACCACGTAGTCGATGGTCGGCTCGAACGAGGCCGGCGTCGCGCCGCCGGTGATCTCGTTGCGCAGCTCGTCGAGGGTGTAGCCGACCGCGAGCTTGGCCGCGACCTTGGCGATCGGGAAGCCGGTCGCCTTGGAGGCCAGCGCCGAGGAGCGCGACACGCGCGGATTCATCTCGATGACCAGCAGCCGCCCGTCGGTCGGGCTCACGGCGAACTGCACGTTCGAGCCGCCGCACTCGACGCCGATCTTGCGCAGCACGGCGATCGAGGCGTCGCGCATGCGCTGGTATTCCTTGTCGGTGAGCGTCTGCGCCGGCGCGACCGTGATCGAATCGCCGGTGTGCACGCCCATCGCGTCGAAGTTCTCGATCGAGCAGATGATGATGCAGTTGTCCTTGCGGTCCCGCACCACCTCCATCTCGAATTCCTTCCAGCCGATCACCGACTCCTCGAGCAGCACCTCGCTGGTCGGCGAGGCGTCGAGGCCGCGCGCCACGATGGTCTCGAACTCCTCGCGGTTGTAGGCGATGCCGCCGCCGCTCCCGCCCATGGTGAACGAGGGGCGGATCACGCAGGGGAAGCCGATGGCGCCGAGCACCGTCAGCGCCTCGTCCATGCTGCGGGCGATCTGCGAGCGCGGGCACTCCAGGCCGATCTCGCGCATCGCGTTGCGGAACAGCTCGCGGTCCTCGGCCATGTCGATGGCCTCGCGCGAGGCGGCGATCAGCTCGACCTCGAACTTCTCCAGCACGCCCTCGCGCACCAGGTCGAGCGCGGTGTTGAGCGCCGTCTGGCCGCCCATGGTCGGCAGCAGCGCGTCCGGCTTCTCCTTCTCGATGATTCGCGCGACGGTGCGCCAGTTGATCGGCTCGATGTAGATGGCGTCCGCCATCCCCGGGTCGGTCATGATGGTCGCCGGGTTGGAGTTCACCAGGATGACCCGGTAGCCCTCCTCCTTGAGCGCCTTGCAGGCCTGGGCGCCCGAATAGTCGAACTCGCAGGCCTGGCCGATGATGATCGGGCCGGCGCCGATGATCAGGATGCTCTCGATGTCGGTGCGCTTGGGCATGGCGGCCTCAGCCCTGGCGGCGCGCGTTGGCGCGCAGCGCCCGCAGCTGGTTCTGCAGCCGCCGGATCATGGATTGCGCGAACTGCTCGAACAGCGGCCCGACGTCGTGCGGGCCGGGGCTCGCCTCCGGGTGGCCCTGGAAGCTGAAGGCCGGCTTGTCGGTGCGGGCGATGCCCTGCAGCGTGCCGTCGAACAGCGAGCGGTGGGTCGCGACCACGTTCGGCGGCAGCGTGGTGTCGTCGACCGCGAAGCCGTGGTTCTGGCTGGTGATCAGCACGCGCCCGGTGGCGAGGTCCTGCACCGGATGGTTGGCGCCGTGGTGGCCGAACTTCATCTTCACGGTCCTGGCGCCGCTCGCCAGCGCCAGCAGCTGGTGCCCGAGGCAGATGCCGAAGATCGGGATGTCGGTCTCGAGCAGCTCGCCGATGGCGCGGATCGCGTAGTCGCAGGGCTCCGGGTCGCCGGGGCCGTTGGAGAGGAAGATGCCGTCCGGGGCGAGCGCCAGCACGTCGGCCGAGGGGGTCGTCGCCGGCACCACGGTGACGCGGCAGCCGTGGTCGGCGAGCAGCCGCAGGATGTTGCGCTTGATGCCGTAGTCGAAGGCCACCACGTGCAGGCGCTGCTGCGCGCGGATCACCTGCCGCGACTCGTCCTGCCAGATGGCGCCGTCGTTCCACTGGTAGGACTGCTTGGCCGTGACGACGCGCGCCAGGTCCATGCCCTTGAGGCCGGGGAAGCGCCGCGCCAGGTGGATCGCCGCGTTCTCGTCGATCTTCTCGCCGGTCATGATGCAGCCCGGCTGCGCACCGCGCTCGCGCAGCACTCGCGTCAGGCGGCGGGTGTCGATGCCGGCGATCGCGACCACCTTGCCGCGCTCGAGGAAATCCTGCAGAGAGATGCTCGAACGCCAGTTGCTGGCGACGAGCGAGAGATCGCGCACCACCAGGCCGGCGGCGTAGATCTGCGAGGACTCCATGTCCTCGGGCGTCGTGCCGACGTTGCCGATGTGCGGATAGGTGAGCGTGACGATCTGGCGCGAGTACGAGGGGTCGGTGAGGATTTCCTGGTAACCGGTGATCGCGGTGTTGAATACCACTTCGCCGGTCGTGTTGCCGTTGGAACCAATGGATTGGCCGCGGAAGAGCGTGCCGTCCGCCAACGCCAGCACTGCAGGTCCCGACACGTTATTCCTTCCCCTTCGACCGGCGACTGCCCGCAGCCGCGCCCCTCCGCCGATGGGCGCCGCTGGCAGCTTTCAGGCACGCATATGCACAAAGCGGGAGGAGTTCTTTTGGAACGCCCTCCCGCCTTGTGCGGACTAACCCGTACCCACGGATTACGCCGTGAATTCTACGTTTCGAGGCCTCGCGAAGTCCATGCGAATTCGGGGCCAAACGAGGTCAATTCTCGAAAAGAGGCCGTTCGCCCGGCATCGGGGCAGATTCCGCAGGGATTGCCGTAATGGGCTGTTTCTACTTGAGAAAATCCTGCATGGAATAACGGCCTGGCGGCTGCCCCGCGAGCCACTGGCCGGCCGCCAGCGCGCCGCGCGCGAAGATTGACCGATCGGTCGCACTGTGCTTCAGGGCGATGCGCTCGCCGGGCTCGAGGAACAGCACTTCGTGCTCGCCGACCACGTCGCCGCCGCGCACGACCGGCGAAGGCCGATCGCCTCCGCCGGCGCGCGCGCCACAGGCGCCCTCGGCGCGCTACACGGCGCTGTGCCCGCCAGCGGCTGTCCGCGTCCGGCCGCCGCCGCCTCGCCCAGCGTCAGCGCGGTGCCCGAGGGCGCGTCGATCTTGTGGCGGTGGTGCGCCTCGACGATCTCGATGTCGAAGTGGCCCCGGCAGCGCCGCCGCCGCCCGCCGCACCAGTTCGGCCAGCACGGCGACGCCGATGCTGGTGTTCGACGCGATGAGCAGCGCGCTGCGCGTGGCCGCCGGCGCCGCCACGGCCTCGAGCGCCGCGCCGGCACCGGTGGTGCCCAGCAGCAGCGGCACGCGCGCCGCCGCGCAGGCCTGCACGTGCGCCGCCGACGCCCCGGTATGGGAGAAGTCGATCACCAGCCGCGCGCCCGGCAGCGCCGCGGCGAGGTCCTCGCCGTAGCGCACGCCGGCCGCGCCGGCCACCGCGGTGCCGGTGAGCGGCGACCCCGGCTCGACGATGGCCGCGTGCAGCGCGAGCGCCGGGAATTCCGGCAGCAGCGCGAGGAGCGTGCCGCCCATGCGGCCGCCGGCGCCGACGATGATGGTGGGGATCAATTGGCCCGCCCGGAGAAGAAGCGTTTCACGCCCTCGAGGAAGCTGTGCTGCCGCGGTGCGTGGTCCGAACCATCGTGCCGCAGCGACTCGTCGAACGCCTTGAGCAGCTCGCGCTGCTCGTTGTTCAGCCGTACCGGCGTTTCTACCATGACGCGGCAGAACAAATCACCCCGCGGCCCGCCGCGCACCGGCTTCACGCCCTTTTCCTTCAGGCGGAACACGCGGCCGGACTGCGTCTCGGCGGGGATCTTCAGCGCCACCTGGCCATCGAGCGTGGGCACGTCGACCTTGCCGCCCAGCACCGCCGTCGCGAAACCGATCGGCACCTCGCAGGAGAGGTGCGCGCCGTCGCGCTCGAAGATCGGGTGCTCGCGCACGTGCACCTCGACGTACAGGTCGCCCGGCGGCCCGCCGTTGCGACCCGCCTCGCCCTCGCCCGCGAGGCGCACGCGATCGCCGCTGTCGACGCCGGCGGGGATCTTCACCGCCAGCTTCTTGTGGCGCCGCACGCGCCCCTGCCCGAGGCAGGAATCGCAGGGATTGCGGACGATGCGGCCGCTGCCGCGGCAGTGCGGACAGGTCTGCTGCAGCGTGAAGAACCCCTGCGAGACGCGCACCTGGCCGACGCCGCCGCAGGTATCGCACTTCTCCGGCTGGCTGCCCTTGGCGGCACCGCTCCCGTGGCAGGTCTCGCATTCGGCGAGCTTGGTGACCTCGATGTCGGCGCTCTTGCCGAACACCGCCTCGGCGAGGTCGAGCTCGAGCTCGTAGCGCAGGTCGGCGCCGCGGAACACCTGCTGGCGGGCGCCACCGCCGCCGCGGCGGCCACCGCCGCCGAAGATGTCGCCGAACACGTCGCCGAAGATGTCGCTGAAGGCCTCGGCGCCACCGAAGCCCCCGGGGCCCGCTCCGCCGCCGCCCTGGCGCGCGGCATCGAGGCCGGCGTGGCCATGCTGGTCGTAGAGCGCGCGCTTGTGCGCGTCGGTCAGGACCTCGTAGGCCTCCTTCGCCTCCTTGAACTTCTCCTCGGCATCGTGATCACCCGGATTGCGGTCCGGGTGGAACTTCATCGCCAGGCGCCGGTAGGCCTTCTTGATGTCGGCCTCGCTGGCATTGCGCGCGACATCCAGCACCGCGTAGTAGTCACGTTTCGCCATGCGCCGCCAACACCTTCAGCCCGCGTCGGCGGGCAGCTGATCCATTGCCGGGACGGGCGCGCTCCGCCTCAGGAGGCGCGCCGCCCCTTGTCCTTCACTTCCTCGAACTCGGCGTCGACGACGTCGTCCTTGCCCGCGCCGCCGCCGGCCGCGCCGGCTTCGGCCTGCGCGCCCGCGCCGCCGCCCGCCTGGCCGCCGCCGGGCTCGCCGGCGCCGCCGGCGCCGGAGTCGGCGTAGGCCTTCTGCGCGATGCCGGCCGCGGCCGTCGCCAGCGCCTCGGTCTTCTTCTCGATCGCGTCCTTGTCGTCGCCCTTGAGCACGCCCTTGAGGTCCGACAGGGCGCTCTCGGCCTTGGCGCGCTCCTCGGCGCTGACCTTCTCGCCCAGGTCCTTCAGCGCCTTCTCGACCGAGTGCACCATGCCGTCGGCGCGGTTGCGCGTGTCGACCAGCTCGCGGAACTTCTTGTCCTCCGCCGCATGCGCCTCGGCGTCCTTGACCATGCGCTTGATCTCCTCGTCATTGAGGCCCGAGGAGGCCTTGATCACGATCTTCTGCTCCTTGCCGGTCGCCTTGTCCTTGGCCGAGACGTGCAGGATGCCGTTGGCGTCGATGTCGAAGGTCACCTCGACCTGCGGCATGCCGCGCGGCGCCGGCGGGATGTCGGCCAGGTCGAACTTGCCGAGCGACTTGTTGTCGCCGGCGCGGTCGCGCTCGCCCTGCAGCACGTGGATGGTCACCGCCGTCTGGTTGTCGTCGGCGGTCGAGAACACGTTCGAGGCCTTGGTCGGGATCGTGGTGTTCTTCTCGATCAGCTTGGTCATCACGCCGCCGAGCGTCTCGATGCCGAGCGAGAGCGGCGTGACGTCGAGCAGCAGCACGTCCTTGACCTCGCCGGCGAGCACGCCGGCCTGCACGGCGGCGCCGACCGCCACCGCCTCGTCCGGGTTGACGTCGCGGCGCGGCTCCTTGCCGAAGAAGTCCTTGACGTACTTCTGCACCAGCGGCATGCGCGTCTGGCCGCCGACCAGGATCACCTCGGCCACCTCGGCCGCGGACAGGCCCGCGTCCTTGAGCGCGATGCGGCAGGGCTCGATGGTGCGCTTGACCAGCTCCTCGACCAGCGACTCGAGCTTGGCACGGGTGAGCTTCACGTTCAGGTGCTTGGGACCGCTCGCATCCGCCGTGATGTACGGCAGGTTCACGTCGGTCTGCTGGCTCGAGGACAGCTCGATCTTGGCCTTCTCGGCAGCTTCCTTCAGGCGCTGCATCGCCAGCGGATCGCGGCGCACGTCGACGCCCGACTCCTTCTGGAACTCGTCGCCGATGAAGTTGATGATCCTGAGGTCGAAGTCCTCGCCGCCGAGGAAGGTGTCGCCGTTGGTCGAGAGCACCTCGAACTGGCGCTCGCCATCGACCTCGGCGATCTCGATGATGGAGATGTCGAAGGTGCCGCCGCCCAGGTCGTAGACGGCGATCTTGCGATCACCCCCCGACTTGTCGAGGCCATAGGCCAGGGCCGCGGCGGTCGGCTCGTTGATGATCCGCTTCACGGTCAGGCCCGCGATGCGGCCGGCGTCCTTGGTCGCCTGGCGCTGCGAGTCGTTGAAATAGGCGGGCACGGTGATGACCGCCTCGGTGACCGGCTCGCCGAGGTAGTCCTCGGCGGTCTTCTTCATCTTCATGAGCACGCGCGCCGAGATCTCCGGCGGCGCCATCGGCTTGCCCTGCACATCGACCCAGGCGTCGCCGTTGTCGGCCTTGGTGATCCGGTAGGGCACCATCTTGATGTCCTTCTGGACCACGTCGTCGCCGAACTTGCGGCCGATGAGGCGCTTGACCGCGAACAGCGTGTTCTGCGGATTGGTCACCGCCTGGCGCTTGGCCGACTGGCCGACCACCACCTCGTTGTCCTTGGTGAACGCGACGATCGACGGCGTGGTGCGGTCGCCCTCGCTGTTCTCGATGACCCGCGGCTTGCCGCCCTCCATGATGGCGACGCACGAGTTGGTGGTGCCCAGATCGATGCCGATGACCTTGCTCATGATGTAAAACTCCGGAAAACCTTCAGCGTTCCTGCCGACTTATCTGTGGACGTACGGGGCGGCTTTCAAGATCCAGCCGCCCGGGCGACCACCACGCGCGCCGGCCGCAGCAGCCGGCCGTTGAGCTGGTAGCCGCACTGCATCACCTGCAGCACCGTGCCGGGGGCCGCCGTGGCCGATTCCTGCATCAACACCGCCTCGTGCAGGGCCGGATCGAAGGCCGCCCCGGCCGGGTCGATGCGCACGACGTCGAATTTCTCGAAGGCCTTGGCCAGCAGCCGGAGGGTCGCCTCCTGGCCCTCGGCCAGCGCGCGGGCGTCCGCCCCGGCGGCGCTGGCCACGGCGAGTTCGAGCGTGTCGCGCACGCCGATCAGCTCGCCGGCGAAGCGCTCCAGGGCGTAGCGGTGGGCACTCTGCACATCCCGCTCGGCGCGCTTGCGCACGTTCTCGAGCTCGGCGAGCGAGCGCAGGTACTGATCGCGCGCCCCCGCGGCCGCGGCCTCGGCGGCCTCGGCCCGCTGGCGCAGCGCGGACGCATCCTCCGGCCCGGCGGCGCCGCGGGCGCCCTCCGTGCCCCCGGCCGCCTGGCCCGGGGATTCCACCGTCTCGGCCATTGATAATCCTCGAATTTCAATAAGTTACACGATTTTTCGCATGCAAAACACCACCTGTGCATGCGAGCACATGGGGACGAGATGGGGGCTAGCGGCGCGAATGCAAGGCGGCGCCGAGCAATTTCGCCGTCATGTCGACGATGGGGATCACCCGCTCGTAGGCCATGCGCGTCGGCCCGATGACGCCGAGCACCCCGACCACGCCCTCGCCGTCCCCGTAGGGCGCGGTGACCACGCTGCAGTCGTCGAGGATCTGCCGCCCCGACTCGTGGCCGATGAAGATCTGCACGCCGTCGGCGCGCAGGCTGTGGTCGAGCAGGTTGAGGATGTCGCGCTTCTCGTTGAAGGCCTCGAACAGCCGCTTGAGCTTGTCGACGCTGGAGAGCTCGGCGAGGCCCATGAGGTTGGTCTCGCCTGCGATCACGTATTCGATCGAACCGGCCGCCGCCCCGGTCTGCTCGTAGAGCCGCTGCGCCACGGCGATGGCGTCGAGCATCTCCTGGTTGAGCCGCGCGTGCGTCTCCTTCAGCTCGCGCAGCATCTCCTGGTGCACCTGGGCGAGCGTGCGGCCGCGGCAGTGCTCGTTGAGGAAGTTGGCGGCGCGCCGCAGCTCCTCGGCGCCGTGGTGGCGCTCGAGCTGGATGATGCGGTTCTGCACCTCGCGGTCGTTCATCACCAGCACGACCAGCACCCGGTTCTCGGACAGGCCGATGAACTCGATCTGCGTCAGCGTCGCCGCCTGCGGCAGCGGCAGCGTGACCAAGCCCGCGAGCTGCGTGAGGTTGGACAGGAGCTCCGAGGCCGCGGCGACCAGCGACTGTGGCTTGCCGGCGGAGAGGTCGAACTCGCGGCGCAGCGCCGCGAGCTCGAGCGACTCGGTGGAGAGCTGCGCCTTGAGCAGCTCGTTGACGAAGAAGCGGTAGCCGCGGTCCGTCGGCACGCGGCCCGCCGAGGTGTGCGGCGAGGTGACGAATCCGAGCGACTCGAGGTCCGCCATCACGTTGCGTATCGTGGCCGAGCTCAGCGACAGCCCCGACTCGCGCGACAGGACACGCGAGCCGACCGGCTGGCCCTCGCGGATGTAGCTCTGCACCAGCACGCGCAGCAGGTGCTGGGCGCGCTCGGACAGCGCGTCGTCCGGGTGTGTTTCGCTGCTCATGGCCGGTGCTCAGGCTAACCAGCTGATTTCCGTGACGTCAAGCACATAAGTTGAGGATTTGGGTCGGTTTTCGTGCCGTGCATCGCGTTGGCCGCCCCCCATGGGCGTGCTACAAAGGGCGGCATGGTTTCCAGAATCCGGACCTGCGCCCTGGCGGCCAACTACGGCGACGCCAAGGTCGCCGAATGCGTCGCCGCGCTCCTGCCCCTGCTGGGCGGGCGCGGGCTGGCCGTCCTGACCCTGGATGATCCCTCGCGTGGCCGCCCGCCCCCGGGCATCACGGCCGTGCCTGCCGAGCGGTTGCTGGCCGAAACCGAGCTGATGATCGCCGTGGGGGGCGATGGCACGCTGCTGCACGCCGCCCGCCAGGTCGCGAGCCGCGACATCCCCCTGCTCGGCGTCAATCGCGGCCGCCTCGGGTTCCTGACCGACGTGCTGCCGAGCGACATGGCCCAGAGCCTCGACGCGGTGCTCGCCGGGCAGTGCCAGGCCGACAGGCGGCCGCTGCTGCGCGCCCGGCTGTGGGATCCCGCCGGCTCCGAGCGCAGCGAACTGGCGCTCAATGACGTGGTCATCCTCCGGCGCGAATCCGGCCGCCTGCTCGACTTCGAGACCAGCGTCGACGGACGCTACCTCAACTCCCACAGCGGCGACGGCCTGGTGGTGGCCACGGCCACCGGCTCCACCGCCTACGCCCTCTCCTGCGGCGGCCCGATCATCGAGCCGCACCTGGACGTCCTGGTCCTCGCCCCGGTGGCGCCGCACACGCTGTCCGACCGGCCGATCCTCGTTCCCGGGGATTCGACCATCGGCATCCGCACCTCGCCCCAGGCCGACGGCGTCGCCGGCGTCACCTGCGACGCGACGCTCCTCGGCGAGCTCGGTCCCGGCGCCCGGCTGGTGGTCGAACCCGCCGGGCGCTCGATCACGCTGCTGCATCCACCCGGCTACGACTACTACCGGCTGCTGCGCTCCAAGTTGCATTGGGGTCGTGGCGCCGTCGCACACGAGCGTTGACACCATGCTGCGTCACCTGCAAGTCCGCGACTTCGCCATCATCGAATCGGTCGAGGTCGAATTCAACCGCGGCCTGACCGTGCTCACCGGCGAGACCGGCGCGGGCAAGTCGATCCTCGTCGATGCGCTCGAGCTGCTGGCCGGTGGCCGCGCCGGCGCCGACGCCGTGCGCGCCGGCGCCGACAAGGCCGACATCACCGCGATCATCGACATTTCCGGCTCGGGCGCCGCGCTGCGCGGCCTGCTCGAGGAGCATTCGATCTCGCACGAGGACGAGCTGATCCTCCGCCGCGTCATCGGCGGCGACGGCCGCTCGCGCGCCTGGCTCAACGGGCAGATGGTGCCGCTGCAGGTGCTGCGCCAGGTGGCCGAACTGCTGTTCGACATCCACGGCCAGCACGAATTCCAGTCGCTGGTGCGCCCCGCGACCCAGCGCACGCTGCTCGACACCTACGGCCAGCTCGAGAGCCTGACCAGCCAGGTGCGCGCCGAGCACAGCGTGTGGCTCGCCCTGATGAACCGCAGCGTCGAGCTCGAGGCGGCGGCGAGCGATCGCCACTCGCGCCTCGACCTGCTGCGCCACCACGTGCAGGAACTCGACGCGCTGCAGCTCAAGCCCGGCGAGGTCGAGTCGCTGGTCGAGGAGCGCGGCCGCATCGTCCATCACGGCCGGCTGGTCGAGGCCGCCGGCCAGGCGCTCGCCGCGCTGTACGAGGACGAGGGTTCCAGCGCCCACAGCCTGATCGCGCGCTCGATCAGCGCGCTGCGCGTGGCCGGCGGGCTCGATGCGCGCCTCGAGCCGCTCGCGACGCTGCTCGAGGAGGCCGCGCTGCGCGTCAAGGACGCTTCGCAGTCACTGACGCAGTACCTCGACACGCTCGACGTCGACGAGGAGCGCCAGGATGCGATCGAGCGGCGCCTGGCGGCGATCGAGGACGTGGCGCGCAAGCACCGCGTGCCGGCCGCCGAGCTGCCGCAGCGCCTGGTGGCGCTCACCGGCGACCTCGCCAGCCTGGAGAATTCGGCCGCCGACCTCGCCACCGTGCGCGGCCAGCTCGGCACGGCGCTGACTCGCTACCACGAACTCGCGCGCCAGCTCTCGGCGGCGCGCGGCACCGCCGCCAAGGCGCTCGCCAAGGACGTCAGCGCGCGCATGCAGGAGCTCGGCATGAATGGCGGGCGCTTCGTGGTCGAGATCGCGCCGCTCAGCGGCACCGAGCCCTCGCCGCACGGCATCGACCAGGTCGAGTTCCGCGTCACGACCAATCCCGGCTCGCCGCCGCGAGCGGTGGCCAAGGTCGCCTCCGGCGGCGAGCTCGCGCGCCTCTCGCTCGCGGTGCAGGTCGCCTGCGCCGCCACCGGCACGCCCTGCATGGTGTTCGACGAGGTCGACGCCGGCATCGGCGGTGGCGTGGCGGAGATCGTCGGCCGCGAGCTGCGCTCGCTGGCGCGCTCCGGCCAGGTGCTGTGCGTCACCCACCTGCCGCAGGTCGCGGCCCAGGGCCACCGGCACCTGCGGGTCTCCAAGGCCAGCAATGGCCGCAACGTCCGCACCAGCGTCGCGCCGCTCGAGGGCGATGCGCGCGTCGAGGAGATCGCCCGCATGCTCGGCGGCGTGGAAATCACGCCGCGGGCGCGCGCCCACGCGCTCGACATGCTGATGCGCATCGAATCCGCCGAAAGCACCAATACGCTCGAGCGGCCGCAGATCGAGGGCCGGCTCGCCGCCACGCATGGCGAACTCGAGGCGACGCTGGAATCGACCGGCCGGCTGCCGGCCGCGGCCCGCCGCCGCGGCAGCAGCGCCCGCGATCAGTCCTGAGGCGGCGCCGCCGGCCTTGCCCGGCGCGACGGGCAGTCAGGGCGCTGGCAGCGCCCGTAGAGCACCAGCGAGTGCTCGTGGATCTCGAAACCGAGCTTCTTGGCGATCGCTTCCTGCCGCCGCTCGATGTCCGTATCGCTGAACTCCTCGACCCGGCCGCAGTCCATGCAGACGATATGGTCGTGGTGCGTACCCTGGTTGAGCTCGAAGACGGCCATGCCGTCCTCGAAATGATGCCGCGTCACGAGGCCGGCGGTCTCGAACTGCGTGAGTACGCGGTAGACGGTCGCGAGGCCGATGTCCTGGCTCGCCTCGAGCAGCCGCTTGTAGATCTCCTCCGCGGACATGTGCCGCGTGCCGCTGTGCTCGAGGATCTCGAGTATCTTCAGGCGCGGCATGGTGACCTTCAGCCCGGCCTTGCGCAGATCTTTGCCTTCCATCCTCGTCATCTCCGCCGCTCGCGGCCAAACCGGCACCGCCTGCGGTATCATTGATAATCATGAAAGCTACCATTAAGAACTTGCCCGGGCCATTGCGGCCTGCACGTAGGCTCGCGGCACCGCTCGCCGGACTGGCGCTCGCGGCGCCGCTGCTGCTCGCCGCCTGCGTCTACCGGATGCCGATCGAGCAGGGCAACTACCTCGATCCAGCCACCATCGCCCAGGTGCAGCCCGGCATGACACAGAGCCAGGTGCGCTACCTGCTCGGCACGCCGATGGTGCCCAACAACTTCGACAACAGCCGCTGGGACTACCACTACTACCTGAAGCAGCGGCGCATGCACGGGCCCCGCACCGGGCACGTGACCGTGTACTTCAGGAACGATCTCGTCGATCACGTCGAGAGCAACGTGCGCGCCGCCTCGGAAGTCCCGCTGAGCACGCGCCCGGTGTCCGCGCCCAGCACCTGAGGCCGGCGCGCGCGCCGCACCGCTAGCGTCGCGCGCGCCGGGCGCGCTGCACGCTGCTGCGACGCCGCACGCGCGGGTCCTCCGGCAGCGGCCGGTACAGCTCGATCCGCTCGCCCTCCCGCGGAACGTGGTCCCGGGGGCGGATCTCGCCCCAGATGCCGGTCTGCCCCCCGTCCCAGTCGACGCCCAGTTGCGGCCATCGGCGGCGGGCCTCGGCCAGCGCATCGGCGATGCTCGCCGTGGCATCGAGTTCGATTTCGAAGCAGCAGGCGCCCTGCGCCGTGTCGCAGGCCAGGAGGCAGCGCTTGCGGGCCGCGGTGCCCATGCGAGCCTTCCTCAGCCGGGAGCGCCCGGCTCGCGCGGCGGCAGGTGCCGGGCGCGCTCGGCGAAGGCCTTCACCAGGTCACCCACGGTGTGCTCGAACAGCGGCTCGAACAGCGCCGCCTTGAGCCGGTTGGCGAACTCGAAGCGCAGCACGAATTCCACGCGGCAGCCCCCGCTGCCGGCCTCCTGGAAGCGCCACTCGCCCTCGAGCTCGTTGAACGGCCCCTCCTCGAGCTTCATGTGCAGGCGGTGCGGCGGCTCGAGGCGGTTGCGCGTCGTGAAATGCGTGCGCAGCACGCCGCGGTGCACGCCGAGCCGCACCAGCGATTCGGCGCCGGCGTGCGCCAGGATCACCGCCTCGTGGCAGCCCGGCACGAACTTGGGGTAGTTCCCTATGTCATTGACCAGCTCGAACATCTCGGCCGGCGTGCGGGCGACGAGTGCCGAGCGCTTCACTTCACGCATCGGAGGGCATCTTGGCCGAAGCACGCGGCGCGCTCAACCCTCTACAATGTGCGCACCATGGCCCGACCCGCGAACGCCCCGCGCCTGATCGCCGAGAACCGGCGCGCGCGCCACGACTACTTCATCGAGGAACGCCTCGAGGCCGGGCTCGCGCTCGAGGGCTGGGAGGTCAAGTCGATGCGCGCCGGCCGCGCGCAGCTCGCCGAGGCGTACGTCTACCTGCGCGATGGCGAGGCGTTCCTGATCGGCGCCCACATTTCGCCGCTGGTGAGCGCGTCCTCGCACAAGACGGCCGATCCGGTGCGCACGCGCAAGCTCCTGCTGCACCGGGGCGAGCTCGACCGCCTCGTGGGCGCCGTCGAACGGCGCGGCTACACGATCGTGCCGCTCGAGCTGTACTGGAAGAACGGGCGAGCGAAGCTCCAGGTCGGCCTCGCCAAGGGCAAGCAGAAGCACGACAAGCGCGCGACCGAGAAGGAGCGCGACTGGCAACGGGAGAAAGCACGCACCCTGCGCCGCGGTTGATTCGCGTCCGCGCCCTGGCGGCGCGAAGCGACCCGGCCGGTGGGCGCCCGCCGGGTGAGCGCCTCAGTGCCTGGGCTGCGAGGCGCCGACCAGGGCGAAGTCGGCGAAGCGGCGATCCTCGGAATGGATGTGGTTCTCCAGCCATTCCTTCATCATGCTCATCAGCGAGGTCTTCAGCACCACGTGGCCGGTGGCGATCTGCTCCTGCAGTTCCCCCACCTGCGCGGCGAACTCGCGATGCAGCTGGCGGTGCCGGGCCAGGCCGGGATAGCCGTGCGCCACCATCAGCTGTTCCTCGCTCGGGAAATGCTCGGCGGCGTAGGCCTGCATCTGGGCGACGAACGTCGCCGCACTGATCGAATCGGCGTCCGCCATCAGGGCGGCGTGCAGCTGGTTGATGATCTCCACCCAATGGCGGTGTTCGCGATCGATGGTCGGCAACCCGAGCTCCATTTCCGAATTCCAGGCGATCAAAGGCACGAGTGCTCCTTCCGGAAGATTCCGCGGCCATGTCCCTGGCCCTTGCCCGCAGGGCAGCCGCGCTCCAAGCGGCCGCCCCTGCATGACCCCGTTTATGGGTCGATGACAACAAATTTTCAAGGTCGATGCAATCGCGGCGGCCGCAAACCCACTACGCAAGGATCGCTAGCGCCAGCCTTCCGGGCAGTTCCGTGACGGGCCCCGTATGGCCCGGTTGTACGGGATTCTGGACGGTCGTCGTGTTTGCGCCACGCCCCGCCATGCCGGAATATGCACGGATCGTGATATCCAGGGCCGTCCGGCATGCATGAAGAATTGTTGAGCGCCATGCGGCAATGCGTGATCGACGGCGACGTGGATCGCGCCCGGGAGCTGGCGCAGCAGGCGATCGCGGCCGGCCTCGACCCGCTCGAGGCGATCACGCGCGGCTTCACGCCGGGCGTCAATCACGTCGGCGAACAGTTCGGCCTGGGCGAGATGTTCCTGCCCGAGCTGGTGCTGGGGGGCGAGGCCATGAAGGCCGCGGTCGAGGTGCTGGAGCCCGAGCTCAAGCGCCGCGGCAGCGAGCGCCGCAGCCTCGGCCGCGTGGTCCTCGGCACCGTGCACGGCGACGTGCACGAGATCGGCAAGACGCTGGTGCACACGATGCTCTCCGCGAGCGGTTTCGAGGTGCTCGACCTTGGGGTCGACGTCCCGGCGGCCCGCTTCGTCGAGGCAGTGCGCACGCTGCGGCCGCAGGTGCTGGGCCTCTCGGCCCTGCTCACCACGACGATGCCGGGCCAGCGCGAGGTCATCGAGGCCCTCGCCGCCGCGGGCCTGCGCGGGCAGGTGAAGGTCGTGGTCGGCGGCGCGCCGGTCTCGCAGCAGTGGGCGGCCGAGATCGGAGCCGACGGCTACGGCGAGGACGCCATGCGCGCGGTGAAGCTCGTGCGCGCGCTGCTGGGCCACGACGCCGGCACGCCATGACCCCGCGCATCACGCTGCTCGAACCACCGCTCCTCGAGCGCATCCTCGCGGAGGCCATGACGCTCCTCGCCACCCAGGGCGCCCGGGTCCAGGACGAATCCGCGCGCGCGCTGCTGGCCGGCGCCGGCGCCAGCGTCGACGCCGCGGCCACGCGCATCCCCGAGGCGCTGCTGCGCGCGGCGCTCGCGAGCGTGCCGCGGCGCTTCCACCTGTACGATCGCGCCGGCAAGCCGGCCGTCGAGTACGGCGGCGGACGCGCGCACTTCGACCCGGGTTCCTCCTGCGTCAGCGTGCTCGACCCGGCGACGCTCGAGCACCGCAAGGCGCGCGCGGCCGACCTGGTGCGCCTGGTGCAGGTCACCGAGCGGCTCGAGGCCTACGAGGCGCAATCGACCGCGCTGGTGTGCGACGACGTGCCCACCGCGATCGCCGACGTCTACCGCCTGTTTTTGGTGCTGTGGTACTCGGCCAAGCCGGTGGTCACCGGCGCGTTCACCGGCGCCTCCACGCGCCTGATGGTCGAGCTGCTGGAGGCGGAGTGCGGTGGCGCCGAGGCGCTGCGCGCGCGGCCACGCGCGGTGTTCGACGTCTGCCCGGTGCCGCCGTTGCTGTGGTCGGAGTTCGCCTGCGAGAGCCTGAAGATCCTCGCACGCGCCGGCGTGCCGGCCGAGATCGTCTCGGTGCCGCTGGCCGGCGCCACCGCGCCGGTGACGCTCGCCGGCGCACTGGTGCAGCACACCGCCGAGTGCCTCGCCGGGCTCGCGATCCACCAGCTGGCCGCGCCGGGCGCGCCGCTCGTGTGGGGCGGGGCGCCGGCGATCTTCGACATGCGCACCGGCACCGCGCCGATGGGCGCGATCGAGACCGCGATGCTCGACTGCGCCGCCGCGCAGGTCGGCCGCCACCTCGGGCTCCCGACCCACGGCTACCTCTGCGGGAGCGATGCCAAGAGCGTCGACGCGCAGGCCGGCCTCGAGACCGGCATGGCGGCGCTGCTGGGCGTGCTCGGCGGCATCAACATGATCTCGGGCGCCGGCATGCTCGACACCCTGGCCTGCCACAGCGTGGAGAAGCTGGTGCTCGACGCCGAGGCGATCCTCGCCGCGCAGCGCCTCGGACGCGGCATCGAGCCGCGCGGCGACTCGCTGGCGCTCGCGATGTTCGCGCGCACCGGCCTGGCCGGCGATTTCCTCAAGCTCACGGAGACGCGCGACCTGTTCCGCAAGGAGCAGGTACTGCCCTCGGCGGTCATCGACCGCGGCGCGCTCGGCGCGTGGCGGCAATCCGGTCGCCCCGACGCCTTCGCGCGCGCCCGCTCGCGCGTGGACGCCCTGCTCGCGCAGTATCGCCGCCCGCCGCTCGAGGCGGCGCGCGAGGGCGCGATGCTGGCGCTGATGCGGCGCCTCGCCGCCGAAGCGGGGCTCGCGGGCCTGCCCGGCGTCGACTGAACACGCGGCGGCCGGGCGCCGTCCAGCGCCCCCCGGGCGTTTGCGGTATGATGGGCGGGCTTGAAGGGGCCGACCGGTTTCGACGTGGGTTGCGAACCTTCAGGGGCGTGCCGAGGTGCAGTGGCCCTCGCAAAACTCTGCTGCAAACTCTAGTTGCCAACGACGACAACTACGCTCTGGCGGCTTAATCCCGCCTAACCTCTGACCGGCTGGTGCCTATGACACCGAATCAGGGGACGCGCTCATAGGATCGCGGGCCACCGTGCGACGGGGTGGTTCCGTTAAGAGATACCGTCGCTGGTCGGGCGTCTTCCCTGCTGCTCGGGTAGCGTTCCGGCGAGAACCAAAGAGACAGCTACGCGCGTAGATCCTGGAGTCTAGGACTTGCGGACGGGGGTTCGATCAAGGCAATGGTCGCCTGCATCCGAAAGGGTGCAGTGCAAACGGGGCTCATTCGGTGAACCCTGCCGTCGCGGTGGCGACGTGGCAACGCCGAGGGGTGGGACGAGGCCCACTCGTCCTGCCCTGTAGAGACTCATGGATCGGCCGACCTGGCAACGGGCGGGCCGACCCCAGGATCCGCGAAGCATGGGCCAAGCGGATAACACGCCCCGCATCCGGCCACGCGCGAGCGCGGCAGGATGAAGGCATAGTCCAGCCCGTTCCGAAAGGAACGGAACAGCTGTCCCCCCGGCTCCACCATTTGTGGGCGCTCCCCGGAGAAATCCGGGGAGCCTTCCCACCTGTACCCGAAGTAGCCTCGGGCATGAGCCGTTATCGCACCGTCCGGACATTGAGCGCGACAGCCGCGGCCTACATCGCAGGGTAACCGTCCGGTCTCGGCAGGGTTGACGTGAGTTATGCCGCGAGCCGCAGCGCCGGCAGCTCTGCCGCGACCGCCCAGGGGAGCAACTCCTCGACGCGGTTGACGGGGTGATCGGGAAGGCGATCGAGCAGGAGCTTGAGGTAGGCCTCGATGTTCAGGCCGTTGAGCTGCGCGGTGCCGAGGAGCGAGTAGATCGCGGCGGCGCGCTCGCCGCCGTCGTCGGAGCCTGCGAACAGCCAGTTCTTGCGCCCGAGTGCGATCGGGCGGATCGAGCGCTCGGCCGCGTTGTTATCGATCTCGAGCCGACCGTCATCGCGATAACGCAGGAGGGCGGGCCAGCGCGAGAGCGCATAGCGGATCGCCGAGGCGAGTTCGCTCTTCTTCGACAGCGTCGTGAGCGTCGCGTGCAGCCAGTCACGGAGGGCGGCGAGCTCGGGCCCGGCGCGGGTCCGGCGGACGCTGCGGCGTTCCTCGGCGGATCGGCCGCGGATCTCCGACTCGATCGCGTAGAGCCGGCCGATGCGCTCGAGCGCCTGCTCGGCAATCGGGGAAGGCTGATGCACCTGGATGTCGTAGAACTTGCGCCGCACGTGCGCCCAGCAGGCCGCTTCCTGGATCCGCTCCCCGTACAGGCGCTCGAACCCGGCATAGCCGTCGGCCTGGAGCGTGCCGCGAAAGCGCTGCAGATGCAGGAGGGGCCACTGCGCCTTGCGATCCGGGGAGTACTGGAAGAAGACCGCGGGCGGATCGGTGCTGCCGGCCGGTCGGTCATCGCGAACATACGTCCACAGCCGCCACCATGAGCTGCGCCGGGCCGACACCGGACTGGTCAAGATCGACATGGACATCGGCGCAAGGCGCTGCGCTGGTGCGCGATCGGCGTGCGACGAGCAGCTCGCCGCCGACCTGATCGGCCAACGTCGACGATCCCGAAGCCGACCCTCGACGAAGGTCTGTGCTGTCGGCCGACCAGGTGATCGCGATATGGGCACCAGCGTACCATGGCCGGCCCGGCCGGCCGGCCCGAGCGTCGGGCAACGCCGACGCCTGGTGCCTGGAGCACATGGCCTATGCATTGAACTGGTGCCGTGCCGGATGACCTTCAGGTGGGCTGGGACCCACTCGATCATCTCGGCCACGTCCTCGCCGGCGGACTTGAGCTCAGCGCCACAGTCCGGGCAGGTGCAGGTGAGGCCGTGCGTCACGGTCTCACGCGGCAGGTGCGCGGGGAGCGGCCGACGGACCGGGCGCTCCACTGGCGGCGTGGCGAGCGGTGAGGCACGAGGCGGCAACGCCGCCTGGCTTGCCTCGAGGTCCTCGAGCGTGAGGGCAAGCTGCGCGATCTGGGTATCGAGTTGCTCGGAGGAGCGCCCGAAGCGGGCGCGCTTGAGGCACGCGATCTGGAAACGCAGCCGTTCGATCTCGAGCTGCGAGGCAATGAGCGCCGCGCGGCTCGTGTCCGCCTCCGCGCGAACGCTGATCAGCTCGGCTTGGGTGGCCAGCGCGGCGCGACGCTGCTCGATGAGGAGACGCTGGAGGCTCTCCACGTCATCGGGCAACTCGGCCGCGCTGAACATGCTGCATTATATCGCGTCATGCTCGCGCGATCTACGCGAAGTGCCGCAAATATAGGCCTTTTACACCGCGTGCATCGGCGCGGCCGGTCGCTCGATGCGCCGCCAATCGATCCCCTCGAGCAGCATCGCGAGCTGCGCGCCGCTGAGACTGACCGTACCGCTCGTCGCCTGTGGCCACACGAATCGCCCGCGCTCGAGGCGCTTGGCGAACAGACACAGCCCGTCACCGTCCCACCACAGGATCTTGATCCGATCTCCGTGGCGACCGCGGAAGACAAACAGGTGCCCGGAGAACGGGTCCTCGGCGAGCTGCGTCTGCACGAGTCCGGCCAAGCCGTCGAACCCCTTGCGCAGATCCGTTGCGCCGGCGGCCAGCCACACATGCGCGCCGGCCGGCAGTGCGATCATCGCGCGCGCAGTGCGGCGAACACTGTCGCCAGGGCCGACCGATCCACGCGACCGTGGATACGCACCGCGATGCCGCGGGGAAACTCCACTACCACGTACCCGGCACGGTCGCGAACCACCGGGCGTTCGACTACCGGCCGGCTCGCTCGATCCGGCAGCACCGTCGGCGTCGCTATCTTTACCGGCAGAAGCGGTACAGATCGGGCGTGGCGCTGGCCCTCGAGCAATCCGCGCTGCTGCAACCGCCGCCAGCCAAATACCAGGTTGGCGTTCACCCCGTGCTTGCGCGCCACCGCTGCGACCGATGCACCGGGCTCGGCCGCTTCCCGCACAATCGCCAGCTTCTCCTCCAGCGTACGCATCCGACGCTCGCTTGAAAATGCTTGAGTGGACGTGTCCATCTGAGCTCCAAGCGGACACAGTCACCGTTCCGCTTCCAGCCCACATCATCAACACACCTCACCCTCCATGCGAGGGTGCCGAGACCGGACGGTTACATCGCAGGCCTGGTGGACGGAGAAGGAACCGTAACACTGTCGCGGCATCACGCTGGCGAGAACCGCCGGCTCGCCGTAAGTGTCGCCAACACCGAGTTGCCATTGCTGCAGTTCCTGGTGGACCAGGTCGGCGCCGGCCGCATCACTCGCAAGCGAACGAGCCACCCCCGGCACTCGCCCTCATTCTGCTACGCCATCTGGAGTCGCCAGGCGCTCGGGCTGGTTGAGCAGATCGCTCCCTACATGCACTCCTACAAGCGTCTGCGCGCCGAACTCGCTGTCAGGCACTATCGCGCACTCACGCCTCGCAATGGCCGCTATGCGCCAGGACAGCGGCGGCGCCGGGCTGCCTTCGAGCGGGCCCTGCTTGGCCTCAATGCGAAACACTCACGTTCATCGGGCGATCGGGCCTCGGCCCGGCACCCACCGTTGACACTACTTTTCGCAACTTCTCCCGCACCTGTCGTTGCCGGTGCTACAAAGCATCCATCGGCGCGCCGGGTCGCGCCGCCAGGTACGACAGGACACCGCACATGAAGATCAATTCGAGCTGGGCCACGCCGCTGACGATCGGCGCGTTCACGATCATGGCCGTCACCGGCCTGCTGATGTTCTTCCACGCCGACTCGGGCCTGAACAAGACCGCGCACGAGTGGCTCGGATGGCTGATGGTCGGCGCCGTCGGGCTCCACGCGGTGGCCAACTGGCGCATGTTCAAGAAGTACTTCGTGGTGGGCACGGCCGGCCGCGTGATCATGGCGATGCGCGGCGGTGCTGCTGGCGTCGTTCGTCTCGGCGGCGGGCCCGGCGGCGACATGCCGCCGCACATCCAGGCGCTCAAGGCCATCACCGCGGCGCCGCTCAGCGAGGTCGCCGGCGTCGCCGGCAAGCCCGCCACCCAGCTGCTCGCCGACCTGCAGCAGGCGGGCATCCGCCTGGAGAGCGCCGAGGCGAGCCTCGACAGCGTGATCGCCGGCAACCGCGAGCTCGAGGGCAAGGCGATCCGCGTGCTGTTCGCACGCTGAGCGCCCGGGCCGCGTGCCGACGCGCAGGCGGCGGGCCGCGCCTCAGCCGCCCTTCTTCGACTCCGCCCCCGGCATCGGCCGGCCGCTCTGCTCGCGCAGCTTCATGCGGCGCGCGTAGTCGGGGTGGTCGCGCCAGGCGTTGAGCGCGTCGATGACCTCCTGGTGCTTCTGCTCCATCATCGGCACGAACTCGGGGTACGGCAGGATCCAGAAGTCGTTGCGCTCGACCGCCGTGCGCACCACGCGCGCCAGGTCCACCGGGTCGAAGCCACCTTCGATCACCGCCTTGAGGCGGGCGAACACTTCCGGGTCGCGCCCGTAGTAGCCGGTCTGCGCATAGCGGTCGGGGCGCGAGACGACCGACTCGTGGATGTTGGTGTTCACGCCGCCCGGGCACAGGCAGGAGATGCCGATGCCATGCTTGTCGAGCTCGATGCGGAGCGATTCGGAGTAGCCGCGTACCGCGTACTTGGTGGTGCAGTAGATCGCGGTGGTCGGCAACGCGACGAAGGCGGACATCGAGGCCGTGTTGACGATGTGCCCGCCCTGGCCGCGCTCGATCATGCGCGGCATGAAGGTCTGCACGCCGTTGATCATGCCCTTGAGGTTGACGTCGATCTGCCAGTCCCAGTCGTCGTAGGTGGCCTGCTCGACCGGGCCGAACTGGCTGACGCCCGCCGTGTTCATCAGCAGCTGCACCGGCCCGAAGACGCGCTCGGCCTCGTCCGCCGCGCGCGCGTAGGCCGCGCGGTCGGTGATGTCCAGGTGGATGCCGTGCACCGGGAGCTTGCGTTCGCGGAAATGGGCCAGCGCCGCATCGAGGTGGTCCTGGCGGATGTCGGCGATGACGACCTTCATGCCGCCTCGCCGGCGAACACCTTCGCCTGCCCGAGCGCGACGCCCGAGCCGCCGCCGGTGATGAAGGCGACCTTGCCCGCGAGATCCTTCACTTGGGGTCTCCGCCCGGCACGCCCTGCTGGCCGTCGTACACCGGGTTGTAGCACAGGGTGCCGAACATCTTGATGACCTCGTGGCGCGGCTGGTTGATCGGCTCGTCCGGGATCGCGCGCAGCAGCGCCTCGTTGCGCGCGACGATGCCGGCGCGGAACTCCGGGTGCGTCATCACGAACAGGTCGTTGCGGCGGATCGCCTGCAGCACGCGCCGGCCGACCTCCTCGGGCGACATGAAGATGTTCGGATCGAAGCTCCGGGCGCGGCCCGCAGCCACGGCCGACGAGCGGCGGCGCCTCGCCGGGCTCGTTCTTCAGGTGCGAAGGGCGCGTCGGGTCCGTGGTCTGGCCGAGGCTGGTCTGCACCGGCCCGGGGAAGAACACCGACACGCCGATCGGCGTGCCCTTCAGGTCGGTGGCAAGCGATTCCATCATGCCGGCGACCGCGAACTTCGAGGTGCAGTAGAGGCCCGCGCCGCCGACGGCGGAGAAGCCGCCGGTCGAGGACGTGGCCACCACGTGGCCGCTCTCGCCGTGCGCGAGCATGCGCGGCAGCATCGTGACGAGGCCGTTGACGACGCCGCCGACGTTCACGCCCAGGCAGAAGTCCCAGTCCTTGTAGGTCGCGGTCTGCATCGGTCCGACGACGCCGACGCCGGCGTTGAGCGAGAGCACGTGCACCTTGCCGAAGGCGCGCTCGGCCTCCTCGGCCGCCGCGACCCAGCGCGCGCGATCGGTCACGTCGAGGCGCAGCGCGTGCACCTTCTGGCCCGCCGGGAACCCGGCGCGCGCGGCGTCGAGCGCTTCCTGGCGGATGTCCGCGATCACCACGTTCATGCCGGCCGCGGCCCAGACCCGGGCCATGCCGAGGCCCATGCCGCTCGCGCCACCGGTGATGAACGCCGTCTTGCCGGCTACGTCCTTCATGTCGATTCCCCCGCAATGGGCACGGCCCCTGGAGCGGGGCGCCCTTCGAGCCCGCGAGTGTAGCCACGCGGGCGGCGCGGCATTGGACCGCGCGGGAAGCCGGCACTGCATCAGGAGTGAATAGCGCCGACGGGGTGCGGCGCGCGGCGGGAGCCGCCATAATCAGGCACGTTCCTTCGGGGGGGATCGATGGACACCACCACCAGCGCCGGCGCCGTGCCGGCCACGCCGGCGCGCGAGTCGGATTTCTCGCCGCGCAAGCTGCGCATCGCGGCCGTGGTGCTGCTCGGCACGCTGTTCGGCTCGAGCATCCTGCCCTTCATGGCCTACAGCCTGCTGCTGGTGCCGATGACGAAGGAATTCGGCTGGAGCGCCACCGCCTACTCCTGGGGCTACACCGCCCTCATGTGGTGCGGGGCGCTGGTGCAGCGGCCTCGGGCGCATCTCCGACCGCGTCGGCGTGCGGCCGATGATCATCGGCGGCACCCTCGTCGTCGGCCTGCTGGTCATGGCCATGTCGCGCCAGAGCGGCGCGCTGTGGCAGTTCTATGCATGCTGGGGACTGCTGGGCGTGGTGGGCACGACGGCCATCGGCTATTCCAAGGTCATCGCCGCGCTGTTCAGCGAACACCGCGGCAAGGCGCTGGCGCTGTTCGGCCTCGAGTCGAGCGTCACGATCTGGGCCGCGCTGCAGATCGCCAACTGGCTGCTGCAGCACTACGGCTGGCGCGGCATGTTCGTCGGCCTGGGCTGCATCATCCTGGCGGTCGTGCCACTGCTGTGGCTGTGGCTGGAGGAGCCGGAGGCCACGCCGGTGGTTTCCACCAGCCGGCCCGACCCGCGCTCCCTGCCGGGCCTCGGTACCGGGGAGGTCGTGCGCACGCGCGCGTTCTGGATCATCGCGGTGGCCAGCTTCCTCGCCATCGCGCCCTCCATGGGACTGATGCCCCACTACGTCCCCTACCTCGCCTCGCGCGGCTTCGACACCGGCAACACCACGCTGATGTTGGGCATCTCGTCGCTCGCCATGGGCGCAGGCACCCTGCTCGGCGGCTGGGCGACCGACCGCGCCGCGACGGCGCGCATCGCCGCACCCTTCAGCATGCTCTCCACGCTCGCCATGATCCTGATGATCCTTGCCTCGGCGAGTTTCGGCGGCCTGCCGCTGCTGCTTGCCGCCGGCGGGTTGCTCGGCTTCGCCGCGGGCGCCAAGCGGCCGATGGCCACCTACTTCCATTCGCGCTTCTTCGGCCTGCGCTCCTTCACCGAGGTGACCGGCATCCAGGGCATGTTCATGGCGATCGGCATGGGCGTCGCCGCGCCGGCGGTCGGCTACTGCTACGACCGCCTGCACAGCTACGTGCCGGCGCTGTGGTTCATGGCCGCGAGCCTCGCGCTCACCGTGCTGCTCTACCTCGCGCTGCCGCGCTACCGCTTCGACAAGGACTACGCGGCCACGCCCGGCGGCGGAGCCTGAGCCGCCCCGTTCAGGGATCGCGGTGCAGCCAGTCCTCCTCGCGCAACTGCTCGAGGAAGCCGTGCACGGCGCCGAGCACGCCGTGGGCCGCGGCCCAGCGGACCTGCTCGGCGAGTCGCAGCGTCTTCAGCAGCGCCGGCGCGTTGGCACCCGATTCCAGCAACGGGGGTGGTGGCTCGGCACCCTGCGCCGCCTGCCGCCGGGGCAGCAGCCGATAGAGCTTCACCCAGTGGATCGGCCGCGGACAGATGCGCTCGTTCTTCTGCGCCAGCGCCAGCGTCTGCTCGACGTTCACGATCCGATCGGCCATGAGGGACGATTCTAGCGTCCGGCGTCACGCCGCCGCACGCTCCATGGCAGCAGCAACGCAGCGGCGAAGGCGCACGCCGCGGAAAAACCGAAGGCCGCTGGCGCCGACCAGCGCTGGTAGATCCAGCCGCAGGCGAGCGAGGCCGGCAGCAGCATCGCGCCGCTCGCCAGGTTGAACCAGCCGAAGGCGCTGCCGGCGCCGCCCGGCTCGGCGAGGTCGGCCACCAGCGCCTTCTCCACGCCCTCGGTCGCGGCGAGGAACAGGCCATAGCAGGCGAACAGCGCCAGCAGCAGCCACAGCCGCCCGCCCGCCAGCGCCATGCCGAGGTACACGAGGCCGTAGGCCACGTAGCCCGCGAACAGCAGCCGGCGCCGGCCCCAGCGGTCCGACAGCGAGGACAGCGGCGCCGAGAACAGCGCCGCGACCGCGGACACCGCGGCCCACAGCAGCGGCACCAGCGCCGGCGCGACGCCGAGCTCGCGCGCGCGCAGCAGCAGGAACATGTTCGAGGAGTTGCCGAGCGTGAACAGCGCGACGACGGCGAGGTAGCGGCGCAGCGCCGGCGGGATGCGCGCGGGGTGCCAGGCGAGGCTCGCGGCCGGCGCCGTCGTCGGCGCTTCGCGCAGGGCCAGCCCCAGCGCGATGCACACCGCGCCCGGGATCGCCGACCACAGGAACACCGCGCGCAGCGGCACGCCGCCGGCGAGCAGCGCCGTCGCCGCGAGCGGGCCGATCACCGCGCCGGCATTGTCCATCGCCCGGTGCACGCCGAAGGCGAGGCCGCGCCGCTCGCGCGGCACGCTCGCCGCCAGCAGCGCGTCGCGCGGCGAAGTGCGCAGGCCCTTGCCGACGCGGTCGGCGAAGCGCAGCGCCAGCAGCCACGGCCAGTTCGTGACGCTGGCGACCAGCGGCCGCCCCAGTGCCGCCAGCCCATAGCCGCCGAGGATCCAGGGGCGCGCGCGGCGCGTGTGGTCCATGATCACGCCGGAGAGGAGCTTGAGCAGGCTCGCGGTCGCCTCGGCGATGCCTTCGATGAGTCCCAGCGCCCGCGGGCCGGCCATCAGCACCGAGGTCAGGTACAGCGGCACCAGCGGGTAGAGCATCTCGCTGGCGCTGTCGTTCACCAGGCTGATCAGGCCGATCAGCCAGACGGTGCGCGGCAGGCTCCTCAGCGCCGCGAGCATGCGCGGCGCCTTGACCCACGTTGCGTGGGGCAGGTCGACCCGAAGCCCTGCATGCCGCCCTCCACCCGTCCGTTTCGATTACGATACGCAGCGGCCAGGTCCCGCGGCAACCGTCCGGTGCTCCTGCGTCGCACCGCAATGGCCGCTTCGACCCGAGGGACCCGCGCCTGGAAACCCTGTTGATCTCCACCGGCATCGTCGCGCTCGCCGAGATCGGCGACAAGACGCAGCTGCTGGCCTTCATCCTGGCGACGCGCTTCCGCTGCCCGGTGCCCATCATCGCCGGCATCCTGGTGGCGACGCTCCTGAACCACGGCCTCGCGGGCGCGCTGGGCACCGGATCACGACGCTGCTGGGTCCGGTGCTGCTGCGCTGGGTGCTCGGGCTCTCGTTCCTCGCCATGGCCGCATGGACACTGGTCCCGGACGAGTTCGATGCGGCCGATGCGCCGGCCACGCGCTACGGCGTCTTCGGCACGACGCTGATCGGCTTCTTCCTCGCCGAGATGGGCGACAAGACGCAGGTCGCCACCGTGGCGCTTGCGGCCCGCTACCACGCCTTCTACGCCGTCGTGGCCGGCACGACGCTCGGCATGCTGATCGCCAACGTTCCGGCCGTGCTGCTCGGCGAGCGCATCGCGCGCGTGCTGCCGGTGCGGCTCGTGCACCTGATCGCCGCGGCGCTCTTCGCCGTGCTCGGCCTGGTGACGCTGCTCGGCGCGGGCCGGGGCCTGGGGTTCTAGCGGCTGCGGCCGCGCGCCCCCGCGCTACGGCCCGGCGCGCAGCTCCGCCTGCAGGCGCGCCGGGTCGAGCTCGCCCTCCCAGCGCGCCACCACCAGCGCGGCGACGCCATTGCCGATGATGTTGGTCAGCGCGCGCGCCTCGCTCATGAAGCGGTCGACGCCGAGGATCAGGGCCAGCCCCGCGACCGGCACGGCCGGCACCACCGACAGCGTGGCGGCCAGCGTGATGAACCCCGCGCCGGTCACGCCCGAGGCTCCCTTGGACGTCAGCATTGCGACCAGCAGCAGCGTCAGCTGCTGGCCGAGGGTCAGCGGCACGTCGAGGGCCTGCGCGACGAACAGCGCCGCCATCGCCAGGTAGATGTTGGTGCCGTCGAGGTTGAAGGAATAGCCGCTCGGCACCACCAGGCCGACGACCTGGCGCGGGCAGCCGAGCCGCTCGAGCTTTTGCATCAGTGGCGCCAGCGCGGATTCGGACGAGGAGGTGCCGAGCACCAGCAGCAGCTCCTCGCGGATGTAGCGGATGAAGCGCAGCACGCTGAAACCGGTGGCGCGCGCGATCGCGCCGAGTACCAGCAGCACGAACAGCGCGCAGGTGAGGTACACGCTGCCCATCAGCGCCAGCAGGCGCCTCAAGCTCCCGACGCCGTACATGCCGACGGTGAAGGCCATCGCGCCGCCGGCGCCGAGCGGCGCGAGCCGCATCACGAAGCCGATCATGACGAAGAAGGCGCGCGAGGCCACCTCCAGCACCTCGAGCAGCGGCCGCGCGCGCTCGCCGAGGCCCAGCAGCGCGAAGCCGGTGAGCAGCGCCACCAGCAGCACCTGCAGCAGGTCGCCGCCGACGAAGGCGTCGACGAAGGTCCTGGGGATCAGGTGCAGGAAGAACTCGACCGCCGTCTGTTCGTGCGCCTGCTGCGCGTAGCGCGCCACGGCGCCGGCATCGAGCGTGGCCGGGTCGACGTGGAACCCCGCGCCCGGCCGCACCACGTTGACCACCACCAGGCCGATCACCAGCGCCAGCGTCGAGACCAGCTCGAAGTAGACGATCGCCTTCAGGCCCACGCGCCCCACCTTGCGTGCCTCGCCCGCGCCGGCAATGCCGAGCACCACGGTGAGGAAGATCACCGGCGCGACCAGCATGCGGATCAGCGCGATGAAGCCGTCGCCGAGCGGCTTGAGCTGCACGCCGAAGGCCGGCCAGAACGCGCCGACCAGGCCGCCGGCGAGGATCGCGGCGAGGACCCAGAGGTAGAAGCGCCCGGCCTTCACTTGGGCGCCGGCATGGCGCAGCGGAAGCTCGCCGCGTCGGTCGGCTCGCCACGCCCCAGGTAGCGCGCCACGCGCGGGTAGGGACAGATGGGCCGGCTGAGCGGCTTGCCGGGCGAGCCCAGCGTCACGCCGCGGCCGATGAGCCGCTCGGGCGCGACGCCCTGCTCCACCCAGCGGTCGAGCGCGGCCACGATGTCGTGCTCGGGCCCGCCGGCCACGGGCGCGCCGTTGCCGAAATCGCCGGGGCCGACGCCGCCGCCGCAGTGCGCCATGCCGGGCACCATGAACAGGCGATAGAAGTCCTCGACGGCGCGCGCGCCACCGGTGCGCGGATCCGGGTAGGTCGCGAAGAAGCCGCGCACCTGCTCGTAGTAGTCGACCGAATTGCCGGGCGCGATCGCCGCGTCGCCCCAGCCGTGGTACTGGATGAGCTTGCCGCCGTGCGCGCGGAAGGAGCGCAGGTCCGGGCTCACCGCGTCCAGCTGCACGCCGACCTTGCGGTACGCCGCCTCGACGTCGCTGTCGAAGTTCATCTCGCGGAAATCCCAACCGGTGCCCTCGCGCACCAGCTGGCCGAAGAAGGCGTTGCCGAAGGCGAACTGCCGCGCGTTCTCCGCCGGCCTGGCGATGAGCCAGTCCTTCCAGGAATCGGCGACGGCCTCGGTGCCCGGCGAGAGGCCCGGGTAGACCTGCGCGCCGGTGCGCGGATTCACGGGCCCGGCGTACAGGCGGCGCAGCGCCGCGAGCTGCGGCGCCGTGAGGCACTGCGGGCCGTCCGCGCCCTTGCACTTCAGCACCGCCGGGTTGAACCGGCAGGCGCGCGGGTTCTCGACCAGCCCGTCCCACAGGCCGTCGGCCCGGTCGCAGGCCTTGAGCGCGGCACGCTGGATGGCGCGCAGCTTTTCCAGCGGAATGGCGCTCTCCGGGCTCTTCAGCAACGCCTGCTCGTTCCACACGCCCGCGGCCTGCAGGCCCGTCATGTCGTTGGCGGGCGCGCCGGCGACGATGCCGTCGAAGTCCTCGGGGAAGCGCTGCGCCTCCATCAGCGCCTGGCGCCCGCCGGTCGAGCAACCGACGAAGTAGCTGCGCCGCGCATCGTTGGCGTAGAAGGCGTTGACCACCTGGCGCGCCAGCACCGCGGTTTCGTGCGCCGCGCGGTAGCTGAAATCGACCAGCTTCTCCGGGTGGCCGACGGCCCACTGCGCGCCGCCGGTCATCGACCCGGCGTGGCCGTCGTCGGTGCCGGCGGCGGCGTAGCCGCGCTGCACCGCATAGGCGAGCGCCGGCGCCACGACCGCACCCGACCAGCCCCCGTTCCCCACCTGCAGGTACTTGCCGTTCCAGCCCGCGAGCGGCAGCCAGACCTCGATGCCGATCTCCGAATCCGCACTCGGCCGCGACACCAGCTTCACCACGCAGCGCGCCGGCACCTCGATCGGCGCCGCCGACCTCAGGCGGGCGGCAGCGACTCGGCCGGCGCGTTCTGCGCGGAGGCGACGCTGGCGTGCGGCAGCTTCAGGCCCGCCAGCACCTCGCAGGCCGGCTGGATGGCCTGCTGCTGCTGCGCGCGGGCCGGACCGCGGCCGCGCCCAGCACCCCCAGCACTACCACCGCCAGCCACGGCGCACCGGCCACCGCCCGCATCCCGCGCCTCGCATTGCCAATCCCCGTCCGCGCCACTAGCCTTCCCCGCTGACCATGGAAACGATCGCCATCTTCACCACTGGCGGCACGATCGACAAGGTCTACTTCGACGCCAAGGGCGGCTACGAGGTGGGTACGCCGGTCGTGCGCCAGGTGCTCGAACACGCGCGCGCCGAGGCCGGCATCCCCGTCACGGAACTGCTGCGCAAGGACAGCCTGGAGATGACCGCGGCCGACCGGGCCGCGATCCGCGCCGCGCTCGCCGCGGCCCCGCAGCGGCGCCTCGTCGTCACGCATGGCACGGACACCATGGTCGAGACGGCGCGCGCGCTTGCGGACCTGGCGGGCAAGGTCATCGTGCTCACCGGCGCGCTGCAGCCCGGGCGCTTCAGCGACAGCGACGCCCCCTTCAACCTCGGCATGGCGCTCGCCGCCGCGCAGCTGCTGCCGCCGGGCGTCTACATCGCCGCCAACGGCCGCGTGTTCGACGCGCGGCGGGTGCGCAAGAACCTCGCCGCGAACCGCTTCGAGGAGGTGGCCGGATGAGCAGCTGGGAAGCGCCGCCGACCGCCGCCGGCGCCGACAAGCCGGCGCTGTACCGCTCGCTCGCCACGAGCTACGCGGGCTCATCGCCGGCGAGCGCGATTTCATCGCCAATGCCGCGAACCTGGCGGCGCTGGTGTACGCCTCGCTCCCCGACCTGAACTGGGCCGGCTGCTACCTGCTGCGCGGCGGCGAGCTGGTGCTGGGTCCCTTCCAGGGCAAGCCGGCCTGCGTGCGCATCGCGCTCGGCCGGCGTGTGCGGCAGCGCGGCGCAGCGCCGCACGGCCCTGATCGTGCCCGACGTCGAGGAATTCCCCGGGCACATCGCCTGCGACGCGGCCTCGCGCTCGGAACTGGTCGTGCCGCTGGTCACGCCGGGCGGCGGGCTGCTCGGTGTCTTCGATCTCGACAGCCCCCTGCCCGGCCGCTTCGATGCCGCCGACCGCGACGGGATCGAGTCGCTGGCGGGCCTGTGGATCCGCGGCAGCGACATCCCTGCCGGCCTTTAAACCCCCGGGGCCGGGGTCGCCTCTAAAGGCCAGATCGTCCCATTCCGGGGGTGCGGTTCGTGTCGATGGCGCAGGTGCTGGAGTATCCCGACGCGGGCGGACGCGAGGCCGCCGACATCGACGCGCCGTCGCTCGCCGCGGCGCAGCGGGGCGACCGGCGGGCCTTCGAGCGGCTGTACCGGCGCCACGCGCCCGAGGTGCACGGCCTGTGCCTGCGCATGACCGGCCGGCGCGACGTCGCCGAGGACTGCACCCAGGACGCCTTCATCGCCGCCTGGCGCGCGCTGCCCCGCTTCGAGGCGCGCAGCCGCTTCTCCACCTGGATGCACCGCATCGCCGTCAACGCGGTGCTCGCACGCCGGCGCGGACTCGCGGCCGCATACGAGGCGACCGCCGTGGCGCTCGAGGAGATCGAGCCCACGCCGCGGCGGCGGCCGGCGACGCGGTCGGTCCGCTCGACCTCGAGCGCGCGATCGAGCGGCTGCCCGAGGGCGCGCGGCACGTGCTGGTGCTGGTCGGGATCTACGGCCACAGCCACGAGGAGGCCGGTGCGATGCTCGGCATCGCCGCCGGCACGAGCAAGGCGCAGCTGCACCGGGCCCGGCAGCTGCTCGCGCGCCAACTGGGCCTGGAAGCGACGCAGGACTCCTGAACATGCCGTCCCCCGACACGCTCGATCCCTTGCTCGCCCGCCTGCCGCGCGCCGTGGCGCCGGCGCGCGATCTCTGGCCCGGCGTCGAGGCCGCCATCCGCCCCGCGCCGGCGCGCCAGTGGCCGCTGCAGCTCGCCGCCGGCCTGCTCGTCGCCGCGGTGTCGGTGACGCTGGCGCTCGGCTTCGCGCACCGCCTGCCGCTCCCGGCCGACGCGCGCGCACCAGCCGGCGGCAACGAGGCCGCGCTGCTCGCGGCACGCTTCCTGCCGCCGCAGGACCCGGGCTACCGCGCGGCGCGCGCGGCCCTCGAGCGCACGTTCCGCGAACGCCTGGTGCTGCTCGCGCCGAAGACCCGCCTGCGCATCGAGGCGGACCTCGAGACCATCCAGCGGGCCAACGCCGACATCCGCGCCGCGCTCGAGCAGGACCCCGCCAGCCCGGTGCTGCAGCGGTTGCTCGAGAGCACCTGGCAGCAGGAATTCGATCTCTACCGCAGCGTCGCCCGCTCGACCGAACCCCTGTCCCGGAGGACCTGAGCCATGCCAGCCCGATCCGCCCTCTTCCTCGGCCTCGCCCTGGCGCTCGGCGCCGCGGCGGCCGGCGCGCGCGAGTTCCAGCGCGACATCCAGGAAACCCGTCCGGCCGAGCCCGGCGGCACGATCGACATCATCAACGTCGCCGGCCGCATCAGCGTGCAGGGCTGGGACCAGCCGCAGCTCGAAGTCAGCGGCACGGTGGGCGCGAAGGTCGAGCGCGTCGAGGTCAGCAGCGCCGGCGGCCATGCCAGCGTGCGGGTCGTGCTGCCTGCCTCCACCGGCGGCGACGACGACGGCAGCGCCTGGCTCACGGTGCGGGTCCCGCAGCGCAGCGCGCTCAACGTCTCGCTGGTGAGCGCCGACCTCGAGGTCGCCGAGCTCGACGGCGAGGCGCACCTGCGCACCGTGAGCGGCAACGTCAGCGGCGCGCTCGAGGGCGACGCGCACGTGAACACGGTCAGCGGCGACGTGCAGCTCAAGGCGCCGGCGGCCCGCAACCTCGAGGTCAAGACCATCAGCGGCAACGTCAACGTCTACGGCGCGGGCGGCAACGTCGAGGTGGGCACCGTCAGCGGCGATGCCGAGCTCTCGCTCGGCACGCTGCAGCGCGGCCGCTTCCAGACGGTGTCGGGCGATTTCGGCATCGGTTCGACGCTCGCGCCCGGCGGCGACATCGATGCCGAATCGGTCAGCGGCGATGTCATGCTCCGCTTCGCGACCGCGCCGGACGCGACCTGCGACCTGCAGAGCTTCAGCGGCGACATCGACAACTGCTTCGGGCCGAAGCCGGCGGACACCGAGTACGGGCCCGGCACGCGGCTGAGCTTCAGCTCCGGCAGCGGCGCGGGCCACGTGCGGGTCGAGACCAAGAGCGGCGACGTCTCGCTGTGCACGCGCGCGCCGCGCCAGCCGCGGACCCCGCAGCCGCCGGTGCAGCCCGCGCCAGCGTTGCCGCCCGGCGGCGGCACGCAGGCACCACCGCCGCCGAAGCCCCCGCAGGCGCCGAAAGCCGCCGCGGCGGCCGGCGGCTAGCCGCGCCTCACCACTCGCCGACGTTCGGCATGGACGCCCAGGGCTCGGCCGGCGCGAGCGCCGCGCCCTTCTGCAGCAGCTCGACCGAGATGCCGTCGGGCGAGCGCACGAAGGCCATCTTGCCCTCGCGCGGCGGGCGATTGATCGTCACGCCGTGCTCCTGCAGGCGCCGGCAGGTGGCGTAGATGTCGTCGACCTCATAGGCGACGTGGCCGAAGTTGCGGCCGCCGCCGTAGGCCTGCGGGTCCCAGTTGTACGTGAGCTCGATCTGCGCCGCGTCGTCGCCCGGCGCGGCGAGGAACACCAGCGTGAAGCGGCCCTTGTCGCTCTCCATTCGCTTGAGCTCCCGCAGGCCCAGCGCCTCGCAGTAGAACTTCAGCGAGGCGTCGATGTTGGCCACGCGGACCATCGTGTGCAGGTATTTCATGCCGCAATACTGGCCGCTCGCCCCGGCCGCGGCAAGCGCGCCCCGCGCGCGACCCGCCTGGCAGGTACCGCCAGGCGGGTCGCGCCCGTCAGATCTTGCCGACCAGGTCGAGCGAGGGCGCCAGCGTCTTCGCGCCGGGCCGCCACTTCGCCGGGCAGACCTCGCCGTCGTGGCCGGCGACGTACTGCGCCGCCTGGATCTTGCGCAGCAGTTCCTCGGCCGAACGGCCGATGCCGAGGTCGTGGATCTCGCAGACCTTGACCCGGCCTTCCGGGTCGATCACGAAGCTGCCGCGCAGCGCGAGGCCCTCTTCCTCGATCATCACGCCGAAGTTGCGCGCCAGCGTGCCGGTCGGGTCGCCGACCATCGGGAAGCGGATCCTGCGGATGGTCTCCGACGCGTCGTGCCAAGCCTTGTGGGTGAAGTGCGTATCGGTCGAGACCGCGTACACCTCGACCCCCAGCTGCTGCAGCGTCGCGTAGTGGTCCGCCAGGTCGCCGAGCTCGGTCGGGCAGACGAAGGTGAAGTCGGCCGGATAGAAGAACACCACCGACCACTTGCCGCGCAGGTCGGCGTCGGTCACCGGGACGAACTCGCCGTTGTGGAAGGCGGTGGCCTTGAAGGGCTTGACGGTGGTGTTGATCAGCGAGCTCATGGTCGTGGTCTCCTGCGACGGTGCCTGGGCGGGCGGCATTGCCGGCCCGGAAGGAATCCTGGTCGATCGGCGGTCATTGCTCCAATGGATTGATTGAATCCTTCCAATAGACGCTATCTATCATTCTCCGGAACGCTGCGGGGCGCGGCAGCCCCGCCGGGCGCGCGCCGGCCAGCCCGGCCCCGGCCAGCCCGGCCCCGGCCAGCCGATATACTCCACGGCCGTCCGGGCGCGGCCGCCGTGGCCACGCCCCCCGCCGAAGGAGCAGCGTCAGTCCCATGAGCAAGAACGTGGTGGTTCGCGAGATAGCGCGCGCCGAGAGCGCGATCATCGACAGGCTGGGCGAGCACGGCGTCGCCACCGTGCACGAGGCCCAGGGCCGCACCGGCCTGCTGGCGCACTACATGCGCCCGATCTATCCGCGCGCCGCGGTGGCGGGCTCGGCCGTCACGGTGCTGGTGCCACCGGGCGACAACTGGATGATCCACGTCGCGGTCGAGATGTGCCGGCCGGGCGACGTGCTGGTGGTGGCGCCGAGCTCGCCCTGCAACGACGGCTACTTCGGCGACCTGCTCGCCACCTCGCTGCAGGCACGCGGCGTGCGCGCCCTGGTCATCGATGCCGGCGTGCGCGACGTGGCGACCCTCACCGACATGCGCTTCCCGGTGTGGAGCAAGTGCATCTGCGCCCAGGGCACCATCAAGGCCAGCCTCGGCGCGGTCAACGTGCCGGTGATCTGCGCGGCGCAGCGCGTCGAGGCCGGCGACGTCGTGGTCGCCGACGACGACGGCGTGGTGATCGTGCCGCGCGCCGACGCCTTCCGCGTCGCCGAGGCTGCCGCCAAGCGCGTCGCCAACGAGGAGGACAAGCGCCGCCGGCTCGCCGCCGGCGAACTCGGCCTCGACATGTACAAGATGCGCGAGGCGCTGGCCGCGCTCGGGCTCAAGTACATCTGAAGCGGCGGCCCCGGGCGCGGCACGGCGGCCGCGTCCGGGGCCCCCTGCGGCCTCGCCCCCTCAGGGCGCGCGCACGGCGAGCTTCAGCCAGAACGTGCGGCCGGGCTCGTTGACCCGCAGCGTCTGCACGTAGCCGCCGATCGCCCCGCCCATGCCGTTGCCGCCGGCCCGGCTGATCGACTCGGCGTAGCTGCGGTCCAGCAGGTTGTCGACGCCGGCCGTGACCTGGAGCGAATGCGCCGGCCGCCAGCCGCCGTTCAGCGACAGCACCGCGAACCCGGGCGCCGCGCCCAGGTCCTTGCCGACGATCGTGCCGCGGTTGAGGTCGAAGCGGTCCTGCGCCGCCGTCATCCGCAGCAGCACGCCGCCCGACCACTTCGCATCGGCGTAGTTCAGGCCGAAGCGTGCGTCCAGCGGCGGGATCTGCGGCAATGGCCGCCCGTCGCTGCGGTTCTCGCCGTGGACGTAGGCGAGCGAGACGTCGGCGGACCAGCGCCGGCCGAATGCCCGCGAGGCGCCGAGCTCGCCGCCACGGCTCGCCGCGTCGACATTACGCACGGCGCCGTTCGGCTTCATCATGCCGGCGTAGTCCACCAGGATGAAATCGTCGACACGATTGGCGAACAGCGCCAGCGTCAGCGTGGCGCCGGCCTGGCGGTACACCAGGCCGGCATCGAGCTGCGTGGTCTTCTCGCTGCGCACGCTGTCGAAGGCGCTGCGGCTCGCCGGCGACTCCTTCGCGATGGCCTCCCAGTAGTCCGGGAAGCGCTCGGCATGCCCGATGCCAGCGTACACCGTGGCCAGCGTGGCACGCAGCGGCGCTTCCAGGCGCGCGAAGCCGCTGTGGCGCCACTCGTTGCGCGTCGCGCCGGCGGTCGGATTCGGCATCGAGCCCATCATGCCGCCGATCGCCAGGCGCTGGTCGACGGCATGCCAGCGGTCCAGCCGGTAGCCGCTGATCACGTGCCGGCCGCGGCCCAGCGGCAGCCGCCACTACGCGAACGCGCCCTGTTGCGCCAGGCGCGCGTCGGCGCGGAACGGCATGTACAGGCCGCTCGGCGGCGCGCTGCGCGAGTCGTGCCGGTGGAGCTGCGCGTCGATGCCGAGTTCCAGCGGGCCGTCGCGCAGGGTCGCGAAGCTCGCGGCGGCCCGTGCGCCGTAGGTGAAGCGCCGCAGGTCGGCGTAGCCCATCATGCCCGGCGTGCGCAGGCTCTGATCGTCCATGACGTGGTCGACCGAGGTCGCATACACGCGCGCCTCGAGCCCCCGCAGCCGCCCCGGCAGGTCGCGGCGCTCGAAGGCCAGGTCGAATCCCTGGCGAAGGAACTGCGCACCATCCATCGCCCGGTCCGCATAGGCGGCGTGCCCGTCGCTGTGGACGACCGCCAGTTCCAGCCGCGTGTGCTCGTCGGGCGTCCACGCCGCCGCGGCGTTGACGCTGTAGCGACGATAGGCGGAATGCACGGCCGCGCCATCGCCGTCCGCGTAGTCGTCGGATTGCGAGTTGGTCGCGGTGAGCTGCAGGTAGCCCAGCGGCCGGCCGAGCCGCAGGTCCGCCACCTCGTCGTGCCGGCCGGCGCTCGCGCCCAGCACGCTGCCGCGCAGCCGGTAGCCGGGCCGGTCGAAGCGTTCCACGCGGCGCTCGAACATCACCGTGCCGGCCGAGGTGCCGGGGCCGTAGCGCACGGATTGCGGGCCCTTGATCACCGTGAGCGCGTCGTAGGCCTCGGGAAAGATGTAGGCGGTCGGCGCATCCATGCGCGCGTTGCAGCCGCCCAGGATGTTGGCCCCGTCGACCAGGATGTTGAGGCGCGAGCCGGCCATGCCGCGGAACACCGGGTCGCCGTCGGTGCCGGCCTTGCGCGTCACGGCGAAGCCCGCGATCGTCTTGAGGAAGTCGGCACCGTCGTGGGCCGGCAACGGCTGGCGCGGCGCCTGCGCGTCGGCCGCCACGACCAGCGGCGAGCTCTCGACCGTGCCCGTGACGACGACGACCTGCAGTCCCTGCGGCGCTTCGGACTCCGCCGCATCCTCGGCGCACGGCGCCAGGCATGACAACAGCAGGCACGCGCTGCCGGCGATGGCGCGCCGGCGGGCGATCCCAGGTGGCCGCCGGTGCGCCAGGGAATCGGTGCAATGGACTGGAAGATCAGTGGCGCGCAGCCGTGCGGCCGCCGGCGGGAATGCCGGCGCCAGCACGCGCACGCAGGTACGCGTCGACATGGCGGAAAACTCCTGAATGAACGAAGTGGAATTACTTGCGATCGATCAGGAGAGGAACGGAGGGCCGCGCGCCGGATGTGCCCGCACCGCCTGACGCGGCCTGGACAGTCCGGGATCGCCGGCAGCCGGCGCGGTGACGACGACTTCGATGGCCGCCGCGAGCGCCGGAGCGGGCGGCGGCGCGCACGCAGCCGCCGCTGCGAACGGACAAGGCGCCGCCGCGTGCTGCGAACTGCCGGTGTCGTGCGGCGCCGCGGGGCGCGGCACATCACCGTGTGCCGCGGCCGAGCAGAGGATCCAGCCGGGCTCGCCGCCCACCACCGCAGGCATGACGCCGGCCGGCAGGAGCAGCCGGGCCACCAGCCACGGCAGCGTCCATGCAAGGACCGACTGTGCGGTACGGCGCGGCAGCACGGCGGCGGCTAGGCTCCGCCCGCCGGCGCCGACGCGGCGGGCGGCGCCACGTACATGGCCTTGTTCTCGCTGAGCCGCAGCCAGCCCTTGACGATGCGGTAGATCATCCAGATGCCGTTGGCGACGAGGATCGGTATCCCGATCACGACCGCCGTCAGCAGCAGGCCGATCACGCCCCACAGCAGCGCGAACCAGAAGGTGCGGATCTGCCAGCGGTAGTGGCTCGCCAGCCACGTGCCGGCGACGTCGTCGCGCTTGACGTAGTTAATGATGATCGCGACCAGCGCCGTGATGCCGACCACGAACGAGGCGGCGTACAGGGCGTAGATCACCATCGCCAGGTTCTTCTCCGCGTCCGGATTGGGCGGCGCCGGCGTGTTCATCAGCGTCCCCGCGAGCGCAGCAGCTGGTCCAGGCGCGGGAAGACGCGCCGGGCGTTGCCGGCGAAGATCCGCTGCTTGTCGGCCGGCGGGATCGCCAGCGCATCGATGTAGCGCTTGGTGTCGTCGTAGTACTGGCCGGTGGTCGGATCGATGCCGCGCACCGCGCCGACCATCTCCGAGCCGAACAGGATGTTCTCCACCGGGATGACGCGCGCCAGCAGGTCGATGCCGGCCTGGTGGTAGACGCAGGTGTCGAAGTACACGTTCCGCATCACCAGCTCGGCGAGCGGCGGCCGCTTCATGTCCTGCGCCAGCCCGCGGTAGCGGCCCCAGTGGTACGGCACCGCGCCGCCGCCGTGCGGGATGATGAAGCGCAGCGTCGGGAAGTCCCTGAACAGGTCGCTCTGGATGAACTGCATGAACGCCGTCGTGTCGGCGTTGATGTAGTGCGCGCCGGTGGCGTGGAAGTTCGGGTTGCACGAGGCGCTGACGTGCACCATCGCCGGCACGTCGAGCTCGACCATCTTCTCGTAGAACGGGTACCAGTGCCGGTCGGTCAGCGGCGGTGCGGTCCAGTGGCCGCCCGAGGGATCGGGGTTGAGGTTGCAGCCGATGAAGCCGAGCTCGCGCACGCAGCGCTCCAGCTCGGCGATGCTGTTCGCCACCGGCACGCCCGGCGACTGCGGCAGCTGGCAGACGCCGACGAAGTTGTCCGGGTACAGCCGCACCACGCGGTGGATCAGGTCATTGCACACCCGCGTCCAGGCGAGGCTGGTGGCCTCCGTTCCAACGTGGTGCGCCATCGCCGAGGCGCGCGGCGAGAATATGGTGAGGTCGGTGCCGCGATCGCGCTGCAGCTTCAGCTGCGCCCCCTCCAGGCTCTCGCGGATCTGGTCGTCGGCGATGACCGGGCCGCCCCGCGGAGCGCGCGCCGGGTCCTTCAGGGCCGCGACCTGGGCGTCGCGGAACGCCTGCAGTTCGCCCGGGGCGGTGGTGTAGTGGCCGTGGCAGTCGATGATCATGCGGCGGTGCTCCAGGCTGGTGCGGGAATCATAGCCGAAAGACCCCGTTTCGAGGCCCCGCCGCCGGCGGCCGGAGGCCCTGTATACCTCGGAAATTCCCTATCGACACGCCTTCGGCACCCCCCCAAAGTGCCACGCAGTTTCGACCGGCAGTCGCCGGCAACCGAGGGCACTCCACGATGGATATGAATCAGCCGATACCCGGCACCACGATGTTCACCGGTGCCGAGGCCCGCAAGGGATATGCACTGAACAAGATGTGCTATTCGTTCAACCACCCCGAGAACCGCGCCGAGTTCCTCAAGGACGAGGACGCGTATTGCGCCAAGTACAAGCTCAACCCGCAGCAGCGCGAGGCGATCCGCGCGCGCAACGTGCTGCAGCTCATCGCCGCGGGCGGCAACGTGTACTACCTGGCCAAGTTCGCCGGCATCTTCGGCCTGAACGTCCAGGACCTGGGCGCGCAGCAGACCGGCATGACGGTCGAGGCCTTCAAGCAGAAACTCGTGGACGCGGGGAAATAACTCATGGCTACCGTAATTGGCAGTGTCAGCATGTCGCACATCCCGATGATCGGGATGGCCATCAACCGCGGCCTGCAGCAGGACGCGTACTTCAAGCCGTTCTTCGACGGCTTCGCGCCGGTGCATCGCTGGCTGGCGCAGACCAAGCCGGACGTCGCGGTGATCTTCTACAACGACCACGGCCTGAACTTCTTCCTCGACAAGATGCCGACCTTCGCCATCGGCGCCGCGCCCGAGTACCAGAACGCCGACGAGGGCTGGGGCCTGAAGACCTTCGAGCCGCTGCCGGGCGACCCCGAGCTCTCGTGGCACATCATCGAGGGCGTGGTGGCCGAGGAATTCGACGTCACCACCTGCCAGGAACTGCAGGTCGACCACGCCTCCTCGGTGCCGGTCGAGCTGCTGTGGCCGAACCAGAAGGTGCGCCCGGTCAAGGTGATCCCGATCATGGTGAACACCGTGCAGCACCCGCTGCCGTCGGCGAAGCGCTGCCTGGCGCTCGGCCAGGCGGTCGGCCGCGCGATCGAGTCGTACAAGAAGGACCTGAAGGTCGTGGTGCTCGGCACCGGCGGGCTGTCGCACCAGCTCGACGGCGAGCGCGCCGGCTTCATCAACAAGCCCTTCGACTTCGAGTGCCTCGACAACCTGATCAAGACCCCGGCCGCGCTCGCCAAGTACTCGAACGTCGAGCTGGTGCGCCTCGCGGGCACGCAGGGCGTCGAGCTGCTCAACTGGATGGCCGCGCGCGGCACGCTGCTCGGTGACGTGAACGAGCTGCACCGCACGTACCACATCCCGATTTCGAACACGGCCTCCGCCATCCAGCTGCTGGAGAACCGCCCGGCCGGCGCGCTGCGCCGAGCCGGCTGATCCCCCGCGGCGTTCCTGTAGACTCCCGCCGGCGCCCTCCCCTAAGGGCCCGGCGGGAGTTTTTTTTCATGGAGCAGCGTTCACTCGGCCGCAGCGGCGTGCGGCTGCCCTCCATCGGCTTCGGCTGCATGGGGCTGGTCGGCTGGTACGGCGAGCGCAACGACGCCGAGGCGCGCGCCACGGTGCTCGAGGCGCTGGAACGCGGCGTCACGCATTTCGACACCGCCCAGAGCTACCAGAACGGCGCCAACGAGACCTTCGTCGGCGAGCTGCTGCGCACACGCCGCCGCGACGTGTTCCTCGCGACCAAGTACGGCATCACCCGCGACCCGCAGGGGGCGCTGGTGGTCGACAATGCCCCGGCCGCGCTGCGCCAGGCGGTGGACGCGAGCCTCGCCCGCCTCGGCACCGACTGGATCGACCTCTTCTACCTGCACCGCATCGACGCGCGCGTCCCGATCGAGGAGTCGGTCGGCGCCCTCCGGGAGCTGGTGGCCACCGGCAAGCTGCGGCACCTCGGCCTCTCGGAATGCAGCGTGGCGACGCTGCGCCGCGCCTGCGCGGTGCACCCGATCGCCGCGGTGCAGAGCGAATACTCGTTGTGGTCGCGCGATCCGGAGGACGGGATGCTCGCGGCCTGCCGCGAGCTCGGCGCCGGCTTCGTCGCCTACAGCCCGCTGGGCCGCGGTTTCCTCGCGGGCAACTTCCGCGACGCCGGGGAGCTGCCGGCCGGCGATGCCCGCCGCGGCCAGCCGCGCTTCAGCGGCGACAACGTGCTGCACAACCAGGGCCTGGCCGACGCGCTGCGCGAGCTCGCCGCCCGTCGCGGCTGCAGCGCCCCGCAGCTGGCGCTCGCCTGGGTGCTGGCCCGCGACCCGAACATCGTGGTGATCCCCGGCATGAAGACGCGCGCGCACCTGCGCGACAACCTGGCCGCCGGCACCCTGCGCCTCGATGCCGCGGCCCTGGCGGAGATCGAGGCGAGCTTCGCCGCCATTGGCGTGCGTGGCGAGCGCCACCCGCCGGCGATGATGGCCGCCATCGAGCGCTGAGCCCGGCGGCGGCACGCGGCCGGTCCGTGGCCAGGCCGCGCCCGGCCCCGGGCCCGCGCCCGGCTCAGCCCTGCAGCGCGGACTTCTCCAGCTTGTCGAGCGTGCGCATCGCCGGCAGCACCTGCCGGACGCTGCCGTTCGGCTCGCGGCCCTCGCGGATCGCGGCGAAGAACTCGCGGTCCTGCAGCTCGATGCCGTTGGTCGAGACGTCGACCTTGCTGACGTCGACCGGGTTGCCCTTGCCGTCGAACAGGTCGTCGTAGTGGCACACGTAGGTGCCGTTGTCGCAGATGTAGCGGAAGTGCGTGCCCAGTGGCCCGTCGTTGTTGAACGACAGCGACAGCGTGCAGATCGCCCCGTTCGGCGTCTTCATGCCGATGTTCATGTCCAGCGCGATGCCGAGCGTCGGGCTCGCCGGCCCCTGCAGCGCATGGCACCTCGCTACCTCTTGTCCCGTTTGATACTGGAACAAGTCGACGGTGTGGCAGGCGTGGTGCCACAGCAGGTGGTCGGTCCAGCTGCGCGGCTTGCCGAGCGCGTTCATGTTGGTGCGGCGGAAGAAGTAGGTCTGCACGTCCATCTGCAGCACCCTGAGTTCGCCGGCCACGATGCGCTTGTGGATCCACTGGTGGCAGGGATTGAAGCGGCGCGTGTGCCCCGCCATGGCGATCCGGCCGGTCTCCTGCTGGACGCGCACCACTTCCTCGGCGTCCTTGAGGTTGTCGGACATCGGGATCTCGACCTGCACGTGCTTGCCGGCGCGCAGGCACTGGATCGTCTGGCTGGCGTGCACCTGCGTCGGCGTCGCGAGGATCATCGCCTCCAGCCCAGGCTGCTTCAGGCTCTCGGCCAGCTCGCCGGTCCAGTGCGGGATCCCGAAGCGCTGCGCCACGTCCCGGGTAGCATCCTGGTTGCCGCCGGTCAGCGTGATGACCTCGATCCCCGCGATCTTCTGGATCGCCTCGAGGTGCTTGATGCCGAATGCGCCCTGTCCCGCCAGTCCGACCTTCATGTCCGTTTCCTCGCTGCGTGCCGCAGTGCTAGGGATTGCTCTTGATGACGATGTGCCCGAGCGCCGTGTTGGACGCGGGGATGTGGTAGAAGCGGTGCAGCTCCTCGACGTTGGCCCCGAGCGCGCCGCGCATGATGAGCCACATCACCAGCTCGATGCCCTCGGAGCCGGATTCGACCAGGTACTCGATGTGCGGCATGCGCCGCAGGCGGCCCGGGTTCGCGATCAGGTCGTTCATGAACGCCTGGTCGAATTCCTTGTTGACGAAGCCGGCGCGCGGGCCCTGCAGCTGGTGCGACATGCCGCCGGTGCCCCAGACCTGCACGTTCAGGTCCTCGGGGAAGCTCTCGACGGCGCGGCGGATCGCCTCGCCCAGCATCCAGCAGCGGTTGCTCGACGGCGGCGGATAGGTGACGACGTTGACCGGCACCGGGATCACCCGCGCCGGCCAGGCGTCGACCTTGCCGAACATCATCGACAGCGGCACCGTCAGGCCGTGGTCGACTTCCATCCGGTTCATGATGGTGAGGTCGAACTCGTCGAGGATGCAGCACTGCGCGATGTGCCAGGCGAGGTCGGGGTGGCCCTTGACCACCGGCACCGGCCGCGGCCCCCAGCCCTCGTCGGCCGGCTTGAACTCCTCGCCGCAGCCGATCGCGAAGGTCGGGATGATGTTCATGTCGAAGGCCGAGGCGTGGTCGTTGTACACCAGCACGACCACGTCGGGCTTCTGCTCCCGCTCCCACTGCCGCACCCACTGGTAGTCGTCGAAGATCGGCTTCCAGTACGGCTCCTGGGTCTTGCCGAGATCGAAGGCGGCGCCGAGCGCCGGGATGTGGCTCGAGGTGATGCCGGCGGTGATGCGCGCCATGTCAGCGGCCCTCCTTGATCGAGCGCCAGCCCTTGGGATCGCGGCCACCCTTGATCATCATCTGCGCGTATTCCTCCTGCGTCATGCCGGTCATCGAGCCGGCGGCGAACTGGAAGCTCTTGCCGTCGGTGGAGAACAGCTTGGAGAGGAAGTAGATGTTGCCGCCCTCGTCGATCGCGGCGTTGTAGTCGCGCTTCTGCACCGCCTGCTTCTGCGCCTCGGTCATCGGCCACTCGTCGAGGTAGGCGCGTTCGTCCTTCTTGAAGCGCTCGCGGTTGTCGGGCTTCATCAGGCTCATGCAGAACTGGTTGAGCCAGTAGCCCTTGCGCGCGCGCTTCGCGGTGAACACCCGCGTGCCCGGGATGTCGTCGAAGGCGGCCAGGTACTCGTGGACGTTGATGCGCGGCGTGTTGCTCATCGTGGGTGCGCCCCTGCTTCAGGCGGTGAACTGGTAAAGGCGGTGCGGATTGTCGACCAGCACCAGGCGCTGCGTGGCGGCGTCCGGCATCATCAACGGCACCAGGTCGACGAGGTCGCCGTCGTTCGGCATGTGCTTCGCGATGTTCGGGTGCGGCCAGTCGGTGCCCCAGAGGATGCGTTCCGCCCCGGCGGCGATCAGCGCCTGGGCGAAGGGCACGGCCGAATGGAACGGCGGGCCCTCGGCGGCGGCGATGCGTTCGGCGCCGCTGATCTTCACCCAGCAGTTCGGGTTGCGGCGGTGCAGGTCGAGCAGCACCTTGAACGGCTCCTGCCCGAGCCCGGCCTGCGTCGGCACGCGGCCCATGTGGTCGATGATGAACGGCACCGGCAGCCGGCGCAGCAGGTCATCGTACTGCGGCAGGTCCTTGGCGTCGAAATGCAGGTCGAGGTGCCAGCCGAGCGGGCGGACCTTCGCGATGGTGCGCTCGAATTCGCCCATGTCCGGCACGCCGCCGAGGTGCGCGACGAAGTTGAAGCGCACGCCGCGGAAGCCCGCGTCGTGCAGCCGGCGGAATTCACGCTCGCTGAAGCTGTCGTCCGAATTGGCCACGCCGCGGTACTTGCCGCCGCTCTGCGCGATCGCGTCGACGATGACGGTGTTGTCGCTGCCGTGGCAGCTGGCGTTCACCAGCACCGCGCGCTCGAGCCCGAGCGTCGCCTGCAGCGCCTTGAAGCGCCCGAGCGGCGCATCCGGCGGCGTGTAGCTGCGGTCGGCCGCGTACGGGTAGCGGTTGCCGGGCCCGAAGATGTGGCAGTGCGCATCGCAGGCGAGCGGCGGCGGCCGGTATGCGGGCCGGCGCGTATCCGGATCGGGCGCCTTGCAGGTGGGGATTTCTCTCATGGGTCCTGGCCGCGGTCGAATTTGCTATTTTATCCACGACAGTAGTTGTATACAACGATCGAGGCGTCCCCATGACCGCGCCGACCCCCGCCGCTCCCGCCCTGCGCACCGACTTCAGCCATCTCATCGACGGCGAACTCGTCGGCAGCCCCCTCGCCTTCGACGTCATCGACCCGGCGACCGGCAGCGCCTTCGCGCGCTGCCCTCAGGCGACGCGCGCGCAGCTCGACGCCGCCGTGGCCGCGGCGCGCCGCGCGGCGCCCGGCTGGGCGGCCCGGTCCTTCGCCGAGCGGCGCGAGCACATCGAGCGCATGGCCGCCGCGCTGCGCGCCCAGGTCGAACCACTCGCGGAGCTCCTGACGCGCGAGCAGGGCAAGCCGCTCGGCCAGTCGCGCGACGAGATCGGCCGCGCCGCGACGCAGTCGGAGGGCATGGCACGCATCGAGATCCGCACCGAGACGCTCATCGACGATGCCCAGCGCCACATCGAGCTCGGCTGGTTCCCGCTCGGCGTCGTCGGCATCATCACGCCCTGGAACGCGCCGATCAACCTCGCGGCCGGCCCGCTGACCGCCGCGCTCTACACCGGCAACTGCGTGGTGCTCAAGCCCTCGCCGTTCGCGCCACTCGCCACGTTGAAGCTCGGCGAGCTGCTCGCCGGCGTCTTCCCGCGCGGCGTCGTCAACGTGCTCGCCGGCGACGACGCATGCGGCGCCTGGATGAGCGCGCACCCGGGGATCGACAAGATCGCCTTCACCGGCTCGGTGGCCACCGGCAAGCAGGTCATGGCGAGCTGCGCCGGCACGCTCAAGCGCGTCACGCTCGAGCTCGGCGGCAACGACGCGGCGATCGTGCTCGACGACGTCGACGTCGCGGCGGTCGCGCCCAGGCTGTTCTTCGCCGCCTTCGTCAACAGCGGCCAGGTGTGCATGGCGATCAAGCGCATCTACGCGCACGCGCGCATCCATGACGCCCTGTGCGCGGCCCTGGCCGCCGAGGCGCGCAAGGCCAAGGTCGGCAACGGCCTCGACCCGACCACGCAGTACGGCCCGATCCAGAACCGCCGCCAGTACGAGCGGGTGCTCGGCATCCTCGAGGACACGCGGCGGCGCGGTGCGCGCATCCTCGCCGGCGGCGAGGTGCCCGCCGGCCCGGGCTACTTCCTGCCGCCGACGATCGTCGCCGACATCCCCGAGGACAGCCGCCTGGTGCAGGAGGAGCAGTTCGGGCCGATCGTGCCGGTGCTGAAGTTCACGGACACCGACGACGTGGTCCGGCGCGCCAACGACACGCGCTACGGCCTGGCCGCCTCGATCTGGACCTCCGATCCGGCGCGCGCGCGCGCGCTGGCCGCACGGCTGGAGGTCGGCACCGCCTGGATCAACCAGCACCGCGCCACCGCGGCGACCGTGCCTTTCGGCGGCGCGAAGGAATCGGGGATCGGCCGCCACTACTCCGAGATCGGCCTGAAGTCGAACATGGAGGCGCGGGTCGTCAGCCTGCTGCGCGGCTGAGCGCGTCGGCGAGCGCGCGCCAGCTGAAGCCGGCGGCGGCGTAGGGCACGCCGGAAGCCGCCATGCGGTCCACCAGTTCGTCCTGGCGACGCGCCGTGGCCGCGGACATCAGCGGCTCGACGCCGGCCGCGGCGATCGTCGTCGCCACTTCGCGCATCTCCGCGGCGCGGCGCCGCCCGTGCTCGGCGACGCGGCTCACCAGGTAGTCGGGCAGCTGCCCGGTCCAGCCCATGCCGGGAAAGCTGCGCTCGAGCGAGGCCAGCACCGCATCCTCGGCGCCATGGCGGCGCGCCGCGAACAGGCATTCGACGGCGAGCGCCTCGAGGCCCTTGATCATCACACTGCGGCACATCTTGATCGCCGCGGCGACGCCGACCGTGCCGGCGACCACCTCGACGTTCAGGCCACGGGCGGCGAGCCGCGGTGCCAGCTCCGCGGCCCGCGCGCCGCCCAGCAGCATCGGCACGCCCAGCCGCTGCGGCGGCACCGGCGCCATCACCGCGGCCTCGACGTAGCAGGCACCACCCGCCTCCACCCGGCGCGCGTTGTCGCGCTTGCTGTCCGGCGCGACCGAATTGATGTCGAGGTACCACTGGCCCGGCCGCAGCAGGGCGCCGGCGGCGCCCGCCACCGCGCCGGCGTTGCCGGCCGTGACGGCGCTGATCACCAGCTCGCAGCCGGCGACCGCCGCCGCCAGCGAGTCCAACGCCCGCACGCCGGCCGCGACGGCCCGCGCGCGCAGCGCCGAGTGGCTCGCCGCGGCATCCAGCAGGATGTCGTAGGTGCGCACCGCCACGCCTTGGGCGGCAAGGTCCGCGCCCAGGATCGAGCCGGCCTCGCCGAAGCCGATGATCGCCACCGCATCGATCGAATCCGTCGTGCCCACGGCAAGCCCCTCCTTCCGGTACGCGCTGCGCGCCCGGCCACCAGCCCTTAAGATAGCGGCAGGTTCACCCGGGCTGCCACAGCGTTGAGCGAGCCGCCGACCGAGTCCGATTCCGCGCTGCGCGGCCGCACCATCGCGATCGCCGAGGCGCGCGAGCTGCCGCTGTTCACCGCGCTGCTCGAGCGGCGCGGCGCGCGCGTGCTCGCCTATCCGCTGGTGACGATCCTCGATGCCCCCGATCCCGCGCCGGTGCGCGCCTGGCTGCGAGGCTTCGCCGCCGGCGGGTGCGATGACCTGGTCCTGTTGACCGGCGAGGGCCTGCGCCGCCTGCACGCCTGCGTGCGCCGGCACGATCCCGCCCTCGAGGACGCCTTCCTCGCCGCGCTGCGCGCGGTCCGCAAGCTGGTGCGCGGGCCGAAGCCGGCGCGTGCGCTGCGCGAGCTCGGAATGCAGCCGGAGCTGCAGGCCGAGGCGCCGACCACGGCCGGCGTCGTGGCCACGCTGGCCACGCTGGAACTCGCGGGGCGGCGCGTCGGCGTGCAGCTCTATGGCGAACCCAATCCCGTGCTGGTCGATTTCCTGCGCCCCGCCGGCGCCGTGCCCCTGCCGGTGGCGCCGTACGTGTACGCGGCGGCGAGCGACGCGGCGCGCGTGCAGGAGCTGCTGCAGCGGATGCGGCGCGGCGAGGTCGACGCCATCGCCTTCACGTCCAAGGCGCAGGTCCAACGGCTGTTCCAGGCGCAGCCGGCCGCGGAGGTGCACGCCGCGCTCGCGAGCGTCGCCGTGGCGGCGATCGGTCCGGTGGTGGCCGAGGCGCTGGCGGCGCGCGGCATCGATGCGCGGGCCATGCCGCCGCGGGCATGGTTCATGAAGCCGCTCGCCGCCGAACTGGCCCGCGTGCTCGGGCCGGTGGCCGCCGGGCGGCCGCCGCTTCAGGAATAGAAACGCTGCAGCAGCGCCAGGAACTGCTCGAGCTCGGCCTTGGTGAAGCGGCTGGCCATCTGCCGCTCGAGATGCCGCACCTTGTGCAGCAGGCCCTCGAGCTCGCGGGCGCCGGCCGTCGTGAGGAAGATGCCCTGGCGACGGCGGTCGCGGGTCGAGCGCCGTCGCTCGATCAGGCTGGCGCGCTCGAGCTGGTCGAGCAGCGCCACCATGCTGGCCTTGTCGACGCCCAGGTGCGTGCCGAGCTCGATCTGGCAGATGCCGGGATTGGAGTGCGCCAGCACCAGCAGGCTGAAAAGGCCGGGCCGCAGCTTCTGCTCGCCGATGATGCCGACGTAGGTGCGCCAGGAGACCTGGTGCGCGCGCCGCAGGTTGTAGCCGATCAGCCGCGGCAGCGGCCCGAGGTCGACCTTGGCGTCCGGTGCCCGCTCCTGCGCGGCGGCGGCGCGACGCGCGCGGCCGCGCGGCGTGCGGGCCTGTGTAACCTCACCCTGAACCGCAGCCACCGTTGCGACCATGCCGCCCCCCGTCTGCGGGTCCGCCGCGGCGGACCCCAAGGTTGATCGAAAATCGATAAAGTATAGGTTCTTGACCGTTGGCCGGGCAAATCATCTCGCCCGCCGCCGTCGACCGGGCCTCAGTTCCCGCCCGAGGACAGCAGCGGCCGGTACAACTCCGGCCGGCGGTCGCGGAACACGAACCAGCCCTCGCGCCGCCGCCGCAGTTCCGCCAGGTCGAAGCTCGCCGTCACCACGGCGGCGTGCTCGCGGTCGGCCTCGGCGACGATGGCGCCGGTGCCGTCGGCGATGAACGAGGAGCCGTAGAAGCGGATCTGCAGCGACTCCGGCCCGCCGCGCGCCTGCTCAAGGCCGATGCGGTTCGCGACCACGATGGGCATCAGGTTGGCGGCGGCGTGGCCCTGCTGCACGCGCCGCCAGTGGTCGCGCGAATCGACCGGCGGCGCCGGCGGCGGCTCGCTGCCGATGGCCGTCGGGTAGAGCAGCAGCTCGGCGCCCTGCAAGGCCATCGCGCGCGCGCTCTCCGGGAACCACTGGTCCCAGCAGATGCCGACGCCGATGCGGCCGACGCGCGTGTCCCAGGCGCGGAAGCCGGTGTCGCCGGGCACGAAGTAATACTTCTCCTGGTAGCCCGGCCCGTCCGGGATGTGGGCCTTGCGGTAGATGCCGAGGTTGCGGCCGTCGGCATCGAGGATCGCGATCGAATTGAAGAAGGCGTTGCGGTCGCGCTCGAAGAAGCTCACCGGCAACACCACGCCGAGCTCGCGCGCCAGCGCGCCGAAGCGCTGCAGCAGCGGGCTCGCGTTGGCCGGCTGCGCCAGCTCGAGGTAGCGCGCGTCCTGCTCGATGCAGAAGTACGGCGTCGCGAACAGCTCGGGCAGCAGGACCAGGCCGGCGCCGCGCGCCGCCGCCGCGCGCACCTGCCGCTCGGCCTGCTCCAGGTTGGCCTCCAGGTCCCAGCTGCAGGCGAACTGCAGCGCCGCCACCGTCAGCATGTGTTCATCCCCCGGCGCGCAGCGCCTCGGTGATCGCGATCGCCGTGCGCAGCGCGCGCAGCCCGTCCTCGCCGCTGACCGCGACCGGCTCGAGGCCACGCGCCGCGCGCAGGAATGCCGCGATCTCGGCCCGCAGCGCATCGCCCTGCTCGAACGACTCCTCGGCGATGCTCACCGGCAGCTGCGTGTCGCCCGGCCGCGCCTCGCGCTTGCGGATCACGGTCAGGATCTTCTGCTGCAGGTCGAGCGACAGGTAGGCGTCGTCCTGGAAGATGCGCAGCTTGCGCTCGGTCTTGAGGCTGACGCGGCTCGCCGTCGCGTTGGCGACGCAGCCGCTGGCGAAGCGGATGCGCGCGTTGGCGATGTCGGTCTCGCGCGAGAACACCGTCGTGCCGACCGCATCGAGCGCGACGATCTCGCTGCCGACGATGCTCTGCAGCAGGTCGATGTCGTGGATCATCAGGTCGAGCACCACGTTGACGTCGGTCCCGCGCTCGCGGAACGGCGCCAGCCGGTGGCACTCGATGAAGCGCGGCGACTTCAGGTGCCGTTCGGCGCCCAGCACCACCGGGTTGAAGCGCTCCAGGTGCCCGACCTGCAGCACACGCCCGTGCGCGCGCGCCACGCCGATCAGCGCCTCGGCCTCGGCGACCGTGGTGGTGATCGGCTTCTCCACCAGCACGTGCGCGCCCGCTTCCAGGAACGCCGTGGCGATCGCCGCGTGCGCCGGCGTCGGCGTCACGACGCTGACCGCGTCGACCTGGCCGAGCAGCTCGCGGTAGTCGGCATGCGGCCGCGTCCCCACCTCGCGCGCCACCGCCTCGGCCGCCGCTGCGCTGGTGTCGGCGACACCGACCAGCAGGGACTCGGGGAGCGCAGCGTACTTCTGCGCGTGGAAGCGGCCCAGATAGCCCACGCCGATGACGGCGGTCCTGATGCGTGCCATATGAACGGGTATTATGCCCATGAATCGGCCCGGCGCCGGAAGCGGGCCGCGGCGGCAACCACGGAGGCGTGCCTTGGCTGGAGCGGATTCGCGACTGTTGCGCTGGCTGCACCTGCCGCAGGGATCGCGCGGCGAACTGCTGCTGGCGCTCGTCTGCCTGCTGATCGGCGGCGTGCTGGTTCCCTGCCTGATCTGGGCGGTCGGCCGTGCCACGCTCGGCGCGTACGCGCACGGCAGCATGCTCGCCCTGCTGGGGGACTTCTTCGTCGGGCTGGCACACGGGTCACTGCCGTTCTGGGTCGTGCTGCTGGGCCCCTACCTGGTGCTGCAGGCCGTGCGCCTGGGACTGCGCCTGCTGCGGTAGTTGACAGAATCAGTCCGCCTGCGCCGCGCGCATGCAAACGCGGGAAAAACCGTGATACGGCGCACGCTCCGCTGTGGCATGCTATCTCTCGCGGACAGCCCGGAGGCGGGCTGGCCCGCAAGCGCCGAGGTAATGGGACATGGTCGACACCGTCAAGATCAGGCAGCTGCGCCCGGCTCCGCTACCGGCACCCCGCAAGGGTGCGCATGCCGCCGCACCGGAAGCCGTCGTGCCGGGTCGTCTGGACCGGGTCGTCGCGGACGTCAAGCTGGCGCTGCTGACGACCGGCCTGACGATCGAGAAGGACCGGGACAGGAACCGCGGCCAGGATCCGTACAACAGCCGCCCGGTGGCGCGCGGCCGCGACACCTGGTCCGACCGCAACCGGCGCCGCTGAGGGCGCCGCGCGCCGCGACGTTCAGCGCGGCCAGTAGATCCACGCCAGCAGCAGCACCAGCGCCAGCAGCAGGTATTGCGGTGCACGCCGCCACGGCCGGCCGCGAATCTCCCCGATGAATCCGCTGGCGGCGATCGCCGCCAGCGACCACGACCAGGCCAGCCCGCGGTACAGCGCGGCGCGCTCCGGATCGATCCGCACGTGGTACTCGGGCAGCAGCACGAAGACCACCGCGGTCATGCCGAGCGAGACCGCCACGGCAACGGCCGATCCCATCACGATTCCGAGCAGGACTGCGAGCGGGCGCATGTGCGAACAACCCCCGGAGCACCTAGAATGAACGACTGCGGCGCCCGGCAGTCTAGCCTGAAGGCCCGCGAGAGGGTTTGGCGCATGGTTTCGACTCCGGCATCGGGTTGCGGCGGCTCCGCCTGGGTGGCGCGGGTCGGCCTGTGCCTGCTGATCCTGCTGGCGGGCGGCTCGAGCGGCGCACCGGCCGCCACCGGCCTGCTGCCGCCCGACGCGCTGCAGCCGACGGCGCAGCAGCGCCTGCTCGCACCGCGCGTCGCGCACGTCCTCGAGGACAAGCACTACAGCCACCGGACGATCGACGATGCGCTGTCGGTCCAGGTCGCCGACCGCTTCCTCGAGGCGCTCGACGGCCAGCACAGCTATTTCACGGCCGCCGACGTCGCCGATTTCGCCCGCTGGCGCGCGCGCTACGACGACATGATCCACACCGGGCAGATCGACCCCGCCTACCTCATCTTCGCGCGCTTCCAGCAGCGCAACCGCGAACGGCTGCGCTACGCCATCGCGCAGCTCGCCACCGAGCCGGACTGGACGCTCGACGAGCACTACGATCTCGACCGCGACCACGCGCCGTGGCCGCGCAACGCGCAGGAACTCGACGAGCTGTGGCGGCTGAAGGTCAAGAGCGACGGGCTCTCGCTGCTGCTGACCGGCAAGAAGTGGAGCGAGGCGGCCGACATCCTGCGCAAGCGCTACGAGCGCGTGCTGCAGCGCTCGACCAAGGTCACCAGCGACGACGTGTTCGAGACGCTGATGAACGCCTACGCGACCGCCTACGACCCGCACTCGAACTACTACTCGCCGCGCAGCTCGGAGGAGTACCGCATCCAGATGAGCCTCAGCTACGAGGGGATCGGCGCGCAGCTGCAGCTGGTCGACGACTACGTCACGGTGAGCGGGCTGCTGCCCGGCGGCGCGGCGCAGGCGGCCGGCACGCTCAAGGTCAACGACCGCATCGTCGCGGTCGGCCAGGGGCACGACGGCGAGATGGTCGAGGTCATCGGCTGGCGCCTGGACGACGTGGTGCAGAAGATCCGCGGCAAGCTCGGTTCGGTCGTGCGGCTGCAGATCCTGCCGGCCGGCGCCGCGCCCGGCCCGGACGAGCACGTCATCGAGCTCACCCGCAACAAGGTCACGCTCGAGGCCCAGGCGGCCAAGAAGGAACTGCGCCAGGTCGAGGACGGCGGCCGCAAGCTGCGCGTCGGCGTGATCACGGTGCCGGGCTTCTACGAGGACACCGACGCGCGCCGCGACGGCGACGAGGACTACCGCAGCACGGCGCGCGACGTGCGCCGCCTGATCGGCGAGCTGCAGGCGGACGGCGGCATCGACGCGCTGGTGCTCGACCTGCGGGGCGACGGCGGTGGCTTCCTGCAGGAAGCCACCGCCCTCACCGGCCTGTTCATCGACCATGGGCCCGTGGTGCAGGTCAAGGACACCGACGGCCGCCTCGACGTGCTCGACGACCCGGAGGCCGGCGTCGCCTGGTCGGGCCCGCTGGCGGTGCTGGTCGACCGCACCAGCGCCTCCGCCTCGGAGATCTTCGCCGGCGCGATCCAGGACTACCACCGCGGGCTGATCCTCGGTCAGCCGACCTTCGGCAAGGGCACCGTGCAGCAGATGATCCCGCTGGACCGCTGGTCGAACATGCCGACACAGAGCCAGGTGACCGTGACGATCGGCAAGTTCTACCGCGTCACCGGCGAGAGCACGCAGCTCAAGGGCGTCGTGCCCGACATCGAACTGCCCTCGGGCATCGACACCGCCGACGTCGGCGAGAGCGTCCTGCACTATGCCTTGCCCTGGGACCGGATCGCCGCGGCCGACTTCCATCCACTGGCGGCCGGCGGCCGCAGCGTGCGCGAGCTGCTGCAGGCCCAGTCGGCGCGCACCGCCGGCGATGGCGACTACCGCTGGCTGATGCAGGGCCTCGACTCGCTCGCGACGACCCGCAAGGAACACTCGCTGTCGCTGAACCTCAAGCAGCGGCAGCAGCAACGCACCGAACAGGACCAGCAGCGGCTGGCGCAGGAGAACGCCCGGCGCACGGGTGACGGCCTCGCGCCGGTCAAGTCACTCGACGAGGTCAAGACCGAGGAGCTGCCGGACGTGGTGCTGTCGCTGGCGGCGCACATCGCCGCCGACCAGGTCGACGTCGGCGCCGGGCGCTTCGCCGCCGAAGCGGGCGCCGGTGCCCGCCCGCGCCAGCCACTCTGATCCGGGGCCGGCGCACCCCGGCGCTTCAGCCCGGGCGCCGGGCGGCGCCTTCGCGCTGCATGAGCTGCGACGCCTGGCGTACCCAGTCGTCGCGGCGGATGCGCCCGCGGAAGGCCGTGAGCTGGGTGTCCACGTAGGCGACGTCGTCCGCCGACCACTCGGCGACCTGCCAGAAGTAATACACGCCGATCTGGTGCAGCATGCCTTCGAGCACGCGCCCGACGCCGACGATCTCCTTGAGGTCGTCGGGACGACCGTAGCCCGCGCGCTGCAGCAGGTTGCGGCTGCCGCGCGCCGCACCAGCGCCGGCACTTCCGCCGCCACCCCTTCAGGCACCTTTTCCGCCGCGGCGCGCGCGGCGGCGAGGCTGCGCCAGCGTCGACTCGATCGCCGCCAGGCGCCGCTGCACCGGCTCGAGGTCGGTTGGCGGAGGCGGCGGCGGGATCTCCGGCATGCGGATGGCCGCGATCGCGCGCTCCATGGCATCCAGGCGCGCGTGCAGCGGCGCGCGGTCCGGCTCGCGCGCCGGCAGGATCTCCGGCATCCGCAGCGCCCCGATGCGCTGCTCCGCGCCGCCAGCCGCTCGACGAGCGGCGCGAGGTTCGGCTCACGCGCCGGCGGGATCTCCGGCATGCGGATCGCCGCCACGCGCAGCTCCAGCGCGATCATCCGTTCGGCGAGCGGCCCGAGGTTCGGCTCGCGCGCCGGCGGGATCTCCGGCATGCGGATCGCGGCGATGGCGTTCATCACCGGCGTGAGATCGGTCGCCACGGGCGCAGGGATGCGGATGCCGCGCACCGCCGCCTCGATGTCCTTGCGCCACGAAGCCCAGTCGTCCTGGAGGCTGCGGTACTGCAGCGTGACGTCCTCGCTGGTCCGGCGCAGGTACCAGCGCGCCAGCCAGGCGCCGCACAGCGCCGCGAGCACCAGGAGACCGAGGATCTTCGCCAGCAGGAATGCCATGGTCCGCTCCCTGGGAACTAGGGTTGCGCCGCGCCGGCGTCGGCGTCGGCCCGGAACTCGATGCGTCGGTTCACGAGACGGCCAGCGGCCGTCGCGTTGTCGGCGATGGGTCGCTGCGCGCCGAAGCCCTCGGCGAGCAGGCGGGCGGCGTCCAGGCCCCGGCGCACCAGGGCACCGCGCACCGCCGTCGCCCGCGCGAGGCTCAGCGCCTCGTTGGCCCCGGCGTCGCCGCTCGAATCCGTGTGGCCCTCGATACGCACGACGCCCGGGCAAGCGCGCGCCGCCTGCGCCAGCTCATCGAGCAGGCCGTTGCTCGCCGGGTCGATGTCCGCCTCACCGGGGCGGAACTGGATGCGGGCACCGGCCAGGAGCCGGGTGAACTCGGCCTCGCAGGCCCTGGCTGCGGCGCGGGTTGCCGCCGCGGGCGCCGGGGCGGGTGCGGCGGGCGGGGAGCTGAACGCGCCGGCGACGTGCACCGCGCAGGTGCGCGGTCCACTCCAGGTGTCACAGGTGGCTGCGCGTGCCAGCGCCAGGGCTTGCTCGCCATCGCCGGCGCGCGGTGCATCGCCCGTCAGGAACACCTCCTGGCCCGACACGCGTGCGGCCACCCAGTCGTGGCCCTGCGAATGCAGGGCAGCCTGCACGCCTTCGCGCACACGGGCCTCGATGCCCTGCCGGGCGAAATCGCCCAGCGCGTATCCAGCCAGGAGCAGCAGGCCTAGCAGGGGCAGCAGCCCGCCCCAGACGAACGGCGACACCGCCTCCCCGCGGTACACCCACAGGCGGCGCGAGACCTTCAGCGCGGTGGCGGAGGAAGCGGATCGCATCGAGCCTCCCTGGCGACGGCGACGGCATGCCCCATCGCCGCGTTTTGTAAACCGGCGAAGCCAGCGGGGTCAAGCCACCGGAATCGCCAGCCGTCGCGCAGGCTCAGCGCAGCAGCACGCGACAGATCTCCCAGGCGTCCTCGTTGACGAGGACCGCAGCCTCGCCGCCCGGTCCCTCGGCTGGCATCGGCGTGGTGTCGTTCGGCCCGCGAAAGCGCACCTGCGCCTTCATGGCCTCGGTGCGTTGCCGCAGCTCCTGCGCCAGCGAGGCGCGCTGCTGCAGGGCGATGCGGCCGCGCTGGATCTCGACCATCAGCCGCTCGCATTCGGGCCGGCCGCCATAGTGCTCGGGGGGCTCGCGCTGCCCGCTCGCCTCGCGCGCCATTTCGAAGAGCTGGGTCGCGCCCAGCCGCTCGCGCAGCAGCTGCGCGTACACGATGACCGCGGTATTGATCGCCCGGCGCGCCTCCAGCGACAGGCCGGGGAATTCAGGAGCGGGCTCGGCCTCGACCGCAGCGCGCGCCTGGCGTGCCGCCTCGGCACCCTGCTCCGCCATCAGCGCCTGCAGGCTGGCCGGCTGCAGCGCGCGCCGCAGCTTGAGGCGCTTGAAGTAGTGCCAGAACCGCTGCAGCCGGTCGATCTCGTCCTGCAAGGCCTGGGCCGCGGCGCGCGTTGCCTGCTGCTGGGCCAGCGCCGCGCGTTCCTGCTCCAGCGCCGCTTGCACGCGCGGGAACTGCCGGCGGTTGTAATCGGCGAGGAATTGCCGGCGCTCGCGCTCCTCCTGCTGGGTCGCCAGCTCGCCGGAGAACTGCTCGAGCAGCGCATGCCCGCAGGACCACAGTTCGCGCAGCTGGTAGAACACCAGCGCGCGGTAGCCGCTGTCGGACTGGGCGAGCCTGCCCTCGAGGTCCTGCAGCAGCTCCTGGACGCGCGCGGTGACGCCCTCCTGCTGCTTGATGCGGTCCTTCAGGGTCTGGATCTCGTCCTGCGAGGCCAGGTAGGTCTTCTTCAGCTCCGCGCGGTTGCGGAACAGGTGCAGGACGCGGTGCTCGGCCGTGTCTTGCTCGCCACGGCCGAGGCGCAGGAAGCCGAGTTGTCGGATCAGCCACATGATGGGTGCAGGGGTCGGCACGGTCAGTGGGCCGTGCCAGGCTGGGCGGCGGCGTCAGGCCGCCGCGGGCGCGAAGCGATGGCCGCGGTCGAGGCAGTATTCAAGCCACTTGTTTAACATCACGTTGCGCGCCCAGCGATGATCCAGTTCACGCTCCGCCGCCCCGGCGTCACGCGACCAGCTCGCCTCCACCAGCCGGGCATCGTGGTAGACCCGCAGCCGCAGGTCCGGCAGGCGCAGCGGCGCGCCGGCCGCGCCGGCGGCGTCGTCCGGCAGCAGGTAGGTGAGGTCGGCCACCGTCGTATAGGGACTGCGCTCGACGAGTTCGAGCAGCAGCTCGCAGTCGCCGGCCACGCAGGAGCGCGCACGCGCCGGCAGCACCGCCGGCTCGCCCGCCAGCTGCGCGAAGCGCAGGTAATTGCTTTCGTACAGGCCCATCAGCGCGACGAAGCCGCGCGGCCGCGCACGCCACGAAACCCGCAGGTTGCCTTCGACGTCCACGAATCGAATATAGCACGCGCCCGCCGCGCGCCCGCCGCGGCGGAGCGTGGCCGGCGTCACACGGCGATGAACAGCCGCTCGCGGTAGAAGCGCAGTTCGGCGATCGACTCGAGGATGTCGGCCCGCGCCTGGTGCGCCGACTGCTTCACCAGCGAGCCGGCGACCGTCGGGTACCAGCGGCGCGCCAGTTCCTTCAGCGTGCTGACGTCGAGGTTGCGGTAGTGGAAATGCCGCTCGAGCGCGGGCATGTGGCGCGCGAGGAAGCGGCGGTCCTGGCAGATGCTGTTGCCGCACATCGGCGATGCGCCGGCCGGCACGTGCGCCGCGAGGAACTCGAGCGTGAGCCGCTCGGCATCGGCGGTCGACACGCGGCTCGCGCGCACGCGGCCGATCAGCCCCGAGCCGCCGTGCTGGCGCTGGTTCCACGCGTCCATGCGCGCCAGCGCCTCCTCCGGCTGGTGCACGGCGAGTTCGGGTCCCTCGGCGACGACGTTGAGCTGCGAGTCGGTGACGATCGTGGCGATCTCGATGATGACGTCCTGCTCGGGACTGAGGCCGGTCATCTCCAGGTCGATCCACACCAGGTGATCCGCGCTCGCCATGACACCGCCTGCAATCGCAAGAATTGCGGCATGATAACAAGGATGAACGTCCCCGCCGGATCGACCGGCCCGCCGCCCTCGCCCGCCACCGCGACCGTGGTCGCCTGCCACGGCCGGCACCTGCGGCTGCGGCAGGCGGACGGCACGACCGCGCTGGCGCGCCCGGCGCGCCGCAACCTCGAGCTCGCCTGCGGCGACGAGGTGCGCTGCCTGCACGATCCGCAGCACGACGAGCTGCGCGTGCTCGAGGCGCTGCCGCGGCGTACCGCCCTGTATCGTTCGGACGCGCGCGGCCGCGCCGAGCTGGTCGCGGCCAACGTCGAGCTGCTGCTGGTGGTGCTGGCGCCGCTGCCGCGCTGCGATCCGTTCATCGCCGACCGCTACCTGGCGGCCGCGGCCTCCGCCGGCATCGCGGCGGCGCTGCTGCTCAACAAGTGCGAGTTGCCCGCCGACGCCGCGCTCGCGGCGGCGCTCGCCGGGCTGCGGCTCGCCGGCTACGTGGTGCACCCCTGCTCGGCGCGCGACGGCACGGGACTCGCCGCGCTGCCCGGCCTGGTCGGCACGCGCACCGCGATGCTGGTCGGCCAGTCCGGCGTCGGCAAGTCCTCGCTGACGCGCGCGCTGGTGCCGGGGAGCGAGGCCGCGGTGGGCGGACTCGCCGCGAGCGAGGAAGGCCGCCACACCACCACCACCACGCGCCTCTACGACCTGCCCGGCGGCGGGCGGCTGCTCGACGCGCCTGGCGTGCGCGACTTCAGCCCGGCAGTGCAGCAGCTCGACCCCGCGACGCTGGGCTTCGCCGAGGTGAACGCCTGCGCCGGCCGCTGCCGCTTCGCCGACTGCCGCCATCTGGCCGAGCCGGGCTGCGCGGTACGCGCCGCGAGCGAGGCCGGCACCATGGACCCGCGGCGCTACGAGAGCTACCGCCGGCTGCGCCGGCTGCGCGAGGAGCTGGTCGGACGCCAGCGCTCCTACTAGGACTTCAGTCCAGCCAGGACTTCACTCCAGCGCGTGCCGGCCCGCCAGCGCATGCGCCAGCGTGCCGCTGTCGATGTACTCGAGTTCGCCGCCGACCGGCACGCCGTGGGCGATGCGGCTGGCCGCGATGCCGCGCTGGCGCACCATCTCGGAGAACAGGTGCGCGGTGGCCTCGCCCTCCACCGTCGGGTTGGTGGCGAGGATGACCTCGCGCACGCCGCCGGCGGCGAGCAATGCCTCGAATTCGTGCGCGCCCAGCTGGTCCGGCCCGACGCCGTCGAGCGGCGAGAGATGGCCCATCAGCACGAAGTAGCGGCCGCGATAGCCGCCCGACTGCTCGATCGCCACCACGTCGGCGGGCGATTCGACCACGCACACCAGCGCCGCGTCGCGCGAGGGGTTGGCGCAGATGGAGCAAAGCTCGCCCTCGGTCAGCATGCGGCACTGGCGGCAGCGCCCGACGCGCTCGAGCGCGCGCGTCAGCGCCTCGGCCAGCACGCGCGCCGCGGGCCGCGCATCCTGCAGCAGGTGGAAGGCCATGCGCTGGGCGCTCTTCGGTCCGACGCCCGGCAGCGTGCGCAGGGCGTCGATCAGCGCCACCAGCCCCGGCGAATGCTTCATCAGAACGGCAGCTTCATGCCCGGCGGCAGCTGCAGCCCGCCCATCAGGCTCGCCATCTTCGCCTGGCTGGCGGCCTCGGCCTTGTGCACGGCGTCGTTCATCGCCGCGGCGATGAGGTCCTCGAGCATCTCGCGGTCATCGCCCATGAGCGCGGGCTCGATCTGCACGCGCCTGACCTCGTGCTTGCCGTTGACCGTGACCTTGACCATGCCGCCGCCGGACTCGCCGGTGACCTCGAGCAGGGCGATCTCGGCCTGCGCCTTCTGCATGTTGGCCTGCAGCTGCTGGGCCTGCTTCATCATGTTGCCGAAATTGCCGCGCATGGGGTCTGGCTCCTCAGGATGAACGGGTCGGGCGGATGGAATCCGGGTGGAGCGTCGCGCCGAAGCGTTCGCGCATGGCCGCGACGTTCGGGTCGTTCTCCAGCGTCGCGCGCGCCTCGGCCTGCTCGGAACGCGCGGCGTCCTCGCTGGCGCGCGCCGGCGTCGGCGCCTCGCTGGCGCGCACCTCGATCTCCAGGCGCACCGGCTCGCCGAAATGCCGGCCCAGGGCCTGCGCCAGCGTCTCCTCGCGGCCACGGGTGCGCACCGCCACCGAGCGCGGATCGAGCGCCAGGCGCACCACGGCGCCGCTGCGCCCGATGAGCGTGCAGTGTCGCGCGAGCTCGCGCACCGGGCCGGCGACATCGAGCGCGGCGACGATCGCGCTCCAGTCGGCGGAGTCCGCCGCGGCCACCTGCTCCCGGCGGCACCGTCCGCGGCGGGCCCAGTGGAAACCGCCGGTCCAGCGGGTGCCGGCGCCGCGGCGGCCGGTGCCGGCGCTGCCGCCGATGGCGCCGCCGCGGCCGGTGCCGGCGCCGCTGCCGCCGTGCCCGCCGCCCGCGCCGCGCCCGGCGCGTTCGCGTCGGCCGGGCGGAAGGCCAGCATGCGGATCAGGGTCATGCGAAAGCCGGTGCGCGGGTCCGGGGCCAGCGGCAGGTCGCGCCGGCCGAGCAGCGCGACCTGGTAGTAGAGCTGCACGTCCTCGGCGGAAATGGCCGCGGCGAGCCGCTGCAGCAGCTCCGCCGGATGCAGCTCGTCGCCCTCGTAGCCGCGCACCACCTGGCGCAACGCCACGCGCTCGAACAGCGCCGCGAGCTGCTCGAGCACCTCGGCGTAGTCGAGCGCGAAGTCCTCGAGCTGCCGCGCGCAGTCGATGAGCCCCGCGGCGTCGCCGGCCGCCAGCAGTTCGGCGAGGCGCACCACGTGGGCGCGGTCGATGGTGCCGAGCATGGCGCGCGCATCGGCCTCGCCGACGCGCCCGTTGCCGTAGGCGATCAGCTGGTCGAGGAGCGAGAGCGCGTCGCGCAGGCTCCCATCGCCCCCGCGCGCCACCAGCTGCACCGCGCCGCCCTCGTGCTCGATGCCCTCGGCCTGGAGGATGTGCGTCAGGCGCGCGGCGATCAGCGACTGCGACAGGCGCTTGAGGTTGAACTGCAGGCAGCGCGACAGCACCGTGACAGGCAGCTTCTGCGGGTCGGTGGTCGCGAGCAGGAACTTCACGTGCGGCGGCGGCTCCTCCAGCGTCTTCAGCAGCGCGTTGAAGGAGTGCGTCGAGAGCATGTGCACTTCGTCGATCAGGTAGATCTTGAATCGGCTGCGGGTCGGCGCGTACTGCACGTTGTCGAGCAGGTCGCGGGTATCATCCACGCGGGTGCGCGAGGCGGCGTCGACCTCGATCAGGTCGACGCTGCGGCCGGCGTCGATCTCGCGGCAGCTGGCGCACTCGCCGCAGGGCTCGGCGACCACGCCGCGCTCGCAGTTGAGGCACTTGGCGAAGATGCGCGCCACCGTGGTCTTGCCGACGCCGCGCGTCCCGGCGAACAGGAAGGCGTGGTGCACGCGGCCGCTGCCGAGCGCATTGGCGAGCGCGCGCAGCACGTGCTCCTGGCCGGTCATCTCGGCGAAGCTGCGTGGCCGCCACTTGCGCGCGAGCGCGGTGTAGCTCATCGGGCGGCCACGCGACCGCGAAGGGAGGCGGTCCGCGCCAGCGGAACTTCGGCGCCCGTCCTTGCCGCTGCCGCTGCTCCCTTCCGGGCCTGACGGGATTCACGGAGGATCGTCGCGAAGGAACCGACGCGGACCACCATGGACGCGTGGCGGAGAGGGTGGGATTCGAACCCACGAACACCCGTGAAGATGTTACTGGAATTCCAGTCCAGCGCCTTCGACCGCTCGGCCACCTCTCCAATCAACATGTTACGGATTATTTCGATATCAAAATCTAGCCCAGGCGCGCAACGCCTGGCCGCCGCGGCAGGCTCCCGCCATTCTAGCAAAGCCGGCCGGTCCGACAGGCCCTGCCGGCAATGCCCGGCGCCCGTTCAGGGCTGGCCGGTCTTGTAGGCCGGCGGCATCGACAGGCACGGGTCGCGCTTGCCGCGCGGCTGCTCGGGTTCGTTCAGCTCGGGGACGCGCACCGCTCCCCGGGAGTCCGGGGCGTCGAGGCCCGCCGGCAGCTTCAGGGGGGCCCCGTTCTGGATGCCCGTCTTCATCGCCGGCTCACGGCACTTCGTCGATCCATGATGGAACCAGGTGCAGCCCGCGGTCGTCGCCAGCGCCACCACCACCACGCACGCGCGCATCCACATCCTCGCCGCTCCCTTCATGCCTGCACCGCCGTTGCCTTGTCCAACCGGGCCGCCTGCAGCGCGCGCCGCACGGCGGGTTGCTGCTGCGCCGACAGTTCGGTGAGCGGCAGGCGGATGCCACCGGGCATGCGCCCGAGCTCGGCCAGCGCCCACTTGACCGGAATCGGGTTCGCCTCGACGAACAGGGCCTGGTGCAGGGCGGCAAGGCCAGCATCGATCCGGGCGGCCTCGGCGGCATCGCCGCGCAGCGCCGCCGCCAGCATGCGCGCCATCGCCTCGGGCGCCACGTTGGCGGTGACCGAGATCACGCCGCGGGCGCCGGCTGCCACGGCCTCGCGCGCCGTCGCGTCGTCGCCCGACAGCACGTCGAACGCCGGCCCGCAGGCCGCGACCAGCTCGCGGATGCGCTCGATGGAAGCCACCGCCTCTTTGACCGCGACCACGCGCGGCAGTTTCGCCAGGCGCCCGACCGTCGCGGGCAGCAGGTCGACCGCGGTGCGCGAGGGTACGTTGTAGAGCACCAGCGGCAGGCTCGAGGCGGCCGCCACGGCGGCGAAATGCCGGTACAGGCCCTCCTGCGTCGGCCGGTTGTAGGCCGGGGTCACGACCAGCAGCGCGTCGGCGCCGCTCGCGCCCAGCGCGCGGGCGCGCTCGGCCACCGCGGCGGTGTTGCTGCCGCCGACGCCGGCTATGACCGGCAGCCGCCCCTGCAGGCGCGCGCGCGCGCGCGCGCCACCAGCAGCGCCAGTTCGGCTTCCGCGAGCGTCACCGACTCGCCGGTGGTGCCACCGATGACGATGCCGCTGGTGCCGGCGGCCAGGTGCCAGTCGAGCAAGGCGTCCCAGGCCGACGGATCGATCGATCCGTCGGTGCGCATGGGTGTCACGATCGCGACCAGGGAGCCTGTGAACATGGAGCGCTCTTGCCTTCGAGGAGGCGGGCGCGCGATGTTACGGGGCGCGGTGCACCCGAGGCAAGACGGCCGCCGCCGGAGGGCCGCGCGGGGCCGGCGCCACGTTCGCGCCGCGCCCGCGCACCCGCTAAACTGGTGGCGTCGACACGCCCCGAAGCAAACGCGCCCGCCGCAGGACCCGATGAAGCAGCATCTCGCCGTCTCCGCCATCGGCAGCGACCGGACCGGCATGGTCCACGAGCTGACGCGCATCATCACCGATTGCGGCGGCGGCATCGCCGAGAGCCGCATGGCGACCCTCGGCTCGGAATTCGCGATCCTGATGCTGGTGCACGGCAACTGGCATGCGCTGGCACGCATCGAGTCCGAGCTGCAGCGCCTGGCGGAGGCCGGCACCCTCAACGTGCAGCTAAAGCGCACCGAGCCGAAGGCGGCGCGCAAGGACATGCTGCCCTACTCGGTCGACATCGTCAGCCTCGACCAGAGCGGCATCGTCGCCGGCCTGTCGGGCTTCTTCGCGAGCCGCGGCATCGACATCGGCGAGGTCGCGACGCGCGGCTACGCCGCGGCGCACACCGGCGCGCCGATGTTCTCGGTGCAGATGGTGGTGCAGGTGCCGAGCCGCCTGCACGTGGCCCAGCTGCGCGAGGAGTTCATGGACTACTGCGACTCGGCCAACCTCGACGCCATCCTCGAGCCGGTGAAGTCATGAGCCGCGTCGCGGTCGGCAAGGCCGTGCCCGACTTCCGCCTGCCGTCCACGGCCGGCGGCGAATTCGGCCTCAAGGCCGGCAAGGGCAAGGTGCGCGTGCTGTACTTCTACCCGAAGGACAACACTTCCGGCTGCACGCTCGAGGGCCAGCAGTTCAACCAGCTGCTGCCGGCGTTCCGGCGCGCCGGCGCGCAGGTCTGCGGCATCTCGCGCGACAGCCTCGCCTCGCACGCGAGGTTCTGCGCCAAGTTCGGCTTCGGCTTCGAGCTGCTCGCCGACGAGGACGAACAGGCCTGCCGGCTGTTCGACGTGATCCGCGAGAAGAACATGTACGGCCGCAAGGTGCTTGGCATCGAGCGCAGCACCTTCCTGGTCGACGGCGCCGGGATACTCAGGCGCGAGTGGCGCAAGGTCAAGGCCGAGGGGCACGCCGCCGAGGTGCTGCAGGCCGTGAAGGACCTGTGAAACCCGCGCCGCGGCGGCTCTACGTCCTCGACACCAACGTGCTGATGCACGATCCGGCGGCGCTGTTCCGCTTCGCCGAGCACGACATCTTCCTGCCGATGGTGGTGATCGAGGAGCTCGACGCCAACAAGAAGGGCCTGTCGGAGGCCGCGCGCAACGTGCGCCAGGTGAGCCGCTTCCTCGACGACATGATGCGCGGCGCCACCAAGGAGCAGATCGACGCCGGCCTCGCGATCCCGAGCGGCCTCGGCGGCAACCACGGCAAGCAGCCCGCCTCCGGGCGGCTGTACTTCCAGACGCGCCAGCCGGCCGCGGGCCTGCCGCAGCTCCCGGGCCTGGTCGGCGACAACCTGATCCTCGGCCAGACGCTGGCGCTGCAGCTCGAGCAGCCGGCGGTGCGCGTCGCGCTGGTGTCCAAGGACATCAACCTGCGCATCAAGGCGGCGATCGTCGGCGTGCACGCCGAGGACTACTACAGCGACCGCACCATCGAGGACGCCGACGTGCTCTACACGGGCGCGACGGCGCTGCCGCCCGACTTCTGGGAACGGCACGGCCGCGACATGCGCTCCTGGAAGGAAGGCGAGCGCACCTGGTACGAGCTCAGCGGCCCGGCGGTAGCCGGCTGGCAGGTCAACGAGTTCGTCCACGAGGACTCGGCCCAGGGGATCGAGGCGATCGTGCGCAAGGTGGCCGGCGACACCGCGACCCTCGAGCTGGCACGCGACTTCCGCAGCGAGCGCAACTCGGTCTGGGGCATCACGGCGCGCAACCGCGAGCAGAACTTCGCGCTCAACCTGCTGATGGACCCGGACATCGACTGCGTGACGATCCTCGGGCCGGCGGGCACCGGCAAGACGCTGCTGGCGCTGGCCGCTGGCCTGCTGCACACGCTCGAGCGCAACCGCTACGCCGAGATCATCATGACGCGCGTGACGATCCCGCTCGGCGAGGACATCGGCTTCCTGCCCGGCACCGAGGAAGAGAAGATGGAGCCGTGGATGGGCGCGCTGATGGACAACCTCGAGGTGCTCACCCGCAGCAGCGAGGGCGGCAGCTGGGGCCGCGCCGCCACCAACGACCTGCTGCGCAACCGCATCCGCATCCGCTCGCTGAACTTCATGCGCGGCCGCACCTTCCTCAACCGCTTCCTGATCCTCGACGAGGCGCAGAACCTCACGCCCAAGCAGATGAAGGCCCTGGTCACGCGCGCCGGCCCGGGCAGCAAGCTCGTCTGCCTCGGCAACATCGCGCAGATCGACACGCCCTACCTGACCGAGACCACCTCGGGGCTCACCTACGTCGTCAACCGCTTCCGCGGCTGGCCGCACTCGGGCCACATCACGCTGGTGCGCGGCGAGCGCTCGCGGCTCGCCGACCACGCCTCCGAGGCCCTGTGACGGAACCCGCCCGCAACCGCCCGGTCCAAGCCGCCATGCCCCGCCTGAGCGCCCTCGCCCTGAGCTGCCTGCTGGCCCTCGCGGGCGCCGCCTATGCCCGCGACACCACCGAGATCGCCGGCGACCTGCCCGACATCGGCACGCCCGCCAACACGGTGATGACCAAGTCGGACGAGTACCAGATCGGCCGCATGATCGTGCGCGGCCTGCGCGACCAGAAGCAGGTGGTGGACGACCCGGAATTCAGCGACTACCTGCAGCACCTGGGCAACCGCCTGGCGGCGCAGGGACGCGGCGACGACCAGTCGTTCGAGTACTTCGTCGTGCCGGACCGCGCCATCAACGCCTTCGCGCTGCCGGGCGGCTTCGTCGGCGTGAACGCCGGGCTGGTGCTGATGACGCACGACGAGTCGCAGCTCGCCAGCGTGCTGGCGCACGAGACCGCGCACGTCAAGCAGCGGCACATCGCGCGCGCGGTGCAGGCCGAGGGCCAGGCCACGCTCGCCTCGACCGCGGCGCTGCTCGCCGCGATCCTGATCGGCGCCGCGGCCGGCGGCGGCGGCCAGGCGATCGAGGGCGCCGTGGCGATGAGCCAGGGCATCGCGATGCAGCGCTCGATCAACTTCACGCGCTCGGAGGAAGCCGAGGCCGACCGCGTCGGCATGGGCCTGCTGGCCGCGGCCGGCTACAACCCGTACGCGATGCCGGAGTTCTTCGAGGCGATGTCACGCACCGAGGGCCTGAGCGACGCCAGCGTGTTCGACCTGCTGCGCACGCACCCGGTCACGCGCGAGCGCATCGCCGACGCGCGCGCCCGCGCGGCGCAGTACAGCTACACGACGGCGGCCGAATCCAGCCTGTACCCGTGGATGCGCGAACGCCTGCGGGTGATGACCGCCGAGCCGGGGAGCGATCCGCTCGACTACTACACCGGCCTCGCGCGGCGGCGCGAGCTCAGCGAGCCCGAGCGCTATGGCCAGGCGCTCGCGCAGGTGCGCGCCGGCCACGCGGCCGAGGCCCTGCCGGCGCTGCGCGCGCTGCTCGGCGCCCACGCCGACATCACCGCCCTGTACGGCTCCCTCGGCCAGGCGCTCGCGGCCGCCGGGCGGCAGGAGGAGGCGCTGCAGCTGTTCGAGCACGCCGCGCTGCTGTTCCCGCGCAACGTGCCGCTCACGATCCGCTACAGCGAGACGCTGATGCAGGCCGGCCGCGCCAAGCAGGCGCACAACCTGCTGCTCGACGTCTTCAACGTCGTCGCGCCCACGCCCGAGCAGATCCGGCTGACGGCGCTCGCGGCCAGCGCCGCCGGCGACACCGCCGACGCCTACTACTACATGTCCGAGTACCACATCTCGGGTGGCGACCTGATGCTCGCCACGCAGCAGCTCGAGCTCGCGCTGGCGAGCCCGAAGCTCACCAACGTGCAGCGCCAGCGCTTCCGCGCGCGCCTCGAGGAGGTGCGCGACTGGCTGCGCGAGGAACGGCGCATGCGCCCGGCGCGCGCCAGCAGCGACGGCGGCCGCTGAACTGCTAGAATCCCGCGCATGACCCCCGTCATGCGACTGGCGCTGCCCGCGCTCCTCGTCCTGCTCGGCGCCTGCTCGGCCGGACCGCGGCGCCAGCCCGACCCGCGCGACCATCTCGAGACCTTCAACCGCAGCGTCTACCACTTCAACAGCACGGTGGACCGCGCCGTGGTGCGTCCGGTCGCCGTGGGCTACCGCCGCGTCACGCCTGCGCCGGTGCGCCACGGGCTCGCCAATTTCCTCGACAACCTGCAATACCCGAAGGTCATCGTCGCGAATCTCCTGCAGGGCAAGATCCGCGACAGCGGCCGCGACCTGGCGCGCTTCACCAGCAATACGGTCTTCGGCCTCGGCTTCTTCGACCCGGCGACGCGCGCCGGGCTCGAGGCGCACAACGAGGACTTCGGCCAGACCCTGGGCCGCTGGGGCGTCGGGCCCGGCACCTACCTGGTGCTGCCGTTCTACGGCCCCACGACGCTGCGCGACCTGGCGGGCAAGGTCCCCGATGACTATCTCTCGGTGAACCACTACTTCCAGGATCCCTATGCGCGCTGGGGCGTGGTCGCGCTCGATCGGCTGGACGCGCGCGCCCAGCTGCTCGACACCGATCACGTGGTCGACGAGGCCTTCGACCCCTATGCCTTCGTGCGCAACGCCTGGCTGAAGCGGCGCGAATTCCTGATCCACGACGGCAACCTGCCGGAGGACGACGCGGCGTCTCCCGAGGAGCTGCCGCCGGACACGCCGCCGCCGGACACGCCGCCGCCCGATGCGCCGCCGCCCTAGCCCGCCGGCGTCGCGACCAGGTCCTCGACGTCGCTGAGGCGCGCCAGCGCGCGCAGTTCGGGCGAGAGGCCGCTGAAGCGCAGCGGCGTGCCGCGCGCCCGTGCCGCCGCCACCCAGTCGACGAGCAGCGCGAGGCCGGCGCTGTCGGCCAGCCGCGCCCCGGCGAGGTCGAAGGTCAGCGGCGCCGCAGGCGCCGCGGCGGCCAGCGCCGCCAGCCCGCGCGGCCGCAGCTCCGCGACCGTGGCGAAGGTCAGGTCGGCCCGCAGCCGGTAGTGGCCGTCGGCTTCACGCTCGAACATGCGCGCGGCCCCTCAGCCCTTTGCCCGGCCGGCAGGCCCTGCTGCTTCTCCAGCCGCTGGATCAGCGCGTCGAGCCCGGTGGCGTCGATCTCGCTGCCGAAATCGTCGCGGAAGCTCTTCACGTAGCTGACGCCCTCGATCACCACGTCCCAGGCCTTCCAGCCCTCGCTGGTGCGGTGCAGGCTGTAGTTGACGGCGATCATGGTGCCGTCGTTCTTGCGCACCTGCGTGCGCACGGTGGCGTTGGGCGCGTCGGCGCTGCCCTGGTACGGCAGCACCTTGAGCCGTTCGGGCGTGAAATCGACCAGCGCGTTGCCGTAGTTGCGCAGCAGCGAGTGGTAGAAGGCGTCGACGAAGCGGCTGCGCTGCGTGGCGCTCGCCGTGGTCCAGTGCCGGCCGAGCACCAGCCGCGCCGCGTACTGCGCGTCGAAATGCGGCAGCATCACCTCGCTCACCAGCGCGTCGAGCCTTGCCGGATCCTTGCGGTACTCGGCGCGATGCGCGTCGAGCGACACCAGCATCGTCTCGGCGACCGAGCCGATGAGCTGCGCCGGCCCGGAGGTGTCGACCTGCGGCGCCGCGCCGGCGCGTGCGGCGCCCGCGGCCACCAGGGCCGCCAGCACCAGGGACTTGAGCGCGCCTCGCAACATGGACTCCACGTTCACTTGTTCTCCGTCGTCGAATTGCCGCTCTTGCCGGCCAGCGTCGCGAACATCTTGTTCACCAGGTTCTCGAGCACCAGCGCGGACTGCGTGAACTGGATTTGACCACCCTCCTTCAGGAAGGTTTCCGAGCCGCCGGGCGTGAGGCCAACGTACTTGGCGCCGAGCAGGCCCGCCGTCTGGATCGCGGCGTCGCTGTCGTCGGGGATGTGGTCGTAGCCCCGGTCGATCCCGAGGCGCACCACCGCCTTGAAATCCGTCGTGTCGAAGCCCACCGACTCGACGCGGCCGATGCGCACGCCGGCCATGGTCACCGGCGCGCCGACCTTCAGGTCGCCGACGTTGTCGAAGCGCGCCTCGACGCGGTAGCTGGCGCCCGCGCTGCTGAGCTTCAATCCGCTCGAGGGCAGCTGCGTCGTCAGGAACGCGAGCGCGGCGAAGCCGAGCAGCACGAACAGCCCGGTGCCGATCTCCAGTCCGCGATGGTTGTTGTCCGCCATGTGCCTCTCCGAAGCTCCTACAGGAACGCCGCCGTCAGCATGTAGTCGAGCAGCAGCGTCAGTACCGCCGAGATCACCACGGTGCGCGTGGTCGCGAGGCCGACGCCGGCCGCCGTCGGCTCGGCATGATAGCCCTGGTACACGGCCATCAGGCTGCAGGCGACGCCGAACGCCAGGCTCTTGACCAGCCCTTCGTTGATGTCGCCGCTGTCGACCGCGCTCTGCATCTGCGACCAGAACGAGCCGCGCTCCACGCCCATCAGCCCGACGCCGACCAGCTGCGCGCCGTAGATGCCGACGCAGTCGAACACCGCGGCCAGCAGCGGCATCGCCACCACGCCGCCGAGGAAGCGCGGCGCCACCACGCGGCGCAGCGGGTCGACCGCCATCATCTCCATCGCCGCGAGCTGGTCGGTGGCGCGCATCAGGCCGATCTCGGAGGTCAGCGCCGTGCCGGCGCGCCCGGCGAACAGCAGCGCGGTGATCACCGGGCCGAGTTCCTTCACCAGCCCGAGCGCCGCCGCGACGCCGAGCGCCGATTCCGAGCCGAAGCGCTGCAGCAGGTCGTAGCCCTGCAGGCCCAGCACCATGCCGACGAACAGGCCGCAGAGCATCACGATGACCAGCGAACGGGCGCCGGCGTTGTAGACCTGCAGCACCACGTGGCGCGGCCGCGCCAGCGCCGGCGCGCACTGGCCCAGCACGCGCACCAGGAACAGCGCGACGCGGCCCATGCGCTGCAGGCTGCCGCCGGCGCGCTCGAGCATGGCCGTGGCGCCGCTCATGCACCCGCCTCGCGCAGCAGCTCGGCGTGGTAGTCGCCGGCCGGATAGTGGAACGGCACCGGGCCGTCGGCCGCCCCGCTCATGAACTGGCGCACCACCGGCGAATCGGCGGCGGCCAGCTCGGCGGGCGAGCCCGCCGCGACCACGCGCCCCTCGGACAGCAGGTAGCTCTGGTGCGCGATCGCCGCGAGCTCGCGCACGTCGTGCGAGACGACGATGCTGGTGATGCCGAGCGTCGCGTTCAGCGCCTGGATCAGCCGCAGGATCACGCCCATCGAGATCGGATCGAGGCCGACGAAGGGTTCGTCGTACACCAGCACCTCGGGGTCCATCACGATGGCGCGCGCCAGCGCGACGCGCCGCGCCATGCCGCCGGAGAGCGCCGCGGGCATGAGCCCGGCGGCGCCGCGCAGGCCCACCGCCTGCAGCTTCATGAGTACCAGCCGGCGCAGCAGCGGTTCAGGCAGGCGCGTGTGCTCGCGCACCGGGAAGGCGACGTTCTCGAAGACGTCCAGGTCGGTGAGCAGCGCGCCGTTCTGGAACAGCATGCCGACGCGGCGGCGCATCGCATAAAGCGCGGCGCGCCCGAGCGTGGCGACCTCCTGGCCGAAGACGCGCACGCTGCCGGCCTGCGGGCGGATCGCGCCCATCATCAGCCGCAGCAGCGTCGTCTTGCCCGTCCCGCTCGGACCCATGATCGCGGTGATGCGGCCACGCGCGGCCGTCAGGCTCACGCCGTCGAAGATCGGCGGACGGCCGGCGACGGCATAGTGCACGTCGCGCACCTCGACGACGGTGCCGGACTGCGGCTCGCCAGCCGCCGCCCGTGGATCGTTGGGGTTCAAGCCGACGGGAACTCCAGGCCCTGGGTGTCCATGCTGGCCGCGAGGATCGTCCAGCGCCGATGAACGGCGGGTGAACGCCTCCCGCGGCGCGGAACCCGGCGCGTGGCGCGCCCCGCGCGCTCCAGTTCGGCACAGCTCATGGCGAGGGCCTCAAGAAAGGGGGCGCAAGCATACCAAACCGGTCCGGCCCGACCCTCGTCCGGCCCCGTCCGAGCCCCTTCCGCCTCCTCCGCAGCCCCGGGGACCCGGCTGCACTTCAAAGGGGTGGCAAATAGGACTAAAATTGTGCCAGTTGAGGCAAGCCCAGGGCGCGGGAGCGCCAGGAACCGATGCTGCGGATCAGCCGCCTGACCGACTACGCCACGGTGCTGCTCGCCCGGCTCGCCGCCGAGCCGGCGCGCCGCTTCACCGCGGCCGAGCTCGCCGCGCAGACGCGCGTGGCGCTGCCGACGGTGAGCAAGCTGCTCAAGCAGCTGCACCGCAGCGGCCTGGTGGCCTCGACGCGCGGCCAGCGCGGCGGCTACCGCCTCTCCCGCCCGGCCGCCGACATCACCGCGGCGCACATCCTCGACGCGCTCGAGGGGCCGCTGGCGCTCACCGAGTGCTCGCGCCGCCAGAGCCAGTGCGACATCGAGCAGTCCTGCAGCACCGGCCGCGCCTGGCAGCGGGTGAGCCTCGCCATCCGCCACGCGCTCGAGGCCATCACGCTGGTGGAACTCTCCGGGCTCGACGGCCAGCCGGTGCGCTTCCCGGCCTTCGAGCGCCAGCTCGCCGCCCGGCGGAGCGCGCCATGAGCGGCACCGACCTCGACGCCCTGGTCGGCCGTGGCTACCAGCACGGCTTCGTCACCGAGATCGAGAGCGACACCGTCGCGCCCGGCCTCGACGAGGACGTGGTGCGGCTGATCTCGCGCAAGAAGCGCGAGCCGCAGTTCCTGCTCGACTGGCGCCTCAAGGCCCTGGCGCACTGGCGCACGCTGCGCGAGCCGCACTGGGCGCAGGCCAACTACCCGCCGATCGACTACCACGCGATCTCCTACTACTCGGCGCCGAAGCAGAAGACCGACGGCCCGAAGAGCCTCGCCGAGGTCGACCCCAAGCTCCTCGCGACCTACGAGAAGCTCGGCGTCCCGCTGCACGAGCGCGCGCGCCTCGCCGGCGTCGCGGTCGACGCGGTGTTCGACAGCGTCTCGGTGGCGACGACCTTCAAGGCGAAGCTGGCCGAGGCCGGCGTGATCTTCTGCCCGTTCTCGGAGGCGGTGCTCGAGCACCCGGCGCTCGTCGAGCAGTACCTCGGCAGCGTCGTGCCGGTGCACGACAACTTCTACGCCGCGCTCAACTCCGCGGTGTTCTCCGACGGCTCCTTCGTCTACGTGCCCAAGGGCGTGCGTTGCCCGATGGAGCTCTCCACCTACTTCCGCATCAACGCGGCCAAGACCGGCCAGTTCGAGCGCACGCTGATCATCGCCGATGCCGGCAGCCACGTGAGCTACCTCGAGGGCTGCACCGCGCCGATGCGCGACGAGAACCAGCTGCACGCCGCGGTCGTGGAGCTGGTCGCGCTCGACGACGCGCAGATCAAGTACTCGACGGTGCAGAACTGGTACCCCGGCGACGAGCACGGCCGCGGCGGCATCTACAACTTCGTCACCAAGCGCGGCGAGTGCCGCGGCCGCAACTCGCGCATCTCCTGGACGCAGGTCGAGACCGGCTCGGCGATCACCTGGAAGTACCCCGGCTGCGTGCTGCGCGGCGAGAACTCGGTCGGCGAGTTCTATTCCGTGGCACTCGCCAACAACTACCAGCAGGCCGACACCGGCACGAAGATGGTGCACATCGGCGCCAACACGCGCAGCACCATCGTTTCCAAGGGCATCTCGGCCGGGCACGGGCAGAACAGCTACCGCGGCCTGGTGCGCATCCTCCCGGGCGCGCACGGCGCGCGCAACTTCACCCAGTGCGACTCGCTGCTGATGGGGCCGGACTGCGGCGCGCACACCTTCCCCTACATCGAGTCGCGCAACGCCGGCGCGATCGTCGAGCACGAGGCCAGCACCTCGCGCATCAGCGAGGAGCAGCTGTTCTACTGCCTGCAGCGCGGCATCTCGCAGGAAGATGCCGTCAACATGATCGTCAGCGGCTTCTGCCGCGAAGTCTTCAAGGAACTGCCGATGGAATTCGCCGTCGAGGCCCAGAACCTGCTCGCCGTGAGCCTGGAAGGAGCGGTCGGATGAGCGCCGCGAACCCGCTGCTCGAGATCCGCGGCCTCACCGCCAGCGTCGCCGGCAACGCCGTGCTGCGCGGCGTCGACCTCAGCGTGAACGCCGGCGAGGTGCACGCCATCATGGGCCCGAACGGCTCGGGCAAGAGCACCCTCGCCCACGTGCTCGCCGGCCGCCCCGGCTACGAGATCACCGGCGGAACGGTGCGCTTCCGCGGCCAGGACCTGCTGGCCCTGCCGCCGGAGGAGCGCGCCCGCGCCGGCCTGTTCCTCGGCTTCCAGTACCCGGTGGAGATCCCCGGCGTCAACAACGCCTACCTGCTGAAGGCCGCGCTCAACGCCGCCCGCAAGCAGCGCGGCGAGCCGGAGATCGACGCCTTCGACTTCCTCAAGCTGGTGCGCGGCAAGATGCGCACCATGCAGATGGACGAGAGCTTCCTGGCGCGCGGCGTCAACGAGGGCTTCTCCGGCGGCGAGAAGAAGCGCAACGAGATCCTGCAGATGCTGGTGCTCGAGCCGACGCTGGCGCTGCTCGACGAGACCGACTCGGGGCTCGACATCGACGCGCTCAAGGTGGTCGCGCAGGGCGTGAACTCGCTGCGCGGCCCGGAACGCGCCGTCGTCCTGGTGACGCACTACCAGCGGCTGCTCGACCACATCGTGCCCGACCACGTGCACGTGCTCGGCCGCGGCCGGATCCTCCAGCGCGGCGACCGCACGCTGGCGCTCGAACTCGAGCGTCGCGGCTACGACTGGCTGCTCGAGCAGGCGGCCTGAGGCGCGGGCGCGGCCATGGAAACGCTCGAGCGCATCCTCGCGGACTTCGCCGCGCACGGCGCGGCGGACGGCGCCGCGGCCGCCGACACGCTGCGCGCGCTGCGCGGCCTGCCGCTGGCGCGCGACGAGAACTGGCGGCACGCGAACCTGCGGGCGCTGCAGCGCGTGCCGGGGTTCGCGGCGGCACCCGCGGCCGCGCCGCAGCTGCCGGACGCGGCGGCCGCTCCAGGCGCGGCGTCGCTGCCCGAGCCGCTGGAAGGCTTCGAGCGCCTCGTGCTGCGCAATGGCAGGGCCGCAACCGCACCCTGCGCGATGAGCGCATCATGATCCGGGCGGCCGCCGACGACGACCCGCTCCGCCAGCCGAGGCCGCCTTCGAGCTGCTCAACCGCATGTTCGCGCCGCAGGCGCTCGCGCTCGAACTGGCCGACGGCGCGAGGCGTCGAGCTGGTCAGCGTCGCCACCGCGGCGGCCGGCGGCGCGGCCTATGCTGCGGCTGCGCGTCGCGCCCGGTGCGCGCGTGCGCGTCGTGGAACGCCACGTCGGCGGCTGCGGACCGCAGTCGCTGGTCTGCCCGAGCGTCGCGGTGGATCTCGGCGCCGGCGCGACGCTCGAGCATTACCGCCTGCAGCAGTGCAGCGAGGACGTGCTGTTCCTCGATACGCTCAGCGGCAGCGCCGCCGCCGGCGCGCGCTGGAGCGTGCGCACCGCCGACTGCGGCGCGGCCACCAGCCGCAGCACCGCGCTGCTGCGCCTCGCGGGCCCCGACGCCGGGCTCGACTGGCAGTCGCTCGCGATCGCCCACCGCGGCCAGCACAGCGACCTGCTGCTGCGCGTCGAGCATGCCGCACGCGGCACGCGCACCACGCAGCAGTACCGCGCCATCTGCACCGAGGAGGGCCATGCGGCCTGCAGCGCCGAGATGCGCGTGCTCGCCGAGGCGCCTGGCGCCCGCATCGCGCAGTCGCTCCGCGGCCTGCTGGAAGGCGCGCGCGCGGAGATCGACCTGCGGCCGCGCCTCGAGATCCACACCGACGAAGTGCAGGCCGCGCACGGCGCCACCACCGGGCGCCTCGACGACACCCTGCTCTTCTACCTGCTCTCGCGCGGCCTCGAGCCCGACACCGCGCGCGCGCTGCTGCGCTGGGCCTTCCTCGGCGACGTGCTGCGCCACTGGGCGATCGCGCCGCTGCGGCGCGCGGCGGAGCACGCCGCCGCCGGCCAGCTCGTTACGCGCGTGCCGGAGGGCCCGGCATGAACACGACGGCGTCCACCTCCCGCGCCGAACCCACGGCCGCCGGCGGCGCGCTCGACGTCGCGCGCGTGCGCGCCGACTTCCCGATCCTCGACCAGCGCATCAACGGCCGGCCGCTGGTGTACCTGGACAGCGCCGCCTCGGCGCAGCGCCCGCGTGCGGTGCTCGCGGCGGTCGAGCACTACGAGACGCGGCTGCACTCGAACGTGCACCGCGGCGTGCACACGCTCAGCCAGCGCGCCGCCGCATACCGCCGCACTGCCCCCTGCTGTCTGCGCGAGGCCTACGAGGGCGCGCGCGAGACCGTGCGGCGCTTCCTCAATGCGCGCTCGACGCGCGAGATCATCTTCGTGCGCGGCACCACCGAGGCCATCAACCTGGTGGCGCAGAGCTGGGGCCGGCAGAACCTCGGCGCGGGCGACGAGATCCTCATCACGCAGCTCGAGCACCACGCCAACATCGTGCCCTGGCAGCTCGCCTGCCAGGCGAGCGGCGCGCGGCTGGTCGCCGCGCCGATCACGCGCAGCGGCGAGCTCGACCTGGCCGCGTTCCGCGAGCGCCTCGGCCCGCGCACGCGCCTGGTGGCCGTGGCGCACGTCTCCAACGCGCTCGGCAGCGTCCTGCCGGTGGCCGAGATCACGCGCCTCGCGCACGCGCGCGGCGTCCCGGTGCTGCTCGACGGCGCGCAGGCGATCGCGCATGAACCGGTGGACGTGCAGGCGCTCGGCTGCGACTTCTACGCCTTCTCCGGCCACAAGGTCTACGGACCGACCGGCATCGGCGTGCTCTACGGGCGCGAGGAGCGGCTCGCCGCGCTGCCGCCGTGGCAGGGCGGCGGCGACATGATCCTCACCGTCAGCATCGAGCGCAGCACCTACAACGAGCTGCCGTGGCGCTTCGAGGCCGGCACGCCCAACATGTCGGGCGCGGTCGGCCTGGGCGCGGCCCTGCAGTACCTGGAGGGCCTCGGGCGCGGCGCGGTGGCCGCGCACGAACACGCCCTCGCCGCCCGCGCCACCGAGCGCCTGCGCGCCATCCCGGGGCTCGAGCTCGTCGGCACCGCGCGCGACAAGGCGGCGGTGATCTCCTTCACGCTCGCCGGCGTGCACCCGCACGACATCGGCACGATCCTCGACGCCGAGGGCGTGGCGATCCGCACCGGACACCACTGCGCGATGCCGGTGATGGACTTCTACGGCGTCGCGGCCACCGCCCGCGCCTCCTTTGCCTGCTACAACACGCCGGCCGACGTCGAGGCGCTGTGCGCCGCGCTCGGCAAGGTGCGCGAGGTGTTCGGCTGATGGACCTGAAAGAGCTCTACCGCGAGGTGATCCTCGACCACAACAAGAGGCCGCGGAACTTCGGCCGGGTCGAGCCGGCCGACGCCAGCGCCGCCGGCCACAATCCGCTGTGCGGCGACCGGCTGGACGTCAGCGTGCGCCTCGAGGGCGAGCGGCTCGCCGACGTGCGCTTCGAGGGCCAGGGCTGCGCGATCTCGGTGGCCTCGGCCTCGCTGATGACCGAGGCCGTGCGCGGCCACACGCGCGCCGAGTTCGAGCAGCTCTACGGCGAGGTGCACCAGCTGCTGACGCATGCCGGCACGCCGCCGGCCGAGCACCTCGGCAAGCTCGCCGCGCTCGCCGGCGTCGCCGAGTTCCCGGCGCGCGTCAAGTGCGCGAGCCTGTGCTGGCACACGCTCAGCGCCGCGCTGCATGGCGCCGGCGCCGCCGCCAGCATCTCCACCGAGTGAGGGCCGGAGCGTGCGCACCCACGAGAACGAGGCCTTCGTCCTGCAGCGCGACGTCGAGGCGATCATGGTGCCCTCGGGGCACGCGATCACGCTGAAGTCGGGCCTGGCCGGCTACATCACCCAGGCGCTCGGCGGCAGCTTCACGCTGTACGTCGAGGGCAACCTCTACCGCCTGCCCGGCGAGGCCGCGGACGCCATCGGCAGGGAAGTGAGCCAGGCGCCGGAGCTGCCGCCCAACGCCACCGCGAGCGACGTGCGCGAACTCGCCTGGGCGCAGCTGCGCAGCTGCTACGACCCGGAAATCCCGATCAACATCGTCGACCTCGGCCTGGTGTACGCCTGCGACGTGCAGGACAACAGCGACGGCACGCGCAGCGTGCAGGTGCAGCTCACGCTGACGGCCCCGGGCTGCGGCATGGGCGACATCCTGGTCGAGGACGCGCGCGCCAAGGTAGCCGCCATCCCGACGGTGCGCGAGGTCGACGTGCAGCTGGTGTTCGACCCGCCCTGGGACCGCTCGATGATGTCGGAGGCCGCGCGCCTGCAGACCGGCATGATGTGGTGATGCGCACCCTGATCCTGCTGCGCCACGCCGCCGCCGAGCCGGCCGGCCCCGAGCGCAGCGACATCGACCGCCCGCTGGATGCCGCCGGCCGCGCCGAGGCGGAGGCGGCCGCGCGCCAGCTCGGCGCGCTCCCCGTGCGCCCCGCCCTGGCGCTCGCAAGCCCGGCCCGGCGCACGCTGATGACCGCCGAGGCCGTCGTGCACCGCCTCGGACTCGCGCGCGCGGCGTTGCGCACCGACGAAGCGCTGTACCTCGCCTCGGTCCCGACGCTGCAGGCCGCGATCGCGCGCGTGCCGTCCGAGGTCGACTGCCTGCTGGTGGTCGGCCACAACCCGGGCCTCAGCGATCTCGCCAGCGACATCGGCCCGGAAGGCCAGGACGTGCTGCTCTCCACCGGGGAGTTCGTGCAGCTCGCGCTGGACGCCGACGACTGGACGCTGGCGTGAGCGCGGCCGGCGCCGCGGGGCGCATGCCGGTGCTGTTCCTCGGCCACGGCTCGCCGATGCAGGCCCTGGAGCCCAACCGCCACACCGAGGCCTGGGAGCGGCTCGGCCAGGCCCTGCCGCGGCCGCGCGCGATCCTGTGCGTCTCGGCGCACTGGTACACGCGCGGCACCGGCGTGACGCAGGACGCGCGCCCCAGGACGATCCACGACTTCTACGGCTTCCCGCCCGAGCTCTACCGCTGCCAGTACCCCGCGACGGGCGAACCGGCGCTCGCGGCCCGCGTGCAGGCGCTGCTGGCACCCGACACGGTGCACGCGCTCGAGGGCGAGTGGGGCCTGGACCACGGCTGCTGGCAGGTGCTGAGGTTCATGTACCCCGGGGCCGACGTGCCCGTGGTGCAGCTCTCGATCGACGCCACGCGGCCGCCGGCCGATCACTACGCGCTCGGCGCGCGCCTCGCGCCGCTGCGCGAGGCCGGCGTGCTCATCCTCGGCAGCGGCAACGTGGTGCACAACCTGCGCACGATGGACCGGCACCCGGATGCGCCCGCCCCGCCGCCGGCCGTCGAGTTCGAGGCCTACGCACGCGCGGCGCTGCAGGCGGGCGAGCACGAGGCGCTGGTGCATTTCGAGCGTGCCGGCCGCAGCGCCACCTGGTCGGTGCCGACGCCCGACCACTACCTGCCGCTGCTCTACGTGCTGGGCGCCGCCGGGCGGGATGCCACGCCCTCGTTCCCCACGGCGGGAATCGAGCTCGGCGCGGTGAGCATGCTGGGCGTCCTGCTGGAGGACCCGGCGGCGGCCGCGCCTTACTCCACGCTGCAGAAGCAGTAGGCCACCGGCCGGCTCGCGGTCGCGAGCCGCTGCCAGCGCGCGAGCTCGCGCGCCAGCGGATCGACCTTCACGACCGCGGCGGCGAGCGGATCGGCGCGAGCGATCACGGCACGCGCCAGCGCGCCCTCGGCGGCGCGCATCTGCATCAGCAGCTGCTGCGCGAGGCCCAGCTCGGGCTCGATGCGCCGCACGCGGTAGCCCTTGGCGAGGTGCGCACGGCTGGCGGCGGCCTTGATCGCATCGTCGTAGCCGCCGACGCGGTCGACCAGCCCGCGGCTCACCGCGTCGACGCCGGCCCAGACGCGGCCCTGCGCGATCGCATCGACCTGGTCGCGGGTCTTGCCGCGGCCGCTGGCGACGCGCGCCAGGAATTCCTCGTAGGTGTGATCGACCGTCGACTGCATCAGCAGCTCCGCGTCCTTCGACATCGGCCGGTCGAGCCGCAGCGCGCCGGAGAGCGGCGTGGTGCCGACGCCGTCGACGTTGATGCCGAGTTTGTCGAGCGAGCGGTTGAAGGTCGGGACGCCGGCGAACACGCCGATCGAGCCGGTGATGGTGTTGCCGCTGGCGATGATCTCGTCGGCCGGGGCGGCGATGTAGTAGCCGCCGGAGGCCGCCACGTCGCCCATCGAGGCGATGACGGTCTTGCCGGCCTTCTTCAGGGCCGCCACTTCGCGATGGATCTGCTCGGAGGCGAGCACGCTGCCGCCCGGGCTGTCGATGCGCAGCACGACCGCCTTGATGTCGGCGTCGAGGCGCGCCTCGCGCAGCAGGCGCGCGGTGGAGACGCCGCCGACGCTGCCCGGCGGCTGCTCGCCCTCGAGGATCTCGCCGCTGGCGACCACCACGCCGATCTGCGCGCCGCCGCGGTGCAGCTGGCGCTCGGCGGCGATCACCCGCAGGTAGTCCTGCTGCGACACGCTGCGGAAGCTGTCGGCGTCGGCATCGCGGCCGACCAGCTGCTGCAGCCGCTCGTCGACCTGCTGCGCAGTGTGGATGTCGGTCACCAGCCCGGCGGCCTTGGCGACCACCGCGGTGTCGCCGCCGGCCGCGCGCACCGCGGCCGCATAGCCCGCGGCGTAGCGTGCGATCGCATCGGGCGTGCTGCCGCGCGAGCGCGCCACGGCGGTGCGGTAGCCGCTCCACAGCGCCTGCAGGTAGGCGTTGGTCTCCTCGCGGTCCTCGGGCGACATGTCGCGCCGCACGAACGGCTCGGCCGCGCTCTTGTAGCGGCCGGCGCGGAACAGGTGCACGTCGACGCCCAGCCGGTCGAGCGCGTCCTTGAAGAACATGCCGTAGCGGGCGTAGCCGTCGAGCAGCACGAAGCCGAAGGGATCGAGGTAGACCTCGTCGGCCTGCGCGGCCAGGTAGTACTGCCCCTGCAGGAAGTAGCTGCCGTAGGCGATGACCTTCTTGCCCTTGGCGCGGAAGGCGCCGATCGCCGCGGCGAGCTCCTCGAGCTTGACCTGGCCGACGCCCTCGATGTCGTCGGTCTCGATCAGCAGGGCCTGGATGCGCTTGTCGTCGGCGGCGGTGCGGATCGCCTCGGTGAGGTCCCAGAGCAGCGTCTGCGGCGCGTTGCGGTCGCTCGCCTCGCTGAGCGCGCGCTCCAGCGGCACGCCGGCGAGCTGCTCGACGATCTCGCCGGTCGGGTGGATGACCAGCGCGCCGCGCTCGGGCAGCCGCGGGATCGACTCGCGCAGCGCGCCGACCAGGATGGCGAACAGCGCCAGCAGCAGCAGCAGGTGCAGCACGCGCCGCAGCCCGTCGAGGAAGCGCCACAGCGCGCGGAAGAAGCGCCCGAGGAACTGCATGGCCTAGGAGCCTGCCCGGCAGGTGGTGCCGCGGGCCGCGCAACGCCGGAAGTGGATTTCCACCGGCATCGCGCGACCGGCCGCGTTCAGACCTTCTCTTCGATGCGCGCCGACTTGCCGGCGCGATCGCGCAGGTAGTAGAGCTTCGCGCGCCGCACGTTGCCGCGCCGCTTGACGCTGATCTCGCTCAAGGTCGGGCTGTGCGTCTGGAAGGTGCGCTCCACGCCCTCGCCGTGCGACACCTTGCGCACCGTGAACGAGGAGTTGAAGCCGCGGTTGGACTTGGCGATCACGACGCCCTCGAAGGCCTGCACGCGCTCGCGGTCGCCCTCGACCACCTTCACCTGCACCACGACCGTGTCGCCGGGCTTGAAGTCCGGCACCTTGCGGGTCATGCGCTCGGCTTCCAGCTGCTGAATGATGTTGCTCATCGTCGCGTCCTCTCGTTCATGTACTCGGCCAGCAGCGCCGTCCGCTCCGCATCGAGCGCGAGGCGCGCCAGCAAATCCGGCCGGCGCTCGGCGGTGCGTCCCAGCGCCTGCTTCAGCCGCCAGCGGCGTATCGCCGCATGGTCGCCCGACAGCAGCACGGGCGGCACCGCCAGCCCGTCGAAAACCTCCGGCCGCGTATACTGCGGCCCCTCGAGCAGCCCCTCCGCGAAGGACTCCTCGACGCTGGAGCGCTCATCGCCGAGCGCGCCGGGCAGCAGCCTCGCCACCCCGTCGATCACCACCAGCGCCGCGAGCTCGCCGCCCGAGAGCACATAGTCGCCGATCGACAGCTCCAGGTCGATCGAGCGTTCCAGCACGCGCTCGTCGATCCCCTCGTAGCGCCCGGCCACCAGCACCAGGCCCGGCCGCCGCGCCAGCTCGGCGAGCCGCGCCTGCGTCAGCACCTCGCCCTGCGCTCCCAGCGCCACCCGCAGCGTGCCGGCCGGCACCCGCCCCGCCGCCGCCGCGATCGCCGCGACCAGCGGTTCGGGCTTCATCACCATCCCCGGCCCGCCCCCGTAGGGACGGTCGTCGACGGTGCGGTGCACGTCGCGCGTGTGCGCCCGCGGGTCCTCGGTACCGACCTCGAGGAGCCCGCGCTGCACGGCGCGCCCGAGCACGCCCGCGGCCAGCGCGCCGCGGACCAGCTCCGGGAACAGCGTGACCACTTCGATCCGCACCGCCCTACAGCTCCGCCGGCCAGTCGACCTCGATCTCGCGATCGGCCATGCGCACGCGCACCAGGTGCGGCGGCGCCGCCGGCAACCAGCGCTCGCGCTCGCCCACCACCACCATCACCGGGTTCGCCGGCGCATCCACGAAGCCGCGGACGCTGCCGAAGCGTACCCCCTCGCGATTGACCACCTCGAAGCCGATGAGGTCGTCGCGGTAGTACTCGCGCTCACCCGGCGCCGGCAGCTCGGCACGCGCCACCTCGATCAGGCAGCCCGTGAGCCGCGCGGCGGCGGTGCGATCCGCGATGCCCTCCAGCGCCACGCGCCAGGAAGAGCCCGCGCCATTGCCGTCGACCACCCGGAAGCACTCCTCGTGGCCGTCGGCGAACTTCAGCCGCCAGGGCTGGTGCTCGAACAGGCCCTCGGGTGGATCGGCGAAGGATTGCACCCGCAGCCAGCCGCGCACTCCGTGCGGCGCGCCCACGCGACCCAGGACCCGGGTTCCCGCGACGTCGGGCGCGGCCATGCGCCGGCCGGCAGCGTCAGGCGGCGGCTTGCTTGCGGTACGCCGTCACCAGCGACCGCACGCGATCGGACTGCTGCGCGCCGAGCTTCACCCAGTGGTCGATGCGATCCAGGTCGAGCTTGATGCGCGTGTCCTTGCCGCGGGCGACGGGATTGAAGTACCCCACCTGCTCGAGGCTCAGGCCGCCCTGGCGGCGACGGCTGTCCGTCACGACCACGTGGTAGAAGGGCTGGTTCTTGGCACCGCGCCGGGTCAGTCGAATCGTCACCATAACTTTGTGTAGCCGTCACGCCCCGAAAAAAGAGCGCGGAGTTTACGGAAACGGCGCCTGAAATGAAAGGCTTATCGGCCCCGGCCCGAGGCCTCGCGGAAGCCCGGGCGGCGGCTCAGCGTCCACCCGGGGGCATGCCCGGGAAGCCGCCCTTCATGGCCGACATGAGGTGGCGGAGCTTGCCGCCCTTCATGGCCTTCATCATCTTCTGCATCTCCAGGAACTGCTTGAGCAGCCGGTTGACGTCCTGGACCTGCACCCCCGCCCCCGCCGCGATGCGGCGCCGCCGCGAGCCGTCGATCACCCCGGGCTGGCGCCGCTCCTTCGGGGTCATGGAGTCGATGATGGCCACCTGCCGCCGGATCTGGCGGTCGGCCTGGTCGGCCGGCAGGGCCTTCCCGGCGAGCTGGGCCGGGAGCTTGTCCATGAGGGCGCCCATGCCCCCGAGCTTGCGCACCTGCTCCAGCTGGCCCTTCAGGTCCGTCAGGTCAAATCCCTTGCCCTGCACGACCTTGCGAGCAACTCTTTCGGCTTCTTCGACATCGATCCTGCGGTGGACCTCCTCGACCAGGGCCACCACGTCGCCCATGCCGAGGATCCGGTTGGCCAGCCGTTCGGGGTCGAAGGCCTCCAGGGCCTCGGTCTTCTCGCCGACGCCCAGGAACACGATCGGGCAGCCGGTCACCTCCCGGACGGACAGGGCGGCGCCGCCACGGGCGTCGCCGTCGGCCTTGGTGAGGATGATGCCGGTGAGCGCCAGGGCGGCCCCGAAGGCCTTGGCGGCGTTGAGGGCGTCCTGGCCGGCCATGGCGTCGACCACGAACAGGCGCTGGCCGGGTTCCACGGCGGCATCGATCTCCCGCACCTCCTCCATGAGCTCGGCGTCCACGTGCAGCCGGCCGGCGGTATCGACGATCAGGACGTCATAGACGCCATTGCGGGCCTGCTCCAGGGCCGCCCGGGCGATGGCCGGCGGCTGGGCCCCTTCGGGCACGGGGAAGAAGCTGGCACCCACCTGCCCGGCCAGGCGCTCGAGCTGCAGCACGGCCGCGGGGCGGCGGATGTCGGTGCTGACCAGCAGCACCTTGCGGCGCTGCGATTCGATCAGCCAGCGGGCGAGCTTGCCGGCGGTCGTGGTCTTGCCGGCGCCCTGCAGGCCGGCGAGCAGCACCACCTGCGGCGGCGTCTGGTTGAAGGCGAAGCCGGCGCGCGCCCCGCCCAGCACCTGGACCAGCTCGCGGTGCAGGATGCCGATGAAGGCCTGCCCCGGCGTGAGGCTCTGCGCCACCTCGGCGCCCAGCGCACGCGCCTTGACGGCATCGATGAAGCGCTTGACCACGGGCAGCGCCACATCCGCCTCGAGCAGCGCCATGCGCACCTCGCGCAGGGACTCGGCGATGTTGTCCTCGGTCAGGCGCCCGCGGCCGCGCAGCGCCTCGACCGCGCGGGAGAGGCGCTCGGTAAGCTTGTCGAACATCGTCCCAGTATACGGTAGGGCCCGGAGTGCGGGGTTTGGGCGCCGCAGGCCCTATGCTATGCAGCCGAAGCACGCCGCGCGGGACCGGGGACGGCCCAGCGGCATCAGGGAGAGTCCTTGGACGACGCACCTACGCCGATACTGGTCCTGGCCCTCGTGGCCCTGCTCATCGTCATCGCCTTCTCCTCCGGCACCGAGGTGGCGATGCTCTCGGTCAACCGCTTCCGCGTGCGCACGCGCGCGGCGGGCGGCGAGCGGCGCGCGCGCCTGCTCGAGCGGCTGCTGTCACAGCCCGACCAGTGGCTCGGTGCCAACCTGGTGATCCTGGCGCTGGCGAGCGTCGCGGCCTCGACGCTGGCAACGCTGCTGACGCAGCGCGCCGCCGAGCAGTTCGGCGTGTCGATCGACATCGCGCTGCCGGTGATGATGGGCGCGCTCACCATCGTCATCATCGTGTTCTGCGAGCTGGCGCCGAAGATCTTCGGCGCCGTGCACGCCGAGTCCGTGGCGCTCGGCTCGACCTACGTCTACCGCGCGCTGCTGTGGGTGAGCCGGCCGGTGCTGTGGCTGACGAACAGCGCCGCGCGCGGCTTCCTGCGGCTGTTCGGCGTGCGCGGCAGCATCCATGGCGAGCAGGCGCTGAGCGCCGACGAGCTGCGCACCGTGGTCGCCGAGGCGAGCCCGCTGGTCCCGGCCCGCCACCGGCAGATGCTGCTCTCGATCCTCGACCTCGAGCGCATCACGGTGAACGACATCATGATTCCGCGGCAGGAGATCGCGGCGCTCGACATCGCCGCGGCCTGGGAGGACCTGCTCGACCGCCTGCGGCAGACGCCGCATGCGCGCCTGCCGGTCTACGACGGCGAGCTCGACCACCTGGTCGGCATCCTCAACGTGCGGCGCGCGACGCAGGAACTGGTGCGTGGCACGCTGACGCGCGAGCGGCTGCTGGAGATCGCCGAGCAGCGCGAGCCCTACTTCGTGCCCGAGGGCACGACGCTGATGCAGCAGCTCGCCCAGTTCCAGCGCAACCGCCGGCGGCTCGCCTTCGTCGTCAACGAGTACGGCGACATCGACGGCATGATCACGCTCCCCGACCTGCTCGAGGAGATCGTCGGCGAGTTCACCACCGACCCGGTGACGCAGACCCACAAGGACGCGCACCAGGACGCGAGCGGCGCCTGGCTCATCAACGCCACGGCGACCATCCGCGCGCTCAACCGCGCGCTCGGCTGGCAGCTGCCGACCGAGGGGCCGAAGACCGTCAACGGGCTGCTGCTCGAGCGGCTCGAGACCATCCCCGAGCCGGGCACGGCGCTGCGCATCGCGCCCTACGACTTCGAGGTGCTGCAGACCGGCGAGAACACCATCCGCACGGTGCGCGTGCGGGTGCGTCCCGAGGAGCCGGCCGCGGAGGAATGAGTGGCGGCGCGGCACCCGACCCCCGGCAGCCGCCTGTCGGGCCTACGGCTGCCCCCTGCCTTCCCAGTACGTCGGCCGCTGGCGATGATGCATGACCGCGAGCACCTGTACGTGGTTGGCTCGTTCGCGGAAGGGCACCGAACACGGAAGACCCGGAACACTGCCCTGCGGATGTCCGGGGCGCGTACGACCTGCAGACGCCACGGCGCCTCGCGCACCCGGGCCATGGTAGCGTCGAAATCGTCCGGTACCTGGCGCCCAGTCTGGTCGCACCGCCTCATGTGCGACCACGTGCCCGAGATGCTCGCGCTCGCCCTCCCGGTGGAACCGATATCTCAACGCACCAGGGCCCGCGCCTTCCGCGCCACGACATCGGCATCCACCAGTTCGGCATCGCCACGATCGATGCCCGCCGCCCGGCGCTCGGCTTCATCCAGCCAAGGGGTTCGACCTCGGCAACCTTCAGATCGCCGATGCTGTCCAGCAGTTCGTGGGCCAGCCGCGCTCGATCGTCCTTGCCCAGTCCGAGCGCCTGTTTCTCCACGGCTTCGAAATCCACGGTGGCCATCGCGACCTGCCTCCGGGCCCGGGAGCCCGGGCCACGCGCAACGAACTAGCACCGGTCGGCACCGAAGCCGAACCGGCATTTCGGATGCGATTTCGGCGATTCAGCGCTCCCGTCCGAGCGCGGCCTGCAGCGCCGCCGCCACCTGCGTGACCGGGTGGAGCGTGAGCCCCTCCGGCGCGGTCTTCGGGGCGTTCTGCTTCGGCAGGATCACGCGCGTGTAGCCCTGCTTGCGCAGGTCGCGCAGCCGCTCCTCGCCGCCCGCCACCGGGCGCACCTCGCCCGTGAGGCCGAGTTCGCCGAAGGCGGCGAGCCCTTCGGGCAGCGCCTGCCCCTTGAGGCTCGACACCAGCGCCAGCGCCAGTGGCAGGTCGGTGGCGGTCTCGCGGATCTCGAGCCCGCCCACCAGGTTCGCGAACACGTCGTACTCGGCGAGCGCGATGCCGGCGTGGCGCGAGAGGATCGCGAGCAGCATCGCCAGGCGGTTGCCGTCCAGGCCCTGCGCCACGCGGCGCGGCGCGGCGAAGCGCGTCGCATCGACCAGCGCCTGCACCTCCACCAGCAGCGTCCGCCCGCCCTCGCGCGCCGCCATGACGATGCTGCCCGGCACCGGCTCGGGGCGCCGCGCGAGGAAGATGGCCGAGGGGTTGCGCACCTCCTTCAGGCCCGTATCCGTCATCGCGAAGAAGCCCACCTCGTTCACCGGGCCGAAGCGGTTCTTGGTCGCGCGCAGCATGCGGTAGCGGCTGCCGGCGTCGCTCTCGAAGTACAGCACCGTGTCGACCAGGTGCTCGAGGAGCTTCGGGCCCGCGATGCTGCCGTCCTTGGTGACGTGGCCGACGATGATCACCGAGGTGCCGGTGGTCTTGGCGAAGCGCACCAGCGCCGCCGTGCACTCGCGCAGCTGCTGCGCCGAGCCCGGGCTGGTCTCGACCGCGGCGAGCTGCATCGTCTGGATCGAGTCCACGATCAGCAGCGTCGCCTGCCGCTCGGCCGCGAGCGCGAGGATCCCGTCGAGGCTGTTGTCGCTCACCAGGACGAGCTGCGCGGTGGCGAGCCCGAGGCGGCGCGCGCGCAGCGCGGCCTGCGCCACGGCCTCCTCGCCGCTCGCGTAGACGATGGCGCGGTCGCGCGCGAGGCCGGCGGCGACCTGCAGCAGGAGCGTGGACTTGCCGATGCCCGGCTCGCCGCCGAGCAGCGTCACCGAGCCCTGGGCGAGCCCGCCGCCGAAGACGTGATCGAGCTCGCCGAGCCCCAGCGGCACGCGCTCGCAAGCCGCCGTTTCGGCGGTCAGCGCCGCGACCACCGCGCCCGCAGCCGCCACCGCCGGCGCCGCGGCCCGGCCCGCGTTGAAGGCCTTGAGCGAGTTCCAGGCGCTGCAATGCGGGCACTGGCCCTGCCACTTCAGCGCCTCGCCGCCGCAGCTCTCGCAGACATAGACGGATGCGTTGCGCGCCACTGGGAATGCCTGCTCGCGGAGGGCCGGAAGGAGGCCCGCTAGGATGCCAGCCGGCCGGTCGCGCGGCCACGGAAACATGGGGTAGGATTGCCGCGTCCCTGTGAACTGGCTCGCCCCGTCCTTGCGCAAGCGTGAAGCAGCGTCGCACAAGGGGTGGGTGGCGATGCTAGGTTACGGCAGGCCGGCATAATGCCCCGATGGCGCGGGTTCGATGGATGCGATGGTGACGGAATTCACACTTTCCGGGGAGGGTGGCGCCCTCTCGCGGGCCGGGCGGCAGGGAGCCTCTTGAGATGAGCCTCAAGGGGAAGCTGCGTTGCGTCGGCCTGACCGATACCGGCAAGGTGCGCGAGCACAACGAGGACACCATCGCCTTCGACGCCGAAACCGGGTTGATGGTGCTGGCCGACGGCATGGGCGGCTACAACGCCGGCGAGGTCGCGAGCGGCATCGCCGTCAAGACCATCACCCACCTGGTGCGCGAGGCGCTGGAGCGCGAGGACCTGATGCGTCCGGACGCCGCCACCGGCCTGTCGCGCCCGGCCATCATCCTGCGCGACGCCATCGCCCGCGCCAACAAGATCATCTTCCAGACGGCGCGCACCCAGCCGCAGTGCGAGGGCATGGGCACGACCATCGTCGCGGCCCTGTTCTTCGACAACCGCATCGCCGTGGCCCACGTGGGCGATTCGCGCCTCTACCGGCTGCGCGGCAGCCAGCTCGACCAGGTGACGCTCGACCACTCGCTCCTGCAGGAGCTGGTCGACCGCGGCTTCTACTCCCCGGAGGAGGCGCAGCGGGCGGCCAACAAGAACTACGTCACCCGGGCCCTGGGCGTGGAGGCCACGGTCGAGGTCGAGGTCCAGGAGCATCCGGCCCAGCGCGGCGACGTTTATGTCCTGTGCTCGGACGGCCTGTCGGACATGGTCGAAGACGACGACATTGGCTTAACGATCAATACCTTTGGTGCTAATCTTGAAACGGTTGCCAAGCAGTTGATCCAGTTGGGGAACGATAACGGCGGCAAGGACAACATCTCCGTGGTGTTGGCACAGGTCCTGGATTCGTATCCGGCGCGCCGGGGAATCGTGGACAAGATGTTGGGCTGGTTTAGCTGAACGCTAGGGCGGGAGCACGTATGGCACGTCTGATTCTGAGTCTCGATGGCCAGGTGATGGCCGAGTACAACATGAACAAGGAGCGCTATACGATCGGGCGCCTCCCTGACAATGACATCCGGATCGACAACCCGGCGGTCAGCGGGCACCACTCGCTCATCATCAACATCCTCAACGACTCGTTCCTCGAGGACCTGAACAGCACCAACGGCACCTACGTCAACGGCAAGCTGATCAAGAAGCACGCGCTGCAGCACGGCGACGTGATCACGGTCGGCCACCACCAGCTGCGCTTCGTCGAGGACGACGAGGCCCAGCAGGACGAGTTCGAGAAGACCATGGTGATCCAGCCCTCCGCCCGCCCGGTGGAGAAGCTGCAGGCCGCCACCGGCGAGACCGCCTCGCGCCGCACGCTCGGCAACGGCGCCAGCGCGCTGAAGAAGGCCCGGCTGCAGGTGCTCTCCGGCGCCTTCGCCGGCCGCGAGCTCGAGCTCACCAAGACGCTGACCACGCTCGGCCGCCCGGGCGTGCAGGTCGCGGCGATCACGCGCCGCTCCGAGGGCTTCTTCATCGTGCACGTCGACAGCGAGCCGGCCGAGAGCTACCCGCTGGTCAACGGCGTGCCGATCGGCGCGCAGGCGCGCAAGCTCGTGGACAACGACGTGATCCAGCTCGCCGGCGTGAAGATGGGGTTCTTCGAAGGCTGACACGCGCCGGCCACGGCGGGGGGGAGCACGCAGGAATGAGCACCGGCACCGCCGGGCTGTTCTCGCCGCTGGCGCTCGGGAGCCTCACGCTCCCCAACCGCTTCGTCATGCCCGGCATGCAGCGCGGCTTCTGCCGCGACGGCGAACCGCTCCCCGAGCTCGCGAGCTACTACGCGCGCCGCGCCGAGGGCGGCGTCGCCCTGATCATCTCCGAGGCCACCGCGGTCGACCACCCCTCGGCCACCGTGCAGCCCAGCGCCGCGCGCCTCAATCCCGCGACTGTTGCCGCCTGGGCGCGCTGCGTCGAGGCCGTGCACGCCGCCGGCGGCCGGATGCTGCTGCAGCTGTGGCACGAGGGCGGCCTGCGCAACAATGCCGACGGCGGCACGATCAGCCCCTCAGGGCTGGCCCATCCGGGCCGCGCCGGCGGACGCGCCGCGACGGCCGATGACCTCGCCGCGATCCGCGACGCGTTCGTGCGCAGCGCGCGGCTCGCGCAGCAGGCCGGCGCCGACGGCGTCGAGGTGCATGCCGCGCACGGCTACGGGCTCGACCAGTTTCTCTGGGCCGCCACCAACCAGCGCGACGACGGCTACGGCGGCCCCGACCTGCGCGCGCGCGCACGCCTCCCGGCCGAGATCGTCGCCGCGATCCGCGACGCGTGCGGGCCAAGGTTCCTGATCAGCTTCCGCTTCTCGCAGTGGAAGGAGAACGACTACCAGGCGCGCATCGCGCAGACGCCCGAGGAACTCGCGCAGCTGCTCGCCCGGCTGCGCGCCGCCGGCGTCGACGTGTTCCACGCCTCGACGCGCCGCTTCTGGACACCGGAGTGGGACGGGAGCGACTTGAGCTTCGCCGGCTGGACGCGCCGGCTCGGCGGCCTGCCGACGATCACCGTCGGCAGCGTCGGGCTCGACCGCGACGTCATGGAGAGCTTCCACGCGCAGGACGAGGCCGAGTTGCGCCTCGCCTTCTCGCTCGAGGAACTCGCGCGGCGCTTCGCGAACGGCGAGTTCGACCTGGTCGCGGTGGGCCGCAGCCTGATCGCCGACCCCGACTGGGTGAAGAAGATCCAGGCGCGCGATTTCGCCGCGGTACGTCCGTTCCGCAAGGCGGATGTCGCCTCGCTCAGCTGGGAGTTCTGAGCTGGACCCGGGCGCCTGATGGCGCGCATCCCCACCACCGTATCGATGACCGAGGGACCGCTCCTCGGCGTGATCGCGCGCGTCGCGCTGCCGATCATCCTGTCCAACCTCCTCAACGTCACCTACCTGCTGGTCAATGCGCTGTGGGTCGGGCGCCTCGGCGGCACGGCGGTCGCGGCGATCGCGGCCAGCGCGCCACTGTTCGGCGTGCTGGTCGCGCTCGGCAGCGGGCTGGCGACCGCGGGCTCGGTGCTCATCGCGCAGTACACCGGCGCGGGCCGCCACGAGGCCGTCGACCACGTTGCGGCACAGACGCTGCTCATGGTCGCGGGCGTCGCGGCCACCTTCACCGTCGTCGGCCTCGCGAGCGCACCGGCGGTGCTGCGCCTGATCGGCGTGGACGCGCCGATCGGCGAACTGACGCGCGCGTACCTGCGCATCGCCTACCTCGGCATGACGCTGCAGTTCCTGTTCATGGCCATCCAGGGAATGCTGCAGGCCGTCGGCGAGGTGCGCTTCGCGTTCCGCGTGATGCTCGGCAGCGTACTGCTGAACGCCGCGCTCGATCCGCTGCTGATCTTCGGAGCGGGATCGTGGCCGGGCTGGGGCGTGGCCGGCGCCGCGGTCGCCACGGTCGTGGCGCAACTGGCCGCGCTCGCGCTCGCCTTCGCCCGCCTGCTCGGCGGCGGCTCGGCGCTGCACCTGCGCGCGGCGCACTTCCGCCCCGACCTCGCGCACATGCGCCGCGCGCTCGGCATCGGCCTGCCGGCCTCCATCGAGCAGGGCACGCGCACCTTCGGCTCGGTGCTGCTGATGTCGCTCGCCGCGCAGTTCGGCGCCGCGGCGCTCGCCAGCTACGGCATGGGCACGCGCCTGCTGCTGGTCTTCTTCATGCCGATGCTGGGCCTCTCGGTCGCGACGGCCACCGTCGTCGGCCAGAACATCGGCGCCGGTCGCATGGAGCGCGCCGCGGCGGCCGGCCGCGTCTGCGCCTGGGCGTCGTTCGCGGTGCTGACGCTCATCGGCCTGCTGCTGGTGCCGCTCGCACCGCTGGTCATGCGCGCGATGACGCCGACCGAGCCGGTGCTGATCGAGGAGGCCAGCCACTTCGTGCGCATCTACGCGCCCTTCCTCGGGCTGATCGCCGTCCCGCAGGTGCTGTGCGGCGTGTTCCGCGGCGCCGGCAGCACGCGCCAGTCGATGGGCATCTCGCTCGTGATGCAGTGGGTGTTCCAGCTGCCCTCTGCCTGGCTGCTGGCGCGGCATACGCCGCTCGGCGTGCTCGGCGTGTGGTGGAGCTATCCTGTGGCCAACGGCCTCGCCAGCGCGCTCGCCGTGGGCTGGTTCCGCTGGGGGCCGTGGCGGCGCTCGCTGGTGGAGCCGGGCAGACGCTGAATTCGTCGCGTTCCCGCGGGGCCGCTCCATCGACAAATCTTGGCAGTGGCGCCGGAGTCGTCGCGCGAGAATGGCTCCGGACCCGCGTGGATGTTCCAGGAGGCCTCATGTCGCGTTCCACTCTCCTCGTCCTCACCACCCTGCTGACGATCGGCGCCGCGCACGCGCAGGAAGCTCCGGCCGCGCCGGATGCAGCCGCCGCCACGCCTGCCACCGCCCCTGCCGCGCCCACGCCGCCGCCGGCCACCTACGGCAAGCCGAAAAAGGGCGGCTCGATCGGCAACAGCTATCCGAGCCAGATGGTGCCGGTCAGCGACACGTCGCTGCGCATCACGACGCGCAAGCGCGTCTCCGGCAGCATGGAAGAGATCAACAAGCCCGGCACCAGCGTGTACAAGGCGCTGCAGGCGGTGGCCGATGCCGCCACGCTGCGCGCCGCGGTCGAAGCGAAGTACCTGGGCTACGGCGCGTTCCGCGTACTCGGCTTCCGCAACCTCACGACCACGCAGCAACCGCGCCAGAACTCGCGCAACGCCATGGGTGAAGGCAACGTCACCTTCGCGCCGGGCAACTACAGCGAAGACATCGAACTCGCCATCGAGCTGACC